>DASVQX010000071.1:0-9183 GCA_036388915.1 Pyrinomonadaceae bacterium
CTCGGCGGCCGCCCCGCTTTTCGTCTCAACGCAGCTTTTACGTTAACGCCGCTTGCCCCTGTTCGCGCCGCGCGGCGAGCCAGGCCTCGGCCGCCTGCGGGTCGAGCGGGCGCGCGAAGAGGTAGCCTTGCGCGTACTCGCAGCCCAGCCCGCGGAGCAGGTCGGCCTGGCGCGCGGTCTCGACGCCCTCGGCGACCACGCCCATCCCGAGGTTCGAGGCGAGCGTGACGATGGTGCGGACGATCTCGCCGTTCTCGTCGCCCTCGCCCATGCGGCTGATGAACGAGCGGTCAACCTTCAGCGTGTCCACGGGGAAGCGGTGGAGGTAGGAGAGCGACGAGTAGCCGGTGCCGAAGTCGTCGATGCTGACGCCCAGCCCCAGCGCGCGCAAGCGTTCGAGCGTCGCGCACGTCGCCTCGGCGTTCCCCATGACGACGCTCTCGGTGATTTCCAGACGCAGGCAGCGCGGGTCGAGACCCGTCTCGCCGAGCGCCCCGGCGACCGACGCCGCCAGAGAAGCCTGCGCGAACTGCTTGCCCGAGAGGTTGACGCTGACGTGGTGCGTCTCGGGGACGACGCCGCGCGTCTGCCACTCGCGGAGTTGCCGGCACGACTCGGAGAGGACGCGGCGGCCGATCTCGACGATCAGCCCGGTCTCCTCGGCGACGGGGATGAACTCGGAGGGCGGGACGAGGCCGAGCGCAGGGTGCTGCCAGCGCACCAGCGCCTCGAAGCCCGCGACCTCGCCGGTGACGAGCGAGAGTATCGGCTGGTAGAAGACGCGGAACTCGTCGCGCTCGACGGCGCGGCGCAGGTCGGTCTCGGTGCGGAGCAGGGCGACGGCGCGCGCGTGCATCCCCTCGTCGAAGAGCTCGTGGCGCGCCCGGCCGTTGGCCTTCGCGCGGTACATCACGGTGTCGGCGTCGCGCAGGATGGCGTCCGGGTCGTTGTAGCCCGTGGCGCTCAAGCAGATGCCGATGGAGGCGGACGTGTAGACCTCGTGGCCGCCGAGGTGGAAGGGGCGCTCAAGCTCCTCCTGTATGCGCTCGGCGACGCGCGCGGCGTCGGCGTAGTCTTCGATGTCGCTCAGCAGGATGGCGAACTCGTCGCCGCCGAGGCGCGCGACCGTGTCGGTGGTGCGGATGCAGACTTCGAGCCGGCGCGCGAACTGGTCGAGGAGTTGGTCGCCCGCGAGGTGACCCAGAGAGTCGTTGATGACCTTGAAGCGGTCGAGGTCGAGGAAGAGGACGGCGAAGAGGAAGCCGGGCCGCCGCTTGGCGTGCTCGACGGCGAGCTTGAGGTGGCTCATCAGCAGCGCGCGGTTCGGCAGCCCCGTCAGCGCGTCGTGGAGCGCGGCGTTGCGGAAGTGCTCGCGGCTCTCCTCCAACTCGCGGCTGATGCGCTCCTGCTCGGCGAGGTAGCGGTTCAACTCCTGCACGTGGCTCTCGGCCATCGCGGCCTGCGCGTCGGCCGCCTCGACGCTCTTGAGGTAGGTCTGGTAGGTCAGGTAGACGATGGCGACCACGGGCGCCGCCGCCGCCACGGGGTAGAAGCTGTAGGTGACGACGAGGCGCGCCAGCACGCCCGCCGCGGCCGCCCCCGCGAAGTACGTGATCGAAGCCCAGAGGTAGAACTCGCGCCACGTCCGCACGAACCCCTGGTCGAGCTTGAGCGCCTTGTCGAAGGCGACGAGGCCGGCGTTAAAGACGTACTGCGCCGTCCCCATCACGCAGACCGTCGTGACGAGCGCCGAGGCGCGACCCGCCCCGAGCGCCTCTCCGGCCGGGCCGCACGCGAGCTTGAGCGCCCACGCCGTCGCGTAGGTCGAGCAGCCCATCAACGCGCCGTTAAAGAGAATGGTCAGCGGGCGGCGGCTGATGCGCAGCGACGAGCAGACGCCCTCGGCCGCCGCGAGCAGCGCCGCCGCCTCGCCGCCGTAGAGCAGAAGCGCGAGGAGGATGAAGGTGTCGGCGACGGTGATGCGCCCGGTCGTGTGCGGAATCCTGACCGCGACGCGCGAGCTGACCGCGACGGTGAGCAGCGCCAGCGTCAGGAATCCCGCGTCGAGCCGGTCGGCGGGCAGGAGCCACGCGGCCGCGGGGATGACCGCCGCGCCGAGCGCGACGACCAGCAGGCGGAACGTGCGGCTCCGGTCGCGGGCGGCCGCCTCGGCGCCGTCGGCGGCGGGTAGTTCGGGGAGGTTCATTGTGTAAGTCGCCGTGTGGGTTCGGGAGAAGGGGAGAGACCTGACGGGCGCGCGCCCGTCAATCAAAAGCCCGCGCCGCCGTCGCCCGGCGCGCCCATCGCGTCGGTGTCGTCGCCGTGAATCATGGCGTCGCCGGTGATGACCCCGTCGCCGGTTATCACGCCGTCGCCGGTTATCACACCGTCGCCGAAGACCTGTCCGCCCGCGACGCCGTCGCCGAAGAGCGCGCCCGCCGCGAAGAAGGGGTAGCCGTCGCCCGCGATGACGCCCGCGCTCGTCATAATCTGGTCGCCCGTGATGACGCCGTCCGACAGAAACCTCGCGTCGCCGGTGATGACGCCGTCGCCCGCGATGACGCCGTCGCCGAGGACGAAGCCGAGGCCGTAGACTTTCTGATAGCTCTCGACGAGGTCGGCGCCGACCGCGTACGTGTAGTCGAAGAGCAGGCCGCGCGACCACGTGAAGGTGTGGAAGGCGATGGTCGTCCGCGGCTCGGGCGGCGCGGCGACGAGGAGAGGCGCGCCGACGGGCGTCGAGTTCGAGAGGTCGGTGCGGACGAGCTTGGCGAGCCTGACCGCGCCCTCGACGTTGAGCTGGCCCATGCCCTGCTCGAAGTAGTTGAAGCCCGCGAGCGGCTGCGCCGAGTACATCAGCAGCGCCTTCACCATGTTCGGCGTCAGCTTCGGGTTGGCCTGAAGCATCAGCGCTGCCGCGCCCGCCACCGCCGGCGTCGCCACGGACGTTCCGCTCAGACGCATCATCCGGCGCGACTCGGCCGAGCTCACGCCCGCGTCCAGTTCGGGGTGCGCGGTGACGAGTGTGTTGCGTGGCGACTCCACGTCAACGATCTTGTTGCCGGGCGCGACCAGTTCGGGCTTGACGAGGTTGTCGTAGTGGCGCGCGCCGAACGCGTCCACGCGGAAGCCGCGCGTCGGCCCGCGCGAGCTGTAGGTGGCGACCGTGTCGTCGCCGCGCGCGTCGGTGCCGAAGGTGTTGGCCGCGCCGACCGTGATGACCGAAGGCTCGGTGCCGGGCGAGTGGACGCGGCCGTAGATTTTCCGACCCGCGCCGTCCTTGCCCTCGTTGCCGGCGGCGGCCACGACGACGAGGCCCGCGTCCACCAGTCTGCGCGCGGCCCTGCACAGGGGGTCGTCGCGGTACGAGTCAACGGCGGCCGTGCCGAGGCTCATGTTGACGACGCGTATCTGGTAAGCGGCGCGGTTCGTCATAACCCAGTCGAGCGCGGCGAGCAGCCCCGAGGCCGAGCCGGTGCCGCGCGAGTCGAGCACTCGCAGGTTGACGACGCCCGCGCCCGGCGCCACGCCCGCGTACGCGCCGTTCGAGACGCGCCCGTTCCCGGCCGCCACGCCCGCGACGTGCGAGCCGTGCCCGTACGCGTCGTCGGTGCGCCCCTCGCCCGTGAAGTCTTTGCCGAAGACGACGCGCACGCGGTTCGACTTGTCGAGGAAAGACTTGTGGCCCGCGTAGACGCCCGAGTCGATGACGGCTATGCCGACGCCCGCGCCGTCGAGCGCCGGCAGCGAAGTCCCGGCCGATGCGCGCGCGGCGTCCGCGCCGGTCGTGGTTGAGAGGTGTCCGAGCAGGCTCACCTGGCGGTCGGGCGAGACGAAGGAGACGAGTAGGCTTGCGGCGAGCTGGAGGACGTTGCCGGCGGGGATGTCCACCGCGCGTACGGGGAAGTTTCGGTACGTGCGCGTCGTGCGCGCGTCGAGCGTGAGCAGGAGCAGGTCGAGCGTCAGCCCCCACAGGCCGTTGGCCTGAACGAGCACGCGCACGCGCCGTCCCGGCGGCGCCTCGGCGACGAGCCGGAGCAGGTCGGGCGAGAGCTTGACGACCTGCGTCACGGTCTCGGTCGTCTGCGCAAGCGTCCGCGTCGTCGTCTGCGTGAGTCGGGAGAGGAGCTGCGCCCGCGCAGGGCGCACGCCCGCCAAGCTCATGCAGAGCGCGAGGAGGAGCGCGAGGGAAGTGAATCGCGTCGTCGCGGGGTGGCGATTGATGCCCATTGAAAACTCCCGTCCCGTGTGCGAAAAAGCGCGCCGCCGCGCAACCTGATTTGTGAGAGAGGCAAGTTCGCACCGGCAACGTCTGTGCCGCCCGCGATCCGGCGCGACGGCGCGAAATTTTCGGGGAAAGTGCGTCGCGCGCTTCGGGCGTTCGCGCCGGGTCGGTCAGCGTTCAGGTCAGTCTGAGAGAGTTCGGTCAGTCAGGTTGAGAGAGTCCGGTCAGCCGGCCGTTCAAACAGTCCGCCGGGTCGCGGCCTCCGACACGCCGGCGCGGCCGCGTTTGCCGAGTCGCGGCGGCGGGTTGTAAAGTCTCGGCCGTCTTAATCAGAACCTTTCCGCGAACGGAGCCCTAAGCCCCATGCGTAGAACACTGACCCCTTTCGTCATCACCGTCTTCCTCGGTCTGCTCGTCGCCGGCGGCGCGGCGGCGCAGCGGAGGCGCGCGCCGCGCCCGGCGGCCGTCTGCGGAGACCCGACCGTGCGCTGCCGCACGACCATCGAGTTTCAGCCGCACCAGTTGCCGTTCGTCGTGCCGGCCGACGCGGCCATCTGGGAGACCGAGCAGTTCTACGCCGTCATCCTCAAGAGCGTGCGCGACCGGGCGAAGGGGATGAACTGCGACGTGTTCGTCCCCGAGGACGAGCGCACGGCGGCGCAGGCGCTCTTCCCGCGCGGCAAGGTCTTCGCCTCGCGCTGCGCGGAGCCGGGCGACCTCTACTACACCGGCGTCGCCGACGACACGCAGTTCATGGCCGTCTACGCCGGCCGCACGCGCGCCGAGGCGCAGGCGACGCTCGCGAAAGTTAAGGCCACGGGGCAGTTCCCCGGCGCGAACCTCCGACGCCTGCGCGCGGGCTTTAACGGCACCTGAGCCGCCCAAACCCGCCGTCGTCGCGAACGGCCGCGCGGCGCGCCGCGTGCGTTTGCCAACGCGGGCGCGCCGGGTTAAAGTCTAGGACGAAAGGTTGGCGGCTCAAGGCTCAAGGCCGACGGCCGGTAGCCAACGGCTATTTCCCAACTTATCAGGCTTCGGGCTCCGCACAACGCTTGCCCCGCGAACCCCGCCAGGCCGGGAACGGAGCAACGGTAGTGGCGGCGGCGTGTGTTGCGGGTCGGTCCGGAGCCTGGCCACATTGAGAAGAGTTGCCGCGGGTCGAGGCTTGCCGAACCGCGCCGCGTTGGAGCACAATCCGCGCGTGCGCGAGTTCAAAAGGCGAGCGCCCCTTGCGGCGACTCTTTTTCTCTTTAAGTTCCCCCCACACCCGCGAGATGAAGTACCCTTCAAGGAGCCTGAGGCTAGTCTTGCCGGCGCTGGCAATCGCCTCCGCGCTCGCACATGTCGCGCCGCCGCGCGCCGTCACCCGACAGCAGTCGCGTGGCGAGTCGCCCGCGCGCGAGCCGCACCCGCTCGACGCGCTCGACCGCGCCGTCCAGAAGCGTTTCCACAACGTCATCGGCTTCGGCATGGCGCGCATCGCCTCCGAGCGGAGGTTCGAGCCCACGACCGAAGAGGAGCAGGCGGCCGTCGCCGGTCTCAAGCGCGAGGGCTACAAGGTCGGGCTTTACCTCGCCGGGCGCGGCGTCCTGCGCGAAGTGCCCGTCGAGGACCGCGTGGCGAGGAACAGCTTTGGCGGCTGGCCGGGTCGCGCCATCGCCGGGCCGATCTACGTCAGCTCCAACGACTCGAAGAACCTGCCCGGCGCCGTCCCGCTCTGGGACGAGACGCGCCGCGCCTTGCGGGAGTTCGCGGCGGGCGGCGAGCGCCACGGGTTCACAGCCGGCGTGTGGCAGGTCGAGGCGCGCCCCGTGCGCGCGAGCGCCGAGTGGTGCATCGAGTGTCACCGCGCCCGCGCGTCGTTCGAGGTTAAACCGATGCCGGGGAAAGACGGCGCGCCCGCCACGGCCGAGGCGCCGCGGGAGGCAGACCTCAAGGTCGGCGACCCGCTCGGCGTGTTACTCTACGCGTACCGGAAGGGGAGCTGAACGAGCCGCCGAAGCGAAAACGATGAAAGTGATTTTCAAGAGGATCGACCACGTACAGGTCTGCATCCCGCGCGGGACGGAAGAGGAGGCGCGCGACTTTTACGGCCGCCTGCTGGGGCTGGAAGAGGTCGAGAAGCCCGACGCGCTCAAGAAGAACGGCGGCATGTGGTACAACGTCGCCGACGTGCAGCTCCACGTCGGGGTCGAGGACGCGGTCGCGCCGTCCAAGCGCCACCCCGGCTTCGAGGTCGAGGACGCTTCGGCAGTCAGGGCTTACCTCGAAGCGAGCGGCGTGCGGACGAAGGACGAGCCGGACATCCCCGGCTTCGTCTACCGCTTCTCGCTCTTCGACCCCTTCGGCAACCGCATCGAGTTTTTAGAGAAGACGAAGTAACGTCCGACGCCCAACAGCTTCCCCATGTCCTACCAAGTCATCGCACGCAAGTGGCGCCCGCAGACCTTCGAGGAGGTCACGGGGCAGGAGCACATCACGCGCACGCTCAGGAACGCCGTCGAGCACGAGCGGCTGCACCACGCCTACCTCTTCTCGGGCGCGCGCGGGGTGGGGAAGACGACGACGGCGCGGCTGCTGGCGAAGGCCGTCAACTGCCACAAGTCCGACCGCCCGACGCCGACCCCCTGCCGCACGACCGACAAGGACGCCTGCGTCTCCTGCCGCGAGATCGCCGAGTCGCGCTCGATTGACGTGCTCGAAATCGACGCCGCCTCGAACACGGGCATCGACAACGTGCGTGACGTTATCTTCAGCATCATCGACCGAAACCCCGCGCGCGACCGCTACCAGGTCTTCATCATCGACGAAGTCCACATGCTGTCGAACCCGGCCTTCAACGCGCTCCTGAAGACGCTGGAGGAGCCACCGCCGCGCGTGCTCTTCATCATGGCGACGACGCACGCGCACAAGATTCCCGAGACCATCCTCTCGCGCAGCCAGCAGTTCGAGTTCCGCACCATCGCGGCGCCGAAGATCGCCGAGCGCCTGCGCCTCATCGCCGACGCCGAGAAGATAAAGGTCACGGACGAGGCGCTGCGCGAGGTGGCGCGCGCCGGCGAAGGCTCGATGCGCGACGCGCAGTCGGCCTTCGATCAGGTCATCAGTTTCAGCGGCGGCAAGATCGAGGCGTCGGACGTGGAGGCGGCGCTCGGCATCGCGGGGCGCGAGCTGCTCGCGCGCGTGATGCGCGCCGTGGCCGCGCAGCAGCCGGCCGACGCGCTCGCGGTCGTGGACGAGTTGACGGTGCGAGGCCACGAGCTGCGCAACTTCTGCCGCGACCTGCTGGCGCACCTGCGCGACCTGCTCGTCGCGAAGGTGGGCGGCGACGGGGCGATGCCCGACGCGACCGAGGCCGAGCGCAAAGAGCTTCTGGAAGAGGCGCGCGACTTCTCGGAGTCAGACCTCGTGCGCTTCTTCCACAGCCTGACCGACACCGAGGCGCGGCTCGGCGCGGGCGCTCACCCGCGTTACCAGTTGGAGGTCGGGTTGGTGAAGCTGGTCGAGATGCGGCGTCTGGCGCCGCTCGGCCAGATCGTCGAACGGCTGAACGCACTCGAAGAGGCGCTGCGGACGGGGCGCGCGCCGGCCGGGGGAGCCGGCTCGCCGCCGTCTTCGCCCGCGCCGCCGACCTCGGCGCCGCCACGCCGTGGGATGGCCGGCGGGGGCGGGGCGTCTTCGTTCTCCGCGCCCGAGACTCCTGAGACGGTGGCCGCCGCTCCCGCCGAGCGCCCCGCGCCGAGAGGCCCCGGAACGAACGGCGCCGCGTCACACGCGCCCGCCGCCGCGACTCCGCGCCCGCCCGCCGTGGCGACTCCGCGCACGACGGCCGCCGCCGCGCCGCCTGTGCAGTCGCCGCCGAGCCTGAAGCTCGTCCCGCCGCCCGTCCAGTCGGGCGGCGGCGCCGCCTCTTTCGCGTCCGGCGCGGCCTCGCGCGCGTCCGACGCGCCTTTCCCAGTCTCGGACGGCGCCCAGCCGGCCGGCGGGCTTTTCGAGCAGCCGCGCCCCTTCGTCGAGGGCGCGCGCCCCGGCGAAGACCGCGTCGGCGCGCCCGTCTCGCTCGTCACCGCGGCGACGACGCCGGCCGCCGGACAGGCTCCCCCCCGAACTTCAGTGCCCGACTTGAGCGGGGTGGAAGTCGGCGGGATGGGCTTCGGGCCGGACGACGACGCTTCGCGGTTCAAGCGGGGCTTGGAGGGTCGCGGCCGGCCGCTGCTCGCCGTGGCGCTCGACGGCGCGCGGCGCGTGTGGGTCGAGGGCGACGAGGTGCGCGTCGAGTTCGCGCCCGAGGGCAAGCACCTGCGCGACACGCTGATGAAGCCCGAGAACATGAGGCTGCTGCGCGAAGTCTGCTGCGAGGCGCTGGGGCGCGAGGTCGGCATCGCCGCCCGCGTGCGCGCGCCGGGCGAGGGGGAGGACGAGCAGCTCACGGCCGAGGACGAGGCGCGGCGCGAGCAGCGCGAGTTGCGCGAGCGCGTCGAGGCTCACCCCGTCGTCCAGAAGGTGCTCAAGACCTTCCGCGCCGAGATCGTGGACGTGCGCCGCACCGACGCCGCGACGCCGCCGACGCCGCCGCAGTAAGCCGCGCCGCTCGTCGGCCGAACAAACGCCCCGAGCCGCGCGTATAGGAGCGCGGAGGTACACCGAACAATGCGCGACCCGGTTCTGGCAGGATTCCTGAGCTTAATCATCCCCGGCGTGGGGCAGCTCTACAACGGGCAGATTCTTTGGGGCATCCTCTGGCTGCTCTTCACACCCGGCTTCTGGATCGGCACGGGCGGCCTGCTCGGCTGGCTGTGCCACGTCATCGCGGCCTACCTCGCCTACACCTACGCGAAGGAGCACCCCGTCAGATATTGACGGGGAGGTAGAAGGCAAAAGGCAAACTTCAAACGGCGAGAGGGATGACGGGGCGCCCCGTCTTCCCTCTCGCCTTTTGCCTTTACGCCCGCGCTTAG
>DASVQX010000072.1:0-6894 GCA_036388915.1 Pyrinomonadaceae bacterium
GTACCGCTTGACCAAGAGGCGCGTCGAGTCGGCGTTCAAAGTCGGCCAGTGCGGGTAGAACGTCCCGTTCAACTTCCCGTCCCTGGCGTCCGTCACCCGCATCACTTCCGTCCCGAAGGCGGGGTCGCGGAAGGTGCCGCCCGCCGCCGGCAGCGCGGGCAAGGCCGGCTCGGGGATGACGGTGCGCGTGGACTGCGCGGCGGGCGTCTGCGCGCTGGCGGTCGTGGCGGCCGAGACGAACGCGGCGGCCGCGGCGAAGGTGAGCGCGAAACTGAGAAGGCTGTGGAAGGAGGGGCGTGCGAACCGGCTTGAGAAAAACATTGTGCCTCACTTCGGTAACCGGACGATCTCGGGGCCTTCCGGCCTGACGAGACTCCTGGCTTTGCGGACCCGCATCGCTGCGGGGGTGCCTTTGGTCGGTGATGAAATAGCCTCCCCTTCGGGGGGGCTAAAAATTTTCGGTGTGAGTCGGCGAGGGCGCGAGCCGGGGCGAAACGCGCGGACGCGCGTCGGCCGTCGGTTGATTACACGCGGACTGTTTTATGAAGGCCGGGCCGTCTGGCTGGGGTGTGTGTGAAGCGTGCCGGGAGATGAACCACGCGGAAGGGGCTAGGTGCTAAGCGTGGTTCTAAGCCGCGCCGGGGCGGCCGGGGCGGAGGCGGACTCCGTCCCGTGCGTTTCCCGAAGCCACGGCTTAAGGATCGCCTTCGGCAACCAGACAATCTTCCCGGCCCGACTCAAAATCGGACGCCGGAAAGACTCACGGCTTTGCGTCCCTGCCTCGCGGCAGGTTTGCCCTTATCGTGTGCAATCTCGCGTTGGGAAAGATCGGCGGCGCCCTCTGTCGTGGGCGACGTGTATACACAGTAAACAGTTTTTTGCCATGTTGTCAACAGCCTTTTTTTTGACCGACGGCCCGGCCGCCTCCGACGCTTTTTCCCCCGAAAAACGCGCGCCCGCGTCTCCCGTTTTTAAAGATTGTCAGGCGCTTTCCCGAACCCATATAATCCTTGCGGCGGCCCTTTCTCATGGCGGCCGCCGGCCGACCCGGTCTCGAAAGCCCGCCGCGCCGTTTACCGCCCAAGACTCAGTTGAGGAGATTTAACCCATGACCGACACAGGCTCGGAGCTTGTCGAAAATCTTTTGGCCCGGCCGGACGTGCACGAGCAGTGGGAGGGGCACTACCGGACGGCGGAGAACGAGCGGTTCTACGAGGCTGCCTTCGACTACATTGCGCGCGTGCTCGCGCCCCCGGCGGGCGCGACCTTCCTCGACGTGGGCTGCGGCCCCTGCGCACACTCTCTGCGGCTGGCGCGGCGCGGCTTCAACGTCCGCGCCGTGGACTTCTCCGAGAGCGCGCTCGAGATGGCGCGCTCGAACGTCCGCGCGTCGGGGATGGAGGAGAGAATCAAACTTCAGCGCGAGAGCCTGCTTAAACTCTCGTTCCCCGACCAAAGTTTCGACTACGTCCTCTGCTGGGGCGTGCTGATGCACATCCCCGAGGTCGGGCGCGCGGTGCGCGAGCTTGCGCGCGTCGTCAAGCCGGGCGGCGCGCTCGTCGTCAGCGAGGGCAACACGGATTCGTGGGAGGCGATGGCGTTGCGCGCCGTCAAAAAACTGGCCGGGCGTGAGAAAGCCGACGTGAAGCGGACGGAGGCGGGCACCGAGTACTGGAAGGTCGGCGAGGGCGGGGCGCTGGTGACGCGGCAGGCGGACGTGGGCTGGCTGGTGCGGAGCTTCGAGGCCGAGGGGCTGCGTCTTGAGAAGCGCGCGGCCGGGCAGTTCTCCGAGGCGTACGCGATGGTCGGCTCGCCCGCGCTGAGGCGCTTCGTCCACGGCTTCAACGACCTCTGGTTCCGGTACGTACGCTTTGCCGCCCCCGCCTACGGGAACCTCCTCTTCTTCCGGAAAGCGAAGTGAGCGAGAGCCGACGAGACGCCGCGGCGCGCGCGCCCATCCGCCTGCTCGCGCTGATGGAGGCGACGACCGTCACCGGCCCCGCCAAGCTCCTCATCGAATTCTGCGGCCGCGCGCGCACGCTCGCCGACGGCGACCCGCGCGCGCCGCGCGTCGAGACTTCCATCGTCACCTTCCAGCGCGGCGACCCGACGGCGCCGAACCGCTTCGCCGATGCGGCCCGCGCGGCGGGCGTCGAGGTGGACGTAATCCGGGAACGTTTCCGCTTCGACCCCGGCGTCGTCGCCCAACTGCGGCGCGTCTTCGAGCGGCGCGCGCCCGACATCGTCGAGACGCACATGATCAAGTCGCACTTCCTGGTCAGGCTGGCGAAGCTCGCGGCCGGTCGGCCGTGGGTCGCGTTCCACCACGGCTACACGACCACCGATTTGAAGATGCGGCTCTACAACCAAATTAACCGGCTGACGCTCCCCTCGGCGACGCGCGTCGCCACCGTCTGCGGCCCGTTCGCGCGCCAACTCGAACAGGCCGGCGTGAGACCCGAGCGCATCTTCGTCCGCCACAGCTCGGTCGCCACCGCCGACGCGCGCGCGGGTGAGACGGAAGCGCGCGAAGCTCTCGCGCGCTTTGGCGTGATGGAGGGCGAGCGCGTCGTCCTCTCGGTCGGCCGCCTGTCGCGCGAGAAGGGGCACGCCGACCTCGTGCGCGCGCTCGGCCACCTCGCGGAGACGAACCCCGCGCCCGACTTTAAGGCCGTCATCGTCGGCGACGGCCCCGAGCGCGCGGCGTTGGAGGCGTTGGCCGCGTCGCTCAGGTTGAAGGACAGGATTATCTTCGCGGGGCACGCGGACGACGTGCGCCCCTTCTACGCGGTGGCCGACGTGATGGCGCTGCCTTCGCACAGCGAGGGGTCGCCGCTCGCTCTGCTCGAAGCGATGGCCGCCGGCGTGCCCGTCGTCGCGACGGCCGTCGGCGGCGTGCCCGAGGTCGCCGCCGACGGCGAGACGGCGCTGCTCGTCCCGGCGCATGACCCGCGCGCCTTCGCCGCCGCGCTGGCGCGCGTGCTGTCCGACGGGGCGCTCGCAAACTCGCTCGCCGCGAACGCTTCGGCGCGCGTCGCCTCTGACTTCTCGCCCGAGGCGCGCGCCCGTGCGCTCGTCGAATTTTATAGCGGACTCGTCCCCGAAAAGGCCGGCCGCCGCCCGGTCACGGAATAACAAGTTGCGCGTCTCGGTCGTCATCCCGCTCTACAACAAGGCGCCCCACGTCGGGCGCGCGCTCCGCTCCGTCTCCGCGCAGACCTATCGAGACTTCGAGGTCATCGTCGTTGACGACGGCTCGACCGACGGCGGCGCGCGCGAGGTCGAGGCGCACGCTGACGCGCGCGTCCGCCTCGTCACACAGCCGAACGCGGGGCCGGGCGCGGCGCGCAACCGCGGCATCGGCGAGGCGCGGGGCGAGTTGCTCGCCTTCCTCGACGCGGACGACGAGTGGCTGCCGACGTTTCTCGAAGAGGGCGTGCGCGCGCTCGACGAAGGCGGGCCGGGCGTGGCGACGGTGACGTTCGGCTACTTCGTCCACCCGCCGGGCGAGTCGAAGGAAGCGATGTGGCGCGCGCGCGGACTGCGCGAGGGCGTGGACCGCGTCGCGGCCGAGACGACGCCGGAGGCGGTGGTCAACATGCTCGCCTACATGTCGCCGTGCACGACGCTGGCGCGCGCCGAGGCGGTGCGGCGCTGGGGCGGCTTCTACGAACGCGGGCGCTGCCTGTACGCGGAGGACGCGCACCTCTGGCTGAAGGTGCTTTTGAACGAGAGCGTCGCGTTCCGGCTTGAGCCGCTGGCGCGCTTCCACCAGGACGCTTCGGGGTTGAGCAAGAATTTAGTCGGCGCGCGCCCCGTCGAGCCGTTCCTCGAACGCCCCGAAGAGATCGAGTCGGCCTGCCCCGCGAAGCTGCGTCCGCTGCTCGCGCGCGTGCTGGCGGCGCGCGCTCTGAAGACCGCCTGCGTGCTCGGCTACTGGGGCCGCTGGCGCGAGGCCGGCGCGCTCGCGCGGCGCTTCCGCGTCCCCGGCGCGTGGCGGCTCCCCTACTACGCGCCCTCGCTCGTCTGCCGCACGCCGGCCGGCGCGCTCCTGGGACGCGCGTGGCGCGCGCTCGCCTCCGCGCGCGGGTGAGGCGGCGCGGAAACCCCGCCCGATTCAACGTCTATCCTCATTAGCCGCGCCCGCCGAAGTCGTCGGGATATTTTTCTTGACAGGGCGGCCGGCGGCGTTAAACTCCCCGTCTGAACCGGAAGCGTCACGCGACACGCCCCGAGAGGTCGCGGACAAAGCTCGACCCTGCCGCCGTTTCCCTGAAAGAGAGTTCGCCCCATGCGCTCACTCAAAAGAATCTTCCCCGCCCTCCTGCTGCTCGCCTGCGCGCTGCTCTTCGCGCCGGCCGAAGCGCACGCCGACCCCGTCATCATCACCGGCGGCCACGTCTACATGGGGGTACCCCCCGGCCTGGACAGATTCCGCAGCGCCTCGTTCGACGTGAGGTGGGGCGGCGGCTCTTTCGTGAACGGGTCGGTCGGCGACTCGCGGGGATATAGCTCCTCTCTCGTGTGCAACCCGTGCACGCAGGGCTCGGTCGCCGGCATGATCGGGTTTTCGTCCCTCGATACGGGCATCCCGGGCACCTTCAATATCCCGGGCTTCTTCCCGCCGGGCACGCCCTCGTGGATGATATCCAACGGGGCGTTGTTCAGCAGCTCGGCGCTCAGGTTCACCGTCGGGGACTTCACCATCCCCACCAACCCGCAGACGGCGAGCGGCCTCGTGGTCATCAACGTGCCGTTCACGATGACGGGGAACCTCGTGATTACCAACCTGCGCCCCGGCTTCACCGGGACGGATCAGGTCTTCAACAGCCCGGTCGTGGGCGCGGGCATCGCCTCCATCACGTTCGACTTTAATGACTCCTTCTTTGGGCCGCGCGGCCAGTTCGTCGTCAGAAACGTCAACTACCAGTTCCAGCCGATGCAGCCGACGCCCGAGCCTGCGACGCTCGCCCTCCTCGGCTCCGGCCTCGCCGGGATTGTCGTGCGGCGACGACGCTCACGGCGGCGCGCGTCGAGGTAAGGGAGACTTCGTTCGGCAAGGGAGTACTTCTATGCGGTCACTGTCAAGAATGTCCCCCGCGCTGCTGCTGCTCGGCTGCGCGCTGCTCTTCCCTTCGGCCGCGGCGCGCGCCGACGCCATCCAGATCACGAGCGGCGTCTTCGTCGTGAGCAACCCGACCCCCACCGGCCGCGCGTATCGCAGTTGGGGCTACGACCTGCGCGGCGACGGCCTTCGCATCGCGGGCAGCGAGCCGGACGGCTCAAGGCAGAACGTGCAGATGGTGGGCTGCTCCCCGTGCACGCCGGGCCAGACCTTCTACATCAACCACCCCGCCGGCCTTTTCGCCCGCACCCCCACACAGTTCATAGAGTTCAACGGCGAGTCCCACGTCGGGTGGGCCGGAGGGCTGCTCAACATCACCACCGACACTTTCACCACGCCGAACTTCGCCGAAGGCGTCCTCACGCTGACGGGGCACTTCACGATGACCGGCAGCATCACGTTCGACCCGTACATCGTCGTCAACCCCGTAGACCTACCGCCGTTCGTCGTCGGCGACGTCTACGGCTCCGGCATCGTGACGCTTCAGTTCGCGCCGTTCCTCGGCACTTACTACCTGAGCAACATCCGCTACGAGTTCCAGCCGCAGGCCACGCCCGAGCCGGCGACGCTCGTCCTGCTCGGCTCCGGCCTCGCGGGACTGGCCGCGCGACGCCGACGACGACGCTCACGCCTTAGCAGAACACAATAGTTAGATTTTTAGTTTGAGCCGGCGCGGCGCGGCCTCTGTCGCGCGGGCGTCGGCGTGGCGGGCGTCGGCGCTTCGGCGCCGAGCGGCGGGTCGAGCCGCGCGATGAAGAGGTCTGTGCGCTTCGAGCCGCCCCAGTTCGAGGAGAAGGCGACGAAGCGCCCGTCGTAGCTCAAGTTCGCGCGCGGCGTCTCCCAATAGTCCTGCGCCTTCGAGCGGTGTTGCAGGAGCCGCCGGAAGCGACCCGACCCGTCCGTCCTCAACAGCACCAACTCGTCGTGGAAGAGTCCCGCCCCCGCCCCGCCCGCCCCCTTGTAGCTGTAGAACGAGAGGAGCGCCCAACGTTCGTCGCGCGCGAGCAGAGAGACGTGCTGGTTGAGCCAGTCGGCGCCCATCGCGAGCGCGAGCTTGAACGGGCGCGGGTCGGAAAGCTCGCGGCGCAGGAAGCGGTTCTCGTCGTTGTCCCAGCCGAGCAGGAAGCCCGTGCCCACGTCGCCGTGGCTGAGCGTGAAGTCGGGCGCGCCGGGCTTGAGACCCGTTGTCGTGCCCTTCGAGAGGTCGTGGACGTAGGTGTCGTAGCCGCGCGCGTCGGGGTGCGCGAGGTAGGCGATGAGGTAGCGGCCGCTCTTGTCGAGACGCACCTCGTCGGCGTCGGCGCTCGTTTCGTGGAGCAGCACGCGGTCGTCCGAGCGGCGGTAGACGGCGTAGCCGACCGTCTTGTAAGAGCCGTTCTTGTGCGTGAAGGCGAACGTGTCGCCGTCCGAGCTCATGCTCATCTGCCAGAGGTAGTCCTTCGCGCCGAAGCCGCGCTCGCGGCGGAAGTCTTTGACGAGCTTGTAAGAGTTGGTCGCGACGTTGAGCGCCCAGAGGTACGGGCCGTTGAAGGTCGGGCCGTAGAGCGTGTCGGGGTCGGTCGCGCTCCAGATGGCGCCCTCGGTGATGAGCACGCCGTTGTCCGGCAGCCTCGGCAGCGTGCGGCTCGCGCCGAGCTTGAAGTTGACGGGGTCGAAGGAGTAGACGGCGTCGCCCGTCTCGTACCGCTTGACCAAGAGGCGCGTCGAGTCGGCGTTCAAAGTCGGCCAGTGCGGGTAGAACGTCCCGTTCAACTTCCCGTCCCTGGCGT
>DASVQX010000073.1:0-16590 GCA_036388915.1 Pyrinomonadaceae bacterium
GGCGGCTCGGCCTCGGCCTCCTCGACGACCCCCGACTCGGAGTACCCGGGGCTGACCTTCCCGGTCGCGTCGGTCGTCAACGGCGACCGGCGGGGGCTGAACTGGGAGCACGGCGGCGGGTGGCGCGACGCGACGGCCAACTCGTACCCGGACTGGGTCGAGGTGTCGTTCGCCGGGGCGCGGAAGGTGGACGAAGTGAACGTCTTCTCCCTACAGGACAACTACGCCGGCCCGGCGGAGCCGGCCGGAGGCATGACGTTCACGAAGTACGGGGTGACCGCCTTCGAGGTGCAGTACTGGGACGGCGCGCAGTGGGTCACGGCGCCGGGCGGCGGCGTCGCGGGCAACAACCTCGTCTGGCGGAAGGTGACGTTCCCCGGGGTGACGACGACGAAGGTGCGGGTCGTCGTCAGCAACGCGATGGGGGGCCGGAGCCGACTCGTCGAGGTCGAGGCCGTCGGGCCCGCCTCCTGAAGGGGCTGTGCCGTGGGCTACAGCGGCGGCCGCATGAATGCGGCCCTTGAAGCCGGGAGCGCGGCGCACTAGCCCGCCTTGAGAGCGTTAGCGCTAACAAGAAGAAGCGCCTTAACTCAACCTTGAGTTAAGGCGCTTCTTCTTGTTAGCGCCTGCGGCGCTTACGGCGAAGGGTCGCGTCCGAGTGCAGGCCGTTGTAATTTCCGCCGCCCGCCGCGCTGGCCCGCAGGTCAGTTCTTCAAGGCCGCCGGCTGCGTCGTCTGCGTGGCCTTCTTCTTTAAAATCTCGACGCGCTCGCGCGCCCACTCGGGCGTGCCGCCGCCGGAGCGCGCCGTCACGCGCACGTAGGCTTCGGCGGCCGTGAGCGCGTCCGTCGGGCGCCCCTCGCGCTCGCGCACGCGGCTCAGGTCAACGTAAAACTGCGGGCTCTCCTCGCCGGCCAGTTCGGCCGCGCGCGCGAAAGCCTCGCCCGCCTCGCCGAGCCGCCCGAGGTGCTCGTAGATGCGCCCGAGGTGGTAGAAGACCAGGGGGTAGCGCCCGCCGTCCTTACGCACGACCGCGAGCAGCGCCGCGACCGCCTCGTCGTGCCGGCGCATCGCGAAGAGCGTGAAGCCCAACTCCATGTTGGCCGGCGCGAGGTAGCCGCCGCCCTCGCGTATGGCGCGGCGGTAGAGCCCGACCGCATCCTCGTTGCGCTCGTCGGCGCGGGCCGAGCGCGCGCCGACGAGGAGCGTGTAAGCCTGTCGGCCGACGGCCGGCACCGAGCCTCTCGACGCGCGCGCGCTACGCAGCAGCTCGGTGGCGTCCGGCAGCGAAGACGTGCCGAGTGCCGAGGACGATGACGACCCGGTCGCCGACGACGCCGCCCCGGCGGCCGACTCTTTCAGACCCGCCGCGCGCCTCGCGGCCACGACGTTGGCCTCGGCGACGATCTCGCCGCGCGCGACCGAGACCTCGCGCGGCAGGGCGGCCCCGCGCCTCTGCGCGCGCTGGCCGAAGGCGTCCAAGAGCGCCAGAGCCTTCTCCTCTTCCCCGCCCTCCGCCAGCGTGCGCGCGAGCGCGACGGCCGCGTCGGCGTGGTCGGGCTTGAGCCGGAGCGTGCGCTCCCACTCGGCTGCCGCCAGCGCCGCGTCGCCGCGCAGCGCGTGGAGCCGGCCCAGACTGTAGCTCGCCTCCGCGTAGACGTTGCTCTCAAGGCGGAGCGCCGCGCGCAGGGCGTCCTCGGCCTCCTCCCAGCGACCCAAACGCGTGAGCACGACGCCGAGGTTGTGCTGCGCGCGCGAGTAGTTGCCGCGCCGCTGCGCGATGGCCTTGCGGTAGGCTTCGGCCGCGTCAACCGACTGGTCGAGACGCGCCAGGGCGTTCCCCACGTTGTAGAAGAGCTGCGGGTCGAAGCGTTCCTCTTCGAGCATCGAGCGGAGAAGTTGCGCCGCCTCCGCGCCGCGCCCCGCCCCGGCCAGACGCTCGGCCAGACTGAGCCGCAGGCGGCCGCGCTCGGCGGGACTCGCGGCCGACTCTGCGCGCGCGCGCAAAGCCTCGACCTCCGCGTTCGTCTCTTCCGAGTCGTCGCGCGCCGCTTCGGCCTTGTCGGCGGTCGCGTCGGCAGACTTGTCAACAGACTTATCGGCGGACTTGTCGGACGGCTTGCCCGCCTCGCCGCGCGAGTCGGCGGCCTCGACGCGACGCTCGCGCACGGCCTCGCCGCCCTTCTGCGTCGGCTGTGTCGGCTGCGGCGTCTGCGCCCAAGCGCACGGCGCGCAGGCGAGCAGCAGGAGCGCCGGCGTTGTCTGCAAAAGCTTCTTCATCTCACTTCCCTCCGCCCTTCAACCCTTCAGCGCGACGACCGTGCCGCCAAAGCCGACCGCCCACGCGCGCCGGCCGACCGTAAAGAGGCGTTCGAGCGCGTGCGTCGTCACGCGCCGCGCATCATTCCACGTCAGCCCGCCGTCGGTCGTGTGCAGCATCGCGCCGCCGGTCCCGACCGCCCACCCCTCGCGCGCGTCGAAGAACTTCACGTCCCAGAGGTCGTCGCCGACGCCCGACGCCTGCGGCCGCCAATTGCGCCCGCCGTCCGAGGTGGCGAGGATGACCCCGGCCGCGCCGACCGCCCACCCGCGCTCCTGATTGACGAAGCAGACCGCGTTGAGCCGCCGCGAGGAACGGCGCGACACGTCCTCCTGCCGCGCGCCGCCGCCGGGCTCGACCACCCTCGGGTCGGGCTGCTGCTGCGACTGCGCCTCCGCCGTGCCCGTCGCGGGGAGGTAGACGATCCCCGCGTGCCACGTCACGCCGCCGTCCGTGGTCTTTAAGACCGTCAGCCCGCCGCCCGAGAGCCAGCCCGTGCCCGCGTCGAAGAAGGACGCGCCGAGCAGCACGTGGCGCGTCGGCACGCGCTGTCTGGCCCACGTCGCGCCGCCGTCCGACGAGGCGAAGAGCGCGCCCATCTCGCCGAAGACCCACCCGTGTTCGCGGTCGGCGAAGCGCAGGCCCGCGAGTTTCAGGTCAACGTCGGCGCCGCGCGTCACCTCGACGCGCGACCAGGTGCGCCCGCCGTCCGAAGTCTTCAGGAGGTACGAGACCGACTCCTCCTTCTCCATCGGCTTGAACATGCTGCGCTCGCAGAGGAGCCAGCCCGTCTCCGCGTCCTGGAAGAAGACGTCGCGCACCGCGTCCTCGGTCGGCCGCTTCCCGGCCTCCCACGTCGCGCCGCCGTCCCGTGTCGAGAGCAGCGCGCCCTTCCCGCCCGCCGCCCAGCCCCGCCGCTCGTCCACGAAGAAGACCGCGTGCAGCCACGCGAACGTCCCCGTCTTCTGCCGCTCCCACCCGGCCGCGCGCGCGGCGTGGGAAGGGGCGAAGAGGAAAGGGGAAAGGCAAAGGCAAAGGAGCAGGACACGCGCGCGACGGGCGGCGGTCTTGTCCCCTTCCCCCTTCACCTTTCCCCTCTCAACCTTCATTAAAAACCGCCGGAGAAGATGCGCGCGAAGCTGAGGATGGGCGCGAGCTTGAGCACCTGCTCGACCCGCTTCCACTTGTTGCCGGGGACGACGATCTGGTCGCCGGGGCTGAGGAAGTAGTTGTCGGCGGCCTTGCCCTTCTCGATGGCCGACACGTCCACCGGAATCTGCTTAATCATGCGGTCGGCGCCCCAGTGGAAGACGACGACCTTCTTCTTGTCGCCGGTGCCGAGCACGCCGCCCGCCTCGTTGAGCGCCTCGACGACGCTCAGGCGCCGCGACATGATGCGGACGCCGGGCTGCGCCACGTCGCCGATGACGCCGTAGCGCATCGACATCGCCTTCTCCAAAGAGACCGTCACCTTCGGTTCGATGATGTACTCGTCGAGGTGGTGCGCGATCTCGTCGGCCACCTGCTGCGTCGTCTTCCCGGCGACGTGCAGGCCGCCGCGGATGAAGTAGTAGTCTATCTTGCCGTCGGGCGGGACGATGATGCCGGTTCTGGAGTACTTCGGCAGGTCGAAGACCGAGACCGAGATCACGTCCTCGGGGCCGAGCGGGTAAGAGGTGAGGAAGTTGTTGTAGTAGGGCAGCTCGACGGACTCCTCCTCGTCCATCCGCTCGCGCCGGTTGACGAGCGACTCCTCCGGCACGCCGGGGCGCGCCACGCTCCGGTCGTCCGGCTCAAGGCGCTCGCCCGCCGGCGGCTTTTGCTTCGCCTCCTTCTTCTGCTTCTGCGCGAAGGCCGGCGCGATCGTACCGGCGAGCACGAGGAGCGCGAGCGAGAGGGCGGCGGCGATTCTCGGGGTGGACTTCATGGCTTAAAACCTCCGGACTGCTACTGCTTCTGACTTACGTGCCGCGACCGAAGAGGATGGTCTTGACGGTCTCGAACAGGATGACGGCGTCGAGCAAGAGGCTCTGGTTCTTGATGTAGTAGAGGTCGTACTGCAACTTCTGGCGCGCGTCCTCGATGGACGCGCCGTAGGGGTATTTGATCTGCGCCCAGCCCGTCAGCCCCGGCGGGATGAGGTGGCGCTGCTCGTAGAACGGAATCTCCTCGGCCAACTGTTTGACGAAGTGCGGGCGCTCTGGGCGCGGCCCGACGAAGTTCATGTCGCCGCGCAGGATGTTCCAGAACTGCGGTATCTCGTCCACGCGGATTTTGCGTATCACGCGCCCGACGCGCGTCGTGCGCGCGTCGCCCGACTTGCTCGCCCAGACGGGGCCGTCCTTCTCCGCGTCCGTCCGCATTGAGCGGAACTTGTAGACGCGGAACGCCCGCCCGTTCTTCCCCACGCGCTCCTGCGAGTAGAGCACGGGGCCGGGCGAGTCGAGCTTAATCAGCACGGCCGTCAGGAGCGCGACGGGCAGCGAAGCGGCCGCGCCGGCGAGCGCGACGCCGCGGTGAAACAGAGTCCGCAAGACGGCGGAGAGTCGCGCCTGCCGCGCGCGCGAAGAGAAGATGAGCCAAGACGGCCGCATCATGTCGAGCGAGACGCGCCCCGTCAGACGCTCGTAGAAGCTGGCGCACTCTTCGATGTGCACGTCGCCCGACAGGCTCAGGTCTAAAAGCTGCTTGGTCGGGAACTGCCCGCGCCGCTCGCCCTGCGCGACGACGATGCGGTTGACGCCCTCGCGCCGCGCGATCTCCGCGAGGTCGTCCGTCAGGCCGATGACGCGCGGGTTGATTAAACTCTGCCCGACCAGTTCCGGGCGGCTGTCCACGAAGCCGACGATGCGGTAGCCGGCGTCGCGCCGCTCAAGGACTTCGCGCGCGACCTCGATGGCCTCCGAGCCCGAGCCGACGATCAAGACCTTCTCGCCCACGTCCGGGTGGCCGAGCAGCCAGTGGACGGCCACGCGCCACGCGACCATCAGCAGGAGCGCGAGCGGGAGCGCGATGAGCGAGACGCCGCGGCCGATCGTCAGGTGCGGCAGCAGGTACATCGCTATCGCCAGCGCGACCCACGCCAGCCCGAGCGCCTGCACCAAACGCAGGACGAGCTCGCGCCGGTCGTGCATGACGACGAAGTCGTAGAGGTCGTAGAGGTAGAAGGCCGCGAGGCAGAAGAGCGTGACGACCGCCGCCTTCGCGAAGCCGTACTTCTCGTTCAGCTCGAAGTAGGCGTCTGACCAGCCGAGGCGCAGGTAGGCCGCCGTCACCATCGCGAGGAAGATTAAAAGCGCCTCCGCGATGATGAGCAGCAGCGTCCTGACGTTCAGGCGGCGCGTCGAAGCCAAACCCTTCCCCCTTTAAACGGCCTTACCCCTCGTCCCCGCCGCCGCCCTCGCTGCGGCGCGCGGAGTAGCGGCGGCGGTAGTAGTAGTTCTGCTCGTTCAACTGCTCGTCCGAGCCGTTGAGGATGACGCCGAGCAGGCGCTCGCGCGGGAGCGGCTCAAGGAGTTTTTCGAGCGCGGCGTAGCGGGTCTTCCCCGCGCGCGCGACGATGAGCGCGGCGTCGGCGCGGTTAATCAGCACGGCGGCGTCGGTGAAGATGCCGAGCGGCGGCGCGTCGATGATGACGTAGTCGAACATGCGCCGCACCTCCTTCAAGACCGCGAGAAACTTTGGCCCCGACAGAAGCTCCGCCACGTCGTCGCGCGCGGAGCCGCCCGGCAGCAGGTGCAGCCCCGCCGGCTCAAGCCGGACGATGGAGTCGGCGAGCGACGCCTCGCCGCCGAGGACTTCGGAGAGGCCGGCGGGCGCGTCGAGGCCGAGGTAGTCGGCGGCGCACGGGTTGCGCAGGTCGCCGTCGATGAGCAGCGCCCTGACGCCGTCGGTCTGCGCGAGCAGCCACGCGAGGTTGAGCGCGGTGAGCGTCTTCCCCTCCATCACGCCCGCGCTGGTGATGACGAACGCCTGCATCTTCCGGCGCTCGCCCGCGTGGAGGACGCGTGTGCGCAGAGAGCGGAAGCGCTCGGCGTGCGAAGAGCGCGGCTGCGTGACCGCGACGAGATGTGGTTCGACGCGCGCGGCGGAGATGTCAATGGTGACAAACTCCGGCGTGCGCGTCGAACCGGCAGCGCCCACAGTTGCCCCAGCAGCACGCGAAGCCTGCCCCGCGGGGAGTGCCGACCCGCCGGGCGTCCCGGTGTGCTCAGTGGACGCTGACATTTGCGCCGTCTCCGGCGACTGAAAATGTTTCGAGGCGCTGAAGAGGTACTCGGGCGCCGCGCCGTTCTCCGGGGCGTGCGCCGCGCCGTTCGTCTCGGCGAAGGGCCCCGCGGCCTCCTTCGCGCGCGCCGGCTCGGCGACTTCCTCGACCGCCTCGTCCTGGCCGCCGGCCGCGCGCTTCTTCAGTGCTTCGTAGACTCTGCCCATCACGAATCTCCCTTGCTGTCCCAACTGCGGAAGGCGCGCCCCAGCTCGTCAGCGTCGGGCGCGACCGCCCCCGCGCCGCCCTCCAGCTCGCGCACGACCTCGCGCTCGTGGCTCACCTGCGCGGCGCGCCCCACGACGTTCGGCGACTGCGGCGGCTTCTCTTCGCCCCTTCCGGCGCGCTCGGCGCCGGCGGCCTCGGCCGCCCACAGCTCCGAGCGGCCGGCGGAGGTGAAGATGCGTGCGGCGCCCGCGCGCTCCTCGCCCGTCTGCCGGCCGCGCTGCGCGTTCGGCAGGAGGTCGAAAGTCTCCGCGACCTCCTCGACGATGTCGCGCCCGACGGTCTCGGCCCCGGCGGCGAAGCCGGCGAGCATCGAGTTGTCGCAGATGTTGTTGATCTGGCGCGGAATCCCCTCGGAGCAGCGGAAGATGAGATCGACCGCCGAAGGGCTGAACACGTCGGTGCGCTCGGCGCCCGCGGCGAGCAGGCGCGAGGCGATGTAGCGCGAGGTCTCGCCGATGTCCGGCAGCGGCTTGATCTCGCAGCGCAACGCGACGCGCTGCTTGAGCTGTCGCAGCTCGGGCTGGTTCAAAACGTCGCGCAGCTCGGGCTGACCCGTCAGGACTATCTGCAACTGCTTGGCCGAGTCGGACTCGAAGTTCGACATCAGGCGTATCTCTTCGAGCACGGAGGCCGAGAGGCCGTGCGCCTCGTCGATGACGAGCACGGTGCGAAGGCCCCTTGAGTGGCGCGAGTCAAGAACTTCGCCGAGGCGGAGGAGGAGTTCCGACTTGCTCTCCCAGCGCGGCACGTCGAGGAGCTTCGGTGATGAGACGTACTGGTAGAACTCCGGCACCGTCATCCTCGGGTTGAAGAGGTAGGCGACGAGCACCGTCCGGTCGAGCCGGTTCATCATCCAGCGCAGGATGGTCGTCTTCCCCGTCCCGACCTCGCCCGTGACGACGATCAGACCCTTGCCGCTCTCGATGCCGTAGTGCAGGTTCGCCATCGCCTCGGTGTGCGAGGGCGTGAAGTAGATGAACCGCGGGTCGGGCGTCAGCGCGAACGGGAGTTCCTTCAGTCCGTAAAACTCAAGGTACATTTTCTTCTCGGCTCCAACGCTGCGGCGGGTCAGCCGCGCGACGCGAACACCTCGATGACGTGCAGGCGGCTGAGGACGAAGGCGAGCGCCGGGGCGCTCAGCACGGTGGCGACGACCGCCGCGGCGGCGAGCGCGACGCGGCGCGCCTTCAGGTTGCGCTGCTCGCGCGGGGTCAGGAGCATCGGCAGCGTGACGAGCACGGGCAGCCCCGTGTAGTGCTCGGCGTCCTCGCTCGTCTGGACGGTTAGGAGGCGCGGCAGCTCGAAGGCGGCGGCGAGCAGCAGACCCACGGCGAGCCCGGCGGCGAGGCCCAAAAGCATCAGCACGGGTCGCTTGGGCGCGACCGGCTGCTGTGGCGGGCTGGCCGGGTCGATGACCGCGATACTCTCGCCCTGCGCGCGCCCGGCCACCTGCGCCCTCGTCTTGGCATTCTCCTGTGCCTCGACGAGCTGGTCGTAGACGCCCTTCTCGGTCTGGTACTCGCGGTTGATGGCTTCGAGCGCGACCTCGGCGCCGGGGACGTTGTTGATGTTCGCGCCGACCGCGGTGATCTGCCCCTCCACCTGATCGAGCAGCGCCTGCTGGCGCTTGACCTCGCCCTGGAGCCGCGCGATGTCGCTCTTATAGGAGTTGAGGCGCGGGTCAACCTTGCCCGAGAGCCGGTCGCGCGTCTCCTCGACGCGGCGCTTGTGCTCCTCGACCATCTCCTCCATCTGGCGCTGGACGGAGTCGATCTGGCTCTGGACGGCGACCACGTCGGGGTGCTTGTCGCGGAACTGGAGCTTAAGCGTCGCCTTGTCGGATTCGAGCTGCGCGCGGCGCTTGACCAGCTCGGCGTAGGCGGCCGTGCTCTTCGGATCCTGCATCTGCGCGACGACCTCCTCGACCTGCTGCTGGTTGGCCTTGCCGAGGTCACTGACGAGGCGGTTGAGGCTGGTGATCTGGTCGTTGAGGCGCCCGACCTCGGAGATGCGCGTCTGCTGCTCGTCGCGCAAGCCCCCGAGCTGTCCGACGAGCGCCTGCGTCGCCGACGGCAGGTTGCGGATGTTGCTCAGCATGACCTGGAGCCGGCGGCGGTCGATCTCGTCGAGCTTCGCCTTCTCCTGCTCGACGCGCGTGTTGAAGAACTCCTCGGTGAGCTGCGCCTCGTTGGTGGCGGCGGTGGTCTGCGCGTCCACGTACTTGCGCGCCAGCGCCTCGGTGACGGCCTGCGTCGAGCGCGGCTCGTAGCCGCGGAAGGAGAGGTAGAAGCCGTTGGTGATGTCGTTGCGCGTCGTGTTGAGCGTGATCTTGAGGTCGCGCGTGCGCATCCGCTCGACCAGCTCCTCCATCGACTCGCCGCGGGCGCGCTCGCGCGCGTAGAGGCCGAACTTCTCGATGAGCGGCTGGAGCGAGCTGCGGCTGGTGACCTCCTGCGTGATGTTGTTGATCCGCAGCGTGAGGTCGCTGTCCGAGAGCTGCCCGACGGACTCGGTGGCGATGCTCGCCGGCCGCACCGTCAGAAGCGTCGTGGACTCGTAGACGTTCGGCAGCCGCCACACCACGTACCCGACCGCGACCGCGACGGCCGCCGTCGGCAGAAGGATCAGCCATTTCCGCCGCCAAACCATCCGCGCCAGTTCGCCCGGCGTCCGCTGTCTGAAATCAACACTCATGGCTCAACTCCGTTCGCGTGACCGATGTCCACGCCTCAAAGACTTTCGAGCGTGCGGCGCACCTCGTCAACGGGGGTGCCGGTCGGGGGCCTGCCCTGGCGCTGCTGCTCCTGCGCGGCCATTTCGAGCGCCTTCTGCAATTCGCGGCGCGCGGCCGGCTTGTCGCCGTTCTTGGCGAGCGCCGCGCCGAGGTGCCAGCGGTAGAGCGAGTTGTCGCCGCCCCGCTTGACCGCGCCCGCCACCGCGCGCTGGAGCTGCTCGACCGCGTCGCGGTAAAGCCCCTTGCGGTAGTAGACCCACCCGAGCGTGTCGGAGAAGCCCGGCTCGTTGGGGAAGCGGCGCACCACGTCCTGACCCAGCCGCATCGCCTCCTCGGCGTTGCCGCGCCCGTGGTCGCCGTAGAGCGCCGCGAGGTTGTTGGCCGCGACCGGCTCGTCCGGCCGAATCGAGAGCACGCGGCGGTAGTACTCGGCCGCCGCGTCGAGGTTGTTCCGCCCCGCCTCGATAAGCCCGATGTTGCGGAAGGCGACGAAGTCGTCGGGCCTCCGCTCGGTGATCTTCTTGTACTGGTCGATGGCGCGGTCGGGCTGCTGCGTGCCGAAGTAGATTTCGGCCAGCGCCGTGTAGGCCGGCATGAAGTCGGCGTCGAGTTCGACGGCGCGGCGGAAGGCCGCCTCGGCGCGCGCAGGGTCGGCCGCCGCCTGCGCGGGCGCCGGGGCGTTCGGCGACGAAGGCGCCGGGCCCGAGGAGCCGAAGCGGTAGGACTGGCCCAAAAGGTATTGGAGCTGCGCGCTGTTGGGCTGCTCCGAGGCGAGCTGCTCGACGCGCGCGCGGACCTCGGCGAGCCGTCCCGTGGCCGCGCCGAGGTTGACGAGCGCGGTCAGCGCCTGGAAGTTCGTCCGGTCGAGCGCGAGCGCGCGGTCGATGTGCTGCCACGCCTCGTCGGGCTTGCGCTCGGCGGCGGCCGCGTCGGCGAGGTTGACGTAAGGCAGCGGCGAGTTGGGCGCCGAGGCGCGCGCCGCCTCGAAGTCGGCGCGCGCGGCGCCGGCCTGCGAGGGCGTCTGCGCGGCGAGCCTGAGCGCGGCCTTCCCGCGCAAGAGGTAGGCGTTCGTCTTCACGTCGGCGAGGAGCTGCGGCGTGGCGTCGCCCGACGGCGCCGCGTCCTGAAGCTTCTTCAAAAGCTCGTCGGCCATCCGCCTCGCGCCCTCGGCGTCGCCCGAGTCGAGCGCGATCTGCACCTGAAGAATCTTCGCCGGGAGGAAGTCCTGGTAGTAGCGCTCAAGCTCGCCCGCGCGTGCGCGCGCCTGCTCCAACTGGCCGTCGCGGTAGAGCGCGTCGGACATGAAGTAGAGGCCGAGCTTCGAGCGCGGCTCGGATTCGAGCACGGTCTTGAGGTCGTCTATGGCGTCCTTGAGCTTGCCCGAGGCGGCGTTCATGCGCGCGCGCAGGAAGAGCGCGTCCGGGTCTTTCGGGTTGCGCTTGAGCAGCTCGTCGGCCTGCGCCGAGGCGGCCCGCGAGTCGCCGCGCTGGAGGCTGATCTCGCCGAGGCGGTAGCGGCCGCGCGTGTAGTCGGGCCACGTCTTGACGATCTCCTGATAGAGACCCGCCCCCTCGTCGAAGCGGCCGACCGTCGCGTAGTAGTCGGCGAGGCGGGCGCGCCCCTCGGGCTTGTCCCAGTCGAGCTGCGCCCAAGCCTTGTAAGCCTCCTCGGCGCGGTCGAGGCGGTTGTTGACGAGGTAGTAGCTGGCGAGCACCCAGCGCACGTCGCGGTTCTCGGGGTCGATCTCGACGGCCTTGCGGAACGCGCCCTCGGCCTCCGGCCCGCGCCCCGACTGCGTCAGAAACTTTCCGTATTCGATCTGAGCGAGCGACGAGCGGTCGTTGAGCGCGATGGCCTGCCGGTAGACGTTCTCGGCGTCCGACGGGCGGTTGGTCTGGAGGTAGAAGCGCGCGAGACCCATGTGCGACTCGACCCGCTTGGGGTCGAGCGCGACGGCCTCCTTAATCATGGCTTCGGCGCGCGCGGCGTCGCCCTTGAAGAAGACGATGTTGGCCTGGAGGATGCGGCCGTCGGGGTTGTTCGGCTCGCGCGCGGCTATCTCGTTGGCAAGCCGCTCGGCCTCGCCCAGCAGCTCGGCGTTCTTCTGCCGGCTGTAGGCGAGCAGGTAGGCGTTGGCGAGTCGCTGGCGCGCCGGCACGTTCGCCGGGTCGAGCTTGACCGTGCGCTGCAACTCCTCGACGTACTCGCCGCCGCGCCCGAGCTGCTCGTAGGCTTGCGCGAGACCCCAGTGGGCGGCCGCGAGGTTGTCGTCGATCTGGATGGCGTTGCGGAAGTGGAGCGACGCCTCCTGCCAGTTGCGCGCCTTGAGCGAGGCTTCGCCCTCGGCTAAGTAGCGTGCCTTTTCTTTCTCGGGATTCGAGCAGGCGGCCGCGAGCGCGACGAGGCAGGCGAGCAGGACGGCGAGCGGCGCCCGGACGCTCCGGGCGCGGCGGCACTCTTGAAGATTCATCTGACGGGCACTCCTTCCGGGCCGGCGCCTGCCGCGAACGGCCTTCAGACCGGGGCTAATGGTCTGAAGGGCGCGTCGGGGTGCGGGACGCCGCTTCTTCTTCTACTGACCCGTCGGACTCGTCCACTTCGGCGGCGGGCAAAGCCGCGTCAGAGACGCCCGGCGGGCGGTTTCGGTCTGCCGCCCTCGCGGCGGGGCAGGCCGTGAGAGAGACGACTTGGGGAAACGGCTAAAGACGTTTCCCTTCCTTAAGATGCCCTATCCCGTGACGAAAAAGCAAGAACCAACTTCGCCGCCGGGTTCGGGCTTGAAAGACCTCCGGGGCGGCCGCGCCGCCTCGGCCGCGACTTTAATCCGGCACGTGCGCCGGGAGGTTGGGGGCGACGTGCGCGGCGAACTGCGCGGCGGTCTCGGCCGCCTCGCGCTCGGTGCCCCGGAAGGGGACGAGCACGCGCACCATCGCGCCGTCGGAGCGGCGCAGGCGGATGCTGTCGAAGACCGTGTAGACCTTGTCCACGTACTCGTTCGCCACGGCGCGCCCGCGCCCCTGATACCAGTAGAGCATCAGCATCCGGTCGTTGCCGTGCTCGATGACGTAGCTGTTGGCCTCGAAGGGGGCGCGGCCGTCGGCCGGCTTGACCTCGACGGTCGAAGGCTCTTTGAGCACCCAGCCGGCGCCGGGCAGGCAGTTGAGCGGGCTGTGGTAGGTCGCGCCCGCGCGCTGCGTGGCGTAGTAGCCGACGTAGAGCGAAGCCCAGCGGCCGCCCTCGCCCGCGTAGTCGCGCGAGACGTAGTCGTCGGCGCGCAGGACGGCCTCGGTCGCGGCGTCGAAGCGCACGTCGCGCCCGGTCTGACGCCAGCCGCCGACCTCCGCGGGGAACTCCGCGAGCGCGCGGCGCGGGGCGCGGGCCTCGCCGGCCGCCGCCCAGAAGTTGACGACCGCGCCGCCCAAAATGAGCAGCGCCGCCATCGCCCAGAAGTGTGTCGCGCGTGTCTTCATCAACGTCCAGTCCAAAGCTCTCGTTAACGTTTAGCCCAAAGTCCTCTCGCCGCTTCTGACCGACATCGTCGCGCCGGCCGGGGCCGACACGGCGCCCTCGGGGGCGGCGGGCGGCGCGGCGTCCTTCACGGCCTCCGGCTTCGCGCCGCCGCCGCGCCCGCCCCGCGCGGGGTTGAAGCGGTCGAGCAGCCAGCCGAAGGCGAAGAGCAGCAGGAAGGCGACGACGTAGATGACCCAGCCCGAGAACTCGTGGAAGAAGCCGTCGGCGACCTCCGTCCCGTAGAAGCGCGCGAGGATGCCGGTGCCGCTCACGCGCGCGGCGTTGGTGACGATGGCGATGGGGACGGCCGCCAGCACGATGAGCACGGCGCGCAAAGTGCGAAAGCGCGCGAGGCGCGGCCCGCCCGCGCCGTCCTCGTCCGACGGCCCCGTGAAGTACGCGAAGACGACCGCCAGCGTGACGAGCGTCATCAGGCTGCGGATGCCGCTGCACGCCTCGACCACTTCGAGCCGCTTGGTCGTCGTCGAACCCAAAGGGAAAAGCTCGATGACGTTCCCCTCGCGCAAGACGGGGATGTCGAACAGGCGCATGGCCCCGACCGCGCAGCGCGACGCGAAGAGTTGGAGCGGGAAGGCGATCTTGTTGAAGAGGATGGTCGGGACGGGGATGGCCAGCGCCAGCAGGAAGAGCGGGACGGCGACCGCGCGCAGCATCCGCCAGCCCCAGAAGTAGACGGCGAGACCCGCGAGCAGCAGGACGAGCGACGCGCGCTGCGTGAACAGCTCCGCCCCGGCCGTCCCGACCCACAGCATCAGGAGCGCCGCCGCCGCCATCAACGCGCCCCACCCGGCGCGCGGGCGCTTCTCCAGCCCGGCCAAACGGCCGCGCTCGACCCACAGGATGTAGCCGATGACGAAGGGGATGAGGAGGCCGTGCGAGTAGTTCTCGTCCTCCCACCAGAAGCGGCCGAGGCGCGCGAGCACGCCCCAGTAGGCGAACGCCGCCGCGGCCGCGATCAGGAGCGGCTTCCAGATTTTTTCGGGCGAGATGGCTGGGGGCATTGGGGCTTAAAACTTCCGAAGGCCGGGGGCCGGCGCTTCGCGGGGCCTCTGTGGCGAACGGGGCGCGCCGTGCCGCGGACTCGGCCCCGTCGCGCCCTTTTAGCTTACCGCATCGGGCGGCGGGCGGGCAACAAATTAAAGGCGGAAGGATGAAGGACGAAGGATGAAGTCGGAAGCATGAGAGATGAGAGCAAGGCTGACAGCCGTCCCTTCATCCTTCATCCTTCGTCCTTTCGCCTTCGTTCTTCGTCCTCCCGCCTTCCTCCGAGCGCGCTACCACTGCCTGAAGCGGTCGCGGTACTCGGCGGAGCTTAAGAAAGCCTTGACCATCTCGGCGCGCTGGTAGTCGCCGCCGAACTCTTCGAGCTTACCCAGCCAGTGGGTGTAACCCGCCGCGTCGGGGTTGCGGCGCAGGTAGCCGAAGTACTGCATCAGCACGAACGCCTTGTTGGTTTCGAGCCGCGAGAACTCCTCGTTCTCGACCACCTGCGCCAGCACGTCGGCGCGCGGCGCGCCCGAGGCGAGCGACGCCACCAGCGCGTCGCGCTCGGCCGACGCCGGCGTCACGCCCATCGAGGCGTAGAGCGAGTCCACGAACTGCGCGCCGGTCAGCCGGTCGTAGCGCGACTTGAAGTCGGCGCGCTGCACCCAAGCTTGGTAGAAAGCCTTCTTGTTGGCCGTCAGCTTCTCGCGCCAGCCCGTCTCGCCGACGACGACGCCCTTCTCGACCTCCTGCGTGTCGGCGATGAACTCGTTGAAGAGGACGGTGCGGCCGAGCGAAGCCCGGTAGAGGCGGTGGACAACGTAGCCCGTCTCCCTGAACTCGATGGAGCGATAGTAGGCGGCCGACACGTCGATGCGCATCGTCTCGACGCACGCGGCGCTCGCGCCGCAGTCCTTGATCTTCTGCGTCCAGTAGGCGCGCCCCGACTCGTCCGGCTCGCGCCCGAGGAAGTCCACGTAGTGCTGGCGGACGAAGTACTCGGCGTAGTCAACCGGGTTCTGGACGTTGCCGTAGGCCATCAGCACGTCGGCCAGTTCGAGGAAGTCGATGGCCTTCTGGAGCGCGGACTTGACCTCGGCGAGCTGACCCTGCGAGGCGTAGGAGCCGGCCGCGGCCGCGTGGCCGAGCGCGCTCGAAAGCGAGTTCTCGATGCGCGAGGCCGCCGGGAAGAGCGCGCGCTCGGCGCCGAACTCGACGTAAGCCTGCTGGATGGCCGCGACGACGGCCGCGACGCGGTCGGTCGGGTCGGAGACGAGCGCGCTGGTCTGCGCGGCCGTGCCGCCCGTGGCGGCGAGCGCGTTGCTCAAATCCTGCGCGTCGCGCCTCGCCTTCTGGATGGCGGTCTTGGCCCTGCCGCCCTCGGGCGCGGGCGTCGGGGTCGGCGTGGCGGTGGGGACGGGAGTCGGCGCGGGAGTCGCGACCGGCGTCGGCGTCGCGACGGGGGTCGGCGTCGGCGTCGGGGTGGAGGACGAGGGCTGGTCGATGCGCGCGATGAAGAGATCGACGCGGCCCGAGTTCCCCCAGTTCGACGAGTAGGCGACGAAGCGGCCGTCGTAGCTGATGGTGGCGCGCGGAATCTCCCAGTAGTCCTGCGCCTTCGAGCGGTGTTGCAGCAGGCGGCGGAACTGCCCCGAGCCGTCGGCCTTGACCAGCACGATCTCGTCGTGGAAGAGACCCGGCTCGGTGCCGTAGCCCTTGAAGCTGTAGAAAGAGGCGAGCGCCCACGTCTCGTCGCGCGAGAGGTGCGAGAGGTGCTCGTGCATCCAGTCGCCGCCCAAGTCCATCACCGACTGGACGCGGTGCGGGTCGTTGAGCGAGCGCTTGAGGAAGCGGTTCTCGTCGTTGTCCCAAGCGATCATCGTCCCGGCGCCCACGTCGCCGTGACCCGGCGCGTAGTCGGGCGCGCCGTCAACCAGCCCGACGCGCGAGCCCGTCGAGAGGTTGAGGATGTAGGTGGCCTGGCCGGCCGCGTCGGGCTGCGAGAGGTAGAGCGTCAGGTAGCGCCCCGTCTTGTCGATCCGCACCTCGTCTTCGAGCGTGCTCTTGGAGTCGATGAGCAGCGAGTCGGTCGAGCGGCGGTAGACAGTGTAGCCGATGGTCTTGTAAGAGCCGTTCTTGTGCGTGAAGGCGAACGTGTCGCCGTCCGAGCTCATGCTCATCTGCCAGAGGTAGTCGCCCGGCGCGAAGCTGGCGTCCTTCGAGAAGTCGTGGACGAGCGCGTACTGGCGCGTGCGCGCGTTGAGCGCCCAGAGCTTCGGGCCGGCCCAGCCGAGCAGGAAGAGCGTGTCGGGGTCGGTCGCGCTCCAGATGGCGCCCTCGTTAATCGTCGTCCCGTTGTCGGGCAGGCGCGGGATGACGAAGTAGTCGCCGAGCTTGAAGTTGACGGGGTCGAAGGAGTAGACGGCGTCGCCCGTCTCGTACCGCTTGACCAAGAGGCGCGTCGAGTCGGCGTTCAAAGTCGGCCAGTGCGGGTAGAACGTCCCGTTCAACTTCCCGTCCCTGGCGT
>DASVQX010000074.1:0-2948 GCA_036388915.1 Pyrinomonadaceae bacterium
GGCGGCGCAGGCCGAGCGCGCCTGGGCGTGGCAGAACCCCCTGCCGCAGGGGAACGCCATCCACGCCGTGCGCTTCGCCCCCGACAAGCGGACGGGCTGGGCCGTGGGGGCCGACGGCGTCATCCTGTACACCTCGGACGGCGGGTTCCGCTGGGAGGAGCAGCGCACGCCCGCGCCCGTGCCGCTCTACGGGCTCTACGTGCGGGACGCGCGGCGCGCCGTCGCGGTCGGCGCGCGCGGGGTCGTGCTGACGACGGACGACGGCGGCGGGCGCTGGACGCTGCGCCCTGTGGGCGCGAAGCCCGCGAAGAACGCGCCCGCGGTGCGCGAGGGCGCGAACCACCTCTTCGGCGTCTCGTTCGCGCCGGACGCCCTGCACGGCCTGGCCGTCGGCAGCTACGGCGAAATTTTGCAGACGGCCGACGGCGGCCGCACCTGGGTCGCGCAGGTCTCGGGCGTGCGCGCGCACCTCTACTCGGTCGCCTTCGCCGACGCCTCGAACGGCGTGGCGGCCGGCGCCGACTCGACGCTCGTCGTCACGCACGACGGCGGCGCCACATGGCTCGACCGCTCGGCGAAGACGGGGCCGGCCTTAACCTCGGTCGCGTTCGCGTCCGGCGGGAAGGTCGCCGTGGCGGTGGGTTTGGGCGGCGCCATCCGACGCAGCGCGGACGGCGGCGACACGTGGGCGGAGGTCGAGAACCTTCAGCGCACGGACTTGCTCTCGGTCTTCTTCTCGGACGAGCGCCACGGCTGGGTGACGGGCGACGAGGGGCAGGTGCTCTCCACCGGCAACGGCGGCGAGACGTGGTTCCCCGTCAGCGTCAAGACGCGCCCGCGACTGGCGGCCGTCCACTTCGCCGACGAGACGACGGGCTGGGCCGCCGGCCGCGACGGGCTGATACTTCGCACCGACGACGGCGGCGTCGATTGGCGCCGACTGACCGAAGGCGGCCGCGACGACCTCGCCGACATCTACTTCCTCGACGCCGAGCGCGGCTGGGCGGTCGGCTCGCGCGGACGCATACTTTACACCTCGTCGGGCGGCAGGCGTTGGACGCTCCGGCTGTCGGGGACGACCGCCAGACTCTTCGGTGTCTTCTTCGCCGACGAGGCGCTCGGCTTCGTCGTGGGTGAGAAGGGGACGCTCCTGCGCACTGAGAACGGCGGGCTAACGTGGTCGAAGATTCCGACCGACGTTGACGAAGACCTCTTCGGCGTCCGTCTCTTCGACGCGAAGCGCGGCTTGGCGGTCGGCGCGCGCGGGCGGATTCTGAAGACCGAGGACGGCGGCGAGACCTGGGACACGGTGCGCTCGGAGACGAAGAGCTGGCTTGAGGCCGTGGCCTACGCCGACGAGAAAACGGTCGTCGCGGTCGGCTCGCAGGGGACGCTTTTGCGCTCGGGCGACGGCGGCGCGAGCTGGGAGCGCGTCGAGCTGAACGCGCGCGAGTGGCTCTACGGGCTGGCGTTCGCAGACGCTTCGCGCGGCTACGTCGTCGGCGAGCGCGGGCTGATACTTCGCACTGACGACGGCGGGAAGACTTGGAAGGATCAGGAGGCCGGCCTCAAGATAAATCTCTTCTCGGTGGCGGCGGCCTCGCGCGACGACGTGCTGGTGGTGGGCGATCAGGGGCGCGTGCTCCAGACGCGCAACGGCGGCGAGGAGTGGGAGATGATGCCGACCGTGACGAGCGCGGCGCTGTTCGGCGCGGCCTACCACGGCGGCACGTCGGCGTGGGTCGCGGGGCGCGGGGGCACCATCCTCAAGCGCACGGACTCGGTCGCCACCGTCAAAATCCCGCGCCCCAAGCTCCCGCCCGCGCTGCGCAACGCGCCGCCCCGGCTCAAGCCCGACGACGAGGCCGAGACGCCCACGCCCGGCCTCGAAGACGACATCCCGCTCGCCACGCCGCCCCGGCTCAAGCCCGCGCCGAAGCCCTGAGTCGGCCCCAATCTTTCTAATCATCATCAACGGAGGAAACAGTTTGATAAGTAGACCCTTGTCCCGTTTCACAGTCGGACTCCTGACCCTTTGCGTCTTCGCGGCGTGCCTCGTCGAGGCCGGCGCCCGGCGGCCGTCTCTTCAGGAAGACGGCGCCTTCGACAGTTTGGAGCAGGCGCTCCGCTCGCCCGAGAAGGTGAGGCGGCTCACCCTACAGCAAGAAGACGCCGCGATGAAGCACCTGCCCGCCGGCCTCGGGACGCTCGTCAACCTTGAGGCGTTGGAGCTCGCCTGTCTGGAGAACCTCGAAGACCTGCCGGAAGAGATCGGGAGGCTGAGCAAACTCAAGGAACTGGTCATCGACAACGGCAACGGGTGCTCGATGAACGTCTCGCTCCCGCGCTCGATAGGCCGGCTGACGAATTTGCGTGTGCTCAGGCTCTACGGCGCGCTCGACGGCCGCGATGTCGGCGCGGAAGACTCGGCGCGCGCGGGTCGAACCAAGCGCCTGCCGGACACGCTCGCCGACCTTCGAGGGCTGGAAGAGCTTGACCTCGGGAGGAACGGCATCCGTTCGGTGCCGCCGCAGGTGGCCTCGCTCCGCGGCCTGAAAAAGCTGTCGCTCGACTACAACGCGATTCGCGAGGTGCCGTCGTTCGTCGGCGAGTTGAAGAGCCTCGAAGAGCTGTCGCTGAACGCGAACGGCGGGGCGCGGCTGCCCCAGTCGCTCGCCGGGCTGAAGGGGCTGAAGGTCTTCATGGGGAACAACCGGCTCACGCTGGCGGCGCAGAAAGCCTTGCGCGCGCGCTTCCCGCGGGCGGTCTTCTCCTTCGAGAACGAGTACGACGACGACGCGGCGAATCAGGAGCCGCCGAAGCCGCGCGGGCGCCGCGGGCGCAGAGACTAAGCGCGGGCGTAAAGGCAAAAGGCGAGAGGGAAGACGGGGCGCCCCGTCTTCCCTCTCGCCTTTTGAAGGTTGCCTTTTGCCTTCTACCTCCCCGTC
>DASVQX010000075.1:0-14555 GCA_036388915.1 Pyrinomonadaceae bacterium
AGCACGGCCCGGAGCCTTTGGGCCGTGCTGACGCGTCTCCGGCGGTTAACTCTCGGCGCGCCGGTTTACTTGAGCGTGAAGACGTAGGAGATGAGCGCCGAGACTTTGACGGGCTTGCCGTCAACGACGGTCGGCTTAAACTTCGACTGGCGCGCGGCGTCCACGGCCGCCATGTGCAGCAGCGGGTGGCCCGAGACGGCCTCGGCCTTGACGACGTTACCGTCCTCGTCAACCGTCACCCTCACGCCCACGGGACCTTCGGCGCCCGCCGCCTTTGCGATGGCCGGGTAGGAAGGCTCCGGCGTGTAAATCCTCTTGTCGCCCAGCCCCGCGTCCCCGCCGGACGCGCGCGCGACGCCCGAGCCTCCGCCCGAACCCTCGCCAGAGCCGTAGCCTACGCCCGAGCCTCCGCCGACTCCGCCCCCGCGCGCCGAGCCTGAGCCAGTGCCCGAACCGCCGCCCGAGCCGCCGCCCGAGCCGTAGACGAGCCGCACGACGTTGACGCCGTCCGAAGTGATGACCCTCGCGTCGCCCGCGCCCGAGCCTTTGGCCGGCGGCTCGGGGACGCCGGGCGCGTCAGGCGCTGCCGGAGGCGGCGGAGGCGGCGGCACGCGCGCGTGCATGCGCGTGCCCCACGTCGTGCCGTCCTCGAACTCGACCCAGATGACGCGCACCTTCACGTCGGCGAAGGTGCCGGGGAAGATAACGTTCCGGCGCCGCCACTCGGAGCGGAACGTCTTCGACTCGCCCGGCCTCAGCCCCGCCGCGTAGCCCGCGACGACGCCGACCCGGCCGCCCGTCTCGAACCCGACGCCGATCTCGTGGACGGCCTTCGCGGAGGTGTTCGCCACCGTTACCGTCGGCAGCGTGAGCAGGAAGGGCTTCTCCCCGTCCTCCGGCACGTCCGCGCGCCCCCCTTCGGCGCGGCGGAGTTGTTCGCCGGTGATCATGCGCATCCTCGCCTCGGTGATGGCGACGGGCGCGCCCGCCGCCTGCTCGAAGTAGACCAACGCCTCCTGCGACTGCTCGGCTATCTCCCTGACGGCCGACTCCTGCTCGCGGCTCTCGGCGCCGCGCTGGCCGCTGCGTGCGACGACGCGCCCGCCCTCCTGCGCCCCTTCGAGCATCCGCGCCGCCGTCGTCGTCGCCCCGCGTCCGAACAGACCCGCGCCCACGGTCAACGCCAGCGCGACCGCCGCCAGCCCGGCCACCGCCGCGCGGTGCCACGCGCGCGGCCTCCCGCCCTTCTCCCCAAGCATAATCATCTCGATCCTCCTCCGAAGGTTAGAGCCCGAGGCGACGCCCGCCACGCCCGCCACGCGCCAGCCCGAGCAGAAGCGCACGACCTTCAAAATCCCGGCGGCGTACGCGCCCGAGCCGCCGCCGGCTTCGAGCACGCGCTCGTCGCACGCGCTCTCGCGCTCGGCGAAGAGCTTGCGGCCGACGAGCCAGACGGCGGGGTTGAACCAGAAGACGCACGCCAGCACCGTCTGCAAGTTAGCGAAGAGGTTGTCGCGCCGCTCGACGTGCGCCAGCTCGTGCAGCACGACCGCCTCCAACTCCTCGTCGTCGAGCTGCGCCGAGACCTCCGACGGCAGCAGCAAGACGGGGCGCCGCGTGCGCCACACGCCCGGCTCCGTCCGCGCGTCGGAGAGCATCAGCAGCACCTCGCGCCGGAGCCTGAGCCGCGCGCGCGCACGCCCCAGCGCCTCGAACTCGCGCCCGGCCCAAGCCTCGCGCCCCGCGCGCACCGAGCGCAGAAACTCGCGCCGCTTCCTGAACCACACGAGCGCGAGCGCCGCCGCGCCCGCGAGCCACAGCAGCGTGAGCGCGCACAACAACTCTTCGTGACCGCGCGCGGCCGAGACGCCGACGACGAGGTCGGGCGAGCCGGCCGCGACCGGCTCGGCGATGGTTAACAGGAGCGGCGCGGCCGAGCCGGGCCCGGCGGACGTGCGCCACATCGCGTCGAGCCCGAGCGGCGCGGCCGCGTAGGCGACGAGCGCCGACGGCACCGCGAACTTCAACGCCGCGACCAGCCAGAGCGCGTAGCGCAGGCGCGCGGGCGCGCGCCGCAGCAGCAGCGTCACGCCGAGGACGAGCGCCGCGAACAGGGTCGCCTGCCAGAGGTGATTCGCCAGCGCCGGCCAGAAGCCCGCGGACGCGCGCGCCAGTTGTTCGTGCAAAGCGTTCAACGCCGTCCCCTCCCCTCGCCGGCCTTTCTCGCAGCGGCGCCGCCGCCCGCCGCCTTGCCCGCGCCCTTCGACGCGTTCTTGTCGGCGGCGCCCTCGTCCGTCGCCGCGCCGCCCGCGCCCTTTGCGGCTTCGAGACGCGCGAGCGCGTCCTCGGCCTCGCGCAGGTCTTCGAGCGTCAGGTGGCCGGCCTCGACGAGCTGCGCGACGAGCGTCCGCGACGAGCCGCCGAAGAAGCCGAGCAGCTCGCCGAAGAGGCGTCTGACGGTCGCGCGCCTTGTGACGACCGGCTCGAAGACGTGCGCGTTGCCGACCTTCTTCACGCGCCGCACCGCGCCCTTCTCTTCGAGCCGGTAGACGATGGTCTGCACGGTCGTATACGCCGGGCGCTTGCCCTCGGGCAGACGCTCCTGCAACTCGCGGACGGACGCGCTCCCCAACTCCCACAGCGCGCCCATCACCTCCAGCTCGAACCTCGTCAACTTCACGTCCGACTCTTTCGCCACGCGCACGCGCCTCCCCCGCAAAAAATCCTTCCTACTACGACTGAGGTTGAATCTACTACTTTTGTCGTAGGAGCGTCAAGAGTTTTTTTTGGCCGCCGGTCAGGGGGCGGGCGTCAGGGGGGCGGGTCGGCGCGCGGGTCAGTCGAAAGCCTTCAGGACTTCGTCGGCGTGCTCGTCCACCTTGACCTTGTCGAAGACCTTGACGACGCGGCCGCGCTCGTCGATGAGGAAGGTCTTGCGGGCGACGCCCATGTAGGTGCGCCCCATGAACTGCTTCTCGCCGTAGACGCCGTAGAGGTCTGCGACGGCGTGGCCGATGTCGGCGAGCAGCGTGAACGGGAGCGAGTACTTCTCGGCGAACTTGCGGTGCGAGCGTTCGTCGTCGGTCGAGACGCCGAGCACCTTGATGCCGCGCCGCTCGAACTCGGCGAACGAGTCGCGGAAGCTGCAAGCCTCCTTCGTGCAGCCGGGCGTGTCGTCCTTCGGGTAGAAGTAGAGCACGACCTTGCGGCCACTCAGGTCGGAGAGTTTGACGGCGTTGCCTTCGGCGTCCGTCGCCTCGAAGTCGGGCGCGGCGTCGCCTTCGTTAATCATCTGTTCTAGTCCTCCGCGGGTGAATGTCGGCGCGAGTATATCAGGCGGGCTGGCCGCCACAGCGCTGGAACTTGCGGAAGGGTTCGGGGATGAAGTTGGTCATGTGGAAGTGCGCGGTGCGGCCGTCGGCGAAGGCCTGGTAGAGGTCGAACTCGGGGAGGCGGAGGCAGGTGAGCGCGCAGGTCGGGTCGTAGCCGGTGTCGATGCCGATGGCGCTGTGCGAGACGTAGATGCCGTGGCGCCCGAGGCGGCCGAGCAGCGGGAGCAGCGGCGTCGGCGTGTGGCCGAAGACGCAGGGCTTGCCGTAGTAGTGCTTATAAAAATCCGGGCTGCGCGACCAGAGGAGGTGGCGCGCGTCGGTTTCGCAGGGGTGCTTCTCGCCGTCGAGGCCGGCGTGGACGTAGAAGGCGTGCTCGTCCTCGTAAAAGAGCGGGAGCGCGCGGAAGAACGCGAGGTGCTCGGCGGGCAGCGAGTCGAGGAGGCGCCGCTGCGTCTCCTCCCACCAGGAGCGCAGCTCGTCGTTGAGCTTGAAGCCGGTGTACTGGCCGAAGGTGTGCTGGCCGCCGACGGCCGGGTGGAGCCAGAGCGGCGCCGAGTCGTCGAGGAAGTCGAGGAGCATCTGCTCGTGGTTGCCGCGCAGGACGACGACCGAGCCGTCGGGCGAGGCGCGCTTGAGTTCGAGCACGTCGGAGACGGTGCCGGGGATGTCCTCGCCGCGGTCGATGAGGTCGCCCAAGAGGACGAGGGTGTCCCGCCCCGCCTCGCGCGGGAGAAGTGAGAGCAGATGTCCGAGCTGTTTGCGGCGGCCGTGTACGTCGCCGACGACGAAGGTGCTCATACGTGCATCCTCCGCTGAAAAGACGTGTTTGGTTACTGCTGTCGGGCTCCACTGGCGCCCTCGGGTGGGACGCCGACGCGACTCATCAACTCGGCGAAGCGGGGGTCTTCGCGCAAGCTTTCCCAGTTCGGGTCGGACTCGAACCAAGGCTTGTTCTCGTTGCCGACGCGGACGGCCGTCGCCAGCCACTCGAAGGCGAGGTCGCGCTCGCCGACGAGCGCGTAGGCGCTGGCGACCCAGTAGGCCACGTCGTGGTTGGCGCGGCCGACGCGCAGCGCGCCGTCGGTCAGCTCGCGCCGCGCGGCTTCGGTGTCGCCCGCGTGCGCGCGGAACTGCGCGAGCAGGGGGCGGACGCCGTCCATGTCGGGGTTGCGGCTAAGGACTTCGCCCATCACGCGCACCGCGCCGTCGAGGTCGCCGCCGTAGGCGCAGATGATCGCCTTGAACGACTTGACGAGCGGGTGGTTGGGCTCCATCTGCGCGCCCAGCTCGAGCTCGGCCGCCGCGTCGTCGTGGCGGTGCTGGTAGAGGAAGACGCGCGCGCGGTTGTAGCTGACGACGACGCGCTCCGCCGGGTTGATCTTGAGCATCCGGCCGTAGGCGTCGAGCGCGTCCTGGTAGCGGCCGTCGAGGCGCGCGACGGTCGCGTAGGCGAACTGCGCGCCCACGTCGTTGGGCGACTCGCGCACGAGCTGCGCGGCCAGCTCGCGGGCGCGGGCCTTGTTGCCCCACGCCATCTCGACGAAGACCATGTGGAGCCGCGCCTCCGCCAGCCCCGGCCTGAGCGCGAGCGCGCGCCCGAGCGCATCGGCGGCCTTCTCGTAGTCCTCGGGGCCGCCGATGATCTTGATGACGCGGTTGGCGTAGGCGCCGCCCAGGGCGCACCACGCGAGCGCGAAGTTCGGGTCGAGCTCGACGGCGCGCTTGAAGTGGACGACGGCCTCCTCGGAGTCCACGCGCGCCAGCGTGTGATAGATGAAGCGCCCCGAGGCGTCGCGCCCCAGCAGGTACTCCTCGTAAGCCTCCGGGTGCGTCGAGCCGCCGCCGTCGCCCGTCTCGGTCTGGCTCTGCTCGCGCGGCGCGGACTGGTTGTGCGCGGCCTCGATGCGGCGCATCAGCGCGACGAACCGCTGGTCTTCGCGCAGAGACTCCCAGTTGGGGTCGGACTCGAACCACGTCTGGTTCTCGTTGCCCAGCTCGACGGCGCGCTCAAGCCAGTGGAGCGCCTCGCCGCGGTCGCCGAGCATGACGTGCGTGGTGGCGAGCCAGTAGGCGATGTCGTGGTCGGCGTCGGCCGCCTCGCGCACGCGCTCGGTCAACTGCTCGCGGGCGGCTTCCGCCTCGCCGCGCTTGATGAGCTGCTGCGCGAGCAGCGGGCGGATGCCGTCCATCGTCGGGTGCTCGTCTAAGACTTCGCGCAGGATGCGGACGGCCTCGTCCCTGTCGCCGCGCCGGCCCAGCACGACCGCCTGGAAGGTTCGGATCAGCGGGTGGTGCGGCTCGACGCGCGCGCCCTGTTCGAGTTCCAAGAGCGCGTCGTCGAAGCGGTGCTGGTACATGAAGACGCGCGCGCGGTTGTAGCTGGCGACGACGCGCGCCGCCGGGTCGAGCCGCGCGAGCTTGCCGAAGGCGCGCAGGGCGCGGTCGTACTCGCCGTCGAGCCGGTGGATGGCGCCCTTGACGAAGTAGACGGCCGGCTCGTTGGGCGCCTGCTTGGCGAGCCGCGCGACCTCGGCGCGCGCCTTACGCTTCTCGCCGCGCGAGAGGTAGATGAAGACCATCAGGATGCGCGCCTCGACCAGGTTCGGGTCGAGGTCGAGCGCGCGGCTGAAGGCGTTCTCGGCCAGCTCGTAGTCTTCGCCGCCGCCCAGACCCTTCAAGACCTTATTCGCGAAGCAGGCGCCGAGGCCGCTGTGCGCGAGCGCGAACGTGTGGTCGAGGCGGATGGCGTGCTGGAAGTGTTCGACGGCCTCGTCGCAGTCCTCCGGGTCGAGCGTGTGGAAGAGGAACTTGGCGAAGGAGGCGCGGCCGCGCAGGTACTCTTCGTAAGCCTGCGCGTTGTGCGTCGCCGGCACGCCCGCGCCGGTCTGCGAGGCGTGCTGCTCGACGTTGAGGCCCTCCGAGATGCGGCGCGCGATGGTGTCCTGAAGCGCGATGAGGTCGTCGGCCGTGGCGTCGATGCGGTCGCTCCAGAGCATCTCGCCGGTGACGACATCGACGAGCTGCGCGTTGACGCGGAGCGTCCCGCCCGCGCGCAGGAAGTTGGCCGAGAGCACCGCGCTCACGTTCAGCTCGCCCCCGACCTCGCGCGGGTCAACGTCCTTGCCCTGATACTTGACGATCATCGACGAGGGGCGCACGACGAGCGAGCGGTTGCGCGCCAGCTCGGTGATGACGGCGTCGGCGAGCGAGAACTCGTAGAAGCCGACCTCGGGGTCGTTCGAGATGTTGCGGAAGGGGAGGATGGCGATGGACTTTTCGATCTCGAACTGGCTGACGTGCTGCTGGTGCTGCGCGGACGGGGCCGGCGCCGAAGAAGCCGCCGACGCGACGCGCCGCGAAGAGGGCGGGAGCGACGTGGCCTGCTTCTCCGAGCCGGTCAGGCCGCGCCACCAGCGCCGGAAGCTGCCGCCGAAGCCGCCACCGCCATAGCCCGACTCGTGGCGCGGCGGGCGCGCGAACGGGACGACCTCGGCCGGCACGCCGCTCGTCTGCGGGTCGGTGTCGCCGCGCGCGGCGGCCACCTCGCGCATCGACGCGCGCAGCTCGTCGCGCATCTGCGCGACCTCCTGATAGCGCTCCTCCGGCTTCTTCGCCAGCGCGCGGTCGAGTATCCGCTGGACGCTCGGCGGCGGCTGGTCCTTGCGCACGGCCTCCAGAGGCTCGGGCGTGTCGTGCAGCACGGCGTAGCGCACCTCGACGGTCGTCTGCCCCTTGAAGGGCCAGATGCCGGCGAGCATCTCGTAGAGGAGGACTCCGGTCGAGAAGATGTCGGCGCGGTGGTCAACCTTCTTGCCCGACGCCTGCTCGGGCGCGGCGTAGGTCGCCGTGCCGTAGGGGACGCCGAGCTCCGTGAGGTGCACGTCGCCGCCCTGCTTGTTCTCGTCGAGCAGCTTGGCGAGGCCGAAGTCCAGAACTTTGGCGAGCCCCGACGCGGTGACCATCACGTTGCCGGCCTTGATGTCGCGGTGGATGATGCCCTTCGAGTGCGCGGCCGCCAAGGCGTCTGCGACCTGATAGGCGATGGAGAGCGCGGTCTCCAGGGAGAGCGGGCGGCCGTTGACGAGCTGGCGGACGTTCTTGCCCTCGATGTACTGCATCGCGATGAAGTGCAGCCCGTCCGCCTCGTGCAGCCCGTAGATGGTGCAGATGTTCGGGTGGTCTAAGGAGGAGGCGAGCTGCGCCTCGCGCTCGAACCGCTTGAGGTTGACCTCGCGCGCGGTGAGTTCCGGCGAGAGGACTTTGATGACGACGGTGCGGCCGAGCCGCTCGTCAACGGCCTTGTAGACCGTCCCCTGCCCGCCCGCGCCGAGCTTCTCCGTGATGCGGTAGTTGAGGAGCGTCTTGCTAACCATCGAGGGGTTTAGCGAAGTCCCGATTCAGTTTGTGGCTGGCGGTTCGGCCGCGCCGAAACGACGAGGCCGCGCGGGGGATTGTAGACCCCCGGCGGCCCCAAATCAAAAATCCGAAATCAAAAATCTAAAATTCTTTCGCCCGGCTCACGGCCGCGCTAGTCGTGGACCGTTCAACCGCGCGGCGGGTCGCCGAAGCCCGACTGGAGATACTTGCCGTCCTCTACGATGCAGGGCACGGTCGGGTCGTCGCCCGAATACTTGAACATCTCGGCGCGACGCGCGCGGTCGTTCTGCGCGTCGTACTCCGTCCACTCCACGCCCTTCGACGTGTAAAAGTCCCGCGCCTGCTGGCAGTACGGGCACCCCGGCTTGACGTACATCACTACTCCCACTTCTGTCTCGCCCTCCCTTTTGCTTTTGACCCAAGTGTATCGCACGCCGCCACCCTTGAGAAGCACCGGCCGCCGCCGCCGGCCGTGTTATCATGCGCGACGGCTTTAACAACACCCGACTCCGAACGAAGGAGAAGACCCTCGTGAAAAAGTTTGCCGCCACGCTTCTCGTCCTAACGTTTCTGCTCGCGCCGGCCGCGTCGGCCAAGACCGTCAACGTCAAGTTCCCGAAGGGGCGGACGACCGTCATCCTGAAGGGGCGCACGACGGGCGGGCCGAGCGAGAGCGGCGGGATGGACCCCATCACGTACCGCCTCGTCGCGAAGCGGGGGCAGACGATGACGTTGCACCTCACGTCGGCGAAGAGGAACGCGGTCTTCGGCGTCTGGGCGCCGGGCATGAACCCGGTGGACGTGGGGCAGAACGCGACCGACTGGTCGGGGGCGCTCCCCAAGAGCGGCGCCTACGAGATCAGCGTCTGGCCCGAGGACGAGGCGACCGACACGACCTTCACGCTCGAAGTCACCATCCGCAACGCCCCCTGAGCGCGCGACGACGAAGAGGAACGACCGATGGCCAAGTTCTTCCCCCGGCTCGACGAACACCTGCGCGATTTCATCGCCGAGCAGAAGATTTTCTTCACGGCGACGGCGCCCGCCGACGGGCGCATCAACCTCTCGCCGAAGGGCATGGACACGCTCCGCTGCCTCGACGACAGCACAATCGCCTACCTCGACCTGACCGGGAGCGGCAACGAGACGGCCGCGCACCTCTCGGAGAACGGGCGCATGACGATCATGATGTGCAGCTTCTCCGAAAGCCCGCTCATCCTGCGGCTCTACGGCCGCGGCCGCGTCGTGCATCCGGGCGACGCGGAGTGGGACGCGCTCCACGCGCACTTCCCCGCGTACCCCGGCGAGCGGCAGATCGTCGTCCTCGAAATTGAGTCGGCGCAGACATCGTGCGGCTTCGCGGTGCCGGTCTTCGAGTTGAAGGCGGAGCGGCAGATGCTCGTCGAGTGGACTTTGAAGAAGGGCGAGGACGGCATCCGCGAGTACCGCCGCGAGAAGAACCGCGTCAGCATCGACGGGCTGCCGACGCATCTGGAAGGATGAAGGATGAAGCGACGGCCGTACGGCGTCTCTCTCATCTTACGAAGGAGGAGTTGGGATGACGACTCGCGCGAGCGGGACTTTCGAGGTGAAGTTGAGCCCGCAGGTGGACGGCGAGGAGGGCGGCGCGTGCCTCGGCCGGATGCTCATCGACAAGCGCTTCGGCGGCGACCTGAAGGGGACGAGCAGGGGGCAGATGCTCGCCTTCCGCTCGTCGGTCGAAGGCTCGGCCGGCTACGTCGCGCTTGAGCACGTCGAGGGGACGCTCGCGGGTCGCGTCGGCTCCTTCGTCCTCCAGCACAGCGGGACGATGGAGCGCGGCGCGCAGCAACTCTCCGTCACGGTCGTCCCCGACTCCGGCACGGGCGAGCTTTCGGGACTCGCCGGCCGGATGAGCATCGCCGTCGCCGAAGGCAAGCACTCCTACGAGTTCGACTACACGCTCGGCGGCGACTAAACCAGCGCGCGCCGCCGCGCACCAGTGAGGCCGCGATGGAAGACACAGCCGAGCCGGCGTTCGACCCCGAGCTGTTCGCCCCCTACGAGCGTCTGGTCGAGATAGAAGTCCTCGGCCGGCGGCTCGCGGTGCCAGAGCGCAACCGCCTGCTGCGCTGCTTCCAGTTCCTCTCCATCGAGACCATCTCCTACGGCGACTTCTGCTGGAACGGCGACTGCGCCAACTGCCAGTTCTGGTATCACGACGAGGGCGAGACCGACGAGCAGGACAAGACGGCGCTCGCCTGCCGCTTCGACGTGCGCGAGCGTCTGGTCGTCACGCGCCTCTGCCCCCAGATTCGCATCAAAGGCGTCACCGAATAACTTAAGGAGTTACGCTATGAGGTTCGAGTTTTACCACGACGGGCTGGCGAGGGTGCCGAAGCTGTCGGTGGACGGGACGACGGACGACGCGCTGCACCTCTCGCACTGGGCGGGGAACGAGACGCCCGAGGAGTTGCGCGCCGACACCTCGACGGAGATCGCGCTCAACTTCGTCAACTGGCCCCGGCGCGACGAGTGGACGCGCGGCGTCGAGGTCGTCACCAACAACCACTTCGACGCCGACGGCGTGCTCTCGGTCTGGACGGTGCTCAACGTCGAGCGCGCCCCGGCCTTGCGGGACGAGCTGGTGTCGGCGGCCGAGGCGGGCGACTTCTCGGAGTTCCCCGGCGAGCGCGCCGTGCGCGTCTCGGTGCTGCTTCAGGGCGGCGACAACCCTTTCGTCCCCGGCGTCAACTCGCCGCTCGTCACAAGCCTCGCGGGCGGACAGGACGTTGACGAGGCGCGCGCATACGAGCTCGTCCTCCCCGAAGTCGAGCGCGTGCTGACACGCACGGACGAGTACGAAGCCCTGTGGCGCGAGGGCTGGGGGCGCATCGAGCGCGCGCTGGAGAGTTTCGCGCGCGGGAGTTCGCGCGTCGAGGAGGACGCGGAGTCGCGCCTCTCGCTGGTCACGCTCGCGCCCGACCTCCACGAAGACGGCGGGTTCGACCCCGCGCGCCACGCGACGCCCTACACGGCCGTCGCGCACAACGCGCGCGGCGACGTTCTCCTCGTCGCCACCCCGCTCGGCGGCGGGTGGTGCTACCGCATCGACTACGCCTACTACTCCTGGGCCGAGACGTACACGCGCCCGCGCGTCGCGCGCCGCGACCTCGCGCCGCTCGTCGAGCGTCTGAACGAGCTTGAGGGCGCGGGCGGCGGCGGGTGGAAGCCCGACCGGAGCGAGCTGACCTCGGCGGTCAAGTTCTTAGACGAGGGCGGCACGCCCGCCGCCTCGCGCCTGCGCCCGGACGAGGTCGCCGCCGAGCTTCGCGAGGCGCTCAAGGGGCGGGCGGCGGCGCCGACCACTTAAACGCACATGCACGACGTGATTATCATCGGCGCGGGGCCGGCGGGGCTTTCGGCGGCGCTGTGGTGCGACGAGTTGGGGCTGGACACGCTCGTCGTCGAGCGGGCGGCGGAGGTCGGCGGCCAGTTGTTGCGCGTCTATAATCCGATTGAGAACTATCTCGGCGTGAGCGCGTCTAACGGGCGCGAGCTGCGCGACCTGTTCGCCGCGCAGGTCGAGGACAAGGAGTTCGACCTGTGGACTGAGGCCGAGATCGAGGGCGTTGACCTCAGGGCGAAGCGTGTGCGCCTGGCGAGCGGCGAGGAGCTACAGTCAATCGCGCTCGTCATCGCGACCGGCGTGCGGCGCAGGCGCTTGAACATCCCCGGCGAGGCGGAGTTCGAGGGGCGTGGCGTGCTCGAATCGGGGCAGCTCGAACGCGAGAGCGTGGCCGGCGAGGACGTGCTCGTCGTCGGCGGCGGCGACGCGGCGGCCGAGAACGCGCTGCTGCTGGCGGAAACTTGCGCGACCGTCACGCTCGTCCACCGCGGCAAGAGTTTGCGCGCGCGGCCGGAGTTCGCCGAGCGGCTGCGGGGCGAGCACCGCGTGACGGTCTTCAACGAGACGACGCTCGAAAGAATTATGGGCGGCGAGCGGGTCGAGTCCGTAGAGATGCTGCGCGCGGGCGCTTTGAAGCCATTGAGGATGGCGGTGCGCGGGGTGCTCGTGCGCGTCGGCGTCGAGCCGAACACCGAACTCTTCGCGGGCCAACTCCACACGGACGAGCGCGGCTACGTCGTCGTGACGGGCGAGCAGGAGACGAGCGCCGAGATGGTCTTCGCCGTCGGCGACGTGTCGAACCCGCTCGCGCCGACCGTCAGCGGGGCCTGCGGCGCGGGCGCGACCGCCGCCAAAGTCATCTCCTCGCGCCTCTCCGGCGCGCAAAAGTAATCCGCGCAGACGCGGAGACGCGGCTTGAAGTCTTATAGCTTCAAGCCGCGTCTCCGCGTCTGCGTGGTTAAAAGCTTAAAAGCTCTCAGGAGGTTTTCTTCTTCCGGCTCCGCTTGGGCTTCGCGCCCGCGCCGGGGGTTGAGTTCGCCGCCGGCTTCTTCGCCTCGGGGACGTGCGCGGCGGCCCGGTCGGTGATGACGCAGAGGCCGCTCAACTTCTCCGCGCGCAGCCGCGCGATGAGCGCGGACGCCTCCTCGTAGCTCAGCCCCGAATCCTCGCGCCCGCGCTCGCTCAGGACGGCCCAGCGCCGCTCGTTCAGTTCGCTCGTCAAATGGCTCTTCCGTCGTTTGGGTTCTGTTGAAAGGCGAGGCCAGTGTAGCGGATTGGCGAGAGGGCGAACAAGCGCGGCCGACGGCTCGGCGCCGCGTCGGTTGCGGCCGCCGCCGGCTCGGCGTTAAGCTCTCCGGCGTACAAAATCTCCCCGAACCGGCTCGAACCAATCACACCCGAGAGACGAACAGATGAAAAAAATACTCCTGCTCCTGGCCGCCCTTCTGGCCGGCGCCTGCGTGCAGACGCAGACGCAGAACACGGCCCCGGCCGCGACGCCGGGCGGCGGCGGCGGCGACGCGGCTTTCAAGGCCGTCCACGACAAGTACGTCGTCGAGTTCCTGCGCCGCAACCCGACGGTCAACACCTACGTCGGCGGCTCGGGACTCGACCCCTCGCTGAGGGAGACGGACGGGCGGCTGCGCGACCACTCCGCGTCGGCGCTCGCGCAGGAGGACGGCTGGCTCGCCGAGAGTCAGAAGGCTTTTCAGGGCGTGGACGCCGCCTCGCTCTCGCCCGCACGAAGGATCGACCGCGACGTGGCGCTCGCGCAGATCGGCTTCCTGCTGCGCCAGCACCAGGCGCGTAAGTATCAGGAGCGCGCCGTGGACACCTACGTCTCCGAGCCGTTCCGCGCCATCGACTGGCAGTTGCAGGGCATGACCGAGACCGGCGCGAACAAGTACGGCACGCCCGACGAGTGGCGGCTCGTCACGCAGCGCGTCGCCGACATCCCGCGCTTCCTGCGGGTCGCGCAGGAGCAGTTGGAGGCGGGAGTGAAGTCCGGTAACACGGCCGACTGGCGCATGCTGCAACGCGACGGCGTCAACACGGCCGAGGCCGACGCCAAATACTTCGCCGAGGAACTGCCGAAGCTCGCCGGTGAACGGCTCGCCGCGGGCGAGGCCAGCGACCAGATGCTCGCGCAGCTCAGGCAGGCGTGCCAGCAGGCGTCGGACGCTTACAAGGGTTTCGCGGGCTTCGTCCGCCAGACCTTCTTCGACCCGGCGCCCGCCGAGACGAAGGGCGACGCGCTCAAGCCCAAGCAGCAGTTCGCCGCCGACCGCTACGCCTTCGGCGAGGAGGAGTACAACTGGGCCATCAAGAACAATCTGCGGATGGACACGACCGCCGCCAAGCTCTTCGAGGAGGCGTGGCCCATCGTCGAGGACACGCGCCGGCAGATGGTCGAGCTCGCGCGGCAGATAGCGCAGAAGCGCGGGATGCCGGTTCAGAATGACGCGACGGTCGTCCGCGCCGTCATCGACGAGCTGGGCAAGGACTACCCGAAGACCGACGCCGAGATGGTCAGTTGGTACAAGGAGGCGGGCGTCCGGCTGGTTGACTACGCGCGCAAGACCGGCGTCTTCGACGTGCCGGCCGACTACAAGCTCGACGTGGTCGAGACGCCGCCGCCGCTTCGCGCCTCAATCGACGGCGCGGCCTACTACCCCGCGCCGCCCTTCAAGCAGAGCGGCGTCGGCCGCTTCTACGTCACCACCTCGGGCACGAACGACCAGGCGGTCTTGAAGGAGAACAACCGCGCGGCGCTCGCCGACCTCTCCGCGCACGAAGGCTTCCCCGGCCACGACTGGCACTACAAGGTGATGACGCAGTACCGCGACCAAATCGCGGGCGTGCGTTGGCTGACGCCGGGCGCGGTCGAGGACTCAAGCTCGATGTGGGAGGACTCGATGGCGGCCGAGGGGTGGGCGCTCTACTCGGAGGCGCTGATGGCCGAAGCCCAGGGCGCGACCGCGCCCGAGGGCTTCTACAGCCCCGAGGAGCGGCTCTACCAGTTGCAGGGCAAGCTCTACCGCGACCTGCGCGTGCGGGTGGACACCGGCATCCACACCGGAAGGATGACGTACGACGAGGCCGTCGAACTCTTCTCGGAGGTCGTGGACTTCCAGCCGGGCAAGTGCTCCGACCCGGGCCGGTCAGAGTCGAAGCGCGCGAGCTGCGGCACGGCCGAGCGCGCCATCTTCCGCTACTCGAAGTGGCCGACGCAGGCCATCACCTACCGCCTCGGCAAGGATCAGATTTTCGCGCTGCGCTCGGAGGCGTCCAAGCTCCTCGGCGACAAGTTCTCGCCCAAAGAGTTTCACCTCCTCTTCATGCGCCAGGGCACCATCCCCGCCGGCTATTTCCGGGAGGAGCTGCTGAGCGCGATACAGAAGAAGTAGTCAGTAGCCAGTAGTCGGTAGCCAGTAGTGGAGACAAAGCGGCGCGCCCGA
>DASVQX010000076.1:0-75414 GCA_036388915.1 Pyrinomonadaceae bacterium
AACTCGAACAGACCGCGCGCCTCTACTTCATCCTCCGAGGCGAGCGCGTCCGCCACCTGACGGCCGAAGACGTGGAAGACCTGAAGCGGACTTTCGGAAGGTAAATCTAAGGCGTTTCACCACGGAGACACAGAGACACAGCTTAGGCGCGGCTTAATGTTTTTAGCTGTGTCTCTGTGTCTCCGTGGTTAATCTTTAAGTGTCAGGCGATGGACGTGAGCCAGTCGGCGTCGCGGCCGCGTTGAGAGGCCTGGTGGTCGAGCGCCTGCTCAACCGTTAAGCCTTCGTGGATGACGCGGCCGACCGAGTCGATGACGGCGAGCGGGTCGTCGTCGCCGGGGTAGAGGATGTTCCGGCCGACGAGCGCGCCGCGCACGTTCGGCCCGGCCTTCAGCCCCGCGGCCAGCTCGCTCAGGAACGGGCGCACGTCGCCCACCGGCTCGCCGCCGAGCAGCAGGATGGGCAGCGTCGTCGAGCGCGCCACCATCTCGTAGTTCTCGCAGTAGGGGAGCTTGAGCCAGACGTAGCGGCTGCTGTCGCCGAGCGCGGCGGCCGCGCCCGCCGTCCGCGTCAGCTCCTCCGCGGTCTTGATGATGCGGTACCCGCCCTCGACCTTCTCCACGGGCAACGACTCCAGAAACATCGGGAGCTTGAGCGGAACCTGCTCCGAGATGGCGCGCGCCGTGGCGAGCAGCGTCTTGAGCGAGTCCGGCTCCGAGTCGCAGAGGCGCAGCAGGACCTTCGTTCCGTCGAGTCCCCACTCGGCGCAGGCCGCGGGCGTCGGGCCGCTCATCGGGTCGTCTATCTCCCACGCGCTGCCGAGCAGGCCGGCGCGGTTGAGGCTCGCGACGAGGAGCTTCTCGTCGAGGAAGGCCGGCCCGCCCGCGCGCTTCATCAGCTCGTGGATGACGAGCAGGTCCTCGATGATGTCCATCGTGGCGAGCACGCCGTCCACCACCTCGCTCTGCAAGACCCGCAGCGTGCGCGCGAGATACTCCCCGCGGTCGGCCATGCGGAACGGCTCGCCGCCGACGCGCGTCACGCGCCGGGCCGGGTGGTCGGAGGCGAGGATGTTGAGCCGCCCCTTCGGGGCCACGCTCGCGCGCCGCCGGCGCTCACGGGCCACGCGCATCGGCAACTCGGGGTCGCTCACGCGCAGCTCGGTCACCTGCTCAAGTATCGAAGACGGGAGAAACTTTTTCGCGTCGAATGACAAACCTTAAAACCCTCCTCTTTGTTCGATGAAGGCCAGCGCCTCGTGCTCGTAGGGCATGAAGTTGGCGCAGCCGTGGCGGGTGACGACGATGGCGCCGCAGGCGTTGCCCATCCGGGCCGCGCGGCGCCAGTCCCACCCCTTGAGATAGCCGTACAGGAAGCCGCCGGCGAAGGCGTCGCCCGCGCCGAGGACGTTCAGCACCTCGACGGGGAACGTCTCGGCCTCGACGCTCCCGCCGCCGCGCGTGAAGACGAGCGTGCTCCGCGCGCCACGCTTGACGACGAGCGCCTCCGGCCCCGCGCCGAGCAGCGAGGCGATCCCCGCCCGCAGCTCGGCGCCCACGGGGGCCGACAGGTCGGCCACGGCGCGCTCCAGCTCCAGCGCCGCCCCGACCTCTTCGGCCGTCCCGATGACGACGTTGACGAGCGGCAGGAGCGCGCGGACTTCGGCGGCGTAGGCGCGCGGGTCGGGCCAGAGTTCGGCGCGCACGTCGAGGTCGAGGACGACCTTGCCGCCGTGCGCGCGCGCGGTCTCGGCCGCGGCGCGCGTCGCGGCGCGACTCGGCTCGCGGCTGAGTCCGGAGCCTGTGAGGAGCAGCGCGCGCGACTCCGCGACGGGCGCGCGGCGCACGTCCTCGACCGTCAACTCAAGGTCGGCGCAGTTGTCGCGGTAGGGGACGATGGGGAACTTGTCGGGCGGCTGGATGGCGAGCATGAAGGCGCTCGTGCGCCGCCCCGCCTTGCGCGGGCTGAAACCCGCCTCGACGCCCTCGCGCGCGAGGAAGTCGAGGACGAAGTCGCCGACCAGGTCTTCGCCGACCGCCGTCAGGAGCGCCGCGCGGAGGCCCAGCCGGCGCGACCCGACGATGATGTTGGTCGGCGAGCCGCCGACGTAGGCCGAGAAGGTCTTGACCTCGGTGAAGGGCGCGCCGATCTCGTTCGCGTAGAGGTCTATCGAGCTGCGCCCCATCGCCAGCACGTCGTAGCCGCGCCCCGTTATTTTGCTCACGCCCGCCTCGTCCCCATTCAGACCGCCGCGGCGTCCGCCTCGTCGTCGAGCAGCGGCCGCCGCGGGTCGATGAAGAGCCACATCACGACGCCGACGAGCAGGAAGCCCGCGGCGACGTAGAAGCCGAGCGTCCATGAGCCAAGCGTCTGGAGGATGTAGCCGAAGACGATGGGGGCGAGCGTGCCGGCGAGGTTGCCGAAGGTGTTGGTCGTCCCGCTCACGACGCCCGCCCTGTGCCCGCCGATGTCCATGCAGGTGGCCCAGACCGCCGGGGTCGTCAGGAACTGGAAGAAGAGCGCGAGCGCGATGAAGAGCGCGGCGGCCACCGAGTTCTCGGTCAGCGCGACGAGGACGAGCATCGCCGCGCTCATCGTCAGCCCGAAGACGCCGACGCCGCAGCGCGCGATCTTCTTGTTGCCGGTGCGGGTCGCGAGGTAGTCGGTCAGCGTCCCGCCGCAGAGGAAGGCGACCGCGCCGAAGACCCACGGCAGCGCCGAGAAGAGCCCGGCCGAGGTCATCGTGAAGCCGCGCGCCTGGAGCAGGTAGGTCGGGAGCCACGTGATGTAGAAGTAGAGGCTGTAGCCGTAGGCGAAGTACATCGCGCACAAGAAAAAGATGTTGCGGCTGCGCAGGAACGTCCTCCACGGTATCGAGTGCGAGCGGTCGCGCCGCGCCTCGCCGCCGGCGCAGATGAGGCGCGTCTCGGCGGCGTTGACCCCGCGGTGCTCCTCGGGCGTGTCGCGGAACCAGAAGTACCACGCCGCGCACCACACGACGCCGAGGACGCCGAACTCGACGAAGGGCAGCCGCCAGCCCTGCTGCTGGATGAGCCAGAAGACGAGCGGGGGCGTGAGCGCCGCGCCCATCGCGTGGCCGATGCAGACGCCGCCCATCGCGCGCCCGCGCTGCGTGGCCGGGAACCAGCGCGAGACGGTGCAGGCGCTGTTCGGGATGGCGCCCGCCTCGCCCATGCCGAAGAGCAGCCGCAAGGCGAAGAGCGACCAGAAGCCGCGCGCGGCGGCCGTCAGCGCCGTGAAGGCCGACCACCAGAGCACGATGCGCGTCAGCGTCCTGCGCGTCCCGAAGCGGTCGCCGAGCCACCCCGTGGGAATCTCGAAGAGCGCGTAGGTCAGCGTGAACGCGGAGAAGACGTAGCCCATCTGGATGGGCGTGAGGTCGAACTCCTTGATGATGAAGGGCGCGGCCGCCGAGATGGCCAGCCGGTCGAGGTAGGTCAGCGCGGCGAGCGCGAACAGGAAGCCGAGGACTTTGTAACGCACGGAGGTCGCGCGTGCGGCCCCGCTCAGTTTGGCGGCCAGGGCTTCGGTGGCGGGGGGTGTCATCTGCATGTTTATCGTCGTCCCTTACTCGTCGGGCGGACTGCCGACTACGGCCTGCCGCTCTGGAGCTTGAAGGTCTGAATCTGCCGCGGCCCGGCCGCGAAGGCGAAGCCGCCTCCCGCGGCGTTGGTCGCGGGTCGTTCGCCACAATCCTCGACCGCGTTGCACGTGCGGACGGCGGAGGCGCCGAAGAGCGGACTTGCGACCCGCACCTCGCGGCGCGCGCCGCCCGTCAGCTCGATGAAGCGCAGCACCGTGCCCGCGCCGTCCTCCGCCTGCTTCCACGCGCTCAGGAGGACGCCCGCGTCGCTCGTCTGCATGAAGCTCATGCCCCCGGCGGGCAGCATGTCCGGGGGCGCGGCCGCCCTGTCCTGCGACTTGACGAGCGTGCTTTCGAGCCGCGTCGTCTCGGCCCAGCCCATGCGGCTCATGGCCGCCGGGTCGAGGCGGCGCGCGCTCGTCAGCGCGTAGCGGAAGGTGAAGTCGCCGCCCTGCGCCGCGACGTAGTTGGTGCCCCAGTAGTTGTTCATCACGTAGGCGAAGGCGGTCGAGCCCTTCGGCTCGAACTTCGTCGGCCACGTCCCGCGCACGATGTCTCCGAACGTCCAGAGGAACGAGTCCACGCCGACCAGCCCGACCTCCGCGCCCTCGCCGCCCGCCGAGACCCAGTTCTGCGCCGAGAACCATTCAAGCCCCGCGCCCGGCATCATGTCCCGCGCCGGGTTGACGACGCCGTTCTGCACCTCGTACCTGAACTCGGGCGAGCGCGCCGCGACGGGGAAGGCGAAGTAGGCCGCCTCCTTCTTGTAGACCGTCTCCTTCGTGACGCGGTTGACGAACTCGATCTTCTTCTCGCCGTCGTGGAGGATGATCTCGGTGGAGATTTTCGGCGTGTTGACGCCGCGGCTCTCAAGACGCGCGCTCACGCCGGCGGTCGTCTTCGTGACCGAGACGAGGCGGCCTTCGCCGGCCGCGTGCTCCTGAAGCTTGGCGAACGGCAGGTGGCGGCGGTAGGTGAGCAGTTGCGTGAAGGGCGGGTTGTCGCCGCCCGTGACGTAGACGTACTGGTTGAAGCGGTAAGGCGCGTTCGCGTCAACCAGCTCGCGGTTCAGCTCCTTGTCGTGGATGCCCCGCACCGAGCCGGTCGCCGGGTCGAGCGTCACGCGGTAGAAGCGGTTCTCAATGATGCCCGTCTGCGGCGCGGTGGCGGCGTTTGAGCGAGTGTCACTCGGCTGGGCGTTCGCCGCCGCCGTGGCTGTCGCCGCGGCCTTGTCCCTCACCACGTAAGTCTTGTAGCCCACCGCGGGCGCCTCGCCGACGAAGCGGACGCGCTGGTACGCCGGGTGGTCTTCGAGCACGTCGAAGGGGACGACCTGTTTGCCCTCGGGGTCGTAAAGCTCGCGCGTCTTCTGGAGGTCGAACTCGACCCAGCCGCGGCGCGGCCAGTTGAGCGTGTTGAAGACGAGGAGCGCGCGCGAGGGGGTGTCCACGCGCCCCGCGATGGCGGTCATCGAGCGGTCGAGCAGGTACTCGGCGCAGTAGCGCCCGTTGACGGCGTAGAAGCGCTTGTAGGCCAGCTCGCGGGTCGAGTCCTCGCTGTGCGGCTCGGTGACGCTCCGGCCCCAGCCCCACGTGTGCTCGCCCATCAGCGCGATGTTCTCCCACACGCAGTCGAGCGCCTCGCGCGAGGGGCGGTAGCGCGGGTCTACGAGCGAGGCGATGGTGCCGAGCTTCTCGGCCGAGACGGCGCGGCGCTCGGTCTCGCGCTCCAACGCCGCGTGGTAGGCGTCCGAGGCGATGCCGTCCTCCCACATCGGGCCGCCGTCGCCGCGCACGACGGGGAGCTTGCCCTCGGCCTCGGCGGCGATCTTCCCCAACGCCTCGCCGAAGCCCGCGAAGCGCAGCTCGGGGTAGGCGAAGGTCGCGTTCCACTGCTCGGCGAGCGCGGCCTGCGAGGGTTGAAGCGAGGTGTTCTCCCACTGGCTGCCGTGGAGCATGACGGAGCGCGGCGCGTAGTCGGGCCGCTCGTAGACGCGCAGGAAGCTCGGCAGCCCCTCGTAGCCGTTCGCCACCTGCGTCGGCAGGCCGAACTGGCTCCCGATCTGGTGGTAGTGGCGCGAGTACCACATCACGACGCGCGAGCCGTCCGGCCCTTCCCAGTAGAAGGGCGAGCGGCGGTGCAGGTCGCCGAGCATGAGCGACGGCCCGCGGTCGGCGTTGGCGGCCGCCGCGAAGTACTTCAGCCCCGACGCGGCGAGGATGGAGGCGTAGGCCCAAGAGTACGAAGGAACGTCGGTGATGTTGGCCGCGTCCCACGGGCCGCCCGCCTCGCGGGTCAGTCGCCGCGCGCCGTAGAAGGAGCGGATGAGCGCCTCGCCCGTGGGGAAGCCCGTGAGGATGACGGAGTGCTGCGCGGGCACGAAAATCTTGCGGTCGCGCACGGCGTCGTAGAGCTTGCGCTTCTCGGCCTCCGTGCGCCCTTCGAGGAAGTGGCGCGCCTGCCAGTAGCCGTCGAGCGTGAAGCGGAACTCGGGGTGCGCGGCGTTGAGGTCTAAAGCCTCGCCGATGACGCGGCTGTGAAGCTCGGCGAGCTTGGTCTGGAAGTCCGAGTAGCCCACGTCCAAATGCTCGTGCGGCACCATGTAGACCGTCCACTTGCGCGCCGGGCTGACCGTCTGGTCGAACTTGTAGTCGCGCCCGTTCGCTTTCACGTTAACCGTGGCGCGCGCGCGCGCGGCGAACTCGGGGGCGTCAAACTCCAAACGCTGCTCGCCGAACTCGCGCCCGGCCGCCGCCAGCGCCTGCGTGTCGCTCCAACCCGGCAAAGTGAGCGTGACGGAGCCGCGCGGCGCGAGCCCGCGCCAGCTCACGAGAACCGAGACCACCTCTTTGAGTCGGCCGCCCTCGCGCTTGAAGAAGACGGTCGGCGTCGCCGCCGCGCCCGTCACTCCCGGCGCGGCGGCCTCGCCCTTGAGCGCGACAAGCTCCAGCGCGTCGTAGATGAGGACGGCGTGGTCGGTCGTCTCGCCGCCGGGCAGCGCCGTCGAGAGCGGGTCGGCGACGGCCAGCAGCGAGATTTCGTTACCCCCCTGCCGGAGGAACTCGGCGGGCACGTCGATTTCGAGCGCGCCGATGGAGTACTGGGGCAGGATGGCGCCCTCGCTGTTCCCCTCCCTGTAGGTTTCCAGAGGTTGGTAGAACCAGCCGCGGCGGCCGTTCACTTCGACCTGCACGACGGGCGCCCGGGCCGTTTTATAAATCAGGCCGAGCCGCAGCCGGTAGACGCTCTGGTCTACGGCCCCGAGGTCGAAACGAATTTTGTGCGCCGCCGCCGCGTCCGCCCTTGAGGGCACGACGGCCTGCTGCGCGCCGGGCCAGTCGGCCGCGCGGCTCGTGGCGACGTCGAACACCTTGGCCGCGCCCGACGCCGGCCCCAAATCCTCTTGCGAGTTGTCGAAGGCGCCGATCCTCCAGACCGCGCGCCCCTGCGCCGCGGCGCAGACGCTCAGGACTGACGACAGAATAATCCCCAGGACGAAGTGGCTACGCATCAACGGCTTTTGTCTCCGCTCGGTTTTTGAAGCGACGATTATGTTTGCAAGAACGCTTTCGGATGGCTGGCGCGAACGTGTGAGCAACATACTTCTTTCGGCCGACACGGTCAAATTCATATTGACCCCTCCGCAGATTTTCGACCCGCGCCCGCACGCGAGGGTGTTATCGTGGCGGAGATTTCCGAAGTCCTCGCACGGCGCCGAACGATGAGACTTTTACCGATGCGCAGTCCGTTTCTTGTCGTCTTCCTCCTGCTGACCGCCGCCCCGCCGCTCCGCGCACAGGCGTCACGCCCCGCGCCGAGCTTTCGCCGCGACGCGGCTGTGTCGATGGCACGGCTCGACGCGATGAAGACGGCCGGCGTCTCGGCGGTCGAGGTCTCGGACTACACTTTCGGCGGCTTCAGAGGGGAGATGAAGTCGCCGCCGCACGCCGACATCAACCCGCGGAAGGCGTTCGTCGTCTTCTGGAAAGACTTCGACTACCGGCTCGTCTTCTCGCACGAGGCGAGCTACTGCCCTTGGTTCGAGCTGCCTTCGGGGGCGGGCGTCTCCTACCAGATGTGGGAGGGCAACGAGGGCTGGGCCGAGCTCTTTAACGAGCAGGGGCGGCGCGAGCGCAACAGCTTCGTGGATGTCATCGAGGCGGGGCCGCGCCGCGTCCGTGTCCGCTGGACATACTTCGGCGTCAACATGCAGACGGGCGAGGCGGCCTACCGCGCCACCGAAGACTTCTGGGCCTTCCCCAACGGGCTCGTCTTGCGCCGGCAGAGCTACCGCACGCTCAAGCCCGGCGACAACCGCGGCTACGCGCGCGAGCCGATCGAGCTGATCGTCCTCAGCCCCGTCGGCCGCCAGTGGTTCGACGTGCTCGCCCCGGAGCCCGCGACCGGCGAGAGCCGCGCCTTCACCGGCCTCGACGCCTTCTCCCGCGCGCGCGTGGACATCTACTGGAAGCGCAAGGACGACCCGAAGAAAATTTTCGCGGGCACGACGCGACGCGCCGGCTCGCCGTGGAAGGAGTTGGACGACGCGCGCGGCTTCGCGGGGCTTATCCCGCTGCGCGACGGCTCGCCGTTCTTCGTCATCGGCGACGCCTCCGGGTTCCCGCGCGAGACCACGCGGCTCAAGGAGCACGGCGACCGCAAGGGGACGGGCGGCTGGGGCTGGGGCACGCTGACGTGGGATCACTGGCCCGTCGGCTGGCTCAACAGCCAGTCCCACGACCTCTCGCCGGAGACCTTCGGCCGCTACCCTTCACACTTCGCCCCGTTCGGCCTCGACCTCTGGAGCATGCCGAACGAGGAGACCGAGGGGCGCGACTTCTACTCGCTGCTCGGCGTCGCGGGCCGGGACGCCGAAGAGGTGCGGAGGCTTGCGCGCGACTGGCTCAGCACTAACTCCGTCCACGACCCCGCGCGCGTTGCCGCCCTCAAACCGCCGCGCGACGCCCCGCGCCGGCCGCGGCGTTAGCTACTTCGACGGCACGAAGCGCGCCGCGTACCCGCCCGACGGCGCGAGCCTGACGGTCAACGTCCCGCCCGCCCTGACCCTCCGCGCGGAGACCGTGACCTGCTTCGGGTCTGCGGCGGCGCCCGCGCCGTCGGCGTACTCGGTCAGCCGGTGGGCGCCGCGGCCGAGGAAGTCGAGCGGCAGCCGGAGCGTCCGCGCCGCCTCGTTCGTCATCCCGCCGACGTACCACTCGCGCCCGCGCCGCCGTGCGACGAGGATGAACTCGCCGATGCGCCCCTCAATCACGCGCGTCTCGTCCCAGCTCGCGGGGACGGCGCGCAGGAAGTCCGCGCCCGGCTCTCCGCGGTACGCGCCGGGGTGGTCCGAGACCATCTGGAGCGGGCTGTCGTAGACGACGTACATCGCCAACTGGTGCGCGCGCGTCGTCATCACCAGCGGGAGCCTGTCCTGCGGCCTGAACGCGTCGCGGGTCACGTTGCGGAAGCCGCCCGGCGTGTAGTCCATCGGGCCGGCGAGCATCCGCGTGAACGGCAGCGTCACGTTGTGCTTCGCCGTGACGCGCCCGCTCCACTTGTTGTACTCGCCGCCGAGCACGCCCTCCTGCGTCAGGTAGTTCGGGTAGGTGCGCGCCAGCCCCGTCGGCTTGTAGGCGCCGTGGAGGTCAACGACGAGGCGGTGCTCGGCCGCCTTGCGCAGGATGCGGTGGTAGAAGCCGACCATCTCCTGATCGTCGCGATCCATGAAGTCCACCTTGACGCCCTTGACGCCTATCCGCTCGTAGTACGGGAAGGCCCTGTCCATCTGGTCGCGCGCCGGAATCCAGTGGAGCCAGACGATGATGCCCACCTTCCGCTCGCGCGCGTACCGGACGAGGCCGGGCAGGTCTATCTCGGGGATGGACTTCGTGATGTCGGCCGTCGTGTCGGCGTCGTCGCCCCACGATGGCTTCTTCGTGTACCAGCCGGCGTCAACGAGCATGTACTCGAAGCCCATCTCGGAGGCGAAGTCGATGTAGTGCTTCATCGTGGCGTCGTTCATGCCGGGGTTGGCGACGCCTTCGGCGACCTGACCCGACCACCAGTCCCACGCCGCCTTGCCCGGCCGAATCCACGACGGGTCGCGGACGACGCTCGGCGGGTTCAGGCTGAGCAGCAGCGTGGATTCGACGAGGCGGCCCGGCTCGTCGCCGAGCATCAGGACGCGCCACGGCGACTCATGCGGCGCGCGGCCGCGGACGGCCGAGCCCTCTTCGCGCCCGCCAAAGGGCGACAGGCGCGAGACGAGCGCGTTCTTCGCCCCCTCCAACCCGTGCAGGTACATGCCGGCGTAGTCTTCGAGATCGGCCTCGGCGATGGCCGCGTACGGGCCTCCCACGACCTTGACGACCAGCGGCAGCCCGATCTTCGCGCCGGGCTGGATGGTGTTCAGCGTGGCCTGCTCGAACTCCTGCTCGTAGTTCGAGTGGAAGGTTCGGAGCCGCATCGGCCAGCTCATGTGATTCTCGTCGAAGCGGAACTCGCTCTTCTCGTCAACGATCTCGAACTCTTTCAACGCGGGCTGCTCGGGGATGAGGTAACGGAAGGCCGCGCCGTCGTCGTAGGCGCGGAAGACGAGACGCAGCCTGCGCCGCGCCCCCGCGCCCTCCTCCAGCGAGACGGTCATCTCCCGGTAGCGGTCGCGCGCGCGCGCAGCTTTCCCGACCACAAGGTCGTACCCGGAGTCGTGCGCGCGGCGGCCGACCTCCGCCACGCGCATCCCGCGCGCGAGCGCCCCGCCGTCCTTAAGGACAAGCCCGAGCGAAGACGGCGTGATGACCGCGCGCCCGCGGTAGCTGACCGAGTAGGTGGGCGCCCCCTCGCGGTCGAGCGCGAAGACTATCTCCACCGCGCCGTTCGGCGAGCGGAGCGTGGCGGCGCCCCCGCGCGGCCGGCCCGAGGCGGCGCAGGCAAAGGCGAGCAGGAGCGTGAGCAGGGCCGGGAGCGTTGTTCTCTTCATCACTTCTCCGTGTCGGCGGCGGCGCCTTCGCAGTCCGGGTTAGGCGTCATCACCTGCGCGCCGGCGTGAGGGGCGGACGTGAAGCAGGTCGGCAGATTAGGTCCGGCGCGTGCGCCAGTCAAGGACGGCGGGAGGCGGCGCCGACGTTGTTTGACAAAGCAAAGCGGAATCGCATACAAGCGACGGTGTCATCACCTTCCGCTTCGGGCGAACCCATTACATGACTAAGGACTTCATCGCCGCCATAGACATCGGCGGGACAAAGATTGCGCTCGGCCTCTCGGACCTCGAAGGCCGCGCGCTCCCCTTCCGGCGCTTCGCGACGAGGAGGAACGAGCGCGGCCCGCATGAGGTCGTCGGGCAGGCGCTCGACGAGCTTGAGAAGATGACGGCGGAGGCGGGCGGGCGCGTCGCGGCCGTCGGCGTGGGCTGCGGCGGGCCGCTCAGCCGGAGCCGCGGCCTCATCCTCTCGCCCTCCAACCTGCCGGGGTGGGACGAGTTTCCCATCGTCGAGCTCGTCCGCAATCGTTTCCGCGTGCCCGTCGAGCTGGACAACGACGCCAACGCCGCGGCGCTCGCCGAGTACGAGTACGGCGCCGGCCGCGGCGTCGAGAGCATGGTCTACATGACCATCTCCACGGGCATCGGCGGCGGCGTCATTATCGGCGGGCGACTCATTCACGGCGTGGGCGACGCGGCGGGCGAGGTCGGGCACATGATAGTTCAGCCCGGCGGGCACCCCTGCGGCTGCGGCGCGCGCGGCTGCCTCGAAACCATCTGCTCGGGCACCAACATCGCGCGGCGCGCGGCCGAGCGCCTCGCGGAGAGGGGGCGCGACTCGTCGCTCCGGGAGCTCGGCGCGGAGAAGATCACCGCGTCCGCGGTCGCCGAGGCCGCGCGCGCCGGCGACCCCCTGGCGGTCGAGGTCTGGGACGAGTCGGTCGAGTACCTGGCGCTCGGCGTCGCCAACGTCATCTCCGCTTTCGCCCCCGAGGCAGTCGTCCTCGGCGGCGGGGTCTCGACCGCGGGCGAGCAGCTCCTCGCCCCCCTGCGCCGGCGCGTCCGTGAGTTTGTTAAGATAGCGCCGGTCGAACTGATTCGGATCGCACAGGCGGAGCTGGGCGGCGACAGCGGCGTCTACGGCGCGCTGATGCTGGGACGGCAGGCGCTCGCGGCCGCGCGCTCGCGCGGCGACTCCCCCCTTTCGTCTTGAGGAAAAATTCGCGCATGAAGCAGAATCAGAGGGCGCCCGGCGCCCCTTCGGCACTCCTTGTCTTCGCGCTGCTGTTCGCGGCCGCGGCCCCGCCGCGTGCGGCCTCGGCCTCGATGGGACCGGCGCCGCAGACGCGCGCTGGCTCGCGCAACGGCGCCGCCGCCCGGAAAACGTCGGGGCCCCGCTGGTGGCGGCGCGCCGTCTTCTACGAGATATACCCGCGCAGCTTTCAGGACTCGGACGGCGACGGCGTCGGCGACCTGAAGGGCATCACCTCGCGGCTCGACTACCTCGCTTCCCTGGGCGTGGACGCCGTCTGGGTCACGCCCTTCTATCCCTCACCGCAGGTGGACTTCGGCTACGACGTGAGCGACTACGAGGACGTTGACCCGCAGTTCGGCACGCTCGCCGACTTCGACCGCCTCGTGCGCGAGGCGCACCGGCGGAAGATAAAAGTCGTCATCGACTTCGTCCTCAACCACACCTCCGACCAGCACCCCTTCTTCAAAGAGTCGCGCTCGTCGAAGACGAACCCGAAACGCGACTGGTACGTCTGGCACGACCCCAAGCCCGACGGCGCGCGCCCCAACAACTGGTCTTCGTCGTTCGGCCCCGTCGCGTGGACGTTGGACGACAAGACCGGCCAGTACTACTACCACTACTTCTACCCGCAGCAGCCCGAGCTCAACTGGCGCAACCCCGAGGTCGAGCGGCGCATGCTCGAGACCGTCCGCTTCTGGCTCAAGCGCGGCGCCGACGGCTTCCGGCTCGACGCGGTCAACTACCTCTACGAAGACCCGCAGTTGCGCGACAACCCCGTGCTGCCCGAGCTGCGCTTCGGCAGCACGACCGAGCACGAGCAGGAGAAGAAGTACAACCGCGACCTGCCCGAGGTGCAGGACGCGATGGTGCGCCTGCGCGCCTTCAACGACCGCGTCAACCCCGAGAGCGTGCTCGTCGGCGAGGCTTACGTGCCGAAGTGGGAGGAGCTGATGCGCTACTACGGCCCCTCGGACAACGGCGTCCACCTCCCCTTCAACTTCTTCCTCGTGATGGAGCCGGCTCGCTCGCGGCTTCAAGCCTCGGTCTTCCGCGACGTGATCGCGGCGAGCGAGCGAGCGCTGGCCGGGCGCTGGACGACCTACGTGCTCTCGAACCACGACATCCCGCGCCACTACGACCGCCTCGGCGACGGGAAGAACAACGACGAGATAGCCAAGCTGACGGCGACGATGCTTCTGACGCTGCGCGGCACGCCGTTCCTCTACTACGGCGAGGAACTCGGCATGGTGACGACCGAGCCGAAGACGGTCGAGGAGGTGCGCGACCCCGTCGGCAAACGCTACTGGCCGCTCCGCAAGGGGCGCGACGGCGAGCGCACGCCGATGCAGTGGGACGCCTCCGCGCACGCGGGCTTCACCACGGGCGCGCCTTGGCTCCCCGTCCCGCCTTCGGCGCGCGAGAAGAACGTCGCGGCGCAGTCGAAAGACCCCGGCTCGCTCCTCAACTTCTACAAACGCCTGATCGCGCTGCGCCGCCGAAGCCCCGCGCTCCTCGACGGCAGCTACACCGCCCTCAGCTCCGACCCGCACGTCTACGCCTATCGCCGCGACGCGCGCGGCCAGACCGCCGTCGTCGCTCTCAACATGTCTGCGGAACGGCGCGCGTTCAAGCTCCCGCCGCCGATAAGGACAGGCCCTTTCTCATACTCCGTCGCGCTGAGCAGCCGGTCCGCGCCCGCCCGCGTGGTTTCTAACGAGTTGAGCCTCGCGCCCTTCGAGGCCGTCATCTTAACCGCGAGCACACGGTAGGAGATTCCCCCTTGATGCAAACGATCCGCCGACTGTTTCTCTCCGTCTGTCTCTCTTCCCTCCTGCTCTCCGCGCTGCCGGCTCCGCCGACGGCGGCGCAGACGCGGAAGCCAGACGTGACAAAGCCCGACTACCTCGACACGCGCCTGCCCGTCGAGCGGCGCGTCGCCGACCTCGTCTCGCGCATGACGCTCGAAGAGAAGGTCGCGCAGATGATGAACAAGGCGCCGGCCATCGAGCGGCTCGGCGTGCCCGCCTACGACTGGTGGAACGAGGCGCTGCACGGCGTCGCCTACGCCGGACGCGCCACGGTCTTCCCGCAGGCCATCGGGCTCGGCGCGAGTTGGGACCTCGCGCTCATGCGGCGCGTCGCCACCGCCGTCTCGGACGAGGCGCGCGCCAAGCACCACGAGGCCGTACGCCTTGGCAACCGCGGGCGCTTCTACGGCCTCACCTTCTGGTCGCCCAACATCAACATCTTCCGCGACCCGCGCTGGGGGCGCGGCCACGAGACCTACGGCGAAGACCCGTTTCTCACGGCGCGGCTCGGCGTCGAGTTCGTCCGCGGCATGCAGGGCGACGACCCGAAGTACTTGAAGACCATCGCCACGCCCAAACACTACGCCGTCCACAGCGGCCCCGAGCCGGAGCGCCACTCCTTCGACGCCGCCGCCTCGGCGCGCGACATGCGCGACACTTACCTGCCCGCCTTCCGCGCCGCCGTCGTCGAGGCCGGCGCCGGCTCGGTCATGTGCGCCTACAACCGCGTCAACGGCGAGCCCGCCTGCGCGAGCAACTTCCTGCTGAATGAGGTGCTGCGCGGGGAGTGGAAGTTCTCGGGCTACGTCGTCTCCGACTGCGACGCCGTCGCGGACATCTACAAGCAGCACAAGTACGCGAAGACCGAGGAGGAGGGCGTCGCGCTCGCCGTCAAGAAGGGTACGGAGCTGACCTGCGGCTACGAGTACCGCGCGCTCCCGGCGGCGGTCAAGCAGGGTCTCATCTCCGAGGCCGAGATAGACACGGCGGTCAAGCGCCTCTTCGCCGCGCGCTTCCGCCTCGGCATGTTCGACCCGCCCGAGCTGGTCAAGTACGCGTCCACGCCCTTCGCCGTCAACGACTCGGCCGCGCACCGTGAGCTTGCGCGCGCCGCGGCCCGCGAGTCGGTGGCGCTCCTCAAGAACGAGGGCGACACGCTGCCGCTCAAAAAGGATTTGAAGACTCTCGCCGTCATCGGTCCGAACGCCGACTCGCTCGAAGTGCTGCTGGGGAACTACCACGGCATCCCCTCGAAATGGGTCACCGCGGTCGAGGGCATCAGGCAGAAAGTCTCGCCGGGGACGACGGTGCTCCACGCCGCCGGGACGACGCTCACGGGCGAGGCGCTCGTCACCGTCCCCGCCTCCGCCTTCACGACGGAGGACGGCGCGCCGGGACTGAGCGCCGAGTACTTCGCCAACGAGGAACTGAAGGGCGAGCCAGCCGTCAGGCGCACCGACGCACAGCTCAACTTCAACTGGTTCACCGACCCGCCCGCGCCGGGGCTGCCCTACGACAAGTTCTCGGCGCGCTGGACGGGGCGGCTCACGGCCCCCTCGTCGGGCACGTACCAGTTCGGCGCGAAGGCCGACGACGGCGTGCGCGTCTACCTCGACGACAAACTCGTCGTAGACACATGGGCGAACCGCGACGCCCCGACCTCCGTCCCCGTCAAGATGGAAGGCGACAAGGCTTACAAGCTCCGCGTCGAGTTCTTCGACCGCTACGCCGACGCCACCGCGAAGCTCGTCTGGGGGCCGCCGCGCCTCGCCGAGACGATGTTCGAGGAGGCGGTCGCGGCCGCACGCCGCGCGGACGTGGTCGTCATGGCTCTCGGGCTTGCGCCCTCCATCGAAGGCGAGCAGATGAAGGTCGAACTCGAAGGCTTTCGCGGCGGCGACCGCACGTCGCTGGAGTTGCCGAAGGTGCAGGAGGATTTGTTGAAGGCCGTCCACGCTACGGGCAAGCCCGTCGTGCTCGTGCTCTTTAGCGGCGGCGGCGTGGCCGTCAACTGGGCCGACGCGAACGTGTCGGCAATCGTTCAGGCTTGGTATCCGGGCGAGGAGGGCGGCGCGGCGCTCGCCGACGTGCTCTTCGGCGACTACAACCCCGCGGGGCGTCTGCCCGTCACCTTCTACAAGTCGGCCTCGCAGCTCCCGCCCTTCGATGATTACGGGATGGAGGGCAAGACCTACCGCTACTTCCGAGGCGACCCGCTCTACCCCTTCGGCCACGGGCTGAGCTACACGCGCTTCGAGTACCGCGGCCTGCGCGTGAAGAAGAGCGTGAAGGCGGGCGAGTCCGTCGAGGTCTCGGCCGAGGTGCGCAACGCGGGCAGGCTCGCGGGCGACGAGGTCGTGCAGCTCTACGTGACCGACGCGGCGGCCACGGGGCCCGTGCCCTTGAGGGCGCTCAAAGGGTTCGAGCGCGTCTCCTTGCGACCCGGCGAGTCGCGCCGCGTCACGTTCAAGCTCGCGCCGCGCGACCTCGCGTTCGTGGACGCCTCGGGCAAGAGCGTGTTGGAGCCGGGCGAGTTCCGCGTCAGCGTCGGCGGCAAGCAGCCCGGCTTCAGGGGCAGCGCCGACGCGCGGACGACGGCCGTCGTCGCCGGGAGCTTTGTCGTGAACGGGAACCGGATGGAGATTCCGTAAAGCAGCGTGATGAGCAGAAAACCGAAAGCCTCTTTCAAGGCGACTTTAGCCGCGGCCGTCCTCCTTCTCAACGCGTCGCTCGCCCCCGCGTTCGCGCAGACGAGACGCGCGCCGCGACGGACGCGGCCGGACGCGACCGCGACGAAGACCGCGACCGCCGACCTCGCCGCCTTCGTCAACCCGTTCGTCGGCACGGGCAACTCGCCGCTGCCCGACTACCTCGGCGGAAACGCGAGCGGCAACACCTTCCCCGGCGCCACGCTCCCCTTCGGCATGGTGCAGTTCAGCCCCGACAGCGTGAAGGGCTTCGGCCCTGACTATCGCGGGAGCTACGTCTACGACGACACGGCCGTCCGCGGCTTCAGCCTCACGCACCTGAGCGGGCCGGGCTGTCCTATCTTCGGCGACGTGCCCGTCATGCCCGTCGCCGGCGCGGTCAAAGCCTCGCCCGCCACGTCGCCCGCCGACTACGTCGCGAAGTTCTCGCACGAACGCGAGACGGCCTCGCCCGGCTCCTACGAGGTCGCGCTCGACACGGGCGTCGGGGTGAGCCTGACGGCGACGACGCGCACGGGCTTCGGCGTCTTCGCCTTCCCCGCCGGGAAGCCCGCGACGCTTCTGTTCAACGTTGGGCGCAACGCGACCGGCGTGCAGGAGGCCGAGTGGAGGGTCGAGGGCGAGCGCGCGTTGAGCGGGATGGTCGCGAGCGGCGGCTTCTGCGGCGCCCGCAACCGCTACGTGCTCTACTTCGCCGCGGAGTTCGACCGCCCCTTCGCCTCGTTCGGCAGTTGGGAGGGCGAGCGCGTCCTGCCCGGCGTCAGCCCCGCGCGCGGCAAACAGAACACCGGCGGCTTCGTCACCTTCGACAACCCTTCGGGCGTCGCCGTCCGCATGAAGGTCGGCGTCTCTTACGTGAGCGTCGAGAACGCGCGCGCGAACCTGCGCGCGGAGAACGATGCCTGGGACTTCGACGCCGTGCGCGCCGCCGCGAGAGCGCGCTGGAACGACGCGCTCTCGCGTCTCGAAGCTCGCGGCGGGACGGGGCGTGAGCGGCGGGTCTTCTACACGGCGCTCTACCACGCGCTGCTCCACCCGACGACCTTCGGCGACGCGAACGGCGAGTACCTCGGCTTCGACGAGCGCGTCCACCGCGCGCCGGGTCGCGTGCAGTACACCAACTTCTCGGGCTGGGACGTCTACCGCTCGCAGGTGCCGCTCGTCGCGCTCCTCTTCCCCGAAGAGGCGTCCGACATGATGCAGTCGCTCGTCAACGCCGCCGAGCAGGGCGGCGGACTCCCGCTGTGGCCCGTCGCCAACGACGAGAGCGGCGCGATGGTCGGAGACCCCTCGACCGCGAGCATCGCCTCCGCGTACGCCCTCGGCGCGCGCGGCTTCGACGCGCGCGCGGCGCTGCGCGCGATGACACGCAACGCGACCGACCCCGCGGCCCGCTCGCGCTCCTACCCGGCGCGCGGCGGCTTAGGCGATTATCTGAGGTACGGCTACATCCCGATGGAGCAGAAGGGGCTGAGGGGGAGTCCCTCGGTCGCGCTCGAATACCAGACCGCCGACTTCGCGCTCGCGCAGTTCGCCCGCGCGCTCGGCGACGCGAAGACGCACCGCGAGATGATGCGGCGCGCGCAGTGGTGGACGCGCCTCTTCGACCCCGAGCACAAGTACATCCGCGGGCGCTGGCGCGACGGGTCGTGGCTGCCCGGCTTCGACTTCAAGGCGATGCTCTACAAGCCGGAGCTGCCGTGGCGCTACGACAGCCACAAGTCCTACGTCGAGGGCAACGCCGCGCAGTACACCTGGATGATCCCGCACAACATGCGCGGCCTCTTCGACCGCATCGGCGGGGACAAAGTTGTTATTAAACGCCTCGATGACTTCTTCAAGGAGTTCAACGCCGGCCCCGACCGCCCGCACTTCTTCATCGGCAACGAGCCGGTCTTCCCCGTGCCGTGGGCCTACAACTACGCCGGCCAGCCGTGGAAGACGCAGGGCCTCACGCGGCGCGTGCTGACCGAGCTGTTCGCCGACACGCCGGGCGGCCTGCCCGGCAACGACGACCTCGGCGCGACATCGTCGTGGGTGGTCTTCGCCGCGCTCGGGATGTACCCGTCGGTGCCCGGCGTCGGCGGCTTCTCGCTCAACAGCCCCGTCTTCCCGGAGGTGGTTGTGCGGATGGGACGGACGGGGCGCGCCCTCAGGATCGTCGGCGAGGGCGCGGAGTCACGCGCGCCCTACGTGCAGGGGCTGAGTCTGGACGGCGCGCCCTTCGAGAGCACCTGGCTCCCGTTCGAGAAGTTCGAGCGCGGCGCGACCCTCAGCTTCAGGCTCGGACCCGAGCCGAACACGCGCTGGGCGACCCGCCCGTCGGCCGCCCCGCCCTCTTTCTCGGAAGGGATGGAGCGCGCGGCGCCCTGAGCCTGATTCTCCTCCCCGGCCTACTTCTTCTCTTCGGCGAGCGCGCGCACGTGCGCAGACCATTCGGCCGTCGTCATCGTCCGCAGCCGCGGCTGTTCGGCGGCGGCGTGCACCAACCGCCTGAGCGCCGGGATGACGGTGAAGTCCACCTCCGAGGGCGTCCTCGCCACCCTGTCGAGCAACGCGAGCCGCTCCTCCCGCCAGCCGAGGGGCGGCGCGCCGCCGTGTGACAGGTACTGAACCGCCTCCAGCCCGGCGGCGGCCATCTCCGCGAGGCTGTCGGCGAGCGGCACGGCGTCGCGCAGAAGCGGCGAGCGGTCGGCCAACACCCGCACCGCCGGCTGGACGCCGCGCCACTCTTCGAGGAGCGCCCGCACGCGTTCGCGCCGCGACTGGAAGCTCGGGGCGTCTTCGACCAGCCCGGCGACCGCCGACGTGAACTCGCGCGCCGCCCGGCTGTCCGGCGCCGCCGCGTCCACGAGCCGCGTGAGCGGGGTCAACTGCGTGACGGGCTTATGCTTCGCCCGCTCGAAGAACGTCGGCCGCAGCGCGCCCACCAGAGTCTCCAGCGGGCGGGTCTCTTCGCCCCCGGCCAGGCGCCGGAGCATCCTCCCCTGAAACGAGCGGTGCGTGAGCCCGACCTCCTCCAGCCGCAGGCTGACCGCGTCGAGCCGGCGGTACATGTCCTCCACGTCCCTGACTTCACGCGGCGACCAGAAACGCTCGGCCACGGCCGCCATCCGCGGCCAGATGCGCGAGTCGATGTTCTCCTGCCCGATGTACTCGGCCCACATGCACGCCTCGCCGCCGAGGACGCGCGCGGCCTCCTCGGCGCTCAAGCCCGAGCCTTCGGGGAGCGGGTCAACGAGGTAGTGCGTCGCGGCCGGGAGCAGGTGGTCGAGGTAGTAGCCGTTCGAGAGGATGCCGGTGTAGCCCTTCCTCGCGGCCTCCGCGAGCGACTGCGGCCCGCGCCACGACTGGACGACGATGTCGCGCGGCAGGTCGGGGTTCAGTATCTCGTCCCACCCGACCATTCTCTTCCCGTGCTTCGTTACTATCTTCGAGACGCGCTGGTTGAAGTAGACCTGGAGCGCGTGCTTGTCGGCCAGGTTGTTCTTCGCCATGAAAGCCTGCACCTGAGGGCTGAGGCGCCAGTGCTTCCCCGTCACCTCGTCGCCGCCGACGTGCATGTAGGCGTCGGGGAAGAGCGCGGCCATCTCGCCGAGGAAGCGGTCGAGGAGTCTGTAAGTCTCCTCTTTCGTCGGGTCCATCGACGCGTCGAAGACGCCGTAGCGGCGCTCGATCTGGTAAGGCCCCGGCGCGGTGGCGAGTTCCGGGTGGCCGACGAACCAGGAGGTCGTGTGGCCGGGCACGTCGAACTCGGGCACGACGCGGATGCCGCGCGCGGCCGCGTAGGCGACGACCTCGCGCACCTCGTCCTGCGTGTAGAAGTCGCCGTCCGAGCCGAGCTGGTGGAGGCGCGGGAAGACTTTGCTCTCGACGCGGAAGCCCTGGTCTTCCGTCAGGTGCCAGTGCAAGACGTTGAGCTTGACGGCCGCCATGCCGTCGAGGTTGCGCTTGACGGCCTCGACGGGCTGCCAGTGGCGCGCCACGTCCATGAGCAGCCCGCGCCACGGGAAGCGCGGCGCGTCGGCGATGCGCGCCTCCGGGACGTAGTAGACGCCCCCGTCGGCCGTCACGAGTTGCAGAAAAGTCTCCAGCCCGCGCAGCGCGCCGACCACCGTCGCCGAGTTGACGAACGCCTGCCGCTCGGAGACTTCGAGCGTGTAGGACTCGTCCTGCCCCAACTCCGGCGTGGCCGGCCCCGCGCCGCGGCACTGGATGACGAGGTTGGCCGCGGCCGGTATCTCCGCCAGCCCGCGCGCGAATTCGATCCCCGTGCGCCGCTCCAGCCGCCTGACGGCGCGTTCGAGGCCGCCCAGCAGCCGCGCGTCGCCGTGCCCCTGCACCGCCGCGGTGAAGGTGGGCTCGACCTTCATCCGCCCGCCGAGCAGCCGCACGGACGACGGCGTCGGCATGAGGTTGTGCCGCGGCGACGGGATGGCCGCCGCCGGCCGCGCCTCCTGCGCGGGCAGGCGGGGCGCGAGCGTGACGAGTAAGAGCGAGCAGACGAGGGCGCGCTTGAGCGTGTCCATTCTTTCCTTCATCAAGATGGTGTTTTCCCTTTGGCGTGTTTCGGAGAGCGCGTACAATGCTTCGCGCGGTTATACCACAACCAACATGACGGACGTATCACGCCCGGCGGCCGAGGCCCGGGCGGCGCTTCGTGCGGAACGATTGATGCCGAACAAAAGACTGCTGACCCTGGTCGCGTGCTGCCTCTTCGCCACGGCCGCCGCGGCCCCGGAAGTGTGCGCGAGCCCGACGGCGGCGCGCGGCCGCGTGGCGGCGGCGGCCGCCCGACGGCAAAGCCCGCCCTTCAAAGTCGAACTCAACAACGGGGCGCTCAGGCTCGCGCGCGGCGCCGACCCCGTCATCTCCAACGTGCGGCTGCGGCTGCGCTTCGCCGACAACACGACCGTCACCGGCAACTTCGAGCCGGCCGGGCAGAACACAGGCCGGAACACAGGCTCAGACGGCGCCGGGCGCTACGGACTCTGGCGGTACGACTTCAAGCCCGTGGCCGCCGCGGGCAGCTCGGCGAACGCGCCGGCGCACAAGGCGACGCTGGAGCTGCGCCGGTACGCCGGCTCGGAGACGGTCGTCGCGTGGCTGGATTACGAAGGCCCGCCGCTCTGGCCGCGCGACGGGGTGATGCTGCTCATGGGCCTCGACGCCTTCGCCCGCGGGACGGCGCAGAAGCGGCTCAAGCTCTACTGGACGGCGCCCGTCTTCGCCTCGGACTACCGGCTGCTCCCGCCCGCCAACCAGCTTCTGCTGTGGCAGCAGACCGGGCGCGAGGGCTATCACCTGATGGCCCCGATGGCCGGGGGCGGGATGGTCGGCGAGCTGGGCGTGGCCGAGATCAACTACCGCCCGGAGTTCCGCGTCGCCGCGTCGAGCTACGACCCGAAGCACGCGCCGCGCCGCGTCCCGCTCTTCGCCTACGCTTCGTCCGACGACCCGTACCGTCTGGCGCGCGAGACCTACCAGACGGCCTTCGCCGCGACCGAACAGCACGGGCGGCTGCGGTGGCAGAAGGGCTACCCCGAAATCTTCCGCGACTTCGGCTGGTGCTCGTGGAACGCCTACGAGCACGGCGTGACCGAGGGGAAGATTCTGAACAGCGTGCGCTCCTTCCGCGACAAGGGGCTGGCGCTCGGGTTCGTGCTCGTCGATGACGGCTGGCTCTCCGTGACCCGCGACGGGCAGGACGGGCGGCTCAACGGCTTCGGCGCCGACCCGAAGAAGTTCCCGCGCGGGCTTGAAGGGCTCGCGCGCGCCCTGCGCGGCGAGTACGCGGTCCGGCACGTCGGCGTCTGGCACACCTTCCAGGGCTACTGGTCGGGCGTGGACAGGGAGTCGGAGTTGGGACGCGCGCACCCGCTGCTCCAAGGGCGGGATAACAAGTCGCTGCCCGACCCGCGCGGGGGGCGCGGCGAAAGTTTCTACGCCGAGTGGTACCGCGACCTGAAGGCGTGGGGCTACGACTTCGTGAAGGTGGACGGGCAGGCCAACAACGTCAGGTTCACCGACGGGCTGATGCCGCTGTTCGACTCGGGCGGCGGCACGCAGCGCAACCTCGAAGGCGGCGCGCGCAGGTTCTTCGCCGAGGCGGACGGCGCGGCCGGGACTTCGCCGGGACTTGGCGTCATCAACTGCATGGAGATGACGCTGGAGAACGTCTACAACTGGCGCGACTCGAACGTCGCGCGCAACAGCGACGACTACCAGCCGGACGTGGCGCAGAACTACGCCGACCACGTCTACCAGAACGCCTACAACGCCTTCTGGATGGCGAACTTCGCCTACCCCGACTGGGACATGTTCCAGTCGCACGACCCGCGCGCCGAGTTCCACGCCGCCGCGCGCGCCGCCAGCGGCGGCCCCGTCTACGTCACGGACGAGATGGGCAAGGAGCGGGCGGAGGTCCTGCGCCCGCTGGCCTTCTCCGACGGGCGGCTCCCGATGCTCGACGAGCCGGGACAGGTGACGCGCGACACGCTCCTGCGCGACGCGGCGCTCGAACCCGTCCCGCTCAAGGTCTTCGGGCGCGTGACGCGGCCGGGACTTACGGCCGGCGTGGTCGCGGCCTTCAACGTGAACAAGAGCGCGACGCGAGTTACCGGGGAGTTGAGGGCCGAAGACGTTGAGGGTCTGCAAGCGACGGGCGGCGCGCGCGTGGCGGTCTACCGCCGCGGCGACGGTCGCGTCTTCGTGCTCGGCGGCGGCGGGGCCGGCTCGCTGCCCGTGAGTCTCGCCGCGGGAGGGTTCGACTTTTTCACGCTCGTCCCCGTCGAACGCGGCGTCGCGGTCTTCGGCCTGCTCGACAAGTACGTCGGCCCGGCGGGCGTCGTCTCGCAGAAGTTCGCGGGCGGCGCCCTGACCGTGCGTTTGCGCGAGGGCGGCGACTTCGGCGCGTGGGTCGGGCGCGCGCCGGCGGGCGTCGAGGTGGACGGGCGGAAGCTCCCTCCGTCGGCCTACACGTACGCGGGGGGGCTGCTGCGCGTCCCGCGGGCGAGCTTCGGCGCGCGCGCGGGTGAGCACGAACTCCGCGTCACGCTGTCGGCCGGCGGGCGCTGAGCCGCGACGCCCGCCGCCGCGCCGGGAAAATGAAGAAGGCTCCCACGTTCCCGTGGGAGCCTTCTTCGTTTGCGGCCGCGGCAGGCTTCAGAAGGTGAACTTGAAGCCGAGCTGAATCTGGCGCGGGATGTTGCGCTGTCGCTCGTTGGGGTTGAGCACGCCGAAGGTCTGGCTCCCGGCGTCGCCGGTGTCGGGGCCGTTGAAGAGCGGCGTGTTGAAGGCGTTGAAGAGCTCGACGCGGAACTGGAAGCGAACGTCCTCCGTGAAGTTGAACGACTTGTTCAGCGCCATGTCGAAGGTCGTCGCCGAAGGCTCGCGCAGGTTGCCCAGGCGGAGCGGCGACGTGCGGAGCGTGTTGCCCGTGTTGCGGAGCGCGAAGGCCGGGTTGGTGCAAGGCTCCTGCACGCGCGCGCCCGCGCCGTTGGTCACGAACCGGGTCGTGGTCCCGTCGAGGCGGCGCACGCAGTTGTTGATGTACGACGCGTTCGTGCCGGGCACGGTCTGGTTGCTGAAGCTGCGGTCGCCGCGCGGGTCGCCGATCAGGTCGGCGTTGCCGGGGAGGTTGATGGGCCGCCCCGCCCGGTAGTTGGCGATGAAGCTGTACTCGAAGCCGCCGAGCAGCAGTTCGGTCGCCCTCCCGGCGTCCTTGAAGAAGTGGCGCCCGCGCCCGAACGGCAGGTTGTAGACGCCGCTCACGGCCAGCACGTGCGGGCTGTCGAAGTCCGTCACCGCGCGGGCCAGACTCACGTCGGGGTCCTGGTTGTTCAGGTAGCCGAGCGCGCCGATGTTCTTCGAGAAGGTGTAGGCGACGACCCCCACCAGCCCGCGGCTGAGGCGCTTCTCGACGCTCGCCTGGAGCGAGTTGTAGTCGAGCGTGCCGACGTTCTCGCCGACGAAGTTGACGGCGCCGAACTGCGGGAACGGGCGGAGCAGCAGCTCGCGCCTGATCGTCGCGGCGTTGAGCGTCGGGTTAGTCGGGACGAGGCCCGCGAGCGGGTTCGTCACCGTCTGGTTGAAGAAGTTCGGGTCGGCGCGGAACTGCGCGATCTGCGCGGCCGAGTTGACGTTGAGGTTGCGCGCGCCGGAACCCTGCTGGTCGCCCGTCAGGATTTTGCGGGTCGCGCTGCCGACGTACGAGACGTCGAGCTTCGTGTTGAAGGGGAGCTGGCGCTGGATGCCGAGCGAGTACTGGTGGATGTAGGGAATCTCGCGGTTCGGGTTGACGAACGTGATGTCGGTGCCGAGCTGCGTGTTCAGGCCGAGCGCCGCGCCGGTCGGCTGCGTCAGCCCCGACGGGAACGGGTTGCTGAAGGCGTCGGCGCGCGGGATGAACGCGTTGGCGCCCCCGCCCGTCAGCGTGCCGCTGAACGGGGTGATGACGCTGAAGCCGGACGCGCCGCCGTACTCGGCCGACGGGAAGTAGAAGAGGCCGTAGCCGCCGCGGATGACCGTCTTCTCGTTCCACTGGTAGGCGACGCCCACGCGCGGCTGGAAGTTGTTGCGGTCGGGATCGAAGGCGGCGTCGGGCTGGCCGCCCACGCCGGCGAAGAGCAGGCCGCCCGTCAGGTTCGCGCAGGACGGGCAGTTGGCGGAGCCCGCGGCGTTGCGGGCGGCGGCCGCGAGCGGGCTCGCCTGGTCGAAGGCGAAGCCGCGGTTCTGGCGGTTGAAGCGCTCGACCGGCGGCTGCTCGTAGTCGTAGCGGAGGCCGAGGTTGAGCGAGAGCTTCTGCGTGACCTTCCAGTCGTCCTGGACGTAGCCGGCCCAGTAGCTCCACTCGAAGGTCGTCGGCGAGACGTTCTCAAGCTGGCTGACGGGGCCGTTGCCGTTGCAGGTCGAGATGCCGCCCGCGCCGGTCGGGGCGCCGAGCAGCAGGTCGGCGAAGGCCGCGCCGCCCGAGCCGCGGTTCTGCGGGTCGCGGGCGCTGAACTGGTTGGTGAAGCAGAAGACGCCGCCGCCGAAGTTGAACGAGCCTCCCGACTGGTTGACCTGGAAGCGGCGCCACTCGCCGCCGAAGCGGAGCGTGTGGTTGCCCGTGATCTTGGTCAGGTAGGCCGGGACGCTGAAGGTGTTCGTGATGTTCGAGTTCGGGTTGCGCGAGCCGGCCTCGGGGATGCCGCCGTTCGGGTCGCTGAAGGTGATGCGGGGCACGATGGAGATGGGCCGCGCGGCGGAGAACGCCTGCGAGAAGCCGAGGCCCGTCGCGTCGAACGGCGACGAGTTCTGGCGGAAGGCCGCCTGCACGAAGCGCGTGAAGCCGAGGCGCGCGTTGAAGATGGTCGTCGGGTTGATGGTCGTCGTCGAGTCGATGACCACGCCGTGGTTCTCGCGCACGAGCGGCCCCTGCTCGTCGATGAGCAGCCCCGTGCGGAGGTTGCCGCCGTTGATGGCGAACTGGTCGCGCCGGTTGTTGACGTAGCGCACGAACATCGACTGGTTGTCGCTGAACCTGTGGTCCACGCGCGCGATGTGCGAGTAGAAGGTGTTCGAGTCCTCCGCCCCGTTGGTCACGTAGAGGTTGTTGAACCGCTGGCCCGCGATGTTGGGCAGCGGCATGCTGTTCAGGATGTTGCTGCCGACCGTGCTGATGCGGTTCGCCGGGATGATGTTGCCGGGGAACGGGTCGCGGATGAAGCGGCCCGGGTTGGCCGGGTCGGGGCGCGTCGTCAGCGGGTCGTAGATGGTGACGCCCGACTGCGAGAAGTTGCCCTGACGTTCGAGCAGCGTCGGGACCGTCGTGAAGCCCTGCTGCGGGTCCTCCTCCTTATAACGCTCGGCGTTGAAGAGGAAGAAGGTGCGCTCGCGCCCGTTGTAGAAGTGCTTGCCGCCCTCGCCGAAGCGCGGGATGAGCAGCGGGCCGGAGAGGACGAAGCCGTACTGGTCGATGCGGTTCCCGCCCAGATTCTCGCAGGTGATCTGGTCGCGGACGAAGCGCGGCACCGCCTCCTGGCCGGCGCAGGGCCCCGTGGTCTGGATCCCGCGCGAGTTGTTGCCGAACCGGTTGGCGTTGAACTGGTAGCGGCGCACGAAGTCGTAGAGCGAGCCGTGGAACTCGTTGCCGCCCGAACGGATGCTCACGTTGACGGTGCCGCCGCCGGTGCGGCCGTACTGCGCGTCGTAGGAGTTCGTCTGGACCTTGAACTCCTCGGTCGCTTCGGATGAGGGGATGAATGCGATGTTGTTGCTGCTCACCGTGCGCGACGCGTTGGCGTCGGTGAGCGCGTTGTTGGCTACGCCGTCGAGCGTGAAGTCGTTGTGGCGGTTGAGGCCGCCGTTGATCGAGAAGTTGATGTTATCGCCGTTGTCGAACGGGCGGGTGAACGTGGCGTTGCCGTTGAAGGTGATGCCGGGGGTGAGCGTCGCCAGGTTGATCGGGTTGCGCCCGACCAGCGGCAGCTCCGCGATGCGCTCGCGCTCGACGATCTGGCCGCGCGAGGCGCTGTCGGCTTCGAGCAGCGGGGCGTCCGCCGTGACGATGACCGTGTCGCCGACCGCGCCGATTTCGAGCGCCACGTCGAAGGTCGTGGTCGTGGCGGTGAAGAGCTGGACCGTGTCGCTCTGCGCCTTCTTGAACCCGGCGGCCTCGACGACGACCGTGTAGCGGCCGGGAAGCAGCGGGGTCGCGGTGTAATTGCCCTCGCCGCTGGTGTTCACCGTCGTGGTGATGTTCGTCTGCTGGTTCGTGACCAGCACGGCGGCGTTCGGGACCGCGGCGCCGTTGGGGTCGGTGACGGTGCCGGTCAGAGTCGCGCGCGACTCCTGGCCGAAAGTGGTCAGGGCCGCGGCCAACAGGCAGAAGACAATCGTTGGCACACGCCAACGGAGACTTCGTTTCATAGATCCTCCTGAGAGAGAACGGAAAGGTGTGACTGATGCTTAGGCTGTAGTTTGTTGAAACGCTAATCCGGGAACGGACGTTAGCGGGAGATTGTTGTGCTCCCCACCAAAGTAGGCCGATACTACTAACAGCGCGACGGCATGGCAAGTGAAAACTACGAATTTACATTTCCGCGACCTGCGGCGGCGGTGACGCGCCCCGCGCCGCCCCGGCGAGAAGGGCCGGCCCCGCCCTAGTCCACCTCGCTCTCGGCCAGAATCCGGCGATACGTCCGGCGCGCGTGCTCGTAGGCGCGCTCCGCCTCCTGCCGCTCGCGCGCGGAGATTTTCGGCCCCTTCTGCGACCAGCACTGATCGACGGCCTTCAGGCACCACTCGGCGCTGCGGCGGGAGGCGCGCACCGGGCGCCCGCCGACGATGACGAAGACGGGGTTCGTGTGCGAAGAGGGCAGGATGCGCAGCGCCACCCAACTGCTGCGTTCGACCTCGATGTCGAAGGAGACCTCGCGGGCCGTCCCGTCGGCCAAGACGTTGCGGCGCGCGACCGCCTGCCCGTTGACGATTAGCTCGACGGGCACCTCGCGCGTGCCGGGGACGCGTGCGCGCTCCAGATCCCAGTAGGGCGTCTGGTCTTGGCGGCGGCCGCCGACGCGCTCGCCCGGCGTCTCGCCTAGCATCGCGGCCACGCGCGCCGTCACGCGCACCGCCCGCGGCCGGTCGAGCCTCAGCTCGCTCCCGCGCGTGCCGACCTCGACGCCGCCCACGCGGAAGTCCATCAGGTGGCTCCGCCCGTCGGAGACGTAAGCCCGCCCTTCCCGAATCCCCCGCGCCCACGCTTCGTAGTCGAGCGCGCCGTCGAGCCGGACGTAGGAGCGCCCCATGCCGACGCGCTCGCCGTAGATGCACGGGAAGTCGGTCTCGCCGCTCAGCCGCGTGCGGAAGCCGCTGTTGAGCGTGTGGTACCAGATGTTCAGCTCCCACACGGCGGGCGTGTCGGCGGCAGAGATGAAGTCCACGGCGTCGTGGGTCACGTCCACGATGTACTCGTTGGCGCCGATGCCGTCGAAGGGCGGCATCTCGTAGTTCGGCAGCTTGTCGCTCTTGACCTCCAAGCCCCAGCCCGAGTGCGCGAAGCCAACGACGGCGCCCTGCCCCTTCGCCCACTTCAGGATGGGCAGCCCCCACGTGGGCCAGTCCTCGATCTTCTCGGCGCCGGGGTAGTCCTGCTCCTTCAGGCCGATGAGTGCGAGGTGGCCGGCGTGGCTCGAAGGGAAGCCCGAGACCTCCACGTCGTAGCGCATCAGGTTCTGAGGCGTGGAGAGTTTGTTGGTCTTCGCCTCGAAGAACTGCTTCTGGAAGTAGTAGCACGGCCCCCACGTGAGCACGGAGCCGACGTTGAGACCTTCGCCGCGGATGTGGCGAATCATCGTCTCGGGCAGGACGCCCTGCGTCGGCGCCTCGTAGTGGCTGCACCCGGCGGCGTGGATGTGGTGGTCGCCCGAGTACCAGCCGGAGGCCGCGGGGTCTATCCAACGCCTCAGGCGGAACTCCCAGCGGTTCGGCCCGGTGGAGACTCTGAGAGTCTGCCGCCCGACGAGGTACTCGGGGCCGCGCCACGACTCGACGCTGTACTCGCCCGCGGGCAGCCGCACGCGCTCGCCGTCGGCCCGGTAGATTTGCGGGTGGAACGAGAAGTCGGGCGCGAGCCGCTTGGTCTTCGCGGGGTACTGGCGCCCCTGGCGGTCGCGTATGACGAAGGAGGCGACCGTGGGCCGGCCGTCGTGGTCGAGCACGCCGAAAGTAACGTCGTGGGACGCGAGGCAGTCGAAGAGGACGGGCACGTCGTTGCGGAAGCCGATGTCCTGCGACCCCTGCCCGACGTTGACGGCGAGCTGCGCCTCGCGCCGGCCGCGGTCTCTGCTGTAGAGCTGGACGACGCGGTACTCCACCCTGAGTCCCGAAAGCCGGGCCGCGAGCGGCGGCCTGTCGTACATCGAGATTTCGAGCCAGCGGTCGGCCACCTGGCGCGGGGTGAGCTTCTGCGTCGGGACGGGGTCGAGGCTGAACCCGCCGGGGATGTCTGACCTGCCGCGCGCGTAGACGGGCAGCGCCTGCGGGCTCTCGGCGCGGAGTTGCGCCGTCACGCCCGCCTCGTTGACGACCTTGACGAGGAAGCTGCGCCAGCCGGCCTCGGCGAGAGTCGCCGCCGCCCGCCCGCGCGTCACCCTGACGCGCGACTCGGGGCTGATCTCCACGCGGAGCAGGACGTGGCGGTCGAGCACCTCCTGCATGGCCGCGACCCCGCGCGCCGCGTCCTCGTCCTCCGCCGCGCGTTCGAGCGCGCGCCGGTCTTCATCGCCGAACGGCTCGCCGAGGTATTCCATCGCCTCGACCAGTCGCCTGACCTGCGCGACGAACGGCTGCGGCTCCACCTCGTCCGCACGCGTCGCGGCGGACGCCTCGGGCGCCCACCGCAGCGGGGAGAACCCCGACAGCAGCAAAAACAGAACGACCCGCAGGGCCGACTTAACGCTCAAGCAGGCTGACCTCCCTCACCCGCGCGCGCCCGCCGGGCTGCGGCTCGACGAGCAGCGTCTTGACCTCCCACGGCCTGAGCTGCGCGCGGTGGCTGAGCCTCAAAGGGACGCTCTCGACGCGTAGCTCGGCGGCGCGCCCCGCGCGCTCCTGCACGCGGATGACGGCGCCTTCCCCCGACTCGGCCCGCTTGAGCGCCAGCACCTCGACCGTGCCGGGTGAGACGCTGAGGAACGAGCGCTCCCACGCTTCGGTGCCCTCGTGCGCCGAGTCAATCACGTACTCGGCGGGCGTCTGCATCTCCTGCGCGAGGCGGTCGAGTTCGAGCGCGGCGGCGGGCCCCTTGCCGCGCACGAGCCAGAAGCGGCGCTCCTGCCGCCCCTGATCCTGCCACGCGCCCGCGTCGTTGTGCGGCACCTGATGCGGGTCGTGGCGCGCGAACGGCGCCGAGCGGATGAGGACGGTGCGCAGCAGACCGCCGAGGCAGTCGTAGCTGTAGGTCGAGTCGTTGAGGAGGCCGACCGTGTAGTCCTCGCCGCCGACCTTGCCCTGCACCGCCACCCAGTCCTGATACGGCTCCTCCTCGCCGTTGGTCTGCCGCTCGGCGGCGGCGCCCGGCACCTTGGCGAAGACCCGCGGGCCCGAGAGCGCCGTCGGGATTTCGAGCTTCAGTATCTGCTCGCGCTCGCGCCAGTCGATGACGAAGCGCAGCTCCACCGCGTCCGACGCTTTGAACTGCGCGATGTCGAGCACGACCTCCGAGTTCTGCCAGCGCGCGCGGTGGCGCGTGACGCGCGTGACGGGGCCGTCCTCGATTCGCTGCGCCGAGGAGAGCGCGGGGCGCCCTATCTCCTGACGGAACTTCGTGACGCCGTGCGCCCACGTGTCGCTCGCGTCGCCGATGACCACGAGGCCGACGGGCGCGGCCAGCAGCTCGCGGCCGTCCGCGGCCTTGAGCGAAGAGACGCCGAAGCCCTGCTCGTTGACCGAGAAGTGCTCGGCGTAGGGCCGGGTCTCCGGCGCCGTGCCGTGAACCAGTTCGAGCACCTTGTAGCCGCAGGCGGGCAGCTCGACCCACGCCGACAGACGCGGGTAGACCTGAGTCATGCTGTCCGAGGGCCGCCACTGGATCGGGACTTTCTGCCCGTCCTGCGTCTCAAGGTGCGTGACGGGGATGACGCCCTCGGGCACGGCCCGCCACGGGTTGCCGCCCGGAATCTTCTCCGTGTGGTACTCGACGAGCGCGCGGCGCGGCCACGGCAGCGGGTTAAAGGCGAAGACCGCGCCCTCCCTGACCTTCCGGGTGTCCACGCGCCGCGCCAGCGATTCGAGCGCCGAGACGGCGTTGGTCTGCGCGGTCTCGGAGGCCCAGCCCAGCGCGTCGCGCGAGTCGCGGTAGGCCGTGTAGAGCGCGGTGCCGGCCATCAGGTCGTGGAACTGGTTGAAGAGCACCTTGCCCCACGCGCCCGCGTACTCGTCGGTCGGGTACTGCTGGCCGTGGGCGGCGTGGGCGGCGAGCGAGAGCGCCTCGGCGCGGCCGAGCATCCGCTCCGCGCGCCGGTTGAGCTGCTTCCCCTCCCCGTAGGCCGAGTAGCACCCGCGCGCGTGGTGCTGCAACTCGCCTCTGACGACGGGGAGCGAGGCGAGGGCCGGCGACTGCTCGGCCGCCCGGAAGAACTCGGCCACGGTGCTCCAGCGCAGCTCGGGGAGCGCGGCGTCTTTCCGCATCTCGACGACCTGCCGAATCTGCTCCTTCGTCACCGAGCCGCCGTGGTCGCCGACGCCGAGGAAGAAGGCGCCGTGGTCGAAGCCCTCCTGAAAGTTGTTTTGGGCCGCGTCGGGGATGCGGCCGGCGGGGGCGCTGTAGCCGTTGCGAATCCTCAGCGCGAGCACGCGCGAGCCGTCCGGCCCCTCCCACCAGAAGAGCAGCGGGAGCTTCATCTCGTGCGCCTCGGGGCGCATGAAGACGTAGTAGCGGTACCCGGCGGCGCGGAGCAGCGTCGGGAGCCCCGCCGGGTGGCCGAAGCTATCGGGGTTAAAGCCGATCTGGATGTCGGTCGAGAGGGCGCGCCGGAAGTAGTTCTTGCCGTAGAGGCAGTGGCGGACGATGCTCTCGGTCGAGGGGATGTTGCAGTCCGGCTCGACGGGCCAGCCGCCGACCGGCTCCCAGCGCCCCTCGCGCACGCGCTCGCGTATCTCGGCGAACATCCGCGGGTCGGCGCGCTCGGCCCACGCGTAGTGCGCCGACGACGAATGGCTATAGCGGAAGTCGGGCGTCTCCTTCATGCGGTCGAGCGCGCTGCGCATCGTCGTCAGCACGAGGTTCGAGCCGTCGCGCCACGGCCACAGCCACGCCGCGTCGATGTGCGAGTGGCCGATGACGTGCAGCACGCGCCGCGCCGCGCGCCCCGTAGTCTGCCCGAGGACGGGCAGGCCCGCACACGCCGCCGCGCCGCCGAGCGCCGCCGCGCCGGCACGGATAAAGTCCCTCCGCGAAAACTCTCCCCCTCGGCCCGATTCTTTCTCTTCCGACATCAGACGCCCCTTCGGCCCGAAGCTCAAGACTGAACCTCACCCAGCTCCCCGTCGATGCGGATGCACCAGACGTGCAGAAGCATCAGGTGCACCTCCTGGACGTGCGCCGTCTCGTCGCTCGGCACGGCGAGGACGTGGTCGGCCGTCCCGCCGACGAGGCCCGCGCCGCCGACGACCGCGACCGTGACGGCGCCGCGCGAGCGCGCCGCGTCGAGGCCCCGGCGGACGTTCTCCGAGCGGCCGCTCGTCGTGAAGCCGACGGCCACGTCGCCGGGCTGCGCGAGGGCCAACGCCTGCCGCTCGAAGAGCGCGTCGTAGCCGAAGTCGTTGGCGATGCAGGTGACGGTGCCGGGGTCGCTCGACAGGGCGACGGCCGGGAACGGCTGGCGCGTGGCCTTGAAGCGGCCGAGGAGTTCGCCGACGAGGTGGCTCGCCTGCGTGGCGCTGCCGCCGTTGCCGAAGGCGATGACCTTGCGGCCGTCGCGCAGGGCGTTCGTCAGGACGCCGCCGACCTCCTCGGCCTCGCCGAGCAGGCGCTCGAAGCATTTTTCGATCACGCGCTGGTGCGAAGCGAAGTGCTCCGCGATAGAAGAGCCTGTCATCTCGGTCACAGACCTCGGCGCCGGTCTCACGTCCGGCGCGCTCCTAAGTTTTTAGGTTGAACGGGCGCATGGCCCTTCGGGATGTTTTTGCTATCGCGAGTCACTATACAAGCGCGCGGCGATTTATCAAACCGCGCCCGCTTTCCTGACCCCGGCGGCCCTTCAGCGCGGGGCGCGGCCGCTCCACTTCCGCCACAAACCCGCGTCCGCCAGCATCTTGATGTAGACGCCGCCGACGACCGAGCGGGCCTGGAAGCCGCGCTGTTTGCCGTCGAGCGTGCCGTACCAGTCGGTGAGCGGGACGCGGTCGGGCGTCTCGTGCGCGAAGCGGTAGGCAGGCCGGACGAACTCCCTGAAGTCGGCCTCCGACTCGGCGAGCGTCGCCGTCCACACGATCCAGTCGAGCTTGGTGTATGTCTCGCGGCCGTCGAGGGGCAGCCCGTAGCGATTCTGCTTCCGCTTGTAGAAGGCCAGCTCGCGCCGCGCCACCTCCGGGGGGAAGAGGTCGAGCTTGAGGAGCCTGTCCCAGACGAGGTTGTACTTCTGGCTCCAGGTGCCCGGCTTGTCGAAAGCCAGGCGGTAGTGGTCGCCGTCGTCGGCCATCTTCACCCAACGCGCGGCCATCGCCTTCGCCTCGCGCCGGTAGGTTTCGCCTTCGGCCTTCCGGCCGGTCATGTCGCACAGCCCGGCGTAAGCGCCGAGCGCGATGACGGCCTTGAGCGAGAGGTTGGTGTTGTGCGCGAGGTGTCCGGCGAAGTCGTCGGTCGAGAGCTGGTTCTCCGGGTCCATCCCCTTCGAGCGCAGGTACTCGGCCCACTTCGCCAGCAGCGGCCAGTACCTCTCGGCGAGGCGCGCGTCGCCGTCGGCGCGCGCCAGCGCCGCCAGCAAGATGAGCATGTTGCCGCTCTCCTCGACCGGCATCTGGTTCTCCTCGGAGGTCTCGCGGCCGCCGTAGGTCTGCCCGTTGGCGAGCGGGTAGGTGCCGAGGTCGTGCGGCGCGAAGGGGAAGCGCCAGCGCGGCGAGGCGGCGTAGTCGAGCACCGGCCTGAGCTGCGCCTCCAACAGCCGCGGGTTGAAGAGGAGGAAGAAGGGCGCCGAAGGGTAGGCCACGTCCACGGTCGCGACCGAGCCGTTGCTGAAATTCTCCTTGGAGAAGAAGAGCGGCGTGCCGTCCCAGTCGGCCGTCAGCTTGTGCGCCGCGACCGTCTGCCGGAAGGCGAGCGCGGCGAGGCGCGCGTACTCCTCTCCACCCTCCGCGCGCAGGTCGGCCATCAGCTCGGCGTCGAACTTCTCGGCACGCCCGCGCAAGGGGGCGTAGTCGCGGGCCGCGTCCTTCAGCATCGCGTCCGCCTCCGCGCCGCCGCGCCGCCAGTAGGGGCGCAGTCGCCGCCCGAAGTATTCGACGGAGTAGCGGTCGTCGTAGGCGAGCATCAGGTGGCGCGAGGCGGGGGCCGCGCCGACCGCGCCGAGGTCGGTCGCGGCGGCGAGCACCGGCGTCTCCTCCCGCGCCACGCGCGGCATGCGCGCGTCGTCGGAGTCGGGCAGCGTCCCCGCCTTGGCGAAGCCCGCGCGCGCCGCCTGATTCCAGACGATGGCGTCCGGGACGTTCCACGACGGCGGCAGCGCCAGGTGGAGATAGCCCCAGTCTATGCGCAGGTCGTCTCCCGAGCGTTCGAGCACGGGCTGGAGCTGCGACCCGAACGTCAGCACGCGCAGGTCGCCCGCCTTGAGCCGCGACCAAATGACCTTCTCGTACGTCGTGTTGACGGCCAACTCCGCCGTACAGTCGAAGTAGATTGAGACTTGGTGCTCGCGCCCGTCCGTGGCCCTCACGTCCCAGGTCAGGTAGGTGACGGGGCGCGACATGACCTCCAAGTCGTGCGGCAGCAGCGGGCTCATAAAGGTGAGCGAGACGCGCACGCCGCCGCCCTCGAACTCGTAGACGGTTCTCGTCGGCAGCACCTCCACGCGCGCCTGTCTCATCGGCTCCGGCAGCGAGCCGTAGGATTGCCCCATCAGCAGGTAGGGCCTGCCGTCCACGCGCGCCATCGAGACCATGCCGTGAAACGCGCCCGTCCAGTGGCGCGTCCGGTCGCCGGCCAGCGAGTCGTTGAAAGACCACACGCTGAAGTACGGGTCGTGCGTGACGAGCGGGACGGCGGGCGGGCGAAAGGGCGCGGGCTGCTGCCGCGCCGACGCGGGCGAGACGGCGGCGACGAGAATCAGGCAGAGGGCGGCGACGACCCTCAGGCGCGTCAACAGGGACATACGCGGAGTTTCCAGGAAAGTATTGCGGGCTGCGTTCATGGGTCAGGCCGGAGCCGCGCGGCCGTTACGCCTCGGCCGTGCCGCGCGTCTTGCCGGCCTGGTCGGCGAAGACGGCCAGCAGCAGCACGACGCCGAGCGCGATCTTCTGCATGTAGGGGTCTACGCCGAACAGGTTAAGCCCGTTGTTCAGGACGCCGATGAAGACGGCCCCCCAGAAGGTGCCGACGACGCTCCCCTGCCCGCCCGTCAGGGAAGTGCCGCCGACGACGACCGCCGCGATCACGTCCAGCTCGTACTGTATCCCGGAGTTGGGGATGCCCGCCCCCAGCCGCGAGGCGAGGACGAAGCCGGCCAGCCCCACGAGCAGGCCGTTGATCACGTAGGTGAGGAGCAGCACGCGCTTCGTGTTGACGCCGGCGAAGAAGGTCGCCTTGCGGTTGCCGCCGACCGCGTAGATGTAGCGGCCGATGACGGTGCGGCGCAGCAGGAACCACCCGCCGACGAAGACGGCCGCCATCAGGATGACGGGGAGCGGGAGGCCGAGCACCCGCTCGCGCCCGACGAAGTTGAAGCCCTCGGGCAGGTCCCCGATGGAGCGGCCGCCCGAGAGGACGAAGGCCAGGCCCCGGCAGATGGTCAGCATGGCGAGCGTGGCCACGAAGGGCGGGACGCGGAAGTGCGCGACGACGACGCCGTTAAAGAAACCGACGCCCAGCCCGATGGCGAGCGCCGCGGCGACGCCGAGCGCGACGCCCCAAGAGCCCCCGGCGGCGGCCAGCATGGCGGCGACCACCCCGGCGAGCGCCACGACCGAGCCGACCGAGAGGTCGATGCCGCCGGTGAGGATGACCATCGTCATCCCGACGGCGAGGATGCCGGTGATGGCGATGCTCAGCGCGACGTTGACGAGGTTCGGGACGGAGAGGAACTGCGGGGCGATGGAGGCGAAGACCACGGCCTCGACGGCGATGGCGGCCACGATCACGTACTCCGCGAGGCGCTGCCGGTTCAGGTAGCGCCCGCCGAGGCCGGCCGCGCGGTCTCTGACAACCTCGCTCATTCTTTGCTCCGTTGGTTACTTCAGCGACTCGGCGTCAACGACTTTGATGGGGACGGCGATGTTCGCCGCGGGCTGCCCGCCGCCGAAGTGCGTGACGATGGCCTCGATGGTCTTCGCGCCGATGTCGCGCGGCTGCTGCGCCACATCCGCCTTGAGCTGGCTGCCGCGCTTGATGGCGCTGACGGCCTCGGGCGTGGCGTCGTAGCCGACGATGACGAGGTCTTTGCGCCCGCGCGCCTCGGCGGCCGAGAGCGCGCCGAGCGCGCTGTCGTCGTTGATGCCGAAGATGGCCTTCAGGCCGGGGTTCCCCTGTAGCATGTCCTCGGCCGCCTTGAGCGCCTGATCCCTGACGCCCTTGCCGTTCAGGACCGCGACGACCTTGATGCCGGGGTGCTTCTGCACCTCCTCCTTGAACCCGTTCTCGCGGTCGAGCCCCGACTGCACCTCCTGCTGGCCGATGATGCCGACCTCGCCCTGCCCGCCGAGCGCCTTGGCGATGTACTCGCCCGCCAGCCGCCCGCCCGCGAGGCTGTCCGAGGCGATGTGCGAGACGACCTTCCCGCCCTGCGCCTTGATGTCGGCCGTGAAGACGGGGATGCCGGCCTGATTCGCGTGGTCGATGGCCGGGCCGATGCCCTTCGAGTCGGCGGGGCAGACGACGATGGCGTCCACGCGCTGGACGACGAAGTTCTCTATCTGCGACTGCTGCTTGGCGAGGTCGAAGTCGCCCGAGGTGACGATGACCTCGTAGCCGGCCTTCGCCGCCGCCTCGCGCAAGCCCGCCTCCAGCTCGCGGTAGAACTCGTGCTCGCGCGTGAGCAGCGTGACGCCGACGCGCTTGGCCGACCCGCCCTTCGGGGCGCCGCCCTGCCCGCCCGTCTGGCAGCCCGAGGCGGCGAAGAGGGCGCAGAGAGCCCCCGTGATACACAGCGTGTAGAGAAATCTTTTCATTGGCAGCGAAGGTCTTTCAAGGTGGTGAAAGCGCGGATAGAACATCATAAAGCGCGTGAGAAGTCAAAAGGGTCGCCGCGGCGCGCCCGTGCCGGCGGGGCGGTTACGTCTCAAACAGGCTCTGCTGTATGATGTCTGCCGCTCGGCCACATCCCTTAGCAAGCGCGCGCAAACGTGCCGCGCCCCGGACTCGCAGCCTCCGCCATGGAAAAAAGGAAGCTCGCCTTCATACACACTTCGCCGGCGGCCGTCGCCCCCCTGATGCAGTTCTACACGGAGGCCGCCCCCGAGCTGGAGATCACCAACCTGCTCGACGACGGGCTGCTGCGGCTGCTCGCGGCCAAAGACCTTGAGACCGCGCGGGCGAGGCTGACGGACATGATCAAGACCGCGGCCGAGACTTACGGGGCGGAGGCGGCGATGATCACCTGCTCCTCCGTGTCGAAAGAGATGGCGACGGACATCGCCGGCCGCTTCGAGCTGCCGGTGCTGAAGATAGACTACCCGATGGCCCGCAAGGCCGCGCGCGCAGGCGGGCGCGTCGGAGTCGCCGCCACCTTCCCGCCCACCCTCGGCCCGACGCGCAGGTTGATTACGGAAGCCGCGGAGGAGGCCGGTGCGGATGTCGAGATCATCGAGGAGGTCGCCGACGGAGCCTACGACGCGCTGCTCGCGAACGACGCCGAGCGGCACGACGCGCTGCTGCTGGAAGCCGTCTCGCGGCTTGAGGCGCGGGGCGCGTCCGTCATCGTGCTCGCGCAGGTCTCCATGGCCCGCGTCCTGCCGAAGGTCGCCGGCAGACTAAGCGTGCCCGTCCTGTCGAGCCTGCACACCAGCCTCGAAGCCATCCGCGAAGCGCTCCCCCGTCGCCGCGGCGCCTAGCCGAGCTCCGGGCGCGCCTCCCGACCCGACACAACAACGATGCACAGACTACTGTTCGCAACCGTGGCGGACGACGACACGGGCGCCAGCGACCTCGCGGGGATGCTGGCCGAGCGCGGCGTCCGCACGCTGCTCGTCATAGACCTGCCTTCGCCGGAACAGTTTCTGAGGTGGAGCGAAGGCTACCACGCGGTCGTCATGGCGGAGGGGACGCGCAACGCCGCGCCCGCGGTCGCCTACGAGCGCACGCGCGCGGCCATCCGCGTGCTACGCGCGCGCGAACCCCGACTCTTCCAGATAAAATATTGCAGCACCTTCGACTCCACCCCCGAAGGCAACATCGGCCCGACGATAGAGGCGGCGCTCGACGAACTCGGCGAAGACTTCACCGTCGCCGTCCCGGCGCTGCCCGTCAACGGGAGGACGACATACCGGGGCTATCACTTCGTCCACGGGCGGCTGCTGAGCGACTCGCCCATGCGCCACCACCCGCTCACGCCGATGACCAACCCGAACCTCGTTGACCTCCTCGGCCGGCAGACGCGGCGGAAGGTGGGGCTGGCTTCATACGAAGACGTGGAGGCCGGGCACGGGAGGCTCGAAGAACGTCTGACGGAGCTGCGACGTGAGGGGGTCACGGTCGCGGTCGTGGACTGTTTAAGCGAACGCCACATGGAGATTATCTGCCGCGCGACGGCGAGGCTGAGGCTGCTCAGCGGCAGTTCCGGCTTTGGCGCGTGGCTGCCTCGCATTTGGGCCGAGCGCGGGCTTGTCGGCGACGCCACCGGTCAGCCCCCGCCTTGGACAGAGGCTGAAGCGGGGGCCGGGAGCCTCATCGTTGCGGGCAGTTGCTCTGAGGCCACGCGGCGGCAGAATGCGTGGCTCGCCGGCCGGGGGGCCTGGGTCACCCGCCTGCGGCCGAGTGATATTCTGGGCGGCGTACTCGACCGGCCGGCGCTGGTCGCGCAACTGCGGCGAGAACTCTCCCACGGCCGGCCCTGCCTCTTGACGACCTCCGGCGACCCTGCCGAAGTGAGGGAGGCGCAGGAATGGGCGGCCGGCAGAGGAATGAACGCCGGCGGACTGGGCGAGGCCGTCTCCGACTACGTGGCCGGGTTGGTGCTGGAGGTGCTCACGGGGCAGGCCGTGGGGGGGCTGATCGTCGCGGGGGGCGAGACTTCCGGGGCCGTGTGTCGGCACCTAAACTTGGGGGCCCTGCGGGTCGGAAAGAACATCGCCCCCGGCGTCCCGCTCTGCGTCTCCCTCGGGGAATTCCGCCTGCACGTCGTTCTTAAATCGGGAAATTTCGGGGGCGAAGACTTCTACGGCAAGGCGTTAGAGGCGGTAGCCCGCCCGGACGAATACATGGTCTAAAAGGATGCGTTGCAAAGATTATTATCAAGCGCAGCAGTGCTTCGAGCGCCTTTCGCCAAGCAGCGATTAGGTATAGGGATGCCTTGAAACATTCCGGGGCGGGTCAACTCCCGCCCCGGAATGTTTCAGGCCGGCTAGGGGCTGGTCACTCGGACGCTGATGCTCCCTATGCTGGCGCTGTTGGGGTCAACGGTGACGGCGTAGGTGCCGGTCGTCGGCAGCGTCTGGGTCGAGAGGTTGAAGCTGCTGCCGCACGAGAAGACGTTGGTCACGGAGGTATTGTCGGGCTTGAGCAGCGTCACCCTGACGCAACTGTACGTGCTGCCCGTGACCCTCACCGTCACCTGCTGCCCCGCCGTGCCGGCGAACGTGAGCCGCGCGTTCTGCCCCGGCGCGTTGGTGGTCAGCCCGACCGCGGGGTCGTTGATGACCAGCGTCCCGGTCAGGTCAACCACGTCGTAGAGCCTGACGGTCGCGGTGCCGGTGATCGCCCCGGAGGGGTCTATGACCAGCGTGTAGGTGCCCGAGACCGGCAGCGCCTGCGGCTCGACGAAGGTGCTGCCGCAGTTGAAGGTGTTGCTCAACTGTGACCCGTCGGGCTTGTAGACGCCGAGGTTCCAGCAGCCTGAGCCGTTGAAGTTCGAGACGCTGTTGACGCTCACCCTCTGCCCCGCCGTGCCGGCGAACGTAAGCCGCGCGACCTGTCCCGGCGTCGCGATGGTGTTCGTGACCGAAGGGCCGCCGACCTCGGCCGTCCCCGTCAGGTCAACCACCTCGTAGAGCCTGACGTTGGCCGTGCCGGTGCCGGTCCCCGACGGGTCTACGCGCACCGTGTACGTCCCGGTCGCGGGGAGCAGTTGCGGCTCGACGAAGATGCTGCTGCCGCAGTAGAAGACGTTCGTCAACTGACTCCCGTCCGGCTTGTACAGCCCGAGGTTCCAGCAGCCGGTGAAGTTCGAGGTGCTGTTGACGCTCACCCTCTGCCCGGCCGTGCCCTCGAACGCGAGTCGCGCGACCTGGCCGGGCGTGCCGACACTCACGCTCACGGCCGGCCCGCCCAGCACGGCCGTGTCGGTCGTGTCCGTCACGTCGTAGAGCCTGACGGTCGCCGTGCCGGTGCCCGCCCCCGAGGGGTTGATGAGCACCGTGTACGTGCCGGCGGGGAGCGTCAGCGGGTCGATGAAGGAGGAGCTTCCGCAGTTGTTGCCGCCCGTGAGCAGCGACCCGTCCGGCCTGTAAACGTTGAGGTACCAGCAGCCGCTGAAGGTGGTCGTCACGTTGATGCTCACCCGCTGCCCGGCCGCGGCGTCGAAGGTCAGGCGCGAGACCTGCCCCGGCGTCGCGATGGTCGTGGAGACCGCAGGTCCGCCGACCGTCGCCGAGCCGCTCACGTCAACCACGTCGTAGAGCGTCACGGTCGCCGAGCCGACCGCCGCGCCCGAGGGGTCGATGAGAATCGTGTACGTGCCCGAAACCGGCAGCGCCACCGGATCGACGAACGAAGCGCTGCCGCAGTTGTTACCTCCCGTCAACAGCGACCCGTCCGGCTTGTAGATGTTGAGGTACCAGCAACCGCCGAAGGTCGTGGAGACGTTGACGCTCACCCGCTGTCCGGCCGCGCCGTCGAACGTGAGGCGCGCGTTCTGCCCGGCCGAAGTCGTCGTCACCGTGACGGACGGGCCGCCCGTCGTGACGGCGCCCGTCACGTCCGCCGAAACGTCGTTGAGGGTCAGCGTGACGCTGCCCGTGTTCGACCCCTGCGGGTTGACGTAGATGGTGTAGACCCCGGCCGCCTCAAGCGTCTGCGTGTTGATGAAGCCGCCGCCGGAGGAGACGTAGGTGGCCGAGCCTAACGTCGCGCCGTCGGGCTTCCTCAGGAACACGTCAACGTAGCCGTTGCCGCCCGTCAGGTTCACGCCGCCGACGTTGACCGTCACCCTCTGCCCGGCCGCGCCGTTGAACGAGACGGCCGCGTTCTGGCCCGGCACGCTCGTCGTCACGGTGACGGGGGTGCCGGGCGCCGGGATGCTGCCCGTCGCGTCCGCCGGCACGTTGTACAGCGTGAGGGTCAGGCTGCCGACGTTAGTGTCGCGCGGGATGACGGACACGGAGTAGGCGCCCGCCACGGCGAGCGTCTGCGTGTCGATGAAGGCCCCGGAGGACGAGGCCGTGGTCGAGGCGAGCGTGCCGTTGTCCGGCTTCTTGATGTACACGTCCGCGTAGCCGCTGCCGCCCGTCAGGGAGACGCCGGTGACCTTCAGGCTGACGCGCTGGCCCGAAGTGCCGTTGAAGGTGAGCAGGGCCTTCTGCCCCGGCGCGGAGGTCGCGACCGTGACGGGCGACCCGCCCGCGCTGATGCTGCCGGACACGTCGGCCGGCACGTCGTAGAGCGTCAGCGTCGCGCCGCCCGTGTAGTGTTCGGTCGGGTCAACGAGGACGGTGTAATCCCCCGCCGAGGGCAGGGTCACGGCGTCGATGAACGTGCCGCCCGCGCCGGCGAAGGCCGAGTTTGTCAGCGGCGTCCCGTCCGGCTTGTAGATCGTGACGTAGCCGTAGTTGAACGTGAGGCCGCCGACCTTCAGGCTGACGCGCTGGCCGGCGGCGCCGGCGAAGGTCGCGCGCGCGTTCTGGCCGGGCGTGGTCGTCGTGACGGTGACCGGCGGGCCGCCGGGCGTGACGGCGGCCGAGACGTCGGGCGGCACGTCGTACATGGTCAGCGTCATGCCGCCCGTGTTCGCTTCGACGGGGTCAACGATTAAGTTGTACGTCCCGGCGGTCGGCAGGGTCAGCGGCTCGATGAACGAGCCGCTGAGGCCGGCCCACTGCGGCGACAGCAGATACGTCCCGTCCGGGTTCTTGACCGAGACGCGCGAGCCGCAGCAGTTGGCGCCGATGGTCACGCCGGTAATCCTCACGCTGACGCGCTGGCCGGCGGCGCCCGCGAAGGCGAGGCGGAAGTTCTGGCCGGGCTGCGCGGCGTTGACGGTGACGGGCGGGCCGCCCGGAGTGATGGAGCCGTCGATGAAGACCTCTCCGAAGATCGTGATCGAGGCCGTCTTCGTCACGCCGCCGTAAGAGGCCGAGAAGACGGGCGAGACGCTGGCTTGCAGCGCCGCGTTTGTCTGGACGACGAACTCGGCGTCCCTCACGCCGGCCGGGACGACGACGGTTGCCGCGACGGGCGCGTTGACCGGGTCGCTGCTCGACAGGGCGACGCTGGCGCCTCCCGGCGGCGCCGCGCCGTCAAGCTCCACCTTGCCCGCGAACGCCCCGCCCGCCTGGATGGACGGGAACGCGAGCGTCAGGTTTTTGAGCGCGCTCGGCGTGATGGTCAGCGTCACCGACTCGCTGGTCGCGCCGGCCGTCGCCGTGAGCACGACCTGCGTCGTCGCCGCGACGCCCGAAGTCACCACGGACGCCTCGACGAAATTCTGGCCGGGCGCGACGATCACGTCGGTCGGGATCACGGCCGCGATGGCAGACGGGTTGCTGCTGCTCAGCGATATTTTCGCGCCGCAGGCGCCCGCGGCCTGCGCGAAGTTGACGCGCAGCTTCGTCGAGTTCCCGCCGATGACCGTCGCGGGCGTGAGCGCGGCGGACTGGATGGGCGGCGCGACGACGCCCGCGCACTCGAAGTCGGCCACGGAGAAGGGCTGCGTCTTCATCAGCTCGTCCACGATGGCCGACGCGTCCGAGCTGTACATGAGCACGGAGGTGACCGAGTAGGGGCCGTCCTTGTCGTTGCGCGCGATCTTCGTCCCGTCGAAGTCGAGCGTGACGGTGTTAAGTCCGGCCGGGAGATTTCCGTCGTCGGCGACGAGGTCTATCTGCTTGCCGCCGGGGTCGCGCAGCCCGCCGCTCCACGTGTAGTAGCCGGCCGCGCGCACGTCCACCTCGGCCTGCACCCTGAGCAGGTCGTACTTGCCGTTGCCGTTCGTGTCCACCCCGGCCGCGCTGTTGTTGCCCGTGAAGAGGATGGCCGGGCGCTCGAAGGACGTGCGCGCGTAGGCGAGGGTCTGGCCCGCGCTCTCGCGGAAGTCGGAGGTCTGGTTCTCGGCCGCGCCCATCAAGGTGAGCGACGCGTTCCTGAGCTCGTACGGGCCGCCGACGCCGAGGGCGAGCACGTCCTTCGCCGCGAACGACACGGGGAGTTGCTGCGACCCGGCGGCGAGCACGGCCTCGGAGCGCGCGGTCAACTCCTTGCCGTTGCTCGCGGCCAGCGTGACGCCGAACTGGTAGCGGCCGGCCGTGCCGACGCTCAGGTTCGCGTTGACGACGAGACGGTCGTAAAGCCCGTTGGCGTTGTCGTCCGCCCCCGCGTCCGTGAACGAGGTGAAGCTCGCGGGCGGGACGATGACGCGGAAGCTCGTGCCGACGGTGCGCGAGTAGGCCGCGCCGCCGGCCCCCGTGCCCGTGGCCCTCAGCCCGACGACGTAGTCCCCCGCGAGGGTCGGGACGAACGTCCCGGTGTAGATGCCGTCGCCCGCGGCGGCGTCGTACTGGCCGCCGTCCTGGAGCGTGACGCTGACGGGCTGGTTCACGTCGTCCGCCTGGTCGATGACCCTGGCCGTCACCACGGCGTTCGTGACGGGCGCCGGGCCGTCGAAGACGACGCCGTGAATGAAGACGCGCTCGTTGGTGCGGTACTGCCCCGCGGTGGTCGTGACGCCGGCCTTCAGGGCCGAGGACGAAAAGTAGCTGGCGATGACCGAAACGTCGGCCGGCAGCGAAGAGGCGTCAACCTTGACCTGATACGTGCCCGCCGCCGGCGACTCCGGCAGCATGATGAGCACGTAGGACGGCCCCGCGCCGACCGTCGGCACCAGCGCGTTCTGCTCGGCCGTCCCGTCGGCGACGGCCGTGTACTCGTACCCGAGCGACTGCGCGTTCGACGCGGTGACCTCCGTGCCGCCGGGCGCGACGAGCGTGACGACGGCCTGCGGGCTTTGGAGCACGACCCTGAAGAGGTCGCCCCCGCCCGGCCCGGGGTCTACGGGGAACGCTATCGTCGCGACCGAGCCGTGCAGGACGACCGCGCCGCGCACGTCCTGCGTCGAGAGCTGCGCCGAGGGGGCCGGGTTATTGACGATCTGCGCCGGCGTCTCGGGGGTGAACAGCAGGAGCGTCAGGAGGGCGAGCGCTTTTTGAATGCGGGTCATAATTGCCTCGGATTACTGTCAGGGCGCGACTAGTCGGGAAGGCCGTCGCGTGCGGGAATCAGGAGACAGCTCTGCGCGGCCTCGTCCTGTGGCAGCAGCAGATACTTTTCGCCGACCCACTGGGCCGTCGCGGACAGGATGCCGGGTGAGGCGTCCGCGAAGTCGAAGCTGCCGGAGGCGACTTTCTCGCCGGCGGCCGCCGCATAAATGTCCCAGTAGAACCGGCCGCGCCTCGGCTCGCCGCCGCCGAAGATGACGTGGCCCTGCGTGGCCTTGTCGGGCGACGAGTAGGTCAGGAGCGCGAGGAAGGTCTGCCCCGGCGAGACCATCACCTTTGACCAGACCTCGCCCGTCCTCCTGTACGTCCTGCCCCCGAACTCGAACTCGGGGCGCGCGCCGTCTTCCTTCGTCACGGGGAAGAGGCGCGTGCCGTGCTCGCCGAAGTAAGAGTTGCCGGACGAGACCGTGGCGGCGCGCTCCCACGCGCCCGCCGGCGCGGGCGCGACCTCGGACTCGCGCCCGAGCCTGACCGCGTAGCGCTCAAGGCTGACGGAAGAAGACTTGAGCGCGAAGAGCAGTTCGCCCCACGGCGCGGACGGCTCCTTCCGCACCTCGAAGACGTACGGGAGCGTCATCACGAACGTCCCACGCGAGTCGGACTGCGCCGTCCAGTCCGCGGGGAAGCGCACGGCGTAGACCTCGCCGGTCGCGGCCGCCCGCGGCACGCCGCCGCCGGTCGCGCAGGACGGCGAGGTCAGGTGCAGCGCCGCGCCGAGCATCAGCAAGAACGACTTCAGGCCCACGCCGAACCTCCCTTCACTGAATCGGCTGCGAGAGGCGGATCAGGTTGAGCACCGCGCGCCCGAGGTCTTTGTCGGCGATGGAGGCGTGGTTGGCGTCCCGCTGCGGCTGCGCGATGAAGAGCGGCCCGAGCTTGGAGCTGTTGACCGTGACGAGGAAGTCGTTCTCCTGGAAGGTCGCGGTCGGGTTCTCCTTGACGCCGTGGCCGATGGTCACGCCCAACACCTTCTTGGGCTCCAGCTCCACGGACGCGACGTTCCCCATCACCCTGTAGGCGGCGACGCAGAGGACGTGGGTGAGGAAGCCGCACGCGCCCTTCGTCTCGTCCGGCAGGACGGAGGTGATGGTCGGGATGCCGAAGATGCTGTGGCTGTCGTTGAGGTTCGCGTCCGCCCCGTAGGAGAAGTAGTGGACGCGCGCGGCCTCGCCGTCCACGGTCAGCTCGCGCGGGAGTTTCGGCTGGTTCTCCGGGTTGAACGAGTTGGTCACGTAGTCAACGGCCAGGTCGGCGCGCCCCTTGTCGGTCGGCCACGCCTTGGCGAATAACGCGAGCGCGCGGGTGTCGGAGTAGAGCGCGGCGCCCAGCACCGAGGCCCGCTTGGAGACGACCGAATAGTCCGCCAGCACGGAGCCGTGGTGCGGCGTCGAGAGCGTCGTCACCGAGTGGACGCCGAAGTTCTGCGGGAGGTGGTGCGCGAGGAACTCCCGCGTGTCGAGCCCGCCCTTGCTGTGCGCGATGATGTGGACGCTGTGCGCGCCGAACTCCTTCGCCCGGGCCGGTATCAGCGAGCCGAGCGCCTCGCCGTGTTCTTTGATCGAGTCCGTCGCCATGTGGATGGTGTTGTCGTAGGGAACCTTCTTCTCCACGAAGTCCCCCACGAAGTCGAACGTCGTGAAGAACTCGCCGTCCGAGTTGTTACCGTGAACCATGATGACGGGCGCGAGCGCCTTGAAGCTGAGCGAGGCCCAGTCGATGGCCGTACACCAGACCTCCTCGCCGCTCTCGGCGTTGGCCTGGTCGATGAGGATCTCGATCTCGTTCTCGCCCTCGCTCGGCTCCCCGCCGTTACTCCCCTTCTGGCCGAAGCGGACGAGGCCGATCGGGACTTTGAACTCGTTCATGATCCAGGTGCCGTCGATGCCGCGCAGGTAGGCGTCGCCCTCAAGGTTGCCGATGGGGACGCCGTTGAAGAGGACGCGGTCGCGCTCAGGGTGGAACTCCCCGGAGGGCGAGCTGTAGTCCACGTCGTAGGCGGGCATCTGGAGCGTGGCGTACTGCGACAGCACGCCGTTGGCGACGAGCGCCTGCGCGTCGGCGAGCGTGCCGTCGCCGCTCAAAGCCCCGAAGTAACGCTTGACCTTCACCTTGAACTTCAGCGAGCCCTCGGAGCGGAAGGTGCAGCCCGTGTCGAGCCCCGCATCCTCGTCCACGATGAAGCGCGTGTCGGTCGGCGTGGGCGTCGGGAAGGGCGACGACGACATGGCCTCGGGCGAGTTGGAGCCGGACGCGCTGGCGGTGCGGGCGGACTTGCCGCCCTCGTCCTTGACGGGCCGCGGGTCGCCTACCGCCTGCCCGGAGTTGCGCGGCCTGTCTTGAGCCGAGGCGTAGGCGGCCGTCAGGAGTACCGCCGCGAGCAGTTTAAGCATTATCCTCATTCCGCTTTCCTTTCAGACGGATCGGGCAAAATCGGGTGAGCCGGGCGTGACTGTCCGCCCCGCCGACGCGCGCGGCTGTGGGTGTGGGCGTACCGGGTGGCTGTTCAAACGGTCCTCCGGCGTGTCACACCAGGGCGGTACGAGAGCAGTACGAGAAGACTTAGCAGCCCGAAGGTGTTGGACGGGGAGAAGGCCGCGAGATGTCGGACGAACTGTTCGTGGTCGAGCCGGCGAAAGCTGAGAGGTCCCCACCGGCAGGAGATCATTTTCTGTAGGGCGTATCTACACTACGGCGCGGCGTGGAAGCGTGTCAAGATTTTTTTTCGCGCCGCGTCGTCTGCGCGAAACTGTTGCTATGGAGTGCGCGGTACGGATATTTACGAGACCCGCCGACTTTATTCGTCCCCCGAACGGCCGGCGAGGTGTGCCACCACCGTCACCAGCTCGGCCGGCTCGACGGGCTTCGGTACATGCAGTTGGAAGCCGGAGCGGAGCACCTTCACGCGGTCTTCGGCCCTGACGTATGCGGTCAGGGCCGCCGCCGGGATTCGCCCGCCGCGCTCCGCGGGCAGCGCCCTCACTTTGGCGATGAGAGAGTAGCCGTCGTCGCCGGGCATCCCCACGTCGCTGATTAAAACGTCGGGGCGGAGTTGGGCGATTGCCTCAAGCGCCTCGGACGCGGACCCGGCCGTGATGACTTCGGCGTGGCAGTGTTCGAGCACGGCGCGCAGCATGTCGCGCGTGTCGGCTTCGTCGTCAACGACCAGCACCCGCAGGCCGCGGAGGGCGGGAGGGCACTCGATCTCAAGCCGGACGGCCGCGGCGGGCGGCCTACGCTCCGCCGGCTTCGGCTCTTGCTCGGTCTTGACGAAGGGCAGGCTGACGGTAAAGGTCGCCCCCCTCCCCTCGCCCTGACTTTTCGCGCGGATCATGCCGCCGTGCAGTTCGACCAACTGGCGGACGATGGACAATCCCAACCCCATCCCGCCGTGAATTCGGTTGGTGCCGGGGTCGGCCTGTCGGAAGCGGTCGAAGATGTGCGGCAGGAACTCGGGCGCGATACCGATGCCGGTGTCCCGCACCGTGATCTCGACACGCGTCCCGGCGATCTCGGACTTGACCTCTACCCGGCCGCCTTCGGGCGTGAACTTGATGGCGTTCGTCAGAAGGTTCCAGACCACCTGCTGGAGGCGGTCGGCGTCGCCGTTGACCGGCCCGGCGTACGGGTCGAGCGACGTGGTGAGGTGGACGCCTTTCGCCTCGGCCGCCGGGCGCGTCGCCTCGACGGCCGCCTCCAGGATGGGAGAGAGCTCGACCGTGCGCAGGTCGAGCCGGAGCTTACCGCTGATGATGCGCGACACGTCGAGCAGGTCGCTGATGAGCTGGTTCTGCGCCTGCGCGTTCCGGTGGATGACTTCGAGCGCGCGGTCGCGCGCCGCGTCGTTGAGGTCACCGGCGAGCAGCATGTTCGACCAGCCGAGGATGGCGGTCAGGGGCGTGCGCAGCTCGTGCGAGACCGTGGCGAGGAACTCGTCCTTGAGGTGGTTGGCCTCCTCGGCCTCTTCGCGCGCGGCCTTCTCCCTCGCGAGCGCCTGCGTGCGCGCGTCCACCTCGGCCTGCAACTCGGTCTCGCGCGCGACGCGCTCGGTCACGTCCTCGATGACGGTCACGGTGCCGATGACGTGCCCGCCGTCGTCGAAAAGCGGCGAGATTCGCGCCGACTGCTGCATCTCCGTAAAGCCGCCCAGATTAAAGTTGGTGGGGAGCGGCAGCAGGTGGCCGTGCAGACGCTGCGACAGCACACGCGTCTGCCCCTCCAGCACCCACTTGTATTGACGGTCGAGCCGCCTCTTCTCCAGCTCCGTGTAGACTTCGAGGAGGTTGCGGCCCAGCACTTCGTCCGCGCCCAACTCGCTGTGCTCTTCCAGCCAGCGGTTCCACGCGCGGATACGCAGGTCGGCGTCCGTGACGAGGATGCCCTGCACGGCGAGGTCGTTCATCCAGCGCAGCATGGCCGCGCTGAGCAGCGGGTCTTCGTGTGTGGCGGTTCTCGTCATGACTGCGAGGTGTCAGTCGTCGGGCGAAGTTTAAGAGTGATCCTGCCGCTCTTCCCACGCGCCGACTTCCTGAATCAGACGGTCGAGGGAGGTGACGCTCAGGACCATCACGAGGAAACCCCGGACGGCGCTGTCGCGAATCTGGAAGGCCGTGTAGACCACCAGCGCGTACCGCGGCTCCCCGGCGGCCGCGCTGATCGAGCCGAGCAGCTCGTCCAGCGTCTCCATGTGCAGCCGCGGCACCGAGAACGAGACGTGAACGTCGAGCAGGTTGCCGAACATGCCCAGACAGGCGTTCAGCAGGATGTTCCCCACCTCGGTCAACACCTCGCGCGCCGACTCGTCCAGACGGCTCGACGGGGCGTGCCCGTCCGTCGTCAACAGGTCGGTCAACTGCACCGCGCCCTCGTGGTTGAGCAGGAGCAGCGCGTCGCCCGCGACCGGCCCGCCGAAGACCTGATGGATGGAGGCGACCTCGCCGGGCATGAACTTGGCGAGCGCGGTGGGCAGCTCCGTCGTCGGGTGGATGGAGACTTCGGGCGCGTTGAGGATGACGCGCTGCCCGGTCAACTCGGAGAGGGCGGCCCCCGTCCGCGAGAACGCGATGTTGATTAACTCCGACAATGCGTCGCGCTGGCGTTCGGTCAAGTCCATCAGGCTGCTTCACCCCCGAGCACAGAATTGACGGCGCCGAGCACGTTCTCCGTCGAGAAGGGCTTGTTGATGAAGTCGGTCGCGCCCGCCTCCTCGACCAACGACCGCGTCGAGGTCTGGATGTCGGCGCTGGCGACTATCACGCGCGCGTCGGCGTCCATCTCGCGCAGCTTCGCCAGCACGTCGAGCCCGTACATGCCCTTCATCACTAAATCAAGGAGAACTAAGTCGGGCTTCTCGATGAAGTAGAGTTCGAGCGCGGCCATGCCCTCGTCCGCCTCCACGACGCTGTAGCCGGCGCCCTCAAGTATGCGCCGCAGCGTTCGGCGGGAGAGCGCCGAGTCGTCAACGACCATTATCTTTTTACTCATACCGCCTCCCGTATCGCCAGCGCCATCCGGTCGAGCGGCACGCTCATGTCGCTCAGGCCGGCCTCGACCACGGAGTAGGGCATGCCGTACACGACGCACGTCTCTTCGCTCTCGGTGTAGACCAGCCCGCCCTGCGCCTTGATCCACGCCGCGCCCGCGCGCCCGTCCGACCCCATCCCCGTCATCACCACGCCCAGAACCCTCTGCCCGTAGACCTCCGCGGCCGACTGGAAGAGCACGTCCACCGAAGGGCGGTGGGGCGTCTCGAAGGGCTTCGAGTCTAGATGCGCGACGACCTCCCCGTCGGTACGGCGGCGGAAGGTCAGGTGACGGCCGGCCTGGGCCAGCAGCGCCGAGCCCGCCCGCATCACGTCCCCCTCGCGCGCCTCCCGGATTTCGAGCGGCGACAGTTCGTCGAGCTTGCGTGCGTACATTTCAGTGTAACCCACCGGCATGTGCATGACCATCGCGACGGGCACGGGAAAGTCCGCGGGCAGTTGCGGGATGAGCTGCTTCAAGCCCTGCGGCCCGCCGGTGGAAATCCCGATGACCACAACGTCCACCAGCTCCCTGCGCGCGACGGGGGCGTCGGGCGTCGGGGGCCCCTCAACGGCGGTCGCCGGCGGAGGCTGTGCGACTCTGACGCGGGCCATCGGTATGCTCGCGGCCGCCTTGACCTTCTCGATCAGCTCGTCGCTCACCTCGAAAATTTTTTCGGTCGCCAGCGCCGTCGGCTTTTGGACGAAGTCCACGGCGCCCGCGTCGAGCGCGGTCAGCGCGGCCTCGCCCGTCTCGCTGGCGATGCTCATGATGATGATCGGCAGGGGGCGACGCGCCATCTGCTCGCGCACGAACCCCACGCCGTCGAGCTCCGGCATGATGAGGTCGCAGGTGACTACGTCCGGGTTGAGCTGCGCCACCAACTCCAGCGCCTCGCGGCCGTCGCGCGCCGTCCCCACCACTTCGAGGAAGGGGCTGCGCGAGAGCATCTGCTTGACGACCTTCCGCACGTAGGCGGAGTCGTCCACCACCAGAACTTTCAGAACTCGGTCCATGAATAGCCCTCGCATCGTGGCGCCCGAAGTCAGGCCGCGCCCGGCCGCCTCACGTAGACGAACGCGCTGCCGACCTCTTGTAATTCAAAATCGGTGGACAGCTTTAGTAAAGACTCCGCGGCGGCGACGAACAGGTAGCCCGGCGGCCTGATGTGCGCGGCGAAAGAGCGCACCGTCCTGCTAATCGTCTGGTCGGAGAAGTAGATAAATACGTTGCGGCAGAAGATGACGTGCGCCGCCGCCAGCGGCGCGACCTCCGCCTCGTTGATCAGGTTGACGACCCGCCATTCGATTGCGGCGTGCAGCTTAGTGTCCACGCGCCACGTTTTTGTCGCGCCCTCTTGCGTAAAATATTTGTCGCGCAAGTGGGCGGGCAGGTTGCGGAACGCGCGCTCGCGGTAGACGCCGCGCCGCGCCTTCTCTATCGCGGCGGTGCTGGCGTCGCTGGCGCGGATTTCGACCGGCGCGCGCCCGAGCCAGCCGGCCTCGTCGAGCGCCATCGCGATGGTCAAAGGCTCCTCGCCCGTCGCGCACGCCGCGCTCCAAATCTTCAGCGGCCCCGCCCCCGGAGCCGCGAACCAACGCGGGACGACCCACTCGACCAGCGCCCGCACCTGATCCATCTCGCGCCAGAAGTAAGTCTCGGGGACGGAGAGCGCGTTCATGACGTTCAGCCACTCGTCCCGCGCCGTCTCGTCGTACTTCAGCAGGTAGTAATAATCCAAGAGAGACGTGAACCCGCGCTCGACGACGAGCGGCGAGAGCTTGTCCGTCAGGATGTCGCCCCTGCCGTTGTCGAAGAACAGCCCCGTGCGCTCGTGTATCAGGTCGCGCAGAAGCCTGTCCGCGCCGCCCGTTAATCCTAAACCACCCGTTTGAAAGCCCATTGTTCTTTCGCCCGCGACTAAACGCCCGCGGGCTCGCGCGGCCGTCGGCTAAGACTCCGCCGTACGCACGCCTTTCGTCATCCCGAGCGCGCCCGCGGCCGCGCGTGCGAGGTCAGGCTCGCCGGAGTTGACCAGAGGTGAGACCGCACGAACCGCCGTCTCCCCGCCGATGCGCCCCAGCGCCTCGACGGCCGCGATGCGCACGTGATTCGATTTATCATCCCGCACGAGTGCCGCCAGCGCCTCCGCGCTCTCGCTCACCCCCTGCCGGCCGAGCGAGCGCGCGGCGAAGTAACGCACCCACGAATCTTCGTCGGCGAGCGCCCCCATCAGATGAGTCGAGACTTCCGGCCCCTCCGACTGCGCCATCGCGGCGGCGGCCGCGGCGCGCACCTTCGGCGTGTCGTGTCGTAAGGCGCGGACGAGCGCGGGCGCGGCGCGCTCGTCTTCGAGGTACGGGAGGTGCTCGACGGCCGCGCGGCGTACGCGCTCGTCCTCGTCGAGGCATCGCTCAAGCAGGAGGTCTGCGCACTGCGCGTAGCCGAAGTATCCGGCGATCTTGACAGCCGATTCGCGCACGTTCGGGTCGTCGTCCGACAGGAGCGGCAGCACGCGCGCGGGCATCTCGGGCGAGCCGAGCGAGTTGAGCGCGCCGACGGCCGATTGCCTCACCGCCGCGACGGGGTCGCCGACGCGCGCGAGCAGCGACTCGAAGGCGCGCGGGTCGCCGATCTTCGCCAGCGCGTCGGCCGCCGCAATGACTATCTCCGAGTCCTCTTCGAGGACTTCGACCAGCGGGGGCACGGCGCGCGCATCTCCGATCCGCCCGAGCGCGACGGCCGCCGCCTTTCGTACTTCGAGGTCTTCCGCTCCGAGCTGTTCGATCAACAAGTCCGTGACGCGCGCGCCGTGACGCACGAGCGCTTCGAGCACTTCGCCGCGCGCGTCCCTGTGCCCGAGCAGGCGCGTCAGTGCGCGCTCGACGGCCACGCCCTCCAGCCAACCGACGACCAGCGCGAGCGGGCGCAGGTCGCCGCCTCCCGTCTCCCCCAAAGCTTCGAGGAGGTTCTGTGCGCCCGTCGGGTTGATGCGCGCGCGGCTCAGGTCGGCGATGTACGACCCCTCGCCGTAAAGTTTCTCGTAGCGGTCGTGGAGCGAGGCCAGCGCCTTCGCCGCGGCGCGCGTCGGGGCGTCCGGGGTGTTCAGCAGTCCGGCCAGCGGCGCGACCGATTCTTCGTCGCCGAGTTCACCGAGCAGTTCGGCGGCGGCCTCGCGCAGAAGCTCGTCTTCGAGCAGCGGCAGGACGCGCGGGACGACGCGCGCGTCGCCGATCTGCTTCAGCGCGTCGAGCGCCGGGAAGGCCAGGAAGAAGTCGCGCGTCTCGGCCACACCGGCGAGCGCGTCGGCGGCTTCGGCCGCGCGCAACTTACCCAGCGCTTCGACGGCGTGGTAACGCACGTTCACGTCCTCGTCTTCGAGCGCGCGGACGAGCGCGGGCACGGCGCGCGCGTCGCGCTGTTCGCCGAGGGCGAGCGCCGCCTGTATGCGCAGGTCTGCGTCTTCGCCGTTTAAAAATTCGACGAGCGGCGAGAGCGTGTCCACGTCGCTCATCGCCAGCACTTGAAGCGCGCTGTTGAGGACGGCGAGGTTGTGGTGGTTCTCGCGCACCGAAGCCAGGAGCGCCATGATGGCTTCGGGCGCCGCGCGGCGGGCCAGACCCTCTACGGCCGCGCGCCGCACGCGCCAACTCTCGTCCCCGAGCGCGGCGAGGAGCGGGCGCGAAGGTTCGAGCGACTCGTCCCCCGCGAGGGCGAGGGCGGCGCCGACGCGCGCGTCTTCGTGTGCGTCGGAGAGTTGTTCGGAGAGGGCGCGTTCGCGCTCGATGCGCGCGGTCACGTCTTCGACCGTGACGAGCGCGCCGACGATTCGGCCTTCCTCAAGCAGGGGCGCGATGGTCACGCGCTGCCGCATGCGGTCGAAGCGTTCCGAGGGCGCGGCCGGGGGACACGGAATCAGGTAGTGGTGGAAGGCCGGCGCGAGGACTTCCACGACGCCCTCGTCCATCACCCGCCTGAAATGTGAGAGCAGCCGGCGCTCCTCTAAACCGGGAATCAGTTCGACGAGAGGCTTCCCCCGGGCCGAGTCCGCGGTGATTCCCGTCAGACGTTCGAGGGCCGCGTCCCATATCTGAACCACGAGACTCGCGTCGGTGGTAAAGACTCCGATTGGGTTGGTCGAGGAAGTCAGGTTACTACTCTCCGCTCACACAAAAGCCCGCGCCAAGCTCGAACCGGTCGGGGCACGCCGCCGCCGTCTGTTACTCCGACCCGCCGGGCCGTTCCGGCTCGCCCGCCTCGGCCGCCCCGTCGGTAATCCGACTCTTTTTCTGGCGGCGCGCCCTCCCGTTCGCGCGCGCGCCGGAAGACGACGCTCCGCCGGCACCGTTCTCGCCCGTCCCTTCCGCGTCGCCCACGAGTTCGGCGAGTTGTTGTGCCCGCCCGATCAAATTCGTGGTGCCGCTCAAGGTTGCTTCGACTCCCCGCGCGTTGCGCTCGACGATCTGCCTGATGTCGGTCAACGTGCCCAGCACCTGTTCGGCCGAGCCCAGGTGTTGGCGGTTCGAGCGCGTGATGAGCCCGATCTCCTTGGAGATGCTCTGGGCGGCGGTCGTCATGTCGCGGGCGGCGCGCGCCTGCTCGCCCATCGCCTTGGAGACCTGTTCGGACTGCTGGCGCATGTCGTGCGCGGCGGTGGTTATCTGTGCGGCGGCCGTCGCCTGTTCTCCCATGGCCTTGCTGACTCCCGCGACCATGCGCGCCAGTCGTGCTGACTCTTTCGAGACCTGCTCGCCCGCGGTGGCCTGCTCTTCGAGCGCACGCGACGTGCTGGCCGCGCCGCGGCGCATGGACTCGACCGCCTGCGCGACCTGCTTGACCGCCGCCGCCTGCTCGCCCGAGGCTTTTCGCACCTGCACCGCCACCGTCGTCGTGCTCTGCGCGGCCTTGATGATTTCGCGGGCGGCGCGCCCCTGCTCGCCCATCGCCTGACTGACTTCCTTGGCGGTCTTGCGCATGTGCGCCGTCGCCCTGACTATCTCCTGCGCGGCCGTGGCCTGCTCGCCCGTGGCGACGGTGCTCTGCTTGGCCTGCGCCGCGGTCGTGTCGATCGCCGTCACGACGTGCGCGCCGGCGCCCAACTGTTCGTCGGTGGCGCGCGCAATCTGGCCGACTATCTGTGCGGTCTCGTTGATGCCGCTCAGAATCTTTCGCAGCCCTTCAGAGCCTTCCTCGGCGAGGCGGCCGCTTTCCTCCGCCACGCGCACCCCCTCACCCGACGCCGCCACGGCCTCCTGCACCACGTCCTGCAACGCCTTGATGATGGCGGCGATGTCGGCCGTCGCCTGCGCCGAGCGGTCGGCGAGGTTGCGTATCTCCTCGGCGACGACGGCGAAGCCGCGCCCCGCCTCGCCCGCGCGCGCCGCCTCGATGGACGCGTTGAGCGAGAGCATGTTCGTGCGCTCGGCGATGACGTTGATGGTGTTGACGATGCCGCCGATCTCGCTTGAGCGCTTGCCCATCTCGCGGATGACCGTCGCCGACTGCTCCATCGAGGAGCGGACGCGCCCCAACCCCTGAATTGACTTCTGCGCCGCTGCGCCGCCCTGCTCGGCCTCGCGCGAGACGCGGCCCGCGACCTCTTCGGCCTGCTTGGTCATCGTGGCCACGGAGCGCAGCGAGCGATCCAGCTCGGCGGCGCTCGTCGCGGCGCCCGTCGCCGCCTCGGTGATTCGTTCGGTGTTCTGCGCGACGCCCTGCACGGAGCGCGCCATCTCCTCCATCGAGGTGGAGACCTCCTCGACGGTCGAGGCGAGGTTCTCCGTCATGGCCGAGACCTCTTCGATTGAGGCGGCCATCTCGTTAATCGACGACGCCGTCTCTTCCGCGGAGACCGTCAGGTCGTCGGCGCTGCCCGCGAGGCTATCGACGGAGCGCGACACCTGTTCCATACTGACGGCGGTTTGGTTGACCGAAGCGGAGAGCGCTTCGGTGTCGTCGCTCACGCTCTTGACGGAGGCCGCGATCTCGTTCATCGCGGAGGTCACTTCTTCGGCGGAGGTGGCCATCTCCTGCGCGCTGGCGGTGACGCTTTCGATGGAGCGTGCCGACTCCTCGATGGCGGCCGCCGTCTCGGTGACCGAGGCGGCGAGGCTCATGGAGTTCGCGCTGACCTGCTCGACGGAGGCGGCCGTCTCGTTGATGGAAGAGACGAGCTCTTCCGTCGAAGTCGCGATCGACTCGGCCTGCGTCGTCGTCTCGCCGAGCGAGGCCGCCATCTCGTTGGCGAGACTGACGGCCGAGTCGAGCGAACGGGTCTGCGCCTCCGCACCCGCCGTCACCTCGTCCGCGGTGCGCGCTATCTCGCGGGCCGCCTCCGCGACCCGACTCGCCTGTTCCCGCACCCGCCCGGCGTTCCCGCCGCCCACGCCCGCGTTACTCAACTGTGTTGACATGCCCGTCTCCCGTTGAACGACACCTTCAGACTATCCCCTCGAAGTGTCGCGAAGATTTCTTTATCTTCAACAAAGTCCCTCGGCCTCACGCCGTCCCCGAAGGTGCGCCCGCCGATAATTGTTGCTCGCCGAGGTCAATCACTTCGTCGAGATTAAGGACTAAAATTATCCGTTCCTTGATGGTCGCGACGCCTTCAAGGTACTTCCCGCTCAGCCCCGTGATGGCCTCCGGCGGCGGCTCGATGGCCGTCGCCGGGATGCGCAGGAACTCCCGCGCCGAGTCAACGATGAGCCCGAGCGTGCGGCCGCCGGTGCTGACGACGACGAGACGCGAGCGCAGGTCGGAGGCGATTCTTTCAAAGCCGAAGCGCGCGCGCAGGTTGAGCGCGGGGATGACCTGGCCGCGCGCGAGCACGACCCCCTCGACCGCCGCGGGCGCGTTCGGCACGGGCGTGACGTGCTCGATCATCTCTATCTGCTGGACGAAGCGGCTGCGGACGCCGTAGGTCGTCCCGGCCAGCTCGAAGAGGATGAAGGGCTCGGCGTCGTTCTGCGTATTCGTCATAATTGTTCAACCGGAGTTCGCGCGCGCACGTTTCTTGCGGGCTGCCGACCGCCGGAGGCCGAATGCTTGAGGGCGGCCACGTCGAGGATGAGCACGACGCGCCCGTCGCCGAGGTCGGTCGCGCCGGCGACGCCCGCGACCTTCACCAGCGGGTCGTTCAACCCGCGCACGACTATCTCCCTCTGCCCGATGACGCGCTCGACGGCCAGCCCCAACGCGTGCGCGCCGCTGCCGATCACGAAGACGTGGAAGGGCTTTTCCGGTTGCTCGCCGAGGTCGAAGAGACGCGCCAGGCGCACCAACGGCAGCACGCCGCCGCGGTACGATACGATTTCGTTATTCTCTAACACTCTCACCGCGGAGGGATCGACCTCGATAATCTCGCGCACCGCCGACTGCGGGAAGGCGAACCTCTGCCCGCCGACGCTGGCGATGAGCGCGTCGGCGACCGCGAGCGTCAGCGGCAGCTCGACCGTGAAACGAGTCCCGCGCCCTTTCTCCGTCGAGAGCGTGAGCGTCCCGCCGAGTTCCGCGACGGCTCCGCCCACCACGTCCATCCCGACGCCGCGACCGCTGGCACGGTCGGCCTCGTCGCGCGTCGAGAAGCCGGGCGTGCAGATTAGTTGTAACAGCAACTCGTCGTCGAGGCGCACGTCCCCCGCGACCAGGCCGCGACTGCGCGCGCGCGCCAGAACCCTTTCGGCATCGACGCCGCGCCCGTCGTCCGCGATCTCGATCAGCACGTTGTCGCCGGCCGTCGCGGCGCGCAGAGTGAGTCGGCCTTCGGGAGACTTCCCCGCGGCGACGCGCTCGGCCACCGTCTCAAGCCCGTGACTGACGGCGTTGCGGACGAGGTGGAGCAGGGGGTCCATCATGCGCTCGACGAGGAACTTGTCAATCTCGGTCTCCTGCCCCTGAAGTTCGAGCTTGATCTCCTTGCCGCTCTCGCGCGTCAGGTCGCGGACGACGAACTTCATGCGCTCGAAGATTTCGCCGACCTGCACCATCCGCACGCGCATGACGCCCTCGCGCAGGTCGCGCAGTTGTCGCGCCATCGCCATGTTCGTCTCTTGCAGAGCGCGCCACTCGGCGGGGGGAACGGTCTGCCTTAGCTGCCTCAGCCCGTCTTCCATGCGCGCGCGGCTCGTGACCAGCTCGCCGACGAGCCGCATCAGATCGTCCAGACGAGCCAGATCGACCCGCACGACGTTAGACGGCGCGAGCATCGCCCCGGCCGACGAGGCCGAAAAAGGCGCGCGGGCGCCGACCTCTTCACGGTCGGGAATCGAGTCCGGCTGCGGCGGCCTTCGAGTCTCGTCCTGAGTGGATTCTTCGACCGGAGCGTACGTCAGGTTGTCCTCGCGCCACTCCTCGAACACCGATTCGTCCGCGTCGGACGTGACGACGAACTCGAAGACAATCCCGCCCGTCCCCCCGACGTGGGGAGTGGCTTGCAGAATCTCCCCGACCTCTTGGAGGCGGGTGCGCACGCTGTTGACGTTGACGCCGCGCTCGGAGAGGGCGGGCGTCGGCACAAACTCGAATCTCCACGTGCGAGCTTTTTCGGGGGGGACGCCACTGTCAGCGGCGCCCGCGGGCGCGGGTCGCGCGGACTCGGAGGCCGACTCGCTGATTGCCGCTTCGAGACGCGCGACGGTGGCGTCGATGGCGGGTGCGGCTTCCTCTTTGCGACGCGCGGCGATGACCTGTTCGAGCGTCAGCACGCCCGTCATCAGGGCCTCGACGCCCTCGCCCCCGAGCCGCGCCTCGCCCTGGCGCAAGGCGCGCAAGTAGCTCTCCATGTGGTGGGCGAGTTGCTCCGCCCCGGTCAGACCGACCATGCCCGAGATTCCCTTGAGCGTGTGGAAGCTGCGAAACAGTTCGTCGAGGAGGGGCTGGTCTACGCCCGAACGCCCGGCCTGCTCTTCGAGGGCGAGCAGATGACGGCGCACGAGCGTCAGGTGTTCGTCGCACTCGGCGAAGTAGTCGTCGAGGAACTGCGCGAAAAATTCGCCGCCGTCGGGGTTGGAATCTGACACTAGGAACCTTCCCTGTGAGAGTGCAACAAGGCGCGCGCCTGCGCGGCCAACGTCTGAGGCGCGAACGGTTTGGTCAGATACAGGGAGGCCCCGGCGGCGAGAGCGTCCGTGCGGCTCGCGTCGTCGCCTCTGGTCGTCAGCACGATGACGGGTATCTCTCGGTATGCCTGATGGCGCCGCAGAAAATCCAACACCTCAAGGCCGTGCATGTCCGGCATGTTCAGGTCGAGGATGATCAAGTCCACCGGGGCCAGCGCCACGCGCTCTATCGCTTCGAGGCCGCTGCCCGCCTCGCCGAAACTGGCGTCCGGCAGGCCGCGGAGCGAGGCCGTCACCATCCGCCGCATGGTCGGTGAATCATCGACTATTAAAATGTTACTCATACGGCGGCCGACCCCTGACTACTCGAAAGGCGTTGCCCTCACATGTGGAGTGGAAGGCTAATCATAGCAGCCGCGCCTTTAACAGGCTACGTCTTTGTGGCCCGTAGTCACACCCCACAGCGATGACAGCCCCGTTAACGGTCGGGCGGATGGTTTACGGGAGCGCCTCGATGATGATGTAGAAGCGGTAGGTGCCGGTCGTCTCGATACCCAACACGAACTGCACGTTGAGGCTCGCCCCGTCGGCCAGAGGCGTCCCCGTCGTGATCGTCCCGACCGAGAGCGTCGAGTTGCCCCCGCCACCATTGCTTTGCGCCGGGGGCTCTTGCAGAGTCGTGCCGTGCACCATCACCGTGCACGGCGGGGGGGCCGCCCCGGAGGCCGTACAAGTCGCCGCGTCGTTGACGGGGCCGACGCTCGCCGTCACCGAGCTTAAGGCGCGCAGGTCCGCCAGCCCTCCGCCCGGAGTCGGGAAGGTCGTCAGGTCGATGATGCGGAACCGCAGGCGCGTGACGTTGCCGCCCGTCGAGTTCACCACCCGCCGGCGGATGCTCAGCGTGCCGAACGTCGAGTTCTGGCCCGGGTTCGACGTGAAGCTGCGGGTACGGTTCGGGTGCGACGACGAGGCCGCCGAGCCGTCCAGAAGTGGGGCGCCGATGCCCGACGTGTCGCGCCTGATCGGCGAGAATAAGTTCTCCGGCCCCGGCGCGCCGAGGCGCTGCACGACGCCGGGGATGAGCGTCCCCTGCGTGTCGGCGAACATGAAGTCCGCGGCGTTGTCGTTCGAGTCCTTCGGGTTGCCGTTCGCGGTGCAACCCACCCCGCCCAAGAAGTCGCACTGTTTGCGGAAGAAGGTGTGCTCGGTCGTCGAGCCCGAGACCGCCGGCAGGTTGTTGCCCTCGCGCAGGAGGTCGCAGACGCCGTTCGGGCCGGCCGCGCTCAACACGCCCACCCGGACGCCCTTCCCGCCTGGCTTGCGCGCGGCGAAGCCGGCGGAGCCCGCGTTGACGTTCGTGCCGAAGCCGACGCCGTCCAGACGCGTGATGGTCGAGAGGTTGGAGACGTTCGCCGTCGAGAAGACCGCCACGTTCCGATCATCTCCGATGTCAGAGACGAGCGTCTGGTCGCCCGCCGCGTATGAGCCGAGGCTGTACGCGCTGCCCGTCAGAAGGTAGTGCCCCCTCGCCGGGATGATCGTCCCGTTCGGGATAGTGGCGACAAGCACGGGCGTCACGTTACAGTCCGCGCCCATCTTGAAGACGCCGTAGCCGGCCGAGGCGTCGGAGGCCGCAATCGTCAGCGGCGAGTCCGTGTTGTTGTAGAACTCGACGAACTCGTCGCCCGCACCGGCCGGGCCCGTCGTCCTCAGCTCCGAGATGATGAAGGCGCCCGGCGGGTTGGCGGCCGTGATGGTGCCTGTGGCCTGCGCGTCGGCGATGGCGCCGGAGGACGCGCCCGAGATGTTCAGCAGCAGCGTCTCGTCTGGCTCGGCCGCGGCGTTGTCGGCGCAGACCGTCACGGGCACGGTGCCGAGGCGCGAGCCGTCGGGGACGACGAGCGCACCTGACGTTGTCAAGTAATCCGAAGTTCCGTCGCACGAGGCGCCGCCCGTCGCGGGCGTCGCCCCGCCCGAGACCGTCGCGTAGTTGACGGAGACGCCTCCGCCCGTGGCCGGCTGCGAGAGGGTCACGGTGAAGAGCATCCGGCGGGTGCCGGAAGCGGGCTCCGATTCCCTTGCGTCGTTGACGACGATTTGCGTCGGAGTCGGAGTCGGCGTTGGAATCGGAGTCGGGGAAGGCGTCGGCGTCGGGAACGCTCCGTTGACTCCGTCGAACTCGTCCGCGCCGAGGTCGGGGGCGGTGCCGCCGCCGTTGACAGAGCCTGCGGGGCCGGGTCGCGTCTGGCCGTCTATGTCGTCGTTGACGCCGACGGCGTTGCCGGCGGATTCGAGCGGAGTGGCAATGCCGCTCGGGATGTGCAGATCCGTGTCCGACGTGAACTGCGGCGAAACGGTCGTCGCGAGCGAGGCGTTGTCGTTCGTGCCGACGGCCGAGAGCTTGCTCGTGTAGCTGCGAAGGTTGGCGTCGGGCGTGACCGCCCCCGCGACGAAGTCGGCCGCGAGGAACTGGCCCGTCCCGAAATCCTCACCGACCTTAGCGAGCAGGCTCAAAGCGCCCGTGAGGGCCGGGCCCTGAAAGTACGCGTTGTTGTTCAGGGTCAGGTTCATCGACTTGGACGCACCCGAAGGCAGGAAGATCACCGTGTGGCGCGTGTTCGTGGTCGTCGGGTTGCCGCCGGTCATCTGGTTCGAGAAGACGTTGTTCCTCACGTCCACGCCGGTCAGGCTGGCGTTGACGATCATGAACGCGGCGGTCAGGTCGGTGCCGATCGTGCCGGGCAGCGTGCCGAAGAGGTGAACCGAGTTGTGGTAGACCTTGTGCCCCCCGCCCGTACCGACCCTGATGCCGTAGGCGCCGAAGCCCGTGCCTCCGCCCCCGAAGCCCGCCGTCTGGTCGTTCCTGATGTCGTAGACGAAGTTGTTCTGCACAACGTGGTTGCTGCCGCCGCCCATGTTGATGCCGATGGCGGGCCACGTGTCAGGCGCATTGTTGTGGACGCGCGCGACTCTGTTCTTCTCAACCTTGAGTGTGGAGGCGCTGCTGAGGGTGCCGAGCGAGATCGCCTGACCGGCCCCGGCCGAGCTGCCGGCGACGAAGCCTTCGACGTGGACGGTGTTGCCTGAGACACGGCCGTCGGCCGTGCCCGACGCGAGGATGCCGACCGAGTAGATTTGGTCGGCCGCAAGCGTCGTCGGGTTGCCGATGTCGTTGTCCTTGATCGACAGGCCGGTGAAGACGGTCGTCGCCGCGCCCTGCACGGCGACGGCCCTCCCGGCCGTGTTGACGCTGTTGTTCTGAATCAGAAGGTTGGCCGCCGTGGCGGGGCTGCCGATGGTCGTGCTGACAGAGGTGATGGGCGAGGGTGCCGCCGTCACTCCGGCGGAGTTCGCGCCCGCGTAGATGCCGTAAGTCGTGTTCTGGGAGCCTTCGGGCACGGTCGCGCCGGAGACGTTTCTGCCGGTCGCGCTTCCCAACACGTTAAGGTTCTTGACGGTGTCGTTGTTGGCAATCGTCGCGCCCGTCGTCGCCAGTGCGATGCGGACGGCGGACGTGTAGTTCGTCGTATTCGAGGCGGTGTTGCGAATCGTCAGGTTGCGGTTCAAGCCCGGCGTGTTCGGGTTGTCGCCGTCGATGGTGACGTTACTCGCGCCGTTGAGCTGGATGACGCCGAGGCCGCCCGCGGGGTTCCCGCTGACTGAGACGCCGTCGCTGATGGGGTGAATCAGAACTGAGGCGTATGAGGCGGGACCCGCGCCGCTGCCGTTGAGGGTCGCGGGCGTCGTGCCCTCGGTCGTGCTGGCGTTGATGCTGACGGTGACCGCGCCCTGATGCGTGCCCGCGTTGATGGCGTCGAACGCCGCCTTGAGCGTCGCGTAGGCCGTGGGGCCGGCCGTCCCGGCCGTGGCCGTGACGATGACTATCGGGCAGATGGTGAAGTCGTAGGTGACGTCTCCAAGGTCGGTCGCGCCGTCCTGCAAGTGCAGCGTCGCGGTGAGCGTGCTGCCGCAGGTCAGCCCGGCGTCGGCCGTGAACGAGACGGGCCGCGTCGCCGTCCCGCCGCCTCCGGCGATACGGCCGTAGTTCGCGGGCGCGCCGGGGCTAGTGACGCCGCCGGTCGCCTGAAGCGTCGCCACGAGGTTGCTCGTCGCGCCGGCGCCGTTGTTCTTCAGGCCGAAGCTGGCGGTGACGGTCTCGCCGGGGTCAACCGCGCCGTTGGCGTTCGTGTCGGTCGTGAGCGACGCGCCGTTGGCCGCCATGCTCGCCACGCCCTGCAAGCAGGGCGACACGTTCGTGGTGTTGCCGTCGGTGATTTGGAAGCTGTTCGAGGTCGGGGCGTAGCCGAACCTGCTCACCGTGTAGCCGTGACTCCCGAGAACGAGCGCAACGTCGAGGACGCCGGCGGCGGACGTGGTGCCGGCCGCGGTGCCGTCAACCGAGACGGCCGCGCCGCCGACGCCAGCGGCTGACGTGCAGTCCGTGACGACGAAGTGCGCCGTGCCGCCCCTGATACAGTCCGAGACGTTCGTCGTGTTGCCCTCGGTGACGTTGAAGTTGCCGTTGGCTACGCTGCCGCCGGGTTTTGTGATGCTGTAGGTGTGCGCGCCGGGGGCGAGCGCGGCGTCGTAGGTTCCGTCGGTCGCGGTGACGCCGTAGGTTACGCCGTCGATGGTGACTACGGCGTTGGCTATCGTGGCGGCGCTCGTGCAGTTGGTGACGGCGAAGCGCGCCGTGCCCTTCGCGGGCGCGGTGCATTGCGCGAACTTGAAGCTGCCGATGCGCGTCTGCCAGCCGACGGGGCTCGCCGCCTGACCGGCCGCGGTGTAGTACTCGCCCGTGTACCAGAAGGTGCAGTCGTCGGCCGGGTCAACTGTCAAGGCGGAGTAGTCGCCCCAGCGGTTGCCCACGCTCGTCTGCACGCCCGTGCCGTCGATGAGCGTCGCCTCGCCCTGGCCGAGACCGCCCGGCGGGTCGGTGGAGAGGCGGCCCGCGTAGCGTATGCCGGGGAAGACCGTCGTGCTCGACACGTTGTAGCCGACGGCCAGATTGCCCTGATTATCGGCGGCCGCGCTGCCCATCCATCGGCTGACGCCGTCGGCGGGCGCGAAGGTGGCCTGCTCCTGCACGACGAACGGCCCGCCCGCGGTGCTGCGAAGCTCGTAGTAACGTGGCGCGGCGCGGAAGGTTCCGAAGGTCGTTGACGCGGGCGCGCCGACGGTGTGCGTCGTGACCAGCGTCTCGAAGCCGCCGCGGTTGCGATACTGAAGGCGGTGCATGAGACGGTCACTGATGGCGTCGAGGCCCGTGGCGGAGGTCGTGGGCGACGGCTGCGGCACGGCCGAGCGTCTTTCGACGCCCCCCTGCGGCGTGACGATGCTGAAGGGCGCGACGGCGAGCGGCACGGCGTAGGTGCTCTCGGCGCGCTCGGTGAAGGTCGAGTTGGCGGGCGTCGCGTAGTCCGCGTGAAAGTCGAAAAGTCGAATGCCGTTGGCCGGGTCGTTGAAATCGGGCGTCGTGAAGTAGATGAAGGTGTTGGGCCTGCCCGCCGGCGGCGGCGTCAGGCCGTCGAGGTCGGACGGCAGCATCCCGCCTATCGCCTCGGGGTACGCGGTGCGGTTGAGGTCGAAGTAGATGTAGCTCGCCGCGGGGTCGCCCGCGAGCATCTTGACGCGGTCGAAAGAGTAGACGCCCGTGCCGTTGAACGACCCGCCGTTGGTGAACTGGTGCACCATCATGTAGTAGCCGTCGGGCCACACGCCGAAGTGCGGGTAGTCCGGGAACTCGTTGCCGGGCGTGACGAAGTCGTAGAGGTAATAAGCGCCGGTCGGGTCGCCGGTCTGCGAGACGGCGATGCACTCGTGGTACGGCGCGGCGGACTGGCTCGCGAAGGCGAACTGGCTGAGCATCCAGCGGTCGGCGAGCTGGTCGTAGAGGACTAAGGGGTCGCCCCGGTCTGACTGCGCGCACCGTCCGCCGAGCGAGGTGAAGAGGCTGCTCAGCTTGAAGGGGGCTGTCAGGGGCGTGCCCGCCTTGTTCCAGACGCGCACGAGCAGGTTGTCCATCTGCACGTAGTGGTTAGGGCCTACGTCGCCGTTGGTGTCGGGCGGCGAGAAGTTTCCGAAGCCCGCGGCGATGTTATCGGTGCGGCCGAGTCCCTCGAAGGACACGGCCGGCGAGGGCATGTTGGGCGCGGGGAGGCTGAGCTGTAGCGCCGTGTCCCGCTTCGATCCTCTGGCGGCGGCCTCGTCGGCGGCGGCCTTCGCCTGCGGCGTGACGACACGCGTCACCTTGTTCCGGGGAGCCTTATTCCTCTCCTCCTCCTCCTCCTCGGCGCGCGACTTACGGCGGGACGGCTCAAGCGCCCGCTTCGCCACCTCCGTGAGCGGGCGTGACACGGCGAAGCCGGCGGCCCGCGCGGTGACAGGTTTGGGTCTTAACCCCGACTGCCGGGGCGCCTTTGTGCGAGCGGCGGCGAGGCGCCGCTTCATCTCGTCTTCTACGGCCTGCTCTTCCGCCCTTCCCGCCTCCTTGCGAGCTTCGGCGGCACTCTTCTCCTCGTTCTCTACCCCGTTCTTCTGAGCGCGGTGACTCTGCGACAGCGGCGCCAGCGGCGCCAGCGCGAGCAACGCGAACAGAAGCCACCTCGCGTGTCTTATATATTTTGAGACGGGGGGCAAGCCATGACGATTCATTGGACGTTCCTCAAACTAGCATCACGCGCGAAGCTCCGCCGAGTCAAAGTAAGACAACGCCTCGGCCTCCGGGGGTCGAAGGGAACCGGCCGTCCGCTGCTGTTTTCGTGAACCGGATAGGACGAGAGTTTAACTACTTAGCTAGAACATCCGTGGCGGCGCCTTAGCTGCCCATGGGTCGAAGATGTGTCGCAGGTCGCAGGCGACGTGAGGTGTGCGGCGGGCATACTAGCACCCGTAGTATACGTACGCAAGCGCATGCAAGCCTCGGTACTGTCCGGGTTAGGGAGCGCCTGTTTGCGCCGCAAAAATTCGCTGCCTGGCGCCCCGCCCGCGGTGCTATAATCCCGCGCGCCCCTTCCCGACAAGCCCCCCCACCGTGCGTCCCGACACGCGCACGCTTCCCCCGCGCGCCGTAGGCTCAAGGCTCGGCGCGGGCACTTAGCCTGACAAATAGCCGCAGGGGCATGACTCCTGAACGTCGGTAGCGTGCGGAGAACCGGGCGCGTGCGACGGCGTGTTGTGACCTCAGGTCGAGTCGTTACTCTCTTTCTACATGCGGCCGGTGGCCGAAGGTCTAACCGGCGCCCGCCCCGACGAAAACCCTGGCGGAGAGATGTCCACGGTCTATGAAATGAAAGCATTAAGACGCCTCTGTCTCGTACTGGTTGTCGTCCTGCCGTCGCTTGTCCCGTCGCACCTTCTCGCCCAGGGCGGGCGCGGACGTGGTCTCGTCGTTACGCATGACGGGTTCGGCCCCGTCAAAGTCGGGATGACTCTGCCCCAGGCTTCGAGGGCGCTCGGCGTGCCCGTCACGAGGGGCGCCGGTTACGAAGGCGACGGCTGCTATTACGCCTCTCCCGAGAGCGGGTATGAAGGCGTCGCCTTCATGATGTCCGGCCCGCGCATCGTGCGGATTGATGTCAGGAGCAGCCGCTACGCGACCGACAGGGGCGCGAGGGTCGGCGACGGCGAGGCGCGAATCAGACGCCTCTACAGGGGCGAGTATAAGGTCTCCCGGCATAAGTATTTTGAAGCAGGCCGCTACATCGAGGTCGAGGTGAAGGGCGGCCATCACCTTATGATTTTTGAGACCGACGGCAGGCGCGTCACGACCTACCGCGTGGGGAGGCCCGAGCAGGTCGGCTACGTGGAAGGCTGCTCGTGACCGTCGAAGCGCCGCCCGTGTGGCCTTGAAACTCTTAGTCCTTGATGAACCCGCGCGTCCTACCCTGGGGCGACATCGAAGCCTTCGGCGTGAGTAAGATCGGCAACAATGAGTTCACGACCATCAGGGTGAGGAGCTACCGGGCGTGCGCTGAGGGGGCAGTCAACGAATCGCGCCTCCATCGTCAGTATGTCCCTCGCACCTAACACGCGGCTGGGCCGCTACGAGATCCGCTCGCAGCTCGGCGCGGGCGGGATGGGCGAGGTCTACCTCGCCTCGGACACGGTGCTCGGCCGCGACGTGGCCCTCAAAGTCCTCCCGCCCGAGTTCGCCTCGGAGCCGGAGCGGCTCGCGCGCTTCGTCCGCGAGGCCCGCGCCGCCTCGGCCCTCAACCACCCGCACATCATCACCGTCTTCGACGCGGGCGAGCACTCGGGCACGCACTTCATCGTCACCGAACTGATAGAGGGCCTCACCCTGCGCGACTGGGTGCGCGACGAGCGCCCGCCGCTGGCCGAGCTGGTAGACGCCGCCCGGCAGGCCGCGCTCGCGCTCGCCGCGGGGCACCGCGCAGGGATAGTCCACCGCGACGTGAAGCCCGAGAACCTGATGCGGCGGCGCGACGGCTTCGTCAAGGTGCTCGACTTCGGCATCGCCAAGGCGCTGGCGCCGCTCGACCCGGCCGGCGCCGCCGACGACCGGCACGCGGTGACGCAGTCGGGGATGGTGCTCGGCACCGTCCGCTACATGTCGCCCGAGCAGGCGAACGCCGAGGCGGTGGACGGGCGGACGGACGTGTGGAGCCTCGGCGTCGTGCTCTACGAGCTGGCCTCGGGCCGCCCGCCCTTCGAGAAGGGGAGCCCGGCGGCCACGCTCGTCGAGATCGTGTCGCGCGAGCCGGTGCCGCTCTCAAGCCTCGTCCCGCACGCGCCCGAGGGGCTGTGCCGCGTGGTCGAAAGGGCCTTGCGCAAGGAACGCGGAGAACGCTTCGCGACGGCCGACGAGATGGCCGCGGCGCTGGAGGCGGTCGTGCGAGCGCCCGGGCAGACGAGCGAGGGCGGGGCCGTGATGCCGGCCGGGCAGTCGCCCCGAGGTTACACCACGGTGAGGCTGTCGGGCGTCGGCGCGGGGGCGGACGGTGAGGCGCCGGCCGCTGCCACAACGCCGCCCACGAACCTCCCGCCGCGAACGTCGGCGCTCATCGGGCGCGGGCGCGAGTTGGACGAAGTCACTTCGGCGTTGCGTTCGCCCGGGGCGCGGCTGCTGACGCTGACCGGCCCCGGAGGCACGGGCAAGACGCGCCTCGCCGTCGAGGCCGCGCTCGCTCTGCTCGGCGACTTCCCCGACGGCGTCTACGCCGCAGACCTCTCGCCGCTCTCGGACCCGGCGCTCGTCGCCTCGCCCGTGGCGCAGGCGCTCGGCGTGGTCGAGCCGCCCGCCGGCTCGCTCGCCGACGCGCTCGCGCGCCACCTCTCGGACAAGCGTCTGCTGCTCGTACTCGACAACTTCGAGCACCTCCTCGAAGGCGCGCCGCTCGTCTCGACGCTGCTCGCGTCCGCGCCGGGGCTAAAGGTACTGGCGACGAGCCGCGCGCCGCTGCGGCTGAGCCTTGAACGCGAGTATGCGGTCGAGCCGCTGGAGCTGCCCTCGCCGTCGGGACAGCCGCCGCCCGACGAGTTGGGGCGCGTGCCGGCCGTGGCGCTCTTCGTCGAGCGCGCGCGGCAGGCGAAGCCTTCGTTCGCGCTGACGGCCGAGAACGCGCGCGGCGGTCGAATGGGGGCTGGGGCATCAACCGGAGACCGCCCTGCGCATCGTCGGGGCGATTTACAATTTCTGGTTCAGGCGCAGCTACCTGTCCGAAGGCGTTAAATGGACGAAGCTGGCGTTGGAGAGAAGCGGCGAAGGGGCCGACGCGATACTGCGGGCCAAAGCGTGCGTGGGCATGGGTTGTTTAAGTTGGAGGCAGGGCGAGATGAAGGCGGCGGAACTGTACACTCAGGAAGGTCTGCGCCTGGCGCGCGAGGCCGATGATCGGCACTGGATTTGCCGTTCTCTACAACTCCTGGGAGTCGTCAAAAAAAATCGGCAGGGAGATTTGCTCCAGGCGAAGGCTGTAGCGGAAGAAGGTCTGGCGCTCGCCAGAGAGCTGAATGACAGAAGACTGATTTCATTAAACCTCAACGCCCTGGGAGAGATCGCCCGGCAGCAGGAAGATTACGAAACGGCGCGCGCGTTTTACGAAGAGGCGTTGACGCTGGCCAGACAGGAGTCGGCGAGCCATTTGATTCCGGTTTACGCCCTCAACATCTCATCGGTCGCCTGCTCACAGCTAGATTATCAATCCGCCACTTCATTCGCCCTCGAAGGTCTCAACGTCAGCGAGGAGTTCGGAAATAAGATAGTCACGGGAACCGCGCTGGGGGTGTTCGCGGCCGTGGCGGTCGCCGCCGGGGAGCCTGAAAAAGCGGCGCGGCTGTGGGGCGCGGCGCAGGCCATCTTCGACGCGGCCGATTACAAGCTGGACAAAGTCGATCAGATCTTTGTTGACCGCTACGTCGGCGAGGCGCGGGCGGCCATGGGCGACGGGGCGTTCGAGGCGGCGTTCCGGGAGGGGCACGCGATGACGCTCCAAGAGGCCGCCGCGGCGGCGCTCGCCGGGTAGCCGCCGCGGCCGCGGAGAATGTGCTGCGGGTCAGAAGATTCCCTGACCCGGCGTCAGAATCCCGTCGGGGTCGTAGGCGTGTTTGGCGGAGACGACCCGGCCCCACGCGGGCTGGTAGTGCTTCTGCCAGTCGTGCTTCGTCATCGGGACTGAGTCGAAGGGGTACCTCTTACCGCCGAGTTCGGTCGCCCGCTCGAACAGCGCGCGGTTGTCGGCGACGAGTCCGGCGGCGCGCTCCGGCGTCGGCGGCAGGGCGTTGCGCAGCAGCGCGAAGACGTAGAAGTGGCGTTCATCGGGCACGCGGAAGAGCGGCGCGGAGAACTTGTCGCGGTTGAAGGGGTAGATGAGGATCGGCCCCTGCCCCACGTCCTCCGCCGGCGTGTTGCCGAGGGTCTCGCCGATGAGCGTCAGCGCGTTGGCGGCCGGCACGAACAGGTTGACCCAAGGGTGCGGCACGTCCCACGCGCCGACCTGCCTGAGGAACGCGATGAGCGGCGCGAGGCGGTTCAGGTAGTCGAAGTAGGGCATGTCCTGCGCGGTCTGCGTGCCGGGGGTATAGGAGAGGCCCGCCAGCAGCGCGGCGTCTGCGGGCTCGCCGCCGGGCGCGAAGTATTTCGTAGTCTCCAACTGGTAGAGCCAGCCGCCCGCGCCGTCCGAGACGGCGAAGCCCTGCACGGTGTCGAAGCGCCCGTCGTCGATCAGCCCTTCGAGGTCGGAGAGGAACGCCGGAAGGTCTGTGTAGAAAGCCTGGTAGAGCCTCGCGCTCGGCGGCGCGGGGATGAGCCGCACGCGCGCCCCCACGACGAGGCCGAACTGGCCGAGGCCCGAGCGCGCGGCGTCGAAGAGCGGGCGGTTGTGTGTGGGCGAGCAGCTCACCAACTCGCCCTCGCCCGTGACGACCTGCAACTCCAGCACGTTATCGACCTGTGGCCCGTGGCGGAACGACTGGCTGCCGATGCCGCCCAGAGAGAGCGTCCCGCCGATACTCAGCTCGATGAAGTCCACCAGCGTCGGGGGGGTCAGCCCCTGCGGGACAGTCTGCTGTAGCAGGTCGATCCAGCGCGCGCCGCCTTCGACGAGCGCGTCCGCCGGGTTGACCTCGCGAACCGCGGCGAGCGTTGACATGTCTATGACCACGCCCGCCTCCACCTGCGACTGCCCCTGCGTGCTGTGCCCCTGGCCGCGCGCGGCGACCCTGATGCGGTTGCGCCGCGCGAACCTGACCATCTCGACCACGTCGTCCACGGAGCCTGGCTTGAGCACGGCCGAGGGCTGGCGGTGAACCATGTGGCCGAAGTCGTCCGCGGCGGCAGCCAGTGAAGCGCCGTCGGTCAGCAGGCTGCCGTCGAACGACGGGAAGCCTTCGGCCAGCGCGAAGGACCCACGCGCGGCTTCGGCCGCGCTCACCCAGCCCCGGAGCACCGTGTCGAACCCCACGACCGCGGCGGCCGCCGTCAGGGAGCCGCGCAAGAACGTACGACGAGAAACCTCTCGGCTCATCAGCTAATCTCCTTCTTCAAGAGCGTGAATTTAAAGGGTCGGGTCCGGTTGGGCGGACGGTTTGACTGTTTCGTACGGGCTTTGAGGAAACCGCAGGTCTGGGCAGTGTCGGCTCTAAACGCGTTGAAGATAATCTGACACGGCGGGTGATGTCAATGGCGACCCGTTGAGGCCCACCTCGCGTCAAAATTTCGCGCAAGCGGCGCCTACGCGTCAGTCACGAAAGCATTTCAGTCAGGGGCTCTGTGCGAGGCCTGGCGCCTCGGCGCCTGCGAAAGCGCGGGGCAGGCTCGCGGACTTAGGCGGGGCGACAGTTTGATCCGCGCTTTGCGCAAAGAGGGTGTGCGGGATGAGCGCGAGCAGCACCGGCAGATACACGGCCGACGAGACGACTTGGACGGCATTGGCGAGAAGCTTTTGCCGCCGACAGATCACCGTCAACGGATTTTTCATTTTCGCCTTTCTCTTCGATCTCTGCGAAAGACCCCGTTGAGACGCACGTTCACGCCGCCGCACCCGGAGTTGTCATTGGCGACGAGGTAATCGCCGACCAATTTGAGCGACACCTGACATTCTTCTTCGACGACGACGAGTTCATTACCTTGCGGTTGCGCCGCGGCTTCAACTCCGCCCACACGAACATTAGCGCCGACACCTTGCCAGATGGCGTAGCCTTTAACTTTGAGAGAAGCGGACTTTCCGTCGCGCCGGATGTCCAATGATTTTCCGGCGTACTTCCATGAGCCGACCCAGTCTTCTAAGGCGGGTCGGGGCGACGGTGCGGAGATGACCAGTTTATCCGCCCGGAGCCAGCCGACGGTTTCGCCGCCCTTACGCGGTTGATACCAACCGCAAACCCATTGGCCGTACGTTCTCGAAACTAGAACTTCATCTCCGGTGACGAGGTAACTCTTCGTCTCGCATTTCACTTCGGGACTCGGGCAGCCGTCGTCGTCATTCAAAAAGTGAATCCGGGCCGTCCAGTTGCCGCCGACCTTCGCCAGCCTGAACTCCGCTTTGTCAGACGCGAACAACCCGTAGCGGCACCAGTTGGCGGGGTTATCATCAGCCCCCTGCGCCGCGGCCGACGCGGTGACACACGTCAACATCAACAGCCCTAAAAAGGTTTTCCTCATCGGCATCTTTACTTTGTCACCGTGACGGTTAAGGTTTCCGGCCTGCTGTCTTCAGTTAATTTGTGTAGCACGATGAGGTAATTGCCTGCGGCGGGAAGCGCTTTGATTGTCATCCTGTCGATCTGTGAGCTGGCGTAGGTCTTTTCGCCCGCCCCCTCCCATTCGACGTACTCGTAAAGTTTCCTGTTCGGCAGATAGACCTCGATGCGGCAGCCGTCCGCCTTAATCTCAAGCGTCTGCGACTTGGCGGCGTTCAGCAAAAATGTCGCGGTCGCTTCAGCCCCTTGAGACCCGGCGAGAGAATCCAACCGAAAGCTCGCCGAACTTGCGCCCCTGGCGAATCGAACCGTCTGCGCCCTCTTCGCTAATGCCGCGTAGCCTGAGCCTGCGTCGCCCGGGACGGGGTTGTTTGAGCTTACGGCGCAAGATTCAAAATCGGCGAAGCTCTCCTCATACTTATTCGTCTGGTAATTTTTGCCGGAGAATTTGATGCGTAGCGATTCCCTGTCCCCGCGCCTCGAAAGCGTCCAGACCAGGCTCTTCATCTCGGACGGCGAGACGTCCGGCAAATGGTTTCCGGCAAAGGCGACGGTCAAGGTGTTGCCGTCAAGCGTGCCGCTGAAATTGTAAATTCCGGTGTTGGCGATGGTGTCGCCTCTGACGATGAACGTCCCCGACGCCTTGTTTCCCTTGAGCGTGAATTCGACGACGCGCTCGCCTTGCAGCCAGTCGGCGCGAAAACATTTCGTCACCGTTTGCCCGTTCGCCGACGTGTAAGAGCCGAGCAAAATACAGAGCAGATAAAATACCGATCTGTTTTTCATGGTCAGGACTCCCCTTTGCCTTTTGTCGCGGGCATGTCGGAACATGCCATTTCACCAAAGCCCATCACTTCAGTCGGACTGCCAACGAGTAATTGAACGTGGGCTTCTTCCTTCGCAAGTCGGCCGTCGTATACCCCTCCAGACAGTTCATGTAGACTTTGATTTTGTAGTCCCCGGCCTTTTCGATGGCGCCTTCCCACTCGGTAATCCCGTCAGGGGTATCGCCGAGGAACATTTGTTCGCCCTTGCCGTCAAACAACTCGAAATACATCCCGCATTCATTCTCCGCGGACAGGCGAAGTGAATTCGAGACAAGTTTTATCTCCGCCGTCTGCCCTTTACGCGATTTGAGAAGATAGAAATGCGCGTCGCCCGTTCTTCTCGGTTGAATGATTTTCTTGACGGTGGCCTTACCGTTTTTCAAGGTCAACAAAGTGCTTTGGGCGTGTGCGGAGATCATAAAACCGCACAGCATTAAACAGACTGCCAGACTTTTTCCGGCGTAGTGTGTGATTCGCATGTTCATGGTGTCTTCCGATTTAAGGATGGGATCAAGACCGTCCTGCATCCCTCCTGATTGGAGTAACAGGAGGCCGATTACTTCGCCCCGGGGGTTTTCTTTATCGGCATCACCGGCTCTTCGAAAACAACCCGCCCGCCATGACGGTTGATGATTTGATAAAGCTCTTTGACGAGGGCGACGGCGTCCTGATACACGCTTTGCTCTTTGACCCCCACGGCGGTTCGCGGCCCTCTAATGTTGACGGCGCCCTGCTTCTTGCCGCCCAGGGCGCTCTCAATCGAGAGGGCGAAGTACAGATGAGTCGTCGGGTCTACGGGGAGTTCTATTGAATTCGTCGCCAGAAGGCTTCTGGATTCGAGCAGCCCTACCAACTTCCGCGTCTCGGCGGAAGATAATCTGTACTCCTTGCGCGCCGGAGGGGTGGCCCCGCCGTGATGCCCGCCGTAGGTCTGTTCCCAAACGATTGTATTACCGGGGGGTGAGATTGAGATCGTCGTCGTTTGCGAACTGCTGTCCCTGCTCCGCTCGCCCGTCACCAGTTCAACGCGAAGTCGCAGGCCGCCTGTCCCCTGACCGGAAGCCGGCGCCGAACAAGCACACACGAGCAGAAGGGAGACCAGTGGGAGCGCGGGGGCGAGGTAAGAGAGCAACGTCGGGCTGTCCTTCCCGGTCGAGGCGTTGATCGTGGTGGAAGAGCGATACTCTTGTAATTGAGGCGGTAGAAGTTGTCAACAACCTCGGCCCCATGCGGTGAGTTCACACCCTACCGAAGCCTTTCACCCGAGGAGTTCTCTTCATCAGTGGTCCACCACTCATTCTTCCAGGTCGCATCCACGGCGCATTCCGGCGGCGCGGCCGGGTACAGCGCATGGCTGGGTCGTCTTCCGGCGCAGGGCCTTTCGATTGCCGTCCTGTGCAACGCTGACGTAACGTCCGCGACGGCGCTCGCGCGCAGCGTCGCCGATCAGTTTCTGCCCGCCGAAACAGCCGAGGCCAAGGCACCGGCCGCGGTCGCCCAAGGCCCCGGCGTGACCGGACTCGACCTGAGCAGCAAGGCGGGACTGTTCGTCAGCGAGAGCGCCGGCGAACGGCTGCGCCTGATCGTGAACAACGGCGAGTTGCGCATCCCCGGCCTACGCGCCGCCCTCGTACCGCTCACCAAGGACCGTTTTCGCAATCCGCGCGGCGATCTGTCCTTCATGTCACAGGACGAGTTTGAAATGAAGTCCATGGAAGACAGAACGACGCGGTATCGCCGCGCCCAACCTTACGCGCCCGGCGCGGCCGACCTCCAGGCATTTGCGGGACGTTACGAGAGCGACGAGGTCGGCTCGGTCTTCAAGGTCGTGCCCGGACAAGGCGGCTTGATGATCCACCGGGAGGGTTCGGGGGGTAAGGGTTCTGAGGTGAAGCCGGTCTATCGCGATACCTTTCAGATAGGCCCGGTGACGCTGCGCTTCCTGCGGGACAATGCCGGAAAAGTCGTGGCCTTCGACTACAGCAATCCCGTGGTTCGCAACGTCAGATTCACGCGGCCGAGCGACCTCAACAGTCGCCGTTAGCGCCCCTGTTGGAAGCAGCTACGCGATCATCATGAACTGGATACGTCTCTTCCTCCTGCCGCTGATAGTTTGGGTTGCCCGTCTTCTCACTGGCGGGCGGGCTGACGATTCACGTCA
>DASVQX010000077.1:0-49306 GCA_036388915.1 Pyrinomonadaceae bacterium
CTGACGATTCACGTCAGCCCGCCCGCCAGTGAGAAGACGGGCGTACGGCTCGGGCCGCCCAAGCTAAACGTGTCGTCCGCAAATTTCGGCGGCCGTCATATCCGAACCTGTTCGAGGCTGTCGAGCCTCTCCTCCAGACGGACGTTGCCCACCCGCTCGTGCTGCGAGAAGCCGTCGTATTCGACCAGGCCGGAGAAATCTAGTCCGGTCCCGTCGATGACCTGCTGGATGCTAATCTGGAAGGTCTTATACCCCGCGTAGACGAACTCAAGCTCGCCAAGTTCCCGCACCTGATCCACCTTGTATGCGGTAGCCGACGGCCGCCCGTCCTCCGTCACGATTGCCACCACCTTCCAGAAGGCGCTGGGTATAAGCGCGTTCCTGTATTCGAGGTCGTCCTCCCTGAAGAAGGGGCCGGTGAACACGCTCACGCGCATCCCGTCGGCCCTCGCGTTCTGGAGGATGTAGTTTTCGAGGCTGAGCCACGTGCGCTGGTTTACGCCGGCCATCTGCGGGCAGCTATTCGTAAAGTGGAAGGTGTCCTCGTTCGCCTGCTGGGCTATCTCCATCGTCCCCCAGACCGGGTCTTCGCGGCGCACCATGTGGCCGCGGTCCAGCGCGTTACTCGCGTACAGTTCGTCGCCCCACTGATCCTCCTTGTCGAGGCGCCCGTCGAAGCTCCAGGTGCTGATGCGCGCAACGCGGCGCGACTCCTGCGCGTTGATGTTGGTGGCCGTCAACAGCGGCATGCGGCGCGACGCCGACATGATGACCGAGAAGTTTTGGTATTTCAGTTCGACGCCGTTTCCGCCGCGTCGCAGGCGCCGCATGTCCTCGGTCGCCGTCGGGAGCGGGATCTCCCACCCGTCGAGGAAGTCCGCCTCGTAGCCGTTGCGGCCGTCGAACGATTCGGCCGGTGTGGTCGGCTCGCGGCCGGGGCGCTCGGGTGCTTCGAGCTGGTCTTCGCCGATGCGGGACATGGCTTCAAGGGCTGCTTTCCTGCTGAGGTCTGCTTTGGGCATTCGTTTCTCCTAAGGGGCTGGGGCGTCTTGGCAGGGACGCCGGGGTTGAGAAAAAATTGGTGTAATGCCAGCGGTCGAGTGTTAAGAAGTTAGTAAGCTCGGCGGACGGTGTCGCGGACGGCCTTGTCCCACCTCTCGTAGGCCGCCGAAACCCTTTCCAACTTGTGGGACGAGACGTCCTTGAGCGCCCTGCGCATCATCTCGCCCAGCGCCCAAGCGCGGTCAACCATCTCGACATAGCTTTCGAGCGCGTGCTCTGCGTCAGCCGCGAGCGCGTCGGCGAACGCGTCGGGGGCAAGGTCGTCCAGTTGCACGTTGACGACCGAAGCGATGATCTCGCCGAGCCGGCGGCGCGCCGCGCGGTCGGGGAAAGCTTCGAGCAAGGCGTAGCGGCACGGGTCGCGGAATTCGGGGTCGGGCCCGCGAAAGTGTTTGAGAAAAGTTTCGGCGTCCGTCGTGTCCGGACTGATTGTGAGGAAGAACCCGCGGCCGCCGCCGCCGCGCGCCTTCGCCAGCCCGTCCACGGCGGCGAGCAGGTTGCGCACCGTGCGGCCGCCCCGGGTGCGCGAATGCAAAGTCTTGTCTACGCCTTCGAGCAACTTGAAAACGATCTCGTCGGGGGCCGCGCCGTGCGACACGTCTTTAAAGTACCAAGGTAAATACTTGACCCACTCCGGGTCGAGTTTGACGGTGTGCACCGTGACGTTCGGCCTGAACGGCTCTCCCGGTTCTTCGACGGCAGCTCGCTTGAGGAACATGAGCCTTCGTTGTAAGACGGGCGGCAGGGCCTCCGTCTTTAAATCGCGGAACTGCTGCACGAGCGTCTGGAGCGCGTGGTTCATGGCTGGGCCGCGCATGAGGTGGCGCAGCGAGATCAGGCTGACGATCAGCCGGTGTAACGTCGCCTCGTACTCCGTGCCTCTGACCGCCTCCTTCCACGGCGACTTAAACCGCGCGGCTTGCTCCATCAACATGGCTAAATCGGCGAGCCGGACGGTTCCCTCCCCGACGAGCGCCAGTGGGTAGAGCAGGTTCGAGACGACTTTTAAAGTCACATTCCGCGGCGACGGCAGCGACAGGTCTCGCCCCTTGTCCAGATAGTCCCACGACGCGGTGGCGAAGATGGCTTCGTTCTCCCACGAGTCGGCGAACGTGTCCGGACTGTATTCGGCTGACATCTCCACGCGCCGTCTGAACAGTCTCATGGCCCTGCCGAATTCGCGCGAGTTGACGAGGCTCCGGCCAGCCGTGTCGTACGCCTTTTGGAAGTAGCGGGGCGGCAGCGACTCGACTTCACGCGGGGCGACTTTGCCGTTGGCGGCGAAGCGCAGTAGCGACGCGCCCGGCCCCGGCAGGTCGGCCGCGTCGGGCCCGATATATTCGTGCGCCCTCTTCAGCTCGGCCAATTCGAACGATTCGCCGTCGTTCGGTTCCAGCGTCAGCATGAGCCGGTGGTAGACGGCTTCGGCGGCCTCCCGCTCGTCGCCGCTCTGCCGGAAGTATTCGGCCGCGACTTGGTTGATGCGCCTCGCCTTCTCGGGCTCGCTCGCGATCATCGCCTTGAGCGTCGAGCGGCGCAGCTCCTTGCGGTGCCAGACCTTCTCTCTGTCCTCGGGGTCACGGTAGGCGAGCCAATGGCAGGAGGCGAGCGCCTCAAGTGACTCCTCGGCTGCCCGGCATTCGAGCGGGGCCAGTTCGAGTGCCGGGGCGAGCACCTTGCGGATTAGCTCGGGCGTTACATACCGGAGCACAAGGCCGGGATAGGCGAGGCTCCGGGCCACCGGGTCGTCGAGCCGGCGCAGGACGCGGCGGTAAACGAGGCCGGCGAACAACTCGCTCGCCGCCGCGCCGCCTTGGCGCAACTCCTCCTCCAGCTCATCGACCGTCTTGTCCAGGTCGGCCGTGAGTTTGGCGAGCAGCGTCAGTTCGAGGGGGCGGCGCGGAATGACCTCCGAGCGCGCGAGGCGGCGCGCCGCCGAGGCGGGGACGCCGTTGCCGATCAGAAGGCGCTCGGCGTTAGCCGGCTCCAGCTCGTTGACCTCGACGCTCTCCGTGACGCCATGGCGACTCAGCACCTCCCGGTCTTCGTCGAACAGCCGCCCGGAGAAGACGACCTTCAAGGGCGCCGGCTCCAGGGCCGAGACGAGGTCGTTCAGCCAGTCGAGCAAGCGGCCGGCGCCCTGCTCGGACACCTCCTCGAACGTGTCGAGCACGAGCAGGAACGGGCGCGCCGACGCGCCGACGCTCGCCAGCGCGTCGCAGACGCTCCAGAGGAGGCCCCGCGATGACCTGCTGTACTCGAACGCCTCGGGAGTGGCCTGACGCACCGTGTCCTCGTACTCGGTACGGTACTGCCGGTCTTCACGCCGGCGCTGGCGGAGCAGGGCGTCCGTCTCGGGGTACTGCCGCCCGACCTGCCGGCAGATTTCCTGTTCGAGCCAGTAGGTGTCGTGGGCGTCGATGCCGGGGCGGTCGAAGTCGAGGACGACGATGGTCGCCTTCCGATGCTTGACGATGTCGCGGGAGAACTTGGCGAGGAGGGTTGACTTGCCCGCCCCGCCGAGGCCGGTCAGCACGACGCCGTCCCAGGCCAGGGAGTACGACTTGGACTCGACGGGGCGTCTCAGGAATTCGTCGAGCTGCCGAAGTTGTTCGCGGCGGCCGTAGAAGCCCCTCCTGAGCAGCACGTCATAGTCGGCGAGAAAGCCTATGCCGGCGACAAGACGGTTCAGCTCGTCCGTGTCCGGCTGCGGGAGGCCGGCCCCGGCGGTCGCCTCCACGGCCGAGGCGAGCGCCAGCAGGTCTTCGTACTCTAGCCGCTTGAGGTTGATGCCGGCCCCGTCCCGTAGCAGCGCGCGCAACATCAGGCCGAAGCGGTCGGTTGACGGAAGGGGCCCCCGCAGCACCTCCGCGAGACGCTGCCCGTCCAAGAGGCGGGCGAGCACGCCTTTTCGGAATTCTTTCTTAATCAGCCAGAGGACGCGGCCCTCGTGCGTCTCGACGACGCACATCGGCGCGAGATCGTTGAGGACGGCCCAGCACATCTCTTCGGGCGTCTGCGGGGGGAGCGTCTCCTGCGGGTCGAATCTGCCGGAGACGGCGGCCAGTTCCTCGGCGGTAGCGAGGAGCGTGGCGACATCCAAGGACGTGTTCTCGTCACGCGCCGACTCCGCCTTGGGGGGTTGGTGGCGCTTAATCTTCCGCTCGCGCAGCAGCGTCTTCCCCTCGGCCGAGTCGGGCTCGATGAGCTTCATGCTGACGCCCTGCACGGCCCAGATCTCGGTGACCGCACTGTCCCGCTCGACGAGGTGGTAGCTGACCTCCGGGGTGGGCGCGGGGAGTGGCGAGTCGGCGAGGGTGTTTTCGTCACGCCGCGTCTCGTCTTCGAGTTTGCGCATACGCTGTTCGAGCAGCGCGGCGAAACTGACGGCGGCGTGTTGGTCGGCCATAGGGAACCTCGTATCGTCTCCGTTCGAGAGTTAACGGCCGCTGGCAATTATCAGGATATTTGCTGCCGTCCTGTTTGCGGCCCGCCCGAGCTTGCGGGCGGCATTCTGGCGGTCTTCGAGCAGGTCCTGCTCGTAGGACTGGTACAGGCCGAGTGCCTGGAGGCGCACGCCCGACTCGTCGAGTTCGAGTTTGACCTGCGCGGCGAAGCGCTTGATAAAGAGTTCGATGTCGTCGCGGGTTATCTCGCGCACCCTCTCGCGATAGAGCACGTTGGCGAGCGCGTTGGGGATGGGGGCGGTGATCCCGTCGAGGACGACGCGAAGCCAGTCCACCGTCAGGGACTGATGGTAAAGCTCCCAGAGCATGTCAGAGGCATTCTGCCCCTTGAGGTCGAACTCATCAAGGCCGCTGAGGGAGAGCCACACGAGCCGCGAGCCACGCGCGGCGCCGAGCGCCGCGACGAGTTTTGGTACCACCTCCACTTTGACCCAGGCGGACTCGGTGGAGTTGATGTCGCCCGGCGGCTCGATCAGCGGGGGGGCGGCGCCGGCCGTCTTGCAGATCGTCTTCACGAGTGTCTCGGCGTCCATGGCCGAGATGGCGTTGGCGGTGAGCCTGATCTTGAGGTGGTCGGCGTCGTGAAGCATCGCCGTGAGCACATCCACGCGGAAGCTCTTGCCCGCGCCCTTCTCGCCGACGAAGGCGAAGAGTTTCGGGCTGCCGAGCAGCGCCGAATGCAAGACCTGTTCCTGAAATTCGTCGCAGCCGATGACCGGGGCGTGGTCTTTCTCCCTGTCTTCGTGAGGCCCGAGCCGCCAGATGAGGCTCGTGCTGTTATCACGCGGCGGCAGCCCGCCGTACTTGAGCAGGAGGTGCTCGCGCACGCCCGCGAGCGGGACCCCGCGGTTGGTCGGGCGCGGCTGGTCCGTGTGCCACGCGCCCTGGTGGATGCCGAAGAATTCGAAACTCCGGTCGAAGCACGGCCCGCCGGACGAGCCGGGCAGCGCGTTGACGTAGTGCAGGAAGCGCAGCTTGGGGATGGCCGTCTGCTGCGCGGCCTGCGCCTCCGCCACCTCGTCAAAGTCGAGCCTCATGCTCTGGCCGTCGGGGTACTGCAAGAGCATGACCTTCTCCTTCGCCCGCGGCACGAGGGCTTTCGGGTTCGGGGTCACCCAGCCGCGCTCGAAGCCTATCGGCTCGCCGAGCCGGATGACGGCGTAATCCCAGAGCCCTTCCAGCACGGCGAGGTCTGCCGGCAGGCGGGATTCCAACTCGTCGGCGTGGCACTCGCTGTGGGCGATGCACCAGTCGGCGTGGGCCTTCACCGTGCGCCTACGGCGTACTTGCATGCCCTGTCCCGGATTCAACCTCTGAAGGAAGTCGTCGAAGACGACCTGGAGGCGGGCGCCCGCGCCGGGCCGCGGCTCGTACCCGCCGCCCGGCGCCGCGTCGAAGAGTTTTTTGACAACGTGCCAGGCGGTGAGCAGCAGGTCGTTGGCGATCAGGAGTCCGGTGCCCTCGGGTTGTTCGTCAATCAGGATTTTGCCGGTTCGGCGCATCCCGGCGTCGAGACCTTTGAGCACGACGTGCGGCTGGAGGAAGCCGGCGAACTTGTTCACCATCGCGTGAAGCTGTAGGTCGCCGGAGTCGCGGCTCGCGTCTGCGGCCAGGTGGCCGTCATCGAAGCCGGCGGCGATGATGGCGTCTACGAGTTCTTTGAGCCAGTCCTTAAGGTTCGCATAGCTGAGGGCTTCGGCGAACGCCTGCCGGTCGTCAGCCGAGCGGGCCACCGCGTCAAAGCTCATGCGGTCGTCGGCCGCGAAGCCGACCTGCACCTGTAGGAACAGGCTGGCGAAGTTGTCCCGCGTGGTGTCGATGGCCTGAGCTATTTCGTTAATCGGCAGCACGGCTACGACGGGCGCCCCCTCCGCCTCAGAAGTTAAAACTATCCACCATCGAGACCCCGAACTCCACGAAGTGCTCGCGCAGGGTCTTGTCAGAGCCGAGGCCGGGCTCGTCGAGCACCGACGCGAGGACGTGCCCCCAGTTCTCGCGCGGCTGGCCCCAGCGCCCTCCGTAATGGAGGCCGGCCGCCGTGTGCTCGCGCCCCCTGACGAGGATGACGGAGCCGGAGTTGCCGCCGAGCGTCGTGGCGTCGTGCGCCAGCGTCCAGGTGTGGACGCTCTGCTGCGAACTCATCAGGAGTCCGGGCGCGAGCCGCTTGTGCCCGTAGGTCATGCGGAAAAGGGTTTCGAGCAGTGAGAGGGGGGCGGCCGGGCCGGGGTCAGCCGGGTAACCGACGGCGTAGACAGTGGCCCCCGGCTGCGCCCATTCCTGCGCGAGTTCTACGGAGAGTGCCATCGAGGGCCGCGTGTTGTCGTCGGCCGGCTCAAGCTCGATGAGCGCGAGGTCGAGCTTCTTGTGGTCTAAATTGTTTTGAACGATAGGGCTGCGGCCACAGTAGACGACGCGGCGTAACGCGCGGCGGTTGACTGTGCGGCGGGCGCGGAATTCGTGGCCGAAGTCTATGGCCGCGCCCTGTTTCACTTTGTAAGTCCTATCCTCCTGCCAGTCGGCCGCCACCTGAAGGACGTGGCGGTTGGTAATGATGAGGTTCTCGTGGACGAGGAAGCCGGTCCCCTCAAACCCCTGCTCCGAACCCGGCACGTCGATCCGCCCGACGCATTCGACGGCGCCGGCCAGAAGGTCTGCGCTGACCGTGATGGGATTCTCCCAGTTGCCGGCGGGGCTTGAGGCGAGGTCCACCGCCGCGTTGCGAACCATGAAGGAAGGGCGCGAGCCGTCCGTGCGGACGATGGCCTCTAGGCCGTCCAGCAGGCCGCCGCGCGCGGCCAGCCCCGCATCGTCCTCGCCCCTCAAAACGCGTAATGCTTCGCCCCCCTCCTTGACGATCTGCTCCGCGACCTCACGCAGTTCCTCACTGTCGCCGAGGTATTCTTTGACGATGCGGTTGAGCGCGGCCCGCGTGGACTCCAGGCGGTCTTTGATGGCAGCGTCGGACAAGTCCGGTTCGCTATCGGTCGGTGACTCCAGGTTTTCGTTGCCTTCAGGTGACAACTCCCCGGCCTTGAGCAATTTTTTATAGTGGCCGACTAGGCCCTGCGGCGGCGTCGAGCCGTCCACATCCTCAAGTACGCCCATCTCTTTCCTCCTGGCGGCGTTAGACTTTATCTGCCCGAATAACTTCGGCACATCCCCCTAGGTCGGGATGATGCCACACGCGGAGGGTTGCGCGGCGCCGCGACGTTGAGGGACAGGCCAGACCACGGCCGGGATGCTGAACAGTGCCCAACGTACCTGCCTTTCAGCGGGCGCCTGTTGACGTCGCCTTCGCGGTTCTCGAATGAGACTCGGCGCTTCGTCGTTTCCATCTTCGGATAGGTGCGTGAGTGAGCAGATAGAACTAAAGCACAGATCGAATCGTTTTAGGCGCCGGCCGATCCTCAGCGGGATAGCCGGGCGACGTGTCGGGTGTAAGGCCCGTATTTGAAGCAGGCTGAAGTAGACTGCGGCAGGATACCCGCAATTAATCTACCCGTCAAGATGCTTATGGCCACGATGTAGGTAGCCACGGAGGGAGGGGTAAAAAGGTGCATAGAGTAGGGACGCGTGGGCGTAGAATGTGAGTGACGGGAGCGCGCGCCTTTGACAGATATAACCGGATTAGGCGGAAGGGATTTCCGCCTAATCACAAAGTTAGATTGCCTCCGCTATTTGAGCGCAGATCACTTATGGGTTCACTAGTATGGCACTTATAACACCACATAGGATTACCCTCCCAATTCTCCTCATTTGCTGCGGCATTCTCTCCCCTGATGTATGGGCACAACGTCCGCGAAGGATGCCCGACGTTCCAGAAATCCGCTTTGCCTCAGGCCATGCGGCTCGCGGCATCCCGTTCGAGCTGCATAATAACCACATCTACCTGCGAGTAGGCGTCAACAACTCCGAGCCTCTCTCATTCATCCTTGACACGGGGGCTTCATCCCTCATCAACAGGCGGCGGGTAGAATCGCTGGGCTTAAAGTTACGGCGAGGCGGGCGGGGCTACGGCGTCGGTGAAAACTCCATCGAGGCCGCCTCAGTCGGGGACGTCACCCTGCACCTCCCCGGCGTATCCCTTGCACGCCAAAGCCTCGCCGCGATCCCGTTGGAAGGCTTGCAGTCCTCCTTAGGTCGTCCGGTTGACGGCATCCTCGGGTATAGCTTCTTCCGCCGCTTGGTAGTTGAGATAGATTATGACTCGCGGATCATCAACCTGTATTCGCCGATGGAGTATAGACACAGAGGCAGAGGGGGGCGCATCCCGCTGATAGTAGATGAGGACAGTGGTTTAATCTTCGCACGGGCGCAAATCAAACCGTTGAACCGTGCCCCGATAAACGGACTGTTTGAGATTGATAGCGGGGGCGGCCACGCGCTGATTCTCAACAGCCCTTTTGTCGAACGGCATCATCTTTTGACGCCCGCTCAAAGAGCTAATCCCGTGTCCGTCGGAGGCGTTGTCGGTTCGTCGAATGCGGTGGAGGGGGTGGCAGAGAGCTTACGGCTAGGCCGGGCTCACGTTGAAAATGTCGGCACTTTTTTTTCTCTCGCCAGAGAGGGTATGCTGGCTAGTGACGAGTTTGATGGGAATATCGGTAATGATGTGTTGCGACGCTTCAAGGTCATTCTCAACTACTCACGCCGTTTAATGATTTTAGAGCCTAATCAATAGGAGTGGTGACGGCACAAGATGCTTGTTTCATTGATCGGCGCAATCATGTGCTTTTTGGCGTAATTTATACAAAACATAAGCCTCTCAAAACGGACGGTTTTTGAGGCACTTCCTCTTAAAACAAAATATGAAAAGAAAACTTCTTATACTCCTTTCTATTTTGATCGCCCTTTTGATCGCCGGGTATTTGTCATGGAACTACTTTACCCGTCGAACCGGGGATCAAAAGGTAATCTTCACTCCGGCGCATGCGCAATCCTTTACCAGCGGCAACTTAACTTACACCATTTACCAGGCAGAACATGGAGTGAGCGATGACGTTATTTATCACTTACACGGAAGAAACTTAGACGCTTCCATTTGGAACGACGACACTTTTTTTACCTCACAGGTGCAAGCCTACTGGCAGAGATCATCAACTAAACCGCCAACGGTTGTGGTCGTCTCATACGGACCCGTCTGGCTCTTAACCCCGAAGAATTCTAAAGTGGAAAACGGCTTATTGGATGACTTCATCGCCCGCCTGCCGGAAATTGAATCAAAAGTAGGTAAGCCAAGGCATAGAATATTGCTCGGTGAATCAATGGGGGGATTAAATGTCTTGATATTAGGGCTGAGCCGCCCCGAGATGTTTTCTAAGATTGCATCTCTTTGCCCAGGGGTTTACCTGGACTCCCCATTCTCTGATTTTTCCACCCTGAGGGCAGCTATGAAGCGTACAGGCGCCGATCCCAAAATAGTATACGGAGTGACGCAACTGGCGAAGAAGTATGTTTCTAATGACGAAGAGTGGAACGCAATCAACCCGATTTCACTAATTGAGCGAGCAGATCAGCGCTATCCGGAACTATATCTTTCGTGCGGTCTTTATGACAATTATGGGAATTATGAAGGCACGGAAGCCCTTGCAAATCTTGCGATAAAAAGAGGAGTAAAGACTACATGGCATCCCCTCTACGGCGGACACTGTGCCATAGACGTTGCCTCGCTGGCAGACTTTCTCTCCTCGAATTGACAGTCGGGTGTTTGCCCACAGAAGATTTGAGATCATCTCGCAAGATTGCTTCGGCGTTGCAGTTTATCCGGGTCTGAGCAGTGAGTACTTTAGCCTCTCAAAAACGACGGTTAAGAATAGCGACGCATATCACAAATCATTGGACGCGAGGCGCAAACACGTACCTTCTTAAACCTTATCAGTCAGGGAGGAATCGATAGTGCGCCGAACTTGGCTAATGCTTGTATGCGCCCTGGGAGTATCAGGCTTGGCGGGTGGCGTCGCCGTGACGCGCAAGCTCGGGGCCGAGCCGGCGCAAGCGAATAGGCCGACGACACCAGACCAACAACAAGCAGATGTCAGGAAGGTCAGCGTTTGGCAGCCGCCTTTCGGCAGGCGGCTATCTGGTCGCGCAGACCAGCAACGTATTCGAGCTCACATACAAGCCGGTCGATGCGGCTGACAAACTAAGCAGCCGCCCTGACTTCGCCGTCGCGCTTTATCCGGGTCACCTGTGCCGCTCCGGCGCCACCCTCGATCCCGGCATACACGTCACGAAGCAAACGCCGCCGACGTTCCTGTTGCAGGCGTGGGATGACCCCGTGGACGAAATCTGCAACAGCACGGTTTATGCGCGTGCCCTTGATGACGCGGGCGTCCCGGCAGAGGTCCATCTCTTCGCCAAGGGCCGGCACACCTTCGGCCTGAGGCGCACAGAACATCCGGTGACGATGTGTCCTTCGCTCGTCGAGAGCTGGCTCAAGGAAATCGGGATGCTGTAGTTTTAGCCCCACTTAAAAAGAGCCGCAGGCTAATAACGTAGTGCATAGGAGATGAAGTGGCGACAAGATCAAATCCTTCTAATCACGAAACGTCTTGGCGAGAGCGATTGACCAGAGTCTTCCTTTGGATCTCTGTGCTCGCGTGGGGAGTACTGCTGGGCGCGAAGCTATTCGATCTGCGTGTCCTCGTGGGCGCCTGGAGCGCCTCGCCCCCGCAGTCATTAAGCATGTTGCCTTACGGGCCACGCTACCCTGTCGATACCGGCGAGTTCTTCATCCCGAGTTCGGCGGCGTTGCTCTTAGCCGCCTTCGGAGCGTTAACGAGCGGATGGAAAACGCCTTGGAAGTATCGCGTGTGGTTGGCGCTGTCAGCCGCAATGATTCTTATTACTTTGATCTTTACCGTCTTCGCTTTCTGGCCGCGGAACGCTGCTTTGTGGGAGGTGGCTAAAGGCGCTCCCAACGCATTGAAAGACCAGGATGCGATCGCGCTGATGGTCCGCGAATGGGTAAGGTACGATTGGTTACGGGTCGCCATGGCAACGATCGGCTTTGTCTCTTCCGTCCGAGCGATAAGCGTCCCCTTCCCGCCTCTTTTGGTGACGGGCCCAACGTCCCTGGGCGTTAAACTCATGTACGCCGTCGGCATCGGGGCCGTAGTTCTCTTCGTTGCCTATTTCCTGTCGAGCTTGTAGAGGACAACCATGTAGCTGGCTTGCTTACTAAGGGAGAACACAAAATGAGGAGACGGAACTCGATGTTGAGAATGATCGCGCTGACGCTCATCGCGCTCGCTTCTGTGAAATCGACCGCCGCCTGTTCCCGGGCCGCACCCTTCTCCTTCGACGAGTTGTTCGCGGCTGACGTGATCGTCCGAGTGACGGCTGTTAAGTACGTCATCCCTCCCGACCCGAACACGAGGACGACCGGGAAGCCCGAATCGACGATAGAGTTCAAGGTAGAGGAAGTCCTGCGGGGCGAAGATGCGCCCGAGGCGGTCGTGCTGCACGGCTACCTGAGCGACAGGGACGACTTCAACGATGTCGAGGTGACGTACAAGTTCGTGCGCCCCGGCGGCCGTGGCGGTAGTTGTTTCGCCAATACGTACAAAGAAGGTGGCCAGTTCTTGCTCTTCCTGAAGAAAGAGGGTGATACTTTCACGCCTAACATCAGCGCCCTCGGACCGACTAACGAGCAACTCCGCGGGCCGGATGACGCCTGGCTGCGGTGGGTCATGGAGCACCTCAAGTCACGCGGACGGAAAGGCGGCGCAGAGCCGCCCCCACTTAGCGTCGTTAGTAGCATGGCAACACGCCTGCTCCTATTGCTCTCGGCCGCCAGCTAACAACGTCAACATACAATGCCGGGCATTAAGCGTCTTCCGAGGGTGCGGAAATCTGAGGAGATCATGAAAAGAATTCTCACCGGAGTAATCGTCATCATCTGTTCATTGAGCGCGGTGTCTCACTCTCAGGAGAAAAGGGTTAATAGTCTCCCTTGCGGTGAGGACGGGACACAGGCTGAAGCTAACGCCTGCGCACGCCGTGATTCCCAGAAGGCGGACGCTGAGATGAACGCAGTATATGATCGGTTGATGACTGAGTTAGCCGGTTACGGGAGCAAGGATCAGCAGCGGCTGAGGCGAGCGCAAGCAACTTGGTTCCAATACCGCGACGCGAACTGTGAAAGCGAGGCTTCGATTTACGAAGGGGGTAGCATCCACCCAGCGGTTTATTATTCGTGTTTGGCGGTCGTCACGCGAGAAAGGGCCAGGAGGTTGGAAGAGTTCCTGGCCGCGACCAGACAGTAGAGTATAGGCGATTTAAGCTGAGGCGACTCGATACCCACTGTCTTCCCTTCACGGTATCCGAATAGGTACGCGAGCAGGGCGATTACGGCGGCGGAAATATTTTGGCCCGCCGTGACGGCGTCTGCCACTCGTGTGCCGCGAGGCTTGTCGCTTCAGAGCACTTGGGTCAATATACAACGCCTTGTGTCAGGCGCTTCATTCATGGAAGACCTGTAGCGGCTCAGAGTCGAAGCCCCCTGCGCTCGGATACTGCGATGGAGATATAGATGGACGAGCCCGTTTTCAAGCAAGTTGGGAAGGGGTTGTTCGAGGAGATGTATTTACGGCTCGGGGGCGGAAGCTCGACGGGCTGGACGGCCGACTACTGGCGGGAGGTCATCGAGCCCTATGCCGGGCTGGGCTGGAGATTCATGGTCGAGGAGCCGAGGAGCGCCGCGCATAACAGGATGTGGGTCGTCACGGATCACAAGGCCATGGAGCACCGGATGTTCTTCACGACCGAGGAGTCCGAAGAGGGTTTCATGGAATGGCCCGGGGAGGTGTGACGGGCCACTACGTCAGCAGCGGCGGTTTCAACTCGCGCCACGCTTCTCAACCGCGTGCGCCCAACCCGCGGAACTAAGGATTTCAGTCCCGGCTAAGTGGCCGGCGGTCGGTGACGCCCGGCGTAAGCTACCCTTGGGTGGGACGCGGCGAGCGTGTGAATAAGTATGACTAACATGGCTACAGTCGAGGACGCGGTCTCCATCGCCGCGCGGGCGCACAGGGGGCAGAAAGACAAGGCGGGCGCCCCTTACCTGCTGCACCCGCTCAGGATGATGCTGCGGATGGAGACGGAGGCCGCGATGATGGCCGCGGTGCTACACGACGTGGTCGAGGACACGGAGTGGACACTCGAACGGCTGCGGGAGGCAGGGTTCTCCGAGGAGGTGTTAGAGGCCGTCGATTGCCTGACCCACAGGGAGGGCGAGAGCTACCAGCAGTTCGTAGAGCGCGTCCGGACGAACCGGATCGCCCGGCAGGTGAAGATCGCGGACCTGGAAGACAATATGAATGTCCGGCGGATGAATCAGCTCGGGCCGAAAGAGTTAGAGCGGATGGAGAAGTACCACAGGGCGTGGCGCGTGCTGACGGGCGAGGGCGGCACCTAAACATCGTCACGCATACTACCCGCAGCTCGTTCTCCTATAGCCTTGCGGTCGGGCGGGCGATGCCGGGCGGCAGGCGCCCCCGGACGTGTATCGTTCGGACGCTTATTAATTTCCTATGACCACAAGCACCCGAGAGATCACGGCCGCCTCGCTCAGCGTCTCGCACGATACGGGTCACGGCGGGGGGCACTATCACTACAGGGTAGATCGCCGGCGAGAAGGTTATGAAGTATCGGCGCGCATCAGCAGGAGCTTTCCCGCCCCGGGAGAGAGATCGTTCCAGCCGAGCACGATGACAGAGGTTCTGCACAAAGACGGCCGGGAGGTGGCCGACTTCCTGTCAAGGCTCGCGCTCGTGTACAAAGTCTTCGAGCTGGAGGGGCGCGCCTGCCCGACCGTGTTCCTGCACCCGACGTTCTACAGCTTCGGCTTCACGGATTCCGAAGGGGTCAGTCACGCGTTCGAGTACAGTATCGAGGCCGGGAGGCACCACGACGACACCTACCGGGGGTTGGTCGAGGAGTTCGAGCAGTTCTTCGAGGCCAGGCGGATAACGCGCAGTATCTTGGAGGGTGAAATCAGGCCGCCCGAGCCGCCCGAGCCGCCCGGGCGGCGTGGGCGACTCAGGCGGAAGTTCTGGTACTGGGCTTCCCTATTTTTCAACAGGTAGTTTCGTTCAGGGACGGTCGCCTGCCTCTCTTTAGGCAACGCCCCAAATTTACATAAGCTTATCGGACTCTCGCAGAGCGGCATCCTTCAGCCGTGGCTCCAGCTCGCTTCTCAGGCGCTCGACGATCTCCTCGTCCGTTTCTAAAACTTCTGATACAGCACAGTGTCGCCGTCGCCCCTAGGGTACGGCGATGGGGAAGTGCTGGCCCTCATTGTCCTCGATTGTCTGCCACTCGTCGGGCGCGGGGGTGAAGGCGATGATTTCGCAGTGGTAGGTTGCGGCGGGCAGACCCAGCAGGTCGATCTCGTGTCGCAGGCCGACCGCGAGGCTCGAACGGCTTCCCGACGCCCGGCCGAGAAGCATGCGCCGCTGGTGCGTGTTGAAGCGCACCGCCCCGGTGGCCGGGATGTCGGTGTCCCACGCGAGCTTCGTCCCGCTGACCCTGACGTTTGAGACGGCCGGGAAACGAACCGCGCGCGCCAGCTCGACCGCGCGCCGGATGTCGAGACGGCCGCCGCCCCACTCGTCGTCCGGCGCGCCGGCCGCCGCCCCGTCGCGGCGCGCGGCGCGCACGAGCAGCTGCTTGACCTGCTCGCAGTTGAACTGCGGGTTGACCTCCAGCAGCAGCGCGGCCGCGCCCGCGACGTGCGGCGCCGCCATGCTCGTCCCCGGCATGAGCGTATAACCCTGTACGAAGGCCGGGTCGGTAGACGCCGACGAGCGCGCCGATACGATGGCCTCGCCGGGGGCGGCCAGCTCCGGCTTGCGCAGGCCGTAGCGCGTCGGCCCGCGGCTGCTGAAGCGCGACAACTCCCCGACCGCGGCGTCCCCGGCGAACCGCGTCACGAAAGAGCCGGCGGTGATGATGCGGCGCGCCGTGCCCGGAATGCTGATCGTGCAGGTCGGGTCGTTGTCGGCGGGCGTGAAGCGCGGCTGCTCGGCGCCGCCGTCGTTGCGCGCCGTGCGTTCGATCCAGACGTGGAAACCGCCGCCGCTCGTGATCTGGTCGCCGCGCAGGTGCAGCGACCAGCGGCCGGGCTGAATCCGCGCCTCCGAGCCGGGGCCGACGAAGATCATCGCGCGCACGTCGCCGGTGCCGCCGGAGTCAACGGTGCTGACGTCGATGCGCACCCTGTTGTTCGAGTTGGTCTGGAAGGTGTTGACGTTGCCCGGCAGGACGAAGTCGTTCTCCGTGGGCGGCGGGGCGCCCGGCGCCTGGACGGCGATGCCGATACGGTCGGAAGCGTCGAACCAGACCTCAAGAATGTCCTGCTCCTCGTTGCCCCCGCTCGACTCGAACTGGCGGCGGACGGTCGCGCCCTGCGCGACGGTGCCGCTGGCGTGAATCCGCCACGTCTGCTCGTTGCCCGCGGACTTGACGAGCACCACGCCGGGCAGCCGCGCGAGGCTGTCCATCGCGGTCTCCAGTGGCATCTCGCCGGAGTGGCCGCCGCCGTTGTTCCCGAGGCTCATGTTGATGGAGACGGGGCGGCCCAACTCGCGCGCGCGGTCAACGATGTAGCGGCAAGCCGCGACCGCGGAACCCGACTCGCCGAGCGTCCGGCCGCCGTCGCCGCGCACGGCGACCACCACCAGCTCGGCATCCGGCGCCATGCCGACGAACCGGCCGTTCGAGCGCCGGCCGTTACCGGCGGCGATGCCCGCGACGTGCGTGCCGTGCCCGACGCGGTCGTTGTGGTTGACGGGGACGGGCGCGGGGCTGGTGCGCAGCGCGGCGTCGAGGTCGGCCTTCGTGTACTCGCGGCCGAACGACACGCGGCCGCCGGAGACGGAAGCGGCCGACTGATCCCAAAGGAAGCGCACGCGCGAAGTGCCGTCGGGCAGGCGGAAGTCGTCGTGCTTGAAATCTATCCCGCCGTCGATCACGCCGACCAGCACGTTGTTGCCGCGCAGCGTCGGCGGCACGGTTTGCAGCGGGCGGACGCCCACGTCCGCGCCCGACAGGTCGAGTTCGGGGAAGAGCTGCTTGGACGCCTCTATGACCTCGACCCAGCCCTCCTCGGCCAGGGCTTCGAGGCCGTTGATCCCGACGCTGCCGCTGACGACGAAGCTCGGCCCCTCGACCACCGAACGCACCTTCACGCCGAGCGCCGCGAGCTTTTTCTCGACGCCGCGGGCCGTGCGCGTCCCCGGCCCCCTGAGGATGCGCAGCAGCACCTCGATGGCGGTGACGCGGCGCGCGGCGCCGACCCGCCCGATGCGGAGCGAGTCGGCCAGCTCGGCCCGCTCGGCCGCGGACTCTTCCTGTAGGAAACGTAAGCGCGGGTCAAGCTTTCCATCTTTCATGTCAGGTCTCCTCCTCGGCCGAATCCGGCCTCTCCGCGTAGAGCGGTCGGGACAGTTGCACCTCCTGCACGCACTCCAGCTCGGCGATCTGCTTGAGCGCGTCCGAGTCGGCGACGTGCCCGACGACGATGTCGTCCACCTGCGCGTGCAGTTTGAGACCGGCCTCCTCGACCGGCCGCGCCGACGCGCCCTTGCTGGCGAGCCGGATCGTGACCCCGACGCCCCCGGCCGGCAGACCGTCTTCGAGCTGCATGCGGCTGTGGGGGTCCAGCTTCTGCCCCCATTTTTTCTTCTCGCCCAAGTTCCCCCTTCCGGCCTGGCTGGCGGGGCGCGCGCGCGCCCCGTTAACACCGCGCGAACCGGCCCGGCCGTCTTCCGATTTAAACCTTAGGTGAAGGCGGCGCCGATGTTAGCACACGCCCCCGGCGCCACACCGACGCGCGCCTTCACAAGACCCTGTTCAGGATGTCGGCCAGACGGTAGCCCGCCAGCGCGATGCGCAGGTCCGAGGTCTTTTTAGTCTTCTCGGTGTAAGCGGCGTTCGGGATGCCGCCCTCGGCGACGCCGACGTAGGCGACGCCCTTCGCCAGCCCGAAGCTCTCCGCGGCCCACTGCGCGGGCCTGGTTTCGTTGAGGGCCGCGGTCAACGAAGAGCGCGGGTGTGCCTGCTCGATGGCAGCCGCGAAGCCCTCAATTCTCTTGCGCCCGTTCGTCGTCAGGGGGCGGGCGACGTTGCGCGCGCCGAAGCTGCCCCCGGCCGAGTCCCAGAAAGAATGCAGGTTGGGGCGCGGCGCATCCTCCGAGAGCAGGAATAAGTTGCCGCCGCGGTCGCCGTCCGGGTTGTCGGGCGTGAAGCGCGTGGCCGCGTGCAGCGGCTGGTGGAGGTCGCCGGTCAGGTGAATTAGCTCGGCGAGGTAGAACGCTTTTTTGAGCTTCGCCTCGCGCTTATTCGCCAACCGCTCCGTCAGAAACTCGATGACCGAGACGGCGTTGACGGGCGGGGGCGGCGCGTCGGGCACCGCGCCGCCGACGATGAGCCGCTTCGTGATGAAGTGCCAGTCCTTCAGCGGCTCGAACATCGGGGCGTCGCGGATGTCGTCCATCCAGCAGGCCAGCGTGACGAACTCGTATCCGTCGTCGCCGAACTCGACGAGCGCCGCCAACTCTTCGGCCGCCTCCTTCTTCTCCGGGTTGAGGTTGTTGAGCGCGATCTGGGCCACGACCATGTGGCCGTTGTCGCCCCACGCGAGGGCCGTCGTCTGCAAGAGCAGCAGCGCGCAGAGCACGGGCGGTAGGTTTTTGAGTTTGAGCATCGTTCGCCTCCTTTCAGCGGGCGTGGTGATCGGTCAGACGCGAGGTAACAATTTTTCCCCGGGGCGCGCCGCGCGGGCCGACTCTACTGCATGCTCTCGTCAGGCAGGATGATGGGGATGATGGGGAGCATGACGCCGATGTTGGCGGGCGCGACGTGCGGGGCGAGTACGCCGCTCTCGGCCAGCTCGGACAGGTTCGGGAGGCTGAAAGCTTCGGCCGCGTCGATGTCCACGACGTAGCCCATGTCTTCGAGGCTGGCCACCGTCAAGCGGCTGAGCGGGTTGCCGGCCTCGCCGACGAAGCCCGTCATCAGCTCGCTGCCGAAGACGGAGTCGCGCCAGTGGCCGTCGGCCGTCCCCTCGCCGCCCTCGTTCTCGACCGGCACGCGCGCGGGGCCGCTCCCGCGCAGCCGCCCGTACTCTTCCATCGCGCGCTCCCCGACGAAGGTCGGGTTGACCGTGCGCGGGTTTCTCAGCAGCCCTTTGTCCTCCCAGATGGTGCCGATGCCGAGGACGTGTCCCATCTCATGCGTGATGACATCGCCGAGCGTGCCGTCCCGCTCCATCGTGGCGAGGTCGTCCGTGTCGAAAGACATCGAGCCTTTGGCGGGGAGCAGCGCCACGCGGCCGGCGCCCGCGGGGCGGAGGAAGGTCGGGCCGGCGGAGCCGAGGACGTGGCCGGGGCCGTCGATCCTCCTGCCCTGCGCGAGGATGACCACGTCGTCGATCAACTCGCCCTCGACCCTCATGCTCGGCAGATCGCCGACGATGACGCGACTCCAGCGGTCGGCCGCGGCCTTGAACGCGTCCCTCTGGGTCGGCGACAGCCCGCCGACGAACCGCACCTCGATGGTGAAGGGCGAGACGGCGGCGGCCGCGCCTTCGGTCGCGCCGGCCGCGGCGGCTTCCGCTCCCCTCTGGGCGCGGTAGATTTCAATCTGGCTCATGACAGTTCTTCTCCTTCCCGATCTCCGGGCGTGAATTTGATAAGCGCCGAACCGGCGGCGACGCCGACTCCTTCGCGGCGTGCGTCGTGGTGGATAGCGACCGGCGTGCCGCACCCTCGCGCGGGACTTCCGGCGCGCCGAAACAGAGTCGCATCAATCAATTGTCGCGCTTGCGGGTCGGTGCGGGGCGGGGCGCCGGGGCGGGCGTGCTATCGGCGGTGATAGTTCGCGGAATCAGTTTTGATAGTTGTGCGGGCGGTCGGTGATGAAACTCGCCCGCGGCAAGCTACGGGGTATCAGAAGAGGTCGAGTTGCTCCTCGCAGGGGAGCGTTCTTCGCGGACGTTGATCCCGAGCGCCTTCATGCGGCGGTAGAGGTGGCTGCGATCCATGCCCATCAGCTCCGCCGCGCGCGAGACGTTGCCCTCGGCCTCGGCGAGGCTCGCGCGGATGAAGTCGCGCTGGTGCGCCTCGGAGGCGTGGCGGAAGGACGAGAAGCGCGAGGCGGCGGCGGGCGGCTCCTCGCCGCCGAGCGGCGGGAGGTCGGCGGCCGTCACCTTCGTCCCCGTGTGCATGATGACGACGCGCTCGACCGTGTTGCGCAGCTCGCGCACGTTCCCCGGCCACGAGTAGCCGCGCAGCGCCTCGACCGCGTCCGGCTCGAAACGCTTCGGCCGCTTGTTGTAGGAGAGCGAGAAGCGCTGGTTGAAGTGCTCGACGAGGAGCGGGACATCTTCGGTGCGCTCGCGCAGGGGCGGCACCTCGAACGGGATGACGTTGAGGCGGAAGAGGAGGTCTGTGCGGAAGTTCCCTCGCTCGATTTCGACTTCGAGCCGCTTGTTGGTCGCCGCCAGCACGCGCACGTCCACGCGCATCGAAGAGGTGCCGCCCACCGGCTCGAACCGCTGCTCTTCGAGCACGCGCAGCACCTTGGCCTGCATCCGCTGGCTCATGTCGCCGACCTCGTCGAGGAAGAGCGTCGCGCCGTCGGCCGCCTCGAACTTGCCGCGCTTGGGCGCGGCCGCGCCGGTGAAGGCGCCGCGCGTGTGGCCGAACAGCTCGGACTCGATCAGCTCCTCGGGGACGGCCGAGCAGTTCAGCTCGACGAAGGGCGCGGCGGCGCGCAGGGAGTGCGCGTGGATGGCGCGCGCGACCAGCTCCTTGCCCGTCCCCGACTCGCCGTAGATGAGCACGCGGCCGTCGGTCGGCGCGACCAGGCCGATCTGCTTGCGGAGCGCGCGCATCGCCACCGACTCGCCGACCATCGCCCACTCGCCGCGCAGCCCCTCGCTCAAGGAAGCGTTGACGCGCTCGAGCCCGCGCTGCCTGAGCGCGTTGCGCACCGTCAGCACGGTCTTCTCGATGGAGAGCGGCTTCTCGACGAAGTCGAACGCGCCGAGCTTGGTCGCGCGCACGGCCGTCTCGATGGTGGCGTGCCCCGAGATCATCACGACGGCCGCGTCCGCCCCCTGCTCGCGCATCCGCGCCAAGGTCTCAAGCCCGTCGAGGCCGGGCAGCCACACGTCCAACAGCACGCACCCGAACGAGCGGCGCTCGACCGCGCCCAGACACTCCTCGCCCGACCCGACGGCCTCGCACTCGAAGCCCTCGTCCTCCAAGACGGCGCGCAGCGTCTCCCTTATCCCGCGCTCGTCGTCAACGATGAGAACCGAGTCGGACATAATCGCTTCAGGCGCGCGCGTCCTCCGCCACGGGCAGCTCGATAATCATCCGCGCGCCCTTCGGCCGGTTCGCCTCGGCGCGGATGCGGCCGCCGTGCTCGGTCATGATGCGGTGGACGATGGCGAGGCCGAGGCCCGTCCCGCGGCCTCGGGTCGAGAAGTAGGGCTGGAAGAGCCGCGCCAAATCCTGTCGCGCGATGCCGTGGCCGGTGTCGGCGACCTCCGCGATGAGCAGGCCGCGCGCGGGGTCGTGCCCCGTCGCGACCGTGATGCGGCGCTCGCCGTCTCCGTCCGAGAGCGACTCGACCGAGTTGTCGATGAGGTTGACGAAGACTCGTTTGATCTGCTCGGGGTCGAGGAGCGCGCCGGGGAGCGTGGGCGCGAGCAGCACGTCCATCCTCACGCCTTCGAGCCGCTCCTGGTAGAGCGAGACGGCCTGGCGCACGACCTCGTTCAAATCGGCGGGTTCGAGCCGCGCGTGCGGCAGCCGCGCGAAGCGCGTGAACTCGTCCACCATCGCCTTCAAGCCCTCGACCTCGCGGCTGATGGTCGCGGTGCACTCCTCGACGACGCGCCCGACGCGCGCGCGCTCGGCGTCGCGGCCGTTGCCGTTCGGAATCTGAGTCGGGCGGGCGGCCGGCTCGTCCGCGCCGTCACCGAGGCGTCGGAAGTTGCGCGCGATGCGCTCGGCGGAGAGCTGGATGGGCGTGAGCGGGTTCTTGATTTCGTGCGCCAGACGCTGCGCGACTTCGCTCCACGCGGCGGCGCGCTGCGCGGCGAGAAGCTCCGAGAGGTCTTCGAGGACGAGGACGACCCCGCGACGCGTGGCCCCCTCGCGCGGCGCCAGCGCCGTGGCCGTGAGCGCGACCGGGATGACGCCCGGCCCGCCGCCGTTCACGCCCACCCCGTTCATGCCCGCGCCGCCGTTCGCGCCCGCCCCCGCGCCGCCGATGTTCGGCTCCTGCGCGGCGCCGCGCGCAAGCTCCAACTGCTCGGCCGCGCGCCCGCGCGCCCGCGCGCGCCAGAGCACGCGTTCGAGCACGTCGAGGTCGCCGGCGCTGACGACCTCCGAGAGCGGCGTCGAGGGCGCGGGCGGCTGTTCGAGCCGGAGCATCGAGAGCGCGGCCGCGTTGATGGTCGTCAGGCGGTTCTCCTCGTCGAGCGAGATGACGCCGGTCGAGACCGTCTGCAAGACCGTCTCGATGTAGTGGCGCCGCTCTTCGAGCGCGAGGTTCTTCTCGCGCAGCTCCGAGGCGTTGGCTTCGAGCCGGCCGCGGTTCTCGGCGAGCTGCGCCGTCATGTCGTTGAAGGCCGAGGCGAGCACGGCCAGCTCGTCGTCCGTGATGGCCTCGACGCGGTGCGAGAGGTTGCCGCCCGCGACCTCGCGCGCCGCCTCGGCCAGCGCGCGGATGGGCGCGCCGATGCCGCGCGCCAGATGAATCGCGCTCCACGTCGCGGCGAACAGAAGCATCAGCGTCAGCAAGCCCAGCGTCGTCACGCCGAGCACGCGCACGCGCCGCTGGTTGCGGCGGAAGTCCTCGAAGGTCTGCGCGCTGGCGATGAGGCGCAGGATGCTCGCGTCGCCGCGCTTCTGACGCGCGGCCACCAGGCGCCGCCCGTCGGCCAGAGGCGCGGTCGCCACGTCAAGCTCGCCCGCGCCCGCCTTGACGGCGACGACGCCCTCGGCCGTGGACGCGCCGCGACGCGCCGCGCTGAAGTCGTCCTCCGTGAAGTTCGTCTCCCCCGCCGCGCCCCCGGCGAGCACGACCCCCTCGGGCGAGACGACGGCCGCGCGCGCAATGCCACCGCCGCGCAGGAGCGCCGCGAGCGCCGCGTCCGTCTCCTCGGGCGACACGCGGTTCAGCGCGTCGGCGACGGCGCGCGTCAGTTCGAGCAGGTGCTCGGCCTGCTGGCGCGCGTCCTCGTCCTCGGCGAGCCGCGCCTGCCGCACCACGTCGCCGGGGAAGAAGCTGAACCACTTCTCCAGCGAGCGGTTGAAGAACATGTAGGAGAAGAGCGCCATCGCCGTGATGGGCAGGAGGCTGACGGCGATGAAGTAGACGACGAGGCGCGTCTTGATCTTCGAGCCGAGCAGCGCCGCGCGGCGCTCGCGCCGGAGCTTGAGGAGGCTGCGGATGAAGATGAAGCTGAAGAGGAAGAAGGCGACGAAGTTGAGCGTCGAGAGCGCGTAGAGCAGCAGCGTGTCGCGCGCCGTGTCGGGCGTGAAGACCTCCCACAGCCCGAAGAGTTGGAGCGAGACGAGCACCGTCAGGAGCAGTAGCACCAGCCCGCCGAACAGCCACGGCGCGCCGCGACGCCTCCGCGCCGCGGGCTTCTCCTCCCCCAAATCGCCGCCGCCTTTCGCCATACGCTCGCAGTCCGCGCGGGAGTTTACCACGCGCTCCGACGCGCGCGCACCGGCCGAGTCTCGTCTTCCGCGCGCGCTTTCGGTTATATTGTGCCGACCCGCTTTAATCCCTTCGCCCTTCCGTGGAGAGCATGACCGACTTCTTCTACAACCGCGCGGGCCGCCTGCGCAGCGTGTGGCGGCTGGCCGTCTTCGCCGTGGCCTACTTCGCCGCCGTGACCGCCGCCTTCGCCGGGACGGACTTCGCGCTGGCGCTCCTGCTCTCGCGCGAGGCTTACAAGTGGCTGGTCGTCGAGAGCGTTTGGGGCTGGATCATCCAGTCGCTCGCGCTCTTCATCCCGGCCGCGCTCATCGGGTGGGGCTGCGCCTTCGTCCTCGAAGACCTGCCGTGGCGCTCGCTCGGGTGGGCGCCGCACAAGGGATGGCTGCGCGACACGCTGTTCGGCTTGCTCGTCGGCGGGGCTTCGATCTGCGTGGCGGCGCTCTTAGGCGTGGCGGTCGGCGGCTACAGCTTCACCTTCAACGACGGGGTCGGAGGCGCAGCGCTAATGCGGACGCTCGCCGCCTCGGGCTTCGTCTTTCTGCTGGGCGCGGCCGCCGAGGAGATGCTGTTTCGCGGCTACCCTTTGCAGACGTTGATGCGCTCTTGGCCGCTGTGGGCGGCGCTCGTCCCCGTCTCACTCCCCTTCGCGCTGGTGCATCTGGCGAACCCGCACGTGGCGCCCGGCTTCACGTTCGCGAACACGGTGCTGGCGGGCGTGTGGCTCGGCGTGGCCTACTGGCGGACGCGGAGCCTCTGGTTCCCCTTAGGCATCCACGCTGGCTGGAACTGGGTGCAGGGCGCGGCGCTCGGCTCGCCCGTGAGCGGCATCACGAAGATCACGCCCGACCCGCTGCTGCGCCTCGCGGACGCGGGCCCGCAGTGGCTCGGCGGCGGCGCCTACGGCATCGAGGGCGGCGCCGCCTGCACGCTCGCGCTCCTCGTCTCGACCGTCTTCGTCTGGCGCACGCGCCTGCTCAGAGCCACGCCCGAGCTGCGCCAGTACACCGACGGCGAGAATCCGAATCCGCGGGCGGCGCCCGTCACTCCGCGTTGAGAGTCGCGGCATAGTTTTTCACCACGGAGACACGGAGGCACAGCTTTAAGCCCTTAGCTTTGAGCTGTGCCTCCGTGTCTCCGTGGTTAATTTCTTACTGGCTTCGCTTCAACGCTCGTCAATCGGCACGTAAGGGACGCCGCGCGGGCCGACGTACTCGGCGCGCGGGCGGATGAGGCGGTTGTTGGCGTACTGTTCGAGGATGTGCCCCGTCCAGCCCGAGATGCGGCTGACGGCGAAGATGGGCGTGAAGAGGTCGAGCGGGATGCCCATCAGGTAGTAGGCCGAACCAGAGTAATAATCCACGTTCGGGTAGAGCTTCTTCTCGGCGAACATCAGCTCGCGCAGCCGCTCTAATATTTCAATCCAGCGCGTCTCGCCCCGCGCCTCGCCCAGCTCGCGCGAGAACTTTCGGAGCCACACCGAGCGCGGGTCTTCGGTCTTGTAGACGCGGTGGCCGAAGCCCATGATCTTCTTCTTCGACGCCAGCGCCTCGCGCAGCCAAGCCTCGGCGCGCGCGGGCTCGCCGATCTCCAGGAGCATCTTCATCACGTTGGTGTTCGCGCCGCCGTGGAGCGGCCCCGAGAGCGCCGCAATCGCCCCCGTCACCGCGCCGTACATGTCGGCGAGCGTGCCGGCGATGACGCGCGCCGTAAACGTCGAGGCGTTGAGCTCGTGGTCGGCGTGGAGGATGAGGCACACGTCGAAGATGCGCGCGTCGCGCCCCGAAGGCTCCTCGCCCGAGAGCATGTAAAGGAAGTTCGCGGCGATGTCGAGGTCGGCGCGCGGCTCGACCGGCTCCTTGCCGTTGCGCAGGCGCTCGAAGGCAGCGACGACGACCGGAAGCTGCGCCGTCAACTTCGTCGCGGTGCGCAACGCGCCCTCGCGCGAGAGGTCGCGCGAGCCGGGGTCGTAGAAGGCAAGCGCCGAGACGGCCGTCCGCAGTACGTCCATCGGCTCGGCGTCGCGCGGGAAGCGGCGCAGCAGCTCCGACACCTCCGCCGGGAGCTTCCGGTTCGCGCCCAACTCCCCTCGCACCGCGTCCAGCTCTTCGCGCTTGGGGAGGCGGCCGTGCCAGAGCAGGAAGACCGTCTCCTCGAAGGTCGAATGCTCGGCGAGGTCGTGGATGTCGAGACCTTGGTAGATGAGTACGCCGTTAATGCCGTCCACGTCGCCGATCGACGATTCGGCCGCGACCACCCCTTCAAGCCCCGCGCCGGTCTTTGCTGCGGGCTTGCCCTCTGCTTTGTCCATGTGGCCCTGTCCTTACGAGTTTTAGTCTGTCGAAAATAGCAAAGTGGCGCGAGGGGTGACAAGTCGGGCGGCCTTCAAACGAATTTCACTTCGACTCTCTGCCCGCGCTTGAGCCCGAGAGCGCGCGCGGCCGAGTCGCGGAAGACGGCTATCTCAAGCAGCCCGGCGCTACCCCAGACGGCGAAAGGCTCGCCGCCCGCGCCCGCGTCCTCGGCGAAGAAGCGCCGGAAGGAGCGTATCTCGCGCCCGCCGACGACGAGGCGCGCGCCGCCGCGGATGTCTTCGTCCGAAAGGTCTGCGGGCGTGATGTTCGTGACGCAGTTGCCGAAGCGGTCGATGTGGATGACGGCGCCCGCGAGCGTCCCGTCCGCGAGCCGCTCGGGCGCCGCCGACGGCAGCCGCACGTAGTCTTCGACCGCCGGCCCCAACTCCTCCGCGCGCACGCCGCGCGAGAGCGCGCCCGCCACGGGGCCGAAAACGTCTCGGCCGTGGAAGGTGGCGCTCACTTCGCGCCGAAAAAAATTCTCGTTCGTGAGGTGAAAGACTCGGAAGGGTCGCACGCGGTCGTAGACGTGACCGAAGACGCCGTTGTCGGGCCCGACGAAGGTGTGGCCGCGCCCCTCGACCGCGATCCCGCGCCGCTCGGAGCCGACGCCGGGGTCAACGACCGCGACGTGGACAGTCCCCTCGGGGAAAGTCTCGAACGCCGCGCGCAGCGTAAACGCCCCGGCCTCCACGTCGTAGGGCGGAACATCGTGCGTGATGTCCACCAAGCGCGCCGACGGGTTCGCCGCCAGCACCGCGCCCTTCAACGCCCCGACGAAATAGTCCGCCGTCCCGAAGTCGGTCAGCAGAGTGATGATCATGCCGCCTACTGATTGACGCGGATGCGGAGTTGCTGGCCGGGTTCGAGGCGGATGTCCTGGCCGCGCTGGGTCATGACGCCGGCCGTGCCCGCGCCGCCGCCGATGGCCGCGCCGATGGCCGCGCCCTTGCCGCCGCCCGCAATGGCCCCGATGATGGCGCCGACGCCGGCCGCAGCGCCGACCTTCACCGCGTCATCCTTCGTCGTGCTCTTGCCGCGCACGCCGCCCTCCTGATCGACCTCGCCGACGCCCGACGCCTCGGACGCGGGCACCTCGACGACCTGCGCGCTGAACTCGCGCCAGTCGCCCGCGCCGGGCATCCGTATCTGGTCGAAGTCGAGCTGGAGCAGCGCGCGGCCGCGCGTCTTGCCCGCGCGCTGCACGTCGGAGAGGCGGCCCGCGACGGTCGCGCCCGCGAACTCCTGCGGCTCGACGACGCGCGCCTCGAAGCGGTCGCCGCGCTGGCTCACGTCGGTCGTGAGGCGGTTGACCAGCTCGACCGTCAGCACGACGTTCGACGGCACCGGCCCCGACCCGCCGGAGCCGACCGCGCCGCGCGTGCCCCTGCTCTGCGAGCTGCTCTCGTCCCGGTCGTCGTCGTCCGACCTCCCGCCGCGCGAGCCGCCATTCGAGACGCTCGCCGTCTCGCGCGCGCTCGCGCCACGACGCGTGACGCCGCCCGCGGGCAACTCCGAGTTGAAGCCCTGCCGCGCGTAGCCGGCCTCGTAGCCGACCTCGAAGCCCTGCCGGAAGCCGTCGCGGTAGTCTTCGAGCGAGCCGTAGGCCGCGATGTACGCGCGGTCGGCGCTCGCGTACTCCGGCTTGGCGCCGTAGTCGGCGCGCGCGCCCTTCACCTGATCCGTCCAGCCCGCCTGATAGCCGTCCGAGTAGCCCGTGCGGTAGCCGCGTTCGAGCGCGCCGTACTGCTGCGCCCGCGCGGCAGAGGGCAAGGCGGCGAAGGCGCCGAGCGACAGAACGAGCGCGAGCGCGGCGGCGTGGAAGCGTCTGCTGGTCTTCATCGAATTCTCTCCTGAAGTTCTACAAGGCGAAGTGGCCGGGGTGAGCTTACAACAGCGCGGCGCGCCGTCCAACCGCCTTGACGCTCCGTCTTTGAGCGACATAGACTCCGGACGAAGCGCGCGACCCGGCGAGGCGGGAGAGCCATCCGCAGCCTTTGATGCCCCCCGACGGCCCGCTGGTTTATCGGAATTTTTCTTTTTTAACATGCTCAGAGTCTACTTGGACCACAGCGCGACGACGCCGGTTGACCCGAGGGTCGTCGAGGCGATGCTGCCGTACCTGACGGGGAAGTTCGGCAACCCTTCCAGCGTACACTTCTACGGTCAGGAGGCGCGCGCGGCCGTTGACCGCGCCCGGCGCGAGGTGGCGAGCCTCGTCGGCGCGCGCCCCAACGAGATCGTCTTCCTCTCGGGCGGGACGGAGGCCAACAACCTCGCCATCCGCGGCCTCTGCGAGCAGCACGCCGAGCACGGCCGCCACGTCGTCACCACGTCAATCGAACACTCCTCCGTGCGCGGCATCTGCGACTCTCTGGGTCGGCGCGACTGGGAGGTGACGCGCCTGCCCGTCTACGACGACGGCGTCGTCCGCGTCGAGGACGTGCGCGCCGCCTTGAGGCCCGACACGGTGCTCGTCACCGTGATGCTCGCCAACAACGAGGTCGGCACCGTCCAGCCGGTCGCCGAGATCGGCGCGCTCGTCCGCGAGCGCCGCGCGGCGGGTCAGAAAATCTGGCTCCACACCGACGCCGTCCAGGCCGCCGGCGGGATGCGCGTTGACGTTGACGAGCTGGCCTGCGACCTCCTCTCGCTGTCCGCGCACAAGCTCTACGCGCCGAAGGGCGTGGGCGCGCTCTACGTCCGGCGCGGCGTCCGGCTCGCGCCGCAGAACGTCGGCGGCCATCAGGAGCGCGAGCGGCGCGGCGGCACCGAGTCCGTCCCGCTCGTCGTCGCCTTCGGCGAGGCCGCGCGCCTCACGCGGCTCGAACTGGACGCCCGCGTCGAGCACGTCCGTCGCCTCCGCGACCGCTTCGAGGCGGGCGTCGAGTCGCGCGTCTCCGACCTCGTCTACAACGGCGACCGCGCGCGGCGGCTGCCCGGCGTCTCGAACATCTCTTTCCGCTACGTCGAGGGCGAGGGGCTGCTCATCAACCTCGACATGCAGGGCGTCGCCGTCTCGACGGGGTCGGCCTGCTCTTCCGGCTCGCTCGAACCCTCGCCGGTCATCCGCGCGCTCGGCCGCGACGACGAGCTTGCGCGCGGCTCGATCCGCTTCAGCCTCGGCAAGGACACGACCGAGGAGGAGGTCGATTACGTGCTCGAAGTCCTGCCCCGCGCGGTCGAGAACCTGCGCCGCCTCTCCCCGCTCTACCAGAAGGCTCTGGGCGAGCGCGCCTGCGCGCCGGCCTGACTGCCGTGCCCTACTCCGACGCACTCAAAGACCACCTCGCCAACCCGCGCAACGCCGGCACGCTCCCGGACGCCGACGCCGAGGCCGAGCAGTCGAACCCGGTCTGCGGCGACCGCCTCCGCCTCGCGCTCCGCCTGCGCGGCGGCCGCGTCGAGGCCGCGCGCTTCCTCGCCTACGGCTGCCCGCCCACGCTCGCCTGCGGCTCCGCCCTCGCCGAGATGCTCGAAGGGCTTACGCCCGAAGAGGCCGCGCGCATCACCCGCGAACAGATCGCCCGCGCCGTCGGCGGCCTCCCCCCGCGCAAAAACCACGCCGCCGCCCTCGCCCTCGAAACCCTCCACGCCGCGCTCGGGCAATGCGCCCCGCCGCACGACAGTTCGAGCGAATAAGTTTTCCGTCTTGTTAAAAAGGCGTCGCGGCCGAGGCCGTTAGGGTCTGGGCGAGGCGCGGCGGGGGCGCGTCTCGGAGGGGATGATGGTCTGGTTCTGGTGGTATTGGGGGCCGCAGCGTCGGCGCGGCTCGGTGCCGATGGCGAAGGTCTTGGAGCGGATGACGGGACAGGTCGGCGCGGCGATGAGGTTCGTGGTCGGGTCGATGTCGAGCGTGACCGTGCCCGCGAGGCGCGAGGGCGAGTCGGGGTCATCATCACCCCGACTCTCAAGTCCGGGGCGGCCGCGCCTCGAAGCGGGCGGCGTCTCTTCCGGGTACGGCGGGACGTAGACGGGGCCGGGCGTCGCGTCCGTGAGCGGCAGGTCTCCGGCCGGCGTCGGCAACTCCTCGGGCGTCGGCAACTCGTCGGGCAGGCTCTCCTGCGTGGGCGCGGTGCCGCGGACGAAGAGTTCGGTGCGGCGCTCGGTCGCGGCGGCGGCGGCGAGCAGTCCCGTGTGCGGGTCGATCTCGGCGTGCTCGATGTCGGCCGGCTCCTGCCAGTCGCCGCCCCACTCGGGGTGCGCCTGAAGCGCGGCCGCCATGAAGTCAGTCCAGATGGGGAGCGCCGAGTCGCCGCCCGTCATCCCGAGGTCCGAGCCGTCGTCGAAGCCGACGTAGACGACGCAGACGAGGTTGGGCGTGAAGCCGGCGAACCAACCGTCGCGGCTCGTGCCGGTCTTGCCCGCGACGTTGGCGCGCAGCCCCCGCGCGCGCACCTTCGCCGCCGTCCCGCGGTTGACCACGTCCTTCATCAACGAGTCCATGATGTAGGCGACCTGCGGGCGCATGACCTCGTTCTTCTGGCCCTGCGGCGCGGCGATGGTCGTGCCCGCGCCGGTCGTCACGCGGCTGATGGCGACGGGCGTCACGCGCGTTCCCAACTGCGCGAACGCCGTGTAGGCCGAGGCGACCTGAAGCGGCGTCGCCTCGTTCGTCCCCAGCGCCTGCGCCAGATAGTTCTGCTTCGGCTTGGGCAGCCCCGCCTTCGCCGCGAGGCTCATCACGCGGCCGACGGTCACCTCTTCGGCGATCTTGACGGTGACGACGTTGAGGCTGCGCGTCAGCGCGTCGCGCACGGTCACGTCGGCGTTCGAGAAGGTGTCGCCGAAGTTGCCGGGCGAGTACTGCTGGCCGCCGTAGGAGAAGGTCGTCGCCTCGTCTTTATAAGTTGTCGCGGCGGTGATGAGTCGCGGCACGGGGTCGTAGGCGGTGTTGAGCGCGGTCGCGTAGACGAACGGCTTGAAGACCGAGCCGGGCTGGCGCATCGCGTCGGTCGCGCGGTTGAGCTGGCTCTTCTCGTAGTCGCGCCCGCCCACCATCGCCACGATCTCGCCCGTGTCGGCCTTCATCGCGACGAGCGCGGCCTGAAGCGTCCCCGCGGGGAAACGTTTCGACTGCACCTTGTCGAGCGCGGCCAACTGTTTGACGAGCGCCGCGTAGGCCGCGCGCTGCAAGTCCATGTCGATGGTCGTGTAGATGCGCAGGCGCTCGGCCGCCGACGTGTCGGCGATGATGTCGGCGAGCTGCCCCTGCGCGTAATCGACGAAGTAGGGCGCCTCCGAGGCGTCGATGCGCCCCTTGGCGGGCGCCAGCTTGACCTCGGTCGCCATCGCGCGCGCCGCCTCGACCTCCGTGACGGCGCCGGCCTCGACCATCGACTTCAAGACCTGGTTGCGCCGCTCGAAGGCGACCTCGGGGTGCCTGTAGGGGTTGTAGCGGTTCGGGCTGCGAATCATCCCGGCCAGCAGCGCCGCCTCGGGGAGCGTGAGCGCCGTCACGTCCTTGTTGAAGTAAGCCTCGGCGGCCTCGCCCACGCCCTTGATGGAGAAGCCGGCGCGCTGGCCGAGGTAAGCCTCGTTGCAGTAGAGCGCGAAAATATCCTTCTTCTCCAGACGCGTCTCAAGGATGATCGACATGTAGGCTTCGGACACCTTGCGCTTGAGCGAGTTCTCGGGCGAGAGGAAGAGGTTCTTGACGAGCTGCTGCGTGATGGAGGAGCCGCCCTGCCGCGAGAGGAACGAGTTCGGGTCGGCGTCGTAACGTCGGATGGCCGCGCGCAGGATGCCGCGCAGGTTCACCCCGTAGTGGTTGAAGAAGTCGCGGTCTTCGGTGACGACGATGGCCTTGACCAGAGGGTCGGGCAGGTCGTTGAAGCCGATGACCCGCCGCCGCTCGCGCTGCGGCCCGGCGACCGAGCTGATCAGCTCCGGCTCGATCCACGCGCCCGGCAACTTCGCCCCGCCCGCGTCGAGGTCGCGAAGCTCCGCCACCGACTTCCCGCCCTTGGCGAAGACCACGCGCAGGTGCGGGAACTGCGGGCGGCCGTCGATGAGCGAGTCCTTGCTCGGCTCGATCTCCAAATTCGCGCCGTCGAGCTGGTAGCGGCCGCGCGCCGTGTCGGCCTGCCGCGCGCGCTCGACGTAGCCGGCGCGCTTGAGATGCGTTACCAAATCTTCGGCGGAGACGCTCTCGCCCGCCCTGAGCTGTTTGGGCGCGGAGTAAAGCCCGGCGCTGCGCGTGAAGACCTCGCCGCGCAGCAGGCGGTCGATGCGCTCGGAGAAAAGGGTGTAGTAGTAGGCGAGCGCGCCGCCGACGGCGACGGTCAGGACTATAGCCGGGATGACCGTCGCGGGGCGTATGAGACGGCGACGCCAGCGGCGCCAGAAGCCCTCGGGCGGCTCCTCGAACCTGACGACGCGCGCCGAGCGTTGGCGCACGCGCGCGGCCGGCGGGATCACATCTTTCGGCGGATGACGCAGAGCCATCGTTGGTGAATAGTAAATGCTAAACCGCGAATAGTAAATCGCTTTGGTTAGTAGCCGGTAGACGGCAGCCCGTAGTCAGCAGAGAAATCCTTCGTAGCCGTACTGTCCGGCTGTCACCCTCGACTATCGTAGAGCGGAGCCTACTGACTACTGTCCACTTACCGGTTTGACACCTCCCGCGCCTTTAGCTAACTTGGCGCGTTAGCTCGGACGACGCTTCTTGGATGCCGACGCGGAGCCGCACGGTTCGATGCCGCCCCCAGCAGGAGAACTGACACGGAGGCTGAGGCCGCGCGCGAGCCTGGCCTACTCGCTGGCCGCGCTCGCGGGCGTGGTGACTTTCGGCACCGCGGGCTTCACGCTCGTCGAGGGCTGGTCGCTCTTAGACAGCCTCTACATGACGGTGATGACGGTGACGACGGTCGGCTACGGCCCGCCGCTGCCGCTCTCGCCGGCCGGGCGCGACTTCTCGATCCTCTTCATGGTCGTCGGCGTCGGCACGGCCGGCTACCTGCTCTCGACCGCCGTCCAGTCGCTCGTCCGCTCCGAGATCGTGGCGGCGTACGGCGAGCGCCGCCGCCACCGCGAGATGAGCAAACTCCGCGAACACTACATCATCTGCGGCGCCGGGCGCGTCGGCCGCCGCATCGTCGGCGAGATGCGGCGCGCGGGCGTCCCCTTCGTCGTCGTCGAGAGCAACGCGGCGCTCGCCGCCGAGCTGCAACTGCCCGCGACGCAGGTGCTCGTCCGCGACGCGACGCTCGACGAGACGCTGGTCGAGGCCGGCGTCGAGCGCGCGGCCGGCCTCGCCTCGTGCCTCACCGACGACGCGGCGAACCTCTACGTCGTGCTGACGGCGCGGACGCTCAACCCTTCGCTGCACATCGTCTCGCGCGCCGTCGAGGAGTCGGCCGAGCCGAAGCTGATTCGCGCGGGCGCGAACCGCGTCATCGCGCCGACGATCATCGGCAGCCACCGCATGGCGCAGGCGCTCCTCAAGCCGGCGGTCGCGGACTTCATGGACTCGATCACGGCCGACACCTTGGACCTCGCCTTCGAGCAGGTCGAGGTGGCGCGCGGCTCCGGGCTGGAGGGGCGGAAGCTCAGGGACACGAACATCCGCTCGCGCCTCGACGTGGTCGTCGCGGCCATCCGCCGCGCGGACGGCGAGATGATCTTCAACCCCTCGGGCGAGACGCAGATTCGCGCCGGCGACATGCTCATCGGCATCGGCCGCGCCGAGTCGATGGTCGAGCTGACCGCGCAGGCGCGCGGGGCTTTGAAGTGAGCTAACGGCCGCCGCCACCGCTGTAACGGCTCGCCTCCTTTTTGACTTACAATCCGTGACGTGGGACGAACCCTCCGGCCAGAGAAGATCGAGCGCGTGGTCGTGCGCGGCGCCAACTGGGTGGGCGACGCGGTGATGACCGTGCCCGCCTTGCGCGAGCTGCGCCGGCTGCTGCCGCGCGCGCGCGTCACGCTGGCGACGAGGCGCTGGGCCGAAGGGATTTTTGAGGGCGCCGACTTCATCGACGACTTTCTGTTGACGGGCGAGACGTCGAACAAGCCGCGCGCCGTCTTCGCCGAGGCGCGCGAGTGGCGCGCGTGCCGCTTCGACCTCGCGATTCTCTTCCCCAACGCCTTCGCGCCAGCGCTCGTCGCCGCGCTGGCGCGCGTCCCCGTGCGACTCGGCTACGCGACGCAGGGGCGCTCCGCGCTCCTCACGCACCGCCTCCCAGTCCCCGAATGGCGCGGCCGCCGCCACGAAGTCTTCTACTACCTCAACGTCGTCGCCGAGCTTGAACGCCTGCTCCAAGGCACCTCGACCGTCGCCGGGCGCGAACCCGACACGCGCCTGCCCGACACACAGGCGCGCACGCGCGAGGCGTCCGAGCTACTGCGCGAGCTTGGCGTTGACGCGGCGCGTCCGCTCGTCGCCGTGTGTCCCGGCTCGACCAACAGCCGCGCCAAGCGCTGGCCGGCCGAGCGTTTCGCCGCCGTCGCCGACATGCTCGCGGAGCGCTCGGGCGCGCAAGTTCTCCTCGTCGGCGCGGCCGAAGAGGCGGACATCTCCGAACAGGTCGCGGGCTTCATGCGCGCGCGCCCCTTCATGCTGACCGGCAGGACAGACCTCGCGCAGACTGCCGGCCTGCTGCGCGCCGCCGACCTGCTCGTCACGAACGACACCGGCCCGGCGCACGTCGCCGCGGGCGTCGGCTGCCCCGTCGTCGTCATCTTCGGGCCGACGAACCCGCTGACGACGCGACCCTACTCCGCGACGGCCGAGGTCGTCAGGCGCCCGCCCGACTGCGCGCCCTGCATGCTGCGCGACTGCCCCATCGACCACCGCTGCATGACCGCCGTCACGCCCGAGGAAGTCTTCGAGCGCGCCGCGCTGGCGCTCGAAGCGCGCCGGAGAGTCGTCGAGGTGGCGCGTTGAGCGGCGCGCGGCGCGCGGTCTTCATCGACCGCGACGGGACGATCTCGGAGGAGGTCGGCTACGTCAACCACGTCTCGCGCTACAGGGTCTTCCCCTTCGCGGCCGAGGCCGTGCGCGCGCTGCACGACGCGGGCTGGCTCGCCGTCCTCGTCACCAATCAGGCCGGCGTCGCGCGCGGCTACTTCGCCGAGGATTTAATCGGACAGGTGCACGGCACGCTCGCGGCCGAGTTGGAGAAAGGCGGCGCGCGGCTCGACGCCGTCTACTACTGCCCGCATCACCCGACGGTCGGCGAGCCGCCGTACCGGCTCGACTGCGACTGCCGCAAGCCGAGGCCGGGGCTGATTCGGCGCGCGGCCGAAGACCTCTACGTTGACCTCGCGCGGAGCTGGATGGTCGGCGACCGTTACAGCGACGTGGAGCTGGCGCGCAACGCCGGCGTCCGCGCCGCCTTCGTGCTCACGGGCTACGGGCGCGGCGAGCTTGAATACCAGAGCCGCGACTGGCGACACCAGCCCGACCTCGTCGCCGAGAATCTGCTTGAGGCGGCGCGGAAGATAGTCGAAGAGAGTGATGACTGACGGCGTGGAAAATTCCGGCGGGCGGCTGGCGGCGCTGGTGCGCGCGTTCGAGGGGCGGCGCGTCTTGGTGCTGGGCGACCTGATCGCCGACCAGTTCGTGTCGGGCGAGATCAGCCGCGTCTCGCGCGAGGCGCCGGTGATGATTTTGCGCCACGAACGGACGGAGACTGTGCCGGGCGGGGCGGCCAACTGCGCGCTCAACCTCGCGACGCTCGGCGCGCGCGCCGCAATCGTCGGGGTGGTCGGCGAGGACGAGGCCGGGCGCGAGCTGCTGGGCAGGCTGACGGCGGCGGGCGTCGATTGCGGCGGCGTGGTCGTCGCGCCCGAGCTAAGGACGACGACGAAGGTGCGCATCCTCGCCGGCCACGCGCACTCGCCGCGCCAGCAGGTTGTGCGGCTCGACTACGAGGGCAAAACTCTCAAAGACGGGGCGCTGCTCGGCCGTCTCGCCGAGAACGTTAAGAGCGCGTTTGACGGGGCCGGCGCGGCCGTCGTCTCCGACTACAACTACGGCGTCGCGTGCGGTGCGACGGTCGCGGCGCTGCGCGAGGCGGCGGCTTCGGCGACTTCGGCGACTTCAGAGACGGCGAGGGGCGGCATTCCCGTCCTCGTCGATTCGCGCTTCCGGCTGCGCGAGTTCGCCGGCCTCACGTCGGCCACGCCGAACGAGGACGAGGTCGAGCAGGTCGCGGGGCGACGCTTCGACAGTGCGGACGAGTTGGCCGAAGAGGGCGAGCGCCTGCGCGCGGCGCTCGGCTACCGCGCGCTGCTCATCACGCGCGGCAAGCACGGCATGGTTCTGCTTGAGGAGGGTGCCGACCCGCTCAACCTCGCGGCCGTCGGCTCGCACGGGGCGGTTGACGTGACGGGGGCGGGCGACACCGTCATCGCCGCCTACGCGCTCGCGCTGGCCTCCGGCGCGAACTACGGGGACGCCGCGCGGCTCGCCAACCACGCGGGCGGAGTCGTCGTCCTCAAGAGTGGCACCGCCTCGGTCTCGCCCGCAGAACTCCTCGCCTCGGTCGAACAGGAGGGCGGAGAGTGAGCCGACCCGCGCGCGTGCCCCGGACGCGACTTTGGCTTATCATCCCACCTGAACCGATGAAAACCTCGCTCAAAGTTCTCTTCATCCTCTGCGCGCTCGCCTGCCCCGCGCAGGCTCAGACGCGCCGCGCCCCCTACGGCCTGCCCGCCGGCGCGCGCGTCGTCGAAGAGCGCGCGCTCGAACTAAAAGACGGGAAGCGCCGCGCGCTCGTCCTCTGGATGCTCAGGCCGGCGCGCTACCCGCGCGGCTCCGACGAGATTTACACCTGCCCCGAGGAGACGCGCGGCAGCTTCTACCGCGGCCCCGTGCGCGTCTCGCTCGTTGACGCTGGCTCCGGCCGCATCGTCAACACGCTGAAGGTCGTGCAGGAATACTCGCACGGCGAGGACGAGTTCGACCTGCCCTTCCGCATCAAAGCCGGCGGCCACTACCACGTCGGGGGCACGCCCGCGGGGCGCGAGGGGCGCCCGACGATCATGTGGCTGCGCGACTACAACGGCGACGGCCGCGCGCTGGAGTTCGCGCTCTTCGACGCGCTCGCCTGCATGGGGCTTGAGACGGCGCTGTTCGGCTACAGCGAGCGGCAGGACAGGGTGATACAGTACCCCGTGAACCTCCAAACGACGGGGGGCGGCAAGACGTTGACGACGGCTCTCAAATGGGCGGACTACCTCTTCAGCAAGGAGCCGGTGGCCCCCGGCCGCTGGAAGTATCAGATCGACTACCGCGGGCGCGGCGGCTCGCTCGACAGCTACGAAGTCCACTATAACAGTCAGGCGGAACGCTTCGAGGGCTCCGTCAGTTACACGACCGAGCAGTAGCCAGATGCGAGAGACCGAAGAGCAGTCGAAGACGACGGCCGTTGCGCGCATCCTTGAGCGCAACCGCCTGATCGCGCGCGTGGCGATTGCGCGCAGGGGCGGCGCGCGCGTCGTCTTCGCCAACGGCTGCTTCGACATCCTCCACGTCGGCCACGTCCGCTACCTCGAAGCGGCGAAGGGGTGCGGCGACCTCTTGGTCGTGGGCGTCAACGGCGACGAGCAGGTGCGGCGGCTCAAGGGCGAGGGGCGGCCGTTCGTCCCCGAGCGCGAGCGCGCCGAGACGATCGCGGCGCTGCGCGCGGTCGATTACGTCACGGTCTTCCACGAGCCGACCGTGACCGAACTCCTGCTCGCGCTCCGACCGGACGTGCACGCCAAGGGCACCGACTACACAGAGGACTCCGTCCCCGAGCGCGACGTGGTGCGCTCCTTCGGCGGCCGCGTCCAGATCGTCGGCGACCCGAAAGACCATTCGAGCACGGAGATGGTGAAGAACGTCAACCGCGAACCGTAAGCCGTGACAAGAAAAACAGGCTCTCACTTGTCACGGCTTACGGTTCACGCCTCTTATGAAGATTCTCTTCGTCAAACTCGGAAGCATCGGCGATGTCGTCCACACGCTGCCCGCGCTGGCGGCCGTGCGGAGGGCCGTGCCGGGGGCGGAGATTTCGTGGGCGGTCGAACGGGGCGCGGCGGAAATTTTGAGGGACAACCCGTTTTTAAAAACCCTCATCGAAGTGGACACGAAGGGCTTGAGGCGCGGGCCGTTGTCTGGGGAGACGCTGTCGGCAACGCGCCGGCAGTTGCGGCGGTTACGCGCCTCACCCTTCGACCTTTCCTTAGATTTCCAGGGACTTCTCAAATCCGCAATCGTCGCACGGCTCTCCGGGGCCGGGCGCCGCGCCGGCTTCGACCGCGCGAATTTGCGCGAGCCTCTGAGCCGCTTCCTATTTACCGAGACCGTCCGCGTCCCGCCGCACGTCCACGTCATTAGAAAAAATCTAACGCTGGCCTCGGGCGCGCTCGGCGTCGGGCTGCCGACCGAAGCCGACGCGTTCGAGTTCCCCGTCGCCGTCTCGCCGTCGCACGAGCTCGAGGCGGACGAGGTCGTCCAACTCGTCGGACAAAGGTTCACGATCTTGAACCCCGGCGGCGGCTGGCCCACCAAGCTCTGGGGCGCCGAGCGTTTCGGCGCGCTCGCCGACGCGCTGCTCGTCACACACGGACTGCGCTCGGTCGTCACCTACGGCCCCGGCGAGCGCGAACTGGCCGAGCGCGTCGTCGCCGCGAGCCGCGCGGGGGCGGCCGTCGCCGCTTCACCTTCACTTAAAGGTTTTTACGCGCTGGCGCGGCGGGCGGCCGTCTACGTCGGCGGCGACACGGGCCCGACGCACCTCGCGGTCGCGGCCGGCGCGCCCGTCGTCGGCCTCTTCGGCCCGACCGAGTGGTGGCGCAACGGCTCGCCCCGCGCCGAAGACATCTGCGTCGAGCGCGACGACATCGGCTGCCGCACGGACTGTCACCGGCGCGCGTGCTCGCGCTGGGTCTGCATGGACATCGAGGTCGGGCGCGTGGCCGAGGCCGTGGGCGAGAGGCTGCGGCGGAGTGCGTCGAAGATTCCGGGGGCGGTCGAGGTGGGTGCCGGTGGCGCGTAGGGGCGGGACGTGGGTGCAGCGCTGGCGCGTGCCTCTGGGGTTCGCCTGCGCGGCCGTCTTCTTCGTGCTGGCGCGACCGGACCGGCGCTCGCTGGCCGTCGGCGGCACGGTCGCGCTCGTCGGCCTCGCGATTCGCGCGTGGGCCTCGGGGCACATCCGCAAGAACGCGCAGCTCGCCGTCTCCGGCCCTTACGCGCACACGCGCAACCCGCTCTACCTGGGGAGCTTCATCCTCGGGATCGGCTTCACCGTCGCGGCCTCTTCGAGCCCCCTGCTGTTTCTCCTGCTCGGCGGGCTGTTCGCGGCGCTCTTCCTGGGCATCTACTGGCCGGTGATGCGCGTCGAAGCTGCGACGCTCGCCGAGATGTTCGGCGGGGAATACAGACGTTACGCCGAGGCCGTCCCGCTCCTCTTCCCGCGCCCGACCCCTTACAGGCCGGGCGACCCCGCGGAGGCGGCCGTGAAGTTCGACCCGACCCTCTACATGCGTTACCGCGAATACCGTGCGGCGCTGGGCCTGCTCGTGGCATGGTTCGTGCTATGGCTGAAAGCAGTTCTGGCTTTCTGACCTGAACAAGCACACGAAAATTAGGCTGGGAGAAGGGTGTACGCTATGCCTCGCAGAATTCTGTCCAAAATCACCGCGACGACGACGGCCACGCTGCTTTTTGCCGTTGTACTCTCTTCGGTCGTACTGGCAACGGACACGCCTAAAGAGCGTACACAGCCGCGCCCCACGCCGGCCATGCCCTTCGTCCCTTCGGAGGAACTGGTCTACGAGGGCGAGTTCACGCGCGCCATCCTGCGCGGCATCAACATCGCCGAGCTGCGCTTCACGGCGCAGCGCCCGACGCCCGTCGCGGTCGCGGCCGAGGGCGACGCGCAGGCGCCCGCCCCGCTCGTGCTGACGACCGACGTGATCTCGAAGGGCTTCTTCAGCAAGCTCTTCGGCGTGACCTTCAAGTTCCACGCCGAGTCGCACGTCGAGCCGAACGACTTCTACGCGATGCGGACGACCAAGAAGGACGAACAGGGCAAGCGCGTCCGCACCAGCGAGACGGTCTTCGACACGCAGGCCGGCAAGGTCGAGTTCACCGAGCGCGACCCGAACAACACGGAGGCGGCGCCGCGCGTCATCACGGCCGCGCTCTCGGGGCCGACGCAGGACATCGTCTCCGCCATCTACTTCCTCCGCACGCAGCCGCTCACGCCGGGGCAGACCTTCAACCTGGCCATCAGCGACTCGGGGCGCGTCTATCAGGTGCCGGCGCGGGTCGAGCTCGAGAAGAAGAAGATGAAGAGCGTGCTCGGCAAGGTCGAGGTCGTCCGCGTCGAGGTCGAGCTGTTCGGGCCGGGCCGCCCCGTCGAGGAGGGCAAGGGCAAGATGTTCATCTGGGTGACGAACGACGACCGCCACGTCCCCGTCAAGGCGCGCCTCTCGCACGACATGGGTCAGCTCGACATCACGCTCAAGAGCATCAACCGCGACGAGCCGCTGGTCGCGCAGCGTTAAGACGAAAGTTCAGTTCGTGAAGAAGAGGGCGGAAGCGACGAACGCTTCCGCCTTTTCATTTCGCGCTCTTCCCGTCGCGCCCGCTGCGACTCACTCCGGGCGGGGGCTGTCGAACCGGAGCGCCCGGCTCGGCGTGATTGACCGGCGCGTCTACACTGACATACTCTGCGACACGCTTTAACCTGAGTCTTGAGGCGAGGAGAGTAGAATGTCTAACCTTCCCCCAGCCGACAGGTATTGGGCGCGCGCGGAACTCAAGTGCTGCCTCCGGCTCCCGAGCGGCGGCACGTCGCCCGACACCTCGCCGCGCTGTTGGTACTTCGAGACGCCACTCGACCACGACACGCCCGAGCACTGGAAGGAACTGGTGGCGCGCATCACGTTCGACATCAACACGGCGCTGCGCCTCCGCCAGCCGGACGACTTGGCCTGGATCGATGTCGAGAGCATCAGGGTCTCTCCGCTACTGCCGCGCCAGGTCCTCACCGCACCCGAGACCGCGCCGCGCTCGCTGGCTTGGGTGAACTACGACAAGCAGAGGGTCTGGGAGCCGGCCGTCTGCTACTACGTGGACGACTCGGGGCGCTACGACGTGATGTCGGGCCACGACTTCACAGAGCTTCTCCTCTACCGTCTGCTCGGCGGCGGGGAGATTTCCACCGAACAGTTCCGCGGCTTTCTCGACCGCTACTACGGCGACTCAGACCCCGCGGCCGGTCTCAGGATTTACGCCGACCGGGAGACGCGCTTCAAGAACCTGACGAGTGTTCGGGACAGCGCGGGGCTCCCGAGGAAGACCCCGAACGAGCGGCCCTTCAGTTGTTGTCCCGACGTTTCGGCGGCGTGGCCCGGCGGCGACCTCATCACCACCGGCGTTCCGAGCGAGGTGAGGGTGGCGGGTTACGTGGCGCCGGGTTCCGGCGGCGCGCAGGAGACGGAAGGCGGGACGGCTTCGGTCTATCTGGAGGCAATCGGAGAGAGTCTGATTCAGGTCGTCGTGACCGTGCGCGACTTCGCGGGACTGAGTCTGAGCGAGGCCAAGAGGCTGACCGAGTCGGCCCCCGCCGTCGTCCTGTCGGACGCCCCCCGCGGCGAGGCCGAGCGCTTCCGGCGCGAGCTGGAGCGGGTCGGCGCGACCGCCTCCGTGCGTTGACGCTTCATCGTCCGGCGCGACTTGATTATCACGGAAATCATGATAGCTTTGCCTCAAGATTTTTCCGACACGAAAAACGGAGCAGCCCTTCTTAGATGACGACCGCGCTGGTCATACACGGCCACTTCTACCAGCCGCCGCGCGAGAACCCCTGGACGGAGCTGGTCGAGCGCGAGCCGGGCGCGTCGCCCTTCCACGACTGGAACGAGCGCATCCACGCCGAGTGTTACCGCCCCAACGCCTTCTCCCGCATCAGCGACACCTCGGGGCGCGTCGAGCGCGTCCTCAACAACTACGCGCGCCTCAGCTTCAACTTCGGCCCCACGCTCCTCAACTGGTTCGAACGCCTCCACCCCGAAACTTACCGGCGCATTCTCGAAGCAGACCGCGAGAGCGCGCTGCGCCACGGCGGGCACGGCAACGCCACGGCGCAAGGCTACAACCACTCCATACTCCCGCTGTGCGACGGGCGCGACCGGCGCACGCAGATACGCTGGGGGCTGGCCGACTTCCGCCGCCGCTACCGGCGCGAGGCCGAGTCGCTCTGGCTCCCCGAGACGGCCTGCGACGACGCGACGCTCGAAGCGCTCATCGAGGAGGGTTTGCGCTACGTCATCCTCTCGCCCTTTCAGGCGGGCGCCGTACGCGCCGAAGGCTCTGACGAGTGGCTGGCGGTTCCTGACGGCACGGTTGACACGACCGTCCCCTACAAGTTCAAGCACCGCGACGGCTCGGGGCGCTCCATCGCCGTCTTCTTCTACGACGGGCGGGTCGCGCGCGGCATCGCCTTCGAGGGGCTGCTGGCGTCGAGCCAGGGACTCGTCGCAGCCTGCGCGCGCGCGGCGCGGGGCGGGGCGGCGATTGTCAACGTCGCCACCGACGGCGAGAGTTACGGCCACCACTTCCGCTGGGGCGACCGCTGCATCGCCTACGCGCTCGAAATCGAGGCCGAGCGGCAGGGGCTTCGGGTCACGAACTACGGCGAGTTTCTCGACACGCACGCGCCCGACCGCGAGGTGCGTCTGAAGACGGGTCCCGGCGGCGAGGGGACGGCGTGGAGTTGTTCGCACGGGCTGGGGCGCTGGACGCGCGATTGCGGCTGCAACGCCTCGGCGCCCGAGGGCTGGAACCAGCGCTGGCGCGCGCCGCTGCGCGCGGCCTTCGACCTGCTGCGCGACGACCTCGCGCCGAAGTTCGAGGAGGCGGCCGGCCGACTCATGCGCGACCCCTGGCTCGCGCGCGACGAGTACGTCGAGCTGCTCGGCCCCGGCGGCGCCGCGCGACGCGAAGAGTTTTTCCGAAGACACGCCGCGCACCCGCTCTCGGATGACGAGAAGGTTCGTGCCTTGACTCTGCTCGAAGCGCAGCGCGCGGCGATGACGATGTACACGAGCTGCGGCTGGTTCTTCAACGACGTTTCGGGAATCGAGACCGTCCAGACCTTGCGCTACGCCGGCCGCGTCGTCGAGACGATGGAGGCGCTGTGCCTCGCGCCGCCGCTCGACGACTTCCTCGGGACGCTCTCGGAAGCCGGGAGCAACCTGCGCGACGCACAGACCGGCGCGGACATCTACCTGCGCGCCGTCGAACGCTCGCGTGTCACGCCGCAGCGCGTCGCCGCGCACGTCGCCCTCTGCGACCTCGTCGAGCACGAGGGGCAGGTGCCCGAGTGCGGGTCGGCTGGCTACGGCTACCGCAAGCTCGACTTCCGCAAGCAGCGCCACGGCCGCGTCACGCTTGAGACCGTCCGGCTCAGTCTCGAAGAAGAAGCGACGGGGCGCCGCCACGACTTCGCGCTCGCCGCGATGCACTTCGGCGAGGTGGACTACTACTGCGCGCTGCGCCCTTTCCGAAGTCTTGAAGAGTACAAGGCGGCGGCCGCGCGGCTATGGTCACACCTGCGCGCGGCCTCGCTCCCGGTGCTGCTGCGCGTCGCGCAGAGCGAGTTCGGGCCGGAGGAGTTCGGGCTTGAGGCTCTGCTCCCGCAGGGGCAGGGTCACCTCTCGCGCAGCGTCTTCGGCAAGCTCGTCGCGCGCTTCATGGAGCAGTACGAACAGCTTTACGAAGAGAACCGCCGCGTCATCGAGCGGCTACAGGAGATCGGCTTCCACCCGCCGCGCGAGCTTCGGCTCGCCGCCGAGATGACGGTGGGCCTGCGCCTTGAGCGCGAGCTGCGCGGCCGGCGCGCGGGCGAGGGCGACTTCGGCGCCGCGGCCGAGATCGCGCGCGACGCGGCGCGCTACGGCTACCGCATCGACCGCACCTCGGTGACGCGCGTCTTCGAGGAGACGGTCACAGAGGCCGCGCGCCTCGTCGTCGCCGGGCCGAACGCGGAGGCCGTCCGCTCGGCGCGCGCGCTCATCGCGTTTGGTCGCGAGCTGGGGCTGGAAGCCAACCTCGAACGCGGGCAGGAGATTCTTTACGAGGCCGCCGCGAAGGGGGCGCCGCTCTCGGACGAGGCGCGCGAGTTCGCGCTCGCGCTGGGGCTGGCGCCCGTCGCGCTCGCGCCGGCCGCGGTCGAAGAGTCGGGGCCGACCGTCTTCGTCAACAGTTAGGGGAGGGAGCAAGGGATGTCGAACCAGCCGGGGCACACGGGCTCGCACGCCTATCCGGGCGTGTCGCGTGTCGAGCTCGAACGCCTGCTCGCGCTCGACTCCTCCGACCCGCACGCCGTCCTCGGGGCACACCCGACGCCCGATGGCGTCGCCGTCCGCGCCTACCGCCCCGACGCCGAGAGCGTCCAACTGCTCGTCGAGGGTGAGTCGCCGCGCGAGATGACGCGGACGCACCCGGCCGGCTTCTTCGAGCTGCTTCTGGAAGGGCGCACCGAGCTTTTCCCCTACCGCCTCCGCTCGCGCTACCCCGGCGGCAAAGACTTCACGCACCGCGACCCCTACGCCTTCATGCCCACGCTCGGCTCGTTCGACGAGCACCTCTTCGGCGAGGGGCGTCACTGGAACCTCTACGAAAAGCTCGGCGCGCACCCGCGCGACTTGGGCGGCGTCTCCGGCGTCTCGTTCGCCGTGTGGGCGCCGAACGCGGACGGCGTGAGCGTCGTCGGCGACTTCAACAGTTGGGACGGCCGCCTTCACCAGATGCGCCGGCTCGGCCTCTCGGGCATCTGGGAGATTTTCATCCCCGACTTGGGGTCCGGCGCGCTCTACAAGTACGAGATGCACCGGCGCGGCGGCCTCTCCTTCCTTAAGGCCGACCCGTACGCGCTCTTCGCCGAGGTCCCGCCCGAGACATCCTCCATCGTCTTCAAGCCCAGCTACCAGTTCACCGACGGCGAGTGGATGGAGCGCCGCGCGAGGCAGGATCACCTGCGTCGGCCGCTCAACGTCTACGAGGTTCACCTCGGCTCCTGGCGGCGCATCCCCGAGGAGGGCAACCGCTCGCTCACCTACCGCGAGACCGCGCCCGCGCTGGCCGACTACTGCGAGCGACTCGGCTTCACGCACGTCGAGTTCCTGCCGCTCAAAGGTCACCCGTACGGCGGGTCGTGGGGCTATCAGGTGGCGAACTACTACGCGCCGACCGCGCGCTACGGCGACCCGGACGACTTTCGTTTTCTGATCGACTACCTGCACGGCCGGAACATCGGGGTCATCATGGATTGGGTGCCCGCGCACTTCCCCAAAGACGTGTGGGCGCTGGGGCGCTTCGACGGCACACCGCTCTACGAGCACGCCGACCCTCGGCTCGGCGAACACCCCGAGTGGGGCACCTTCATCTTTAACTACGGCCGCAACGAGGTCAGAAATTTCCTCATCGCCAACGCGCTCTTCTGGCTGAGGGAGTGCCACGTTGACGGGCTGAGGGTGGACGCCGTCGCCTCGATGCTCTACCTCGACTACGGGCGCGACGCCGGCCAGTCGGTGACGAACAAGTACGGCGGGCGCGAGAACCTCGAAGCCGTCGGCTTCGTCCGCGAGCTGAACGACGTGGTGCACCGCGAGCAGCCCGGCGTGATGACCATCGCCGAGGAATCGACTTCGTGGCCGCTCGTCACGAAGGGGGTAGATCAGGGCGGGCTCGGGTTCGACTTCAAGTGGAACATGGGCTGGATGCACGACACGCTCAAGTATTTCGAGCGCGACCCGTTCGCGCGCCGCTACTTCCACAGCAACCTCACCTTCGGCCTGACCTACGCGTGGAGCGAGAACTTCGTCCTCCCCTTCTCGCACGACGAGGTCGTCCACATGAAGGGGTCGATGCTCAACAAGATGCACGGCGGACGCGAGCAGAAGTTCGCCAACCTGCGCGCGCTCTACGCCTACATGTGGGCGCACCCCGGCAAGAAGCTTCTGTTCATGGGCGGCGAGATCGGCCAGTGGCGCGAGTGGAGCGAGGAGCGCAGCCTCGACTGGCACCTGCTCGAAGACGAGCACCACCGGGGCTTGAACACGCTCGTCGGCGACCTCAACCGCCTCGCGAGCGCGCGCGCGCCGCTGCACGAGTTGGACGTGGAGCCGCGCGGCTTCCAGTGGATCGACGTGAACAACCACCTCGAAAACGTCTTCGCCTTCATGCGCCGAGCGGCCGACGGCGAGACAGTGGTTTGCGTCTTCAACTTCGCGGCGGCGCCGCGCCCCGGCTACCGCTTCGGCCTGCCCGCGCCCGGCACCTACCGCCTGATTCTCAACACCGACTCGTCCTACTACACCGGCTCGAACGCGCTCCACCTCGACTGTGTCGTCGCCGACGAGCAGCCGTGGCACGGCCTTCCCTTCTCGGCATCCGTTGACCTCCCGCCGCTCACGGCGCTGCTGTTCGAGGCGCCCGCGCCCGGCGCGCCCGGTGGCTTGAGCGCCGAGGCGTGTGCCGCCCCGGCCGAAGAGAACCCCGCGCCGGCGACGGCCGCGGAGGGCAGGAAGCGCGCGGCGCCTAAGAAGGGCGCGGCGAAGAAGGCCGCGAAGAAGGCCCCGGCCAAGTCGTCGAAGCGCGCGCCGCGCAAGAAGGCCGAATGAGCGGCGGGCGGGAGGCGGCGCCGTCGGGCGTCGGTGAGATTTCCGGCGGCGGCCCTCTCATCATCGGCCACCGGGGCGCGTCGGCGCACGCGCCCGAGAACACGCACGCCGCCTTCGAGCAAGCCTTCACGGACGGCGCCGACGGCATCGAGCTCGACGTGCGGCTCGCGCGTGACGACCTCCCCGTCGTCATCCACGACGCGACGTTCCCGCGGACGGTGGGCATCGAAGGCGAGATGGCCCGCTTCGACTCGACGCTCCTGGCGAAGTTCCACTGCGGCGAGTGGTTCAACGAACGCTACCCGCGCCGCGCGCGCTGGCACTTCGCCGACGAGCACATCCCGACGCTCGAACAGGTCTACGAGCGTTACGGCTCGGGGGTGATTTACGTCGAGATGAAGTGCGAGGAGGTCTCGCGCCGCGCGGCGCTGGCGCGCGCCGTCGTCGAGATGACACGCGCGCACAAACTCGCGCCCCGCGTCGTCGTCAAGAGCTTCGAGCACGACTCGCTCGCCGAGGTGAAGAGGCTGGCGCCCGAGATTCGCACGGCCGCGCTCTTCGGCCGGAGCTGGCCGCACCCGCTCGTGCCGGCGTCGAAGATCATCGCCGCCGCCGGGGCGTGCGGCGCCGACGAAATCTCGCTCCACCACTCGCTGGTGCGCCGCGCCACGGTCGAGCGCGCGCGCGGCCTCGGCTTCGAGGTGCTGGCGTGGACGGTGAACTCCCCGCTGTGGCTGCGCCGCGCGCTCTCGCTCGGCCTGCGCGCGGTCTTCACAGACTACCCCGGCCGGATGCGTGCCGCGCTGGCCAAGCTCCGCCCGCGCCGAACAGGATGAGCCCCGCCGAGCAGGCCACCGACAGAATCTACACGCGCCCGCCGCACTTCTCCGTCCACCTCCGCGCGGGCCGGCGGCTCCGCCTCGCGGGCGGAGCGCGCGCCGACTACGCCGCGCTGCTCCTGCTCGGCGGCCGCCTGCGCTGGTCGGCGGAATCGGCGGAGGCTGAGGAGGCGGGCGGGGCGGGCGAACTCGCGGCGGGCGGCGCCTTGCTGGCCGCGCCGGGCGACGAGGTGAGCGCGGCCGGCGGCGCCGACCAAGCCGAGTACGTCTTCTTACGGCTCTCGCCCGCCTTCGTCGCCGACTGCGCGGCGCGCGCGGGACTGTCGCGCACCGAGACGGTCGTCACCTTCCGCGCGCGCGAAGTCCGAGGCGACGACCGGCTCGCGCGGCTCGCGCGCGACCTCGCCGATGAGTTGCGCGAGGAGGCGGCCGGGCAGGGCCTCGTCGTCGCCGCGCTGGTCGAGCAGGCGCTCGTCCACCTGCTGCGCCGGTACGCGAACCTGCGCCGCTCGGCGCACCTCGAACTTTCGCGCGCCGGCCTCGTAGACCGCCGCATCCGGCTCGCCGTCGAGCTGATGCACGCGCACCTCAACCGCGAGCTCTCGCTCGAAGAGATCGCCTCGGCCGCGCACCTCTCGCCGTTCCACTTCGCGCGCCTCTTCAAGAAGCTGACGGGCGCGACGCCGCACGCCTACCTCGCTTCCTTACGCGCCGCGCGCGCCCAACAACTCCTCGCCGAGACCGATCTGCCCGTCACGGAGGTCGGCGCACGCGTCGGCTACATGAGTTCCAGCCACTTCGCGCGCGCCTTCCGACAGGCCACCGGCATCTCGCCGCGCGCCTACCGCAAGGCGCTCGTCCGCGGCTGACCCCCCCGAAATTTTTCCGCAAGAGTCTCCCTCGGCGGCCGTTCAACCCCCAGACACAATCGGCCGCCGAGCCGGCCCACAAGATTTCGTGGAAAGGGAGACGAACATGAACCGCAGCCTATTCAGACTCTCGACCGCCCTCCTGACCTTCGCCGTCGGCGTCGGCGCCGCCTCCGCCCTCCTCAAGACGAGCGCCAACATGCCGCCCGTTCACGAGCCGCCCGTCGTTAAAGAGAAGAAAGCCGACAAGACGCTGGAGATGGTCTTCGTCCTCGACACCACCGGCTCGATGGGCGGGCTGATCGAGGGCGCGAAGCAGCGCATCTGGGGCATCGTCAACGAGGTACAGCAGTCGCCCGCGCGCCCCAACGTCCGCGTCGGCCTCGTCGCCTACCGCGACAAGGGCGACCGGTACGTCACGCAGGTTCTGCCGCTCACCAACGACCTCGACAAGGTCTACACGACGCTGATGGAGTACAGCGCCGACGGCGGCGGCGACGGCCCCGAGGACGTGCGCCGCGCGCTGGCCGACGGCGTCCGCAGGGCCGGCTGGGCGAAGTTAGACTCGAACACCGCGCAGATCGTCTTCCTCGTCGGCGACGCGCCGCCGCACGACGACTACGCGCAGGAGCCGGACACGCTCTCGACCGCGGCCGAGGCCGTCTCCGCCGGCATGGTCGTCAACACCATCCAGTGCGGCGCCGACCCGCAGACGCAATCCGTCTGGCAACAGATCGCGCGGCGCGGCGAGGGGCAGTACTTCCGCATCGCGCAGGACGGCGGCGTCCAGACCGTCTCGACGCCCTACGACGCGCGCCTCTCGGAACTCGGCAACAAGCTCGGCGCGACTTACCTCGCCTACGGCGGTGGGGCCGGCCCGGCGGGCGATTACTTCCGCGGGAGGGCGGCGGAAGTGCAAGCCAGCACCGAGGCGACGGTCGCGAACGCCGCGCCCATGACGGCGCAGGCCGAGCGCGCCGTCAACAAGGCGCTCAACCGCGACGCGTACGTCGGCGACTTACTTCAGTCAATCGAGAACGGCACGGTCAAGCTCGACGAGGTGAAGTCGGACGACCTGCCCGCCGACCTGAAGAAGCTCCCGGCCGCCGAGCGCAAGAAGGAGGTCGAGCGCCGCCTCGCCGAGCGGCAGAAGATACGCGACGAGATCGTCACGCTCAAGAAGCAGCGCGACGACTACGTCGCCGCCGAGCGCAAGAAGCAGACCGGCACGCAGACCGGCTTCGACGCCGCCGTCGCCACCGCGCTCAAGGAGCAGCTCTCGCGTAAGGGCATCAAGTAGTCGCCGCGCGCCCCTCGAAAGAGAGAAGGCCGGCCGAGTAACTCGG
>DASVQX010000078.1:0-8020 GCA_036388915.1 Pyrinomonadaceae bacterium
GAAGTCGATCTTGATCTGCATCGGGTAGCCGAGCCAGCCGAAGATGTCGATGTTGTCCCAGCCCTCCTTGTTGTCGCCGCGCGGCGGGTAGTAGTTGATGCGGACGACGTGCGAGAAGTCCTTGTAGAGCTGCGGGTAGAGCTCGGGCTGGAGGATGTATTCGAGCACCGAGAGCTTCGACTCCTCCTTCGTCTTAAACGACTCGGGGTCGTCCAGGACCTCGCCGTCGCGGTTGCCGAGGATGTTGGTCGAGTACCAGCCGTGCAGGCCCAGCATGCGCGACTTCAAGCCCGGCGCGAGGATGGTCTTCATCAACGTCTGGCCGGTCTTGAAGTCCTTGCCGCAGACGGGGGCGCCGTTCTGGTTGGCCAAGTCCATCAGCGCCGGCACGTCAACCGTCAGGTTGGGCGCGCCGTTGGCGAAGGGGACGCCCGACTTCAAGGCGGCGTAGGCGTAGACCATCGAGGGCGCGATGGCCTTGTGGTTGTCGCGCATCGCCTGCTCGAAGGACTTCAAGGTCTTGTGGACGGCGTGGGTCTTGAGGAAGATTTCGGTCGAGGCGGCCCAGACGATGACGAGGCGCGAACACTTGTTCTTGCGCTTGAACTCGGCCATGTCCTCGATGAGCTGCTCGGCCAGCTCGAACTTGTTCTTGCCCTCCTTGACGTTCGTGCCGTTGAGGCGCTTGACGTAGTGCTGGTCGAAGACGGCCTTCATCGGCTTGATCTTCTGGAGCGGGGTCTTGAGCTGCGTGAGCAGCTCCTTCTCAAGCACGCCCGCCGTCAGCGCCGCCTCGTAGGCCGAGTCGGGGAAGATGTCCCACGCGCCGAAGACGATGTCTTCGAGCGACGCGAGCGGGACGAACTCCTTGATGAGCGGGTTGCGGTCTTCGGTGCGCTTGCCCAGACGGATGGCGCCCATCTGCGTCAGGCTGCCGACTGGCTCGGCGATGCCGCGCTTGATGGCCTCGACGCCCGCGATGAAGGTCGTGCTGACCGCGCCGAGGCCGACGAGCAGCACGCCGAGCTTGCCCTTGGCCGGCGCGATTTCGACGCCGTTATGCTCCGCCGAGATGGCGCCGTTCTGTTCCGATGACAAAGTGGGTAATCTCCTTCTCAAGTTAATGAGGGAAGGATAGCGTTTCGCCCGCGCGCAGTCTTGCCGAATCTTGCGGAATACGGGCGGCGGCTTGCTGTCGCGCCGCCCCTCGCCGCCGGGTTTGAAAAACGGCGCGGCTTCGACCCCCGGCCGGCGCGCGTGCGTTTCCGCCCCGCGCGGGCTTCCGTTATAATCGTGCGCGCGAGGTAAGACTCACGATCTCCTCGCGCCGGCCCGAAACGGGTCACGCTTCTTTGCCTGAGTTCCCAATCCCCGAACCAAGAACTCTCAGAGCAAGGTTTACTCTCGCCGCAGAGCAGGCGAAGAGTGTGTTCTCACGCAGTTACGAAAGAGGTTGTTCGCAATGCCCCGTCCCCCTTACCGTCTCGCGCAGGCGCGTCCGAGCGTCGCGCGCGTCCTGTTTTTCTTCGTCTGTCTGCTGACGGCGGCGCTGTCGCTCTCGCAGACCCTGCTGCCCGCGGGCAGCGCCGAATCCCGCCGCCCTTCCAAGCCCGAGCACGACGGCGCGGCCGCGCGCCTCTCCGAAGGCTACGGCGAGCTGCCGCTCCGATTCGAGGCCAACCGTGGGCAGTCGTCCGGCCGCGTGAAGTTCATCGCGCGCGGCAGCGGCTACACGCTCTTTCTGGCGGGGACGGGCGCGGTGCTGCGTCTACGCGGCGCCGAAGCGGCGGGCGGGGAAGGGGACGGCTCGGGCGAAGCGCGGCGGCGCGAAGCCACGCTCGGCTTCAGACTTGAGGGCGCGAACCGCTCGCCGAAGATCGACGGCCTGAGCGAGCTTCCCGGCCGAAGCAACTACCTCGTCGGCCGCGACGCGCGCGGCTGGCGCACGGGCGTCCCCGCCTTCGAGAAGGTCAAATACGAGTCGGTCTACCCCGGCATCGACGCCGTCTACTACGGCCGCCAGGGCCGGCTCGAATACGATTTCGTCGTCGCGCCCGGCGCGAACCCGGCGCGCATCCGGCTCGCCCTCGATGGCGCGCGCGCCGTTCGCGTAGACGAAGCCGGCGACCTCGTCATCACGACCGACGCGGGCGACGTGCGGCAGCAGCGCCCCTTCGCCTATCAGGAGTCCGAAGGCGCGCGCACAGAGGTCGCGGCGCGCTACCGCATCGACGCGCGCGGCCGCGTGCGCTTCGAGTTGGGCGACTACGACCGCTCGCGCCCGCTCGTCATCGACCCCGTGCTCGTCTACTCCTCCTACCTCGGCGGCATCGACGCCGACCAGGCGCTCTCCGTCGCGGTCGATTCCGCGGGGAGCGCCTACGTCGTCGGCGTGACCGCCTCGGCCGACTTCCCCGTTGGCGGCGCCTTGCAGCCCGCCAAGAGCGGCTTCAGCGACGCCTTCGTCATGAAGCTCAGCCCGGACGGCAAGTCGCTCGTCTACGCGACCTACCTCGGGGGCAGCGGCGACGACCTCGCGTACGCCGTCGCGGTCGATGCGGCGGGCAACGCTTACGTCGGCGGGCTGACCGCCTCGGGCGGCTTCCCGACCACGCCGGGCTCGTTCCAGCCGAGCAAGGACGGCGTGGCCGACGCCTTCGTCGCCAAGCTCAACCCGGCGGGCACGGGGCTGGTCTACTCGACGCACATCGGCGGGCAGGGGAGCGAGCACGTCAACTCCATCGCCGTCGATGCGGCGGGCGCGGCCTACGTCGCGGGGCGCACCGACTCGACGCACTTCACCAAAGCCCCCGGCGTCACGCGCGCCGGCAGCGCGGCCTACAGGAGCACCGACGGCGGCGCGAGCTGGGTCGCGAGCGCCGCGGGGCTGACGGCGAGCGGCGTCAGCGACTTCGCCGTCGCGCCGGGCGCGCCGAACGTCGTCTACGCGGCGGCCAACCTCGGCGTCTACCGGAGCACCGACGGCGGCGCGAACTGGCAGGCGGCCGGCGAGGGGCGCCCCTCGACCGCGCCCCACTTCACGCGGTCGGTGGCCGTCGATCCCTCGAACTCGGCCGTCGTCTACGCGGGGACGAACGGCGTCGGCGTCTACAAAAGCACGGACGGCGGCTTCACCTTCGACCTGAAGAACAACGGCCTCTTAGTCCCCAGCGTCAACTCGCTCGCCGTCCACCCGACGGCGCCCGCGACGCTGTTCGCCGGCACCGTCTTCGGCATCTACCGGACGACTGACGGCGGCGAAAATTGGGCCGAGGTGCGCGGCGGCCTGCCCGCCGGCACGGCGCCGAACGTCAACGAGGTCGTCGTCGTCCCCTCCAACCCGCAGCCGGTCGTCTTCGCCGCGACGACCAACCGCGGGCTGCTCAAGAGCACCGACGGCGGGACGAACTGGGCGCCCGCCAACACGGGGCTGACCGTCTTCGGGAGCCAACTCCAACCGCGCACGCTCGCCTTCGACCCGACGAACACCTCGACGCTCTACGTCGCCGTGACCGGCCTCGGCTTCGGCGGCGGCGTGGTCTACAAGAGCACCGACGGCGGCGCCAACTGGGCCAACAGCAGCGCGGGGATGAGCGTCACGGCCAACGGCCAGACCATCACGCCCACCGTCAACGCGCTTCTGGTTGACCCGGCCGCGCCCTCGAACGTCTACGCCGGGACGGCCTTCGGCGTCTTCAAGAGCACGAACGGCGGCGCCAACTGGGCGCCGGCCAGCGCGGGTCTCGCCAACGCGTCCGTACAGGCGCTCGCGATGCGCGCGGGGAGTCCGGCGGCCGTCCTCGCCGGCACGCTCACCGGCGCCGACGGCTTCGTCGTCAAGCTCAACCCTTCCGGCTCGCTCCCCGAATACCTGCGGATGCTCGGCGGCTCCGAGAACGACGACGCGCGCGGCGTCGCACTCGGCGCGGGCGGCAGCGCCTACGTCGTCGGGACGACCTCGTCGGCCGACTTCCCCGTGTCGAACGCGTTCCAGCCGACGCTCGGAGGCTCGACCGACGCGCACCTCACCAAGCTCGACGCGACCGGCGCCACCCTCTTCTCGACTTACCTCGGCGGCACCTCCATCGAGCAGGGCGCGGGCGTCGCGGTCGGCCCGGACGGCGCCGCCTACGTCGTCGGCGGCACCGGCTCGACCAACTTTCCTACGGCGAACGCCTTGCAGCCCTCCATTGCCGAGTTCGACGTGACCGACGCCTTCGTCACCAGGTTCGCACCCAACGGGCAGACGCTCGCCTACTCGACATACCTCGGCGGCGGGACCATCGATCAGGGCGTCGGCATCGCGGTCGGCGCCGACGGCAGCGCGTACGTCGCGGGCATGACCGCCTCGCCCAACTTCCCGCAGGTCGAGCCGGCGCGCGGCTACGGGGGAGGCTCCGACGCCTTCGTCGCGCGGCTCAACCCGGCCGGCTCGGCGCTGCTCTTCTCGACGCACCTGGGCGGCACGTCGAACGATCAGGGCAACGCCTTGGCCCTGGGCGCCGCGGGCGACATCTTCCTCGTCGGCGCCACCTCCTCGACCGACTTCCCCGTGGCGGGCGCCGTGCGCGGCACCTACGGCGGCGGGAGGTCGGACGCCTTCGTCGCCAAGCTCGGCGTCGAGGCGGACGTTTCTGTCACGGTCGCCGAGTCGAACGACCCCGTGATGGTCGGCGGCCCTTTGAGCTACACGTTCAACGTCACGAACGCCGGCCCGTCGCCCGCGACCGGCGTGACGCTGAGCTACACGTTTCCGCCCGGCCTTTCATTCGTCTCGGCAGCGCCGTCGCAAGGCTCGTGTAACGCGGGCGGCCAGACGGTGACGTGCGCGCTGGGCGGCTTGCCCGCGTCCGGCAGCGCGACCGTCGTCGTCGGCTTCAACACGACCGCCGCCGGCTTCGTCAACAGCACGGCCAACGTCGCGGCGGGCGAGCCTGACCACAACCCGTCGAACAACAGTGCCACGGCGGAGACGAAAATCTCCGCCTCGCCCACGATACGCGGGCGCGTGACGGCGCCGGGCGGCGCGGCGCTCGCCGGCGTCAACGTCACCCTGAGCGGCCCGCAGCAGGCCATGGTGCAGACCGACGCCAACGGCTTCTACCAGTTCGCGGAAATCGCGGCGGGCGGCAACTACGTCGTCACGCCCTCGAAGGCCGGCGTCTCGTTCGAGCCGGCCTCGCGCGCCTTCAACAACCTCGGCGCCGACCAGACGGCCGACTTCACGGGCACGACCTGCACTTGGACGCTGACGCCCGCGACGCAGAGCTTCGGCGCGGGCGGCGGCGGCGGTACCGTCACCGTCAACACCTTGCACGGCTGCCCGTGGACGGCCGCGAGCGGCTCCGACTGGATTACCGTCACGTCGGGCGCGTCGGGCACGGACGCGGGGACGGTCAGCTTCACGGTCGCGCCGTCGGGCGTGCCGCGCGCGGGCCGGCTCACCATCGCGGGCCAGAACTTTCCCGTCTATCAGGAGCTCAACTCCTGCGGCCTGCCGTCCTTCACGGCCGCCAAATACAACACGCAGGCCAGCAGCCCGAACCTCGTCGAGACCGCCGACCTCAACGCCGACGGCTACAACGACCTCGTCGTCGTGACCAGCGGGTCTTCGGGCTTCGACATCGAGGCGGGCGTGCTCATCAACAACGGGGCCGGCGGCGGCTTCACGGCGAGCACCTTCCACACGGGGCTCGGCGGCCCGAAGGGGCTGACCCTCGGCGACTTCAACGGTGACGCGCGGCCCGACGTGGCCGTCTGGGGCTGGGTCACGCCTTACGTCCGTGTTCATTTCAACAACGGCAGCGGCGGCTTCGGCCAGTCCGCGACCAACGTCGAACTCGGCGCGGGCGTCTACCCGTCGCCGAACGCGCGCGGGGTCATGGCCGCCGACGTGAACAAAGACGGCAAGGACGACCTGCTCGTCAGCATCCCCGAGTCGGGCAGCCTGCGCGTGCTGCTCGGCAACGGCGCGGGCGGCTTCGCCGCGGCGGCCCCCGTAGGCACGAAGGTCGGCGGCGCCGCCTTCTACTTGCAGGACGTGGCCGACGTGAACGGCGACGGCAAGCCCGACCTGTTGCTCGCGTCCTCGGACAAGCGGCAGGTCTCCGCCCGCCTCGGCGACGGCGCGGGCGGCTTCGGCCCCGATATCATCTCCGAGACCATCGAATTCGGTGCGGCGGCCATGACCGGCGACTTCGACGCCGACGGGCGGCTCGACCTCGTCTACCTCTCCGTCGTCTGCGACGGCCTCGGGAGCAACTGCGGCACCTCCATCGTCGTCGCGGCCGGCGACGGCGGCGGCCGCTTCACGCTGAAGAGCCGGGTGGACAACACCAACGCTTACACCTTGGCCGTCGCCGACTTCAACCGCGACGGGAAGCTGGACGTGGCCTACATGACTCTGGCCGGCTCGCTCGTCGTGCGGCCGGGCGACGGCGTGGGCGGCTTCGTGCCCGCGCCGACCGCCGCTCCCGGTTCCTCGTCGAAGGACGCCGACGCGGCGGCGCAACAGTCCGGCCTGCCGGGCATCGTGGCGGCCGACTTCAACCGGGACGGGAGGGCTGACCTCGCCACGCCCGGCATCACCGTCTACACGAACCAGTGCGCGGCCGGCCCGTCCATCTCCGGGCGCGTCACCGATCAGGTGGGACTCGGCGGCGTGACCGTCACGCTCTCCGGCACGCAGTCGGCGACGACGCAGACCGACGCGGGCGGCAACTACGTCTTCGGCGGGCTCACGCCGGGCGCGAGCTACGTCGTGACGCCGTCGAAGGAGAACTACCGCTTCAGCCCGGCGAGCGCGAACGTCAACAGTCTGCCGGCGGCGGGCCAGACGGCCGACTTCGTCGGGACGCCGATGCTGGTGCGGCTCGCGACCGGCCACCACGTCGTCGCCGAGAACATGAACGGCTTCCTGAAGATCGACGTGGTGCGGACGGGCGACACTTCGGGCCCCGCCACCGTGGACTACTCGACGGGACCCGGCACGTACAACACGGCCTCCGACCGCTCCGACTACACCTACGCGGGCGGCACGCTCCGCTTCGCGGCGGGCGAGACGACCAAGAGCTTCAACGTGCTCTTGAACGACGACCGACTGCTGGAGAGCTGGGAGTCGTTCACGATCAACCTGAGCAACCCGACCGGGGCGATTCTCGGCTTCGCCACGTCGGCGCTCGTCGAGATACAGGACAACGAGCTGTCGCAGCCGGCCTCGAACCCGATCGACGAGTCGCACATCTTCGTCCGCCAGCACTACCACGACTTCCTCAACCGCGACCCGGACCAGTCGGGCCTCGAATTCTGGACGTGGGAGATCGAGCAGTGCGGCGCCGACGCGGCCTGCCGCGAGGTGAGGCGCGTCAACGTCTCGGCGGCGTTCTTCCTGTCGATTGAGTTTCAGGAGACGGGCTATCTGGTCTACCGCGTGCACACGGCCGCGTTCGCCGCGGGGCAGGCGCTCAACCAGAAGACCTTCCTGAAGGAGACGCAGGAGATCGGCTCGGGCGTCGTCGTCGGGCCGGGCGACGAGTGGAAGGCGAAGCTGGCGGCGAACAAGCAGGCGTACGTCAACGCGTTCGTCCAGCGCCCCGAGTTCGTGGCGGCCTACCCGCTGACGATGACGCCGGCGCAGTTCGTGGACGCCCTGAACGCCAACACCGGCGGGTCGCTGACGGCGGCGGAACGCGACGCGCTGGTCGCCTCGCTCGCGTCGGGCGCGACGACGCGCGCGGGCATCCTGCGCGCCGTGGCCGAGAACGCCGAGTTCTCGCGGCGCGAGTTGAATAAGGCGTTCGTGCTGTCGCAGTACTTCGGCTACCTGCGGCGCGGGCCGTCGGAGCCGCCCGACGCGGACTTCGTGGGCTACAACTTCTGGCTCGGGAAGCTGAACGAGTTCAACGGCAACTACGTCGCCGCCGAGATGGTCAAGGCGTTCATCACCTCCGACGAGTACCGGAAGCGCTTCGGGCAGTAGCCCGCAGACGCGGACGAAAGAGAGAAGGCCGGCCGAGTTACT
>DASVQX010000079.1:0-70628 GCA_036388915.1 Pyrinomonadaceae bacterium
CGCCGCCTGATTCTTCAGGCGGCGCCCCCGCTTCTCCGTTAAAGGCGTCCGGCGCAGACGGCGCCGGGCGCGCTCACTTCGCCAGTTCGTCGGCCACCTCCTTCGCGCCGTAGACCGCGCGGAGGGCTTCGAGCATCCCGCGCGAATCGACCGAGATGGCGCGGTTGACCGACTCGTCGTAGTAGAAGTTGCCGACGAGCGACTGGATGTTGCCGTCGAAGATGAGGCCGACCAGCTCCATCTCGCGGTTGAAGGTCGGCGAGCCGGAGTTGCCGCCGATGATGTCGTTGGTCGTGATGAAGTTGAACTGAGCCTTCATGTCCACGGCCGCCTTCCGCTCGGCCCAGCGCGGAGCGAGGTTGTACGGGAACTTGCCGCCGTGCTCGGCCGCGCGCCCGTAGAGTCCCGAGAAGTAGGTGAAGGGCGTGACGGTCTTCCCGTTCTCCTTGTAGCCCTTGACCGCGCCGTAGGAGAGGCGCGGCGTGAACGTCGCGTCCGGGTAGAGGCCCGTGCCCTCCTTCTCGAACAGCGCGCGCGCGATCCTGCCGTAGGCCGTGCGCTCGACGCCGACGACCTCCTCCTCGTAGCGCTTGCGCAGCGCCCTCGCCTCGGCGTCCACCTCGCGGGCGAGGACGATGAGGGGGTCGTTGGAAGCATCGACGGCCTTCTTCCCGCCGGCCGCGAGTTCCTTCCGGTAGGCCACCTCGTTCAGCGACGTGGCCGAGATCAACTCGGTGGCGCGCGTCTCGGGCGTCTTGCCCTTCAGAATCTTGCGCGTGAGCGGGTGGTCGGCGCCGAGCGTGTCGCGCAGGAGCCCGAGCGAGGCGGCGAGCTTCACCTGCTCGAAGTCCTCGTAGACGGGGGCCTCGGAGTAGAGCACGGCTTCGAGCGCGACGCGGCGCGCGTCCGTGTACTCGGGCAGGCGTTCGGCGTCGGGCTTGGCCGACTCGTCGGCGAGGCGGACGAGCGTGCGCGCGTGGCCGAAGAGCACGGTGTTGAAGGCCGTGTTGCCGAAGTCCGTCAGCGTGTAGCCGCCGAGCAGACGCCGCTCGCGCTCGTAGGCGACGAGCGCCTTGCGCGCCTTCGCTATCGTGTCCCAAGCGCCGACGTAGTCCTTACGGTTGCGCGACGACTCGGCGAAGGCGCGCAGCGCCGACTCCGTGCCGTTCTTGCGCGCCATCAGCTCCCTGCCGCCCAGTCCCTCGACCTGACCCTTGAAGACCTTGATGAAGTTCTCGGCGTAGTTCAGCTCGTTCTGCCCGCGCCGCGTCTGCTCCTCGCCCCCGGCCATGTACTTCTTCAGCGAGTCGCGCCGGCTCTCCAACAGGCGGATGGTGAGCGGCAGCCCGGTGTCGCGCAGGAATTCGAGGTGCGCGACGGTGTTGAGCCGCTGCGTGGTGCCGGGGCTGCCCGAGACGAAGGTCAGCTCGCCGCCCTGCGGCCCCTTCTTCGACCACTTGAAATAATTGTCGGGGCGCAGCGGCGCGCCGTTCTCGTAGACGCGGACGAGCGACATGTCGAGGCAGTAGCGCGGGAAGTTGAAGTTGTCCGGGTCGCCGCCGAAGAAGGCCGCCTGGAACTCGGGCGCGAAGACGAGCCGCACGTCTGTGTGGCGCTTGTAGAGGTAGAGGTTGTAGACGCCGCCCTGGTAGAGCGTGACCACGTCGGCGCGCAGGCCGGAAGACTTCGACGCCTCCGCCTCGATGCGGCCGATCTCGGCCTGCCGCGCGGCGCCGGCCTCCACGTCGCCCATGCCCGCCTTGACCGCGCCGGTGACGCGCGCCGTCACGTCCTCGATGCGGACGAGCTGGTCGAGCGCGAGACCCGGTATCTTCAACTCCTCGGCGCGCGTGTGCGCGACGAAGCCGGTCTTGGCGAGGTCGCGCTCGGCCGTTGACAGTTCGCCGACGATCTCTTCCACGATGTGATAGTTGGTCAGCACCAGCCCTTCGGGCGAGACGAACGACCCCGTCCCGTTCGGGAAGCGCACGGTGGCCGACTGCACGCGCCGCACCCAGTCGTCGGTGACCTCGAAGCCGTAGCGCTTCTTAATCTCGGCGCGCGGCAGGTTGTTGAAAGTCCACATGCCCTCGTCGGCGCGCGCCGCCGTGGGGGCGAGCACCGAGGCGAGCAACAGGAGCGCGGCCAGCGCCGCGCGCGTTCTTCTCATCCGTCTCAAAATCATGATTCCTCTCGGTTGGTTTCCGCGTCTGAGGGATTATACTCCGTTCCTCCGCCGGCCGCCGTCGGCGGCGGGGTCGGCCTAAGACTGCGGGGAAAATTTCAGACAACATGTTCTTCTTTAAGAAGCTGGTCACGCCGTTTCTGATGCCCGTCCCGTTCTGCCTCGGGCTGCTCGTCGCGGGGCTGCTGCTGCTCTGGCTGAAGAGGCGGGAGAGGGCGGGGAAGTATCTGGCGACGGCGGGGGCGCTGCTGCTCGTCGCGTTCGGCTACGGCGTCGGGACGAACCGGCTGCTGGTCGGACTCGAAAGGCGTTACCAGCCGGTGGCCGACGCGGCGCCGGCGGCGGGGCGCGTGCGGTGGGTGGTGGTGCTCGGCGGCGGCAGCTCGTCCGACAAGAGTCTGCCGGAGGGGACGCGGCTGACCGAGTCGAGTCTGGCGCGGCTCGTCGAGGGCGTCCGGCTCCAGCGCCAGTTGCCGGGGAGCCGGCTGCTGCTCTCGGGCGGGAGCGTCTTCGGCTCCGACCCGGACGCCGAGACGATGCGCGCGCTCGCCGTGAGCCTCGGCGTTGACCCCGCGTCGCTCGTCCTCGACTCGGTCTCGCCCGACACGGAGACGCAGGCCGAGGTCGTCCGCGCGCAGCTCGGGACGGAAGAGTTCTTCCTCGTCACCTCGGCCTCGCACATGCACCGCTCGGTCGCGCTCTTCCGTAAGGTCGGCGCCAACCCGCTGCCCGCGCCCACGCACTTCCTCGCGCAGCGCGGCGGCGGCCTCGCGCCCGGCGACTTCTTCCCCGGCTCCGGCGGCCTGCGCCGCGCCGAGACGGTCGCCTACGAATACCTCGGCCTCGCCTGGGCGAAGGTCAGGGGGAGAGCCTGATGGAAGGATGAAGGATGAAGGGAAAGCCGTCTTGACTTCATCCTTCCGCCTTCCGCCTTCATCCTTTTCCCTGTGATACACTCCACCGCCATGCCGAGCCAGCCCGACTTTTTAAGGATTTCAAAAAACGTACTTCTCATCCTCGCGCTCCTCGTCTCATTGTGTCCGTCCGTTCGCGTCGCGGCGCAGGACGACGATGACGACGACGACGAGCGCGGCGAGCGCGCGGGCTTCTTCGACCGCGCCGAGGACGAGGAGGACTTGAACCGCGAGCTGTGGGAGTACGTGAAGGGGACGCCGTACGCGTCCGCGCTCTCTTACGTCGCGCAGGCGCAGGCGCGCGCGCGCGAGTCGCGGGTGACGGAGGCCGTGCTCCCGACGGGGTGGAAGATCGCGCCCGCGGGACGGCAAATCGAGCTGGGTCGTCTGCCTTACGAGGCCGTGCCGTTCGCCGGCCGCCTCGTCGTCCTCAACACCGGCTACTACTCGCGCGAGCCGCAGGAGGTGTCAATCGTTGACCCGGCGTCGGGCGCCGTCGAGAAGACGGTCAAGCTCAACTCGATGTTCCCGAGCGCGACGGAAGGGCCGGGCGGCGACCTCTACATCAGCGGCGGCTTCGACTCGAAGGTCTACCGGCTCGACCGCCGGTTCAACGTCGCGCGCGAGTACGCGGTCGCGGGCTACGCGGCGGGCCTCGCGCGCGTGGACGCGAGGCGGCTCGCCGTCCTCTACCTCGCGGGCAAGGACGAGAAGGGCGCCTACGTCTCGGGCAAGCTCGCGCTGCTCGACGCGGAGACGGGCAAGGTCGAGGCGGAGGCCGACGCGGGCTACTTCCCCTACTCGGTGCGCTACGCCGCGGGGAAGTTCTACGTCACCGTGCTCGGCGAGAACCGCCTGCGAGTCTTCGACGGCGCGCTCAGGCAGCTCAAAGAGCTGAAGGTCGGGCGCAGGCCGCAGGAGATGTGCGCGGACGGCCGCCGGCTCTACGTCGTCAACACCGACTCGGACGAGTTGAGCGTCGTTGACACGGCGCGCGACCGTGTCGTGGCCACCGTCAGGACGAACCGTTGGGGAAGCCCCTTCGGCACCGCGCCCACGTCGTGCGCCGTCGCGGGCGGGCGCGTCTACGTCACGCTGGCCGGGATGAACGCCGTCGCGGTTTACGACAAGACGAGCCGGCGGCAGCTCGGCCTCGTCCCCGCCGGCTGGTACCCGACGAAGGTCGTGGCGGAGGGCGGCAATCTCCTCGTCCTCAACGCGAAGGGCGTACGCCCACGCCGGCCGAACCCGCGCGGGCCGCAGCCCGTCGAGGGGCGCGGCGGCTCGCAGTACGTGCTGACGCTGCTCAAAGGAACGCTCTCGGTCGTCCCGCTGACGGAGGCCGACGCGCCGCGCAACAGGGCCGCCTGGACGCGGCAGGTGTTGGAGGGCGCGCCGACCTACGACGCGCGGCGCGGCCTGAAGCTGCCCATCAAGCACATCTTCTACGTCGTCAAGGAGAACCGCTCTTACGACCAGATACTCGGCGACCTCGGGCGCGGCGACGGCGACCCTTCGTTGACTCTCTTCGGGCGCTCGGTGACGCCGAACCACCACGCGCTCTCCGAGCGCTTCGTCACGCTCGACAACTTCTACGCCGACGGCGAGGTGAGCGTGCTCGGCCACAGCTTCACGACGAGCGGGTACGCGTCGCCCTTCCTCGAATGGCTGGGCAACGCCGCCTACTCGGGGCGCTACCGCGGCTACCCGTTCGGGATGGTGCCGTCGGCGACCTCGCCCACGTACCTGTGGGACGCGCTCGATGACGCGCGGGTGAGTTACAGAATTTACGGCGAGAACTACTACCTCTACACGCGCGCCTACAGGATTCTGACCGAGACGCTGGGCGACCGGAGCGAGCTGGCGCGCAAGTTCTACGCGCAGACGATGAAGCTCGCCTCAGACACCGACCGCGGCCGGCGCTTCTACGACTTTGCGCACACGTACGCGGGACAGGCCGACACGATTCCTCAAGCGCTCCAGTTCCTCGCTCCGACGCAGCGAATAGGCAATAACGTCTACAAGTCAAATCATGAATTCGTCGAGGCTCTGTCGAAGTTCCTCGTCGGAGACGACAGCCTCGCGCGCGCCCTCGACGAGAACGCGCTGCTGCGCCGGCGCTTCGCCGAGTACCTCACCCGCTACGCCTTCGACTTCCGCTCGTGGGACTTGAACTACTCCGACCTCGACCGCTTCGCGGCGTGGCGCGCCGACTTCGAGCGCCAGTTGAAGACGGGGCGCGTGCCGCGCTTCAACTACCTCTGGCTGCCGAACGACCACACCAACGGCGCGGACACGAAGATTCGCTCGCCGCAGCAGTTCGTCGCGCAGAACGACGCGGCGCTCGGCCTCCTCGTCGAGACCATCTCGCGCAGCCCCGTCTGGCGCGACTCTCTCATCCTCGTCGAGGAGGACGACGCGCAGAACGGCCCCGACCACGTTGACGCCACGCGCATCGTCGCCTTCGCCGCCGGCCCCCACGTCCGGCGCGGCGCGGTCGTCAGCGACCGCTACGACCAGTTGAGCGCGCTGCGCACCGTCGGGCTGCTCTTGGGCCTCCGCCCGCTCAACCTCAACGACCGGATGGCCGTCCCGATGTTCGGCGTCTTCGAAGCGCGCCCAGACCCCGCGCCCTACGCCGCGCCGCCGCCCTCCGACTCGCTCTCCGACGCCGACCGCGCCCGCTACGAACAACTGCGCCGGCCGTAAGCATTCCACCGCGCAGACACGGAGACGCGGCTTGAAGCGATAAGACTTCAAGCCGCGTCTCCGTGTTTAGTCTCTTCTTCTTCTTACGCCTTACCGGCGACGAACTTGAGGGCGACGCCGTTCATGCAGTAGCGCAGACCCGTCGGCGGCGGGCCGTCGTCGAAGACGTGGCCGAGGTGCGCGTCGCAGCGCGCGCAGAGCACTTCCGTCCGGGCCTCGCCGAGGCTCCGGTCTTCCTTCTCGCGGACGTTCTTCTTCGAGAACGGCGTCCAGAAGCTCGGCCAGCCCGTGCCTGAGTCGAACTTCGCCTTCGAGCTGAAGACCGGCAGGTCGCAGCCGACGCAGAGGAACGTGCCCTTCCCGTGCTCTTCGTTGAGCGGGCTGGAGTACGGCGCCTCGGTGCCCGCGCGCCGCGTCACCTCGTACTGCTGGGGCGTCAGCCTCCGCTTCCACTCCTCGTCCGTCCTGACGACGCGGCCGACCGCGCCCGCCTTCGCACCCTTATCGCCTGCGAGCGCCAGCGCCGGCGCGCCGACCACCACGAGCCCGCCGAAGGCCAACGCCGACGTGAGAAAGTTTCGCCTGTTCATACTCATAAGCCTGCTCCGTTCGGCCCGCGAAAGCAAATCGGGGCGGCGAGCGGCTATGCCAGCGCTCGCCGCCCCGCGGTCAAAGCCCCCTCGCGTTAGCGGGGCATCAACACCGTGTCAACGACGTGGATGACGCCGTTCGACTGATAAACGTCGGCCGTGGTGACGTTCGACATGCCGCCCTTCTCGTCGGTGAGCGAGACGCCGCTCATGCCGTTCATGCGCGCGGTGAGCGTGCCGCCCGAGACGGTCCTGAGCGTCGCCTGCCCGCCGCCCTTTTTGATGAGCTGCATGATCTTCTTCGCGTCGTACCTGCCGGCGACGACGTGGTAGGTCAGGATTTTGGTCAGCGTCGCCTTGCTCTCGGGCTTGACGAGCGTCTCGACCGTGCCCTGGGGCAGCTTCGCGAAGGCGTCATTTGTCGGCGCGAAGACCGTGAACGGGCCCTTACCCTGGAGCGTCTCGACGAGGCCGGCGGCCTTCACCGCCGCGACGAGCGTCGTGTGGTCGGCCGAGTTGACCGCGTTCTCGACGATGTTCTTGGTGCGATACATCGGCGCGCCGCCGACCATCGGGTTGTTGTTGCTGGTGCCGCCGCCCATCATCTGCGCCGAAGCGCCGAGCGCGAAGGTGGCCGACACGGCCGCCGCCAGAACGAGTGCGTTGAAAGTTCTCTTCATCTTCATCTCCCCCGTAAATTGTTTAATCATCTCGTAGCTTGCACGATATACGGGGCGCGGACGGCAGACGGTTTTAGGCGGCGTGAGAAATTTTTCGACCGTCGGAAAGAGTTCACCACGGAGACGCGGAGACACAGCTTGGACATAACTTTTGTCTTAAAGCTGTGTCTCCGTGGTCAGTATTCTTACTCGGCAGACTCAGGACGGCTGACCATCGTGCGGAAGAGGTGTTCGAGCATCCGGTCGCCGTCCTCGCAGAAGCCGGTGTGGACGGGCGAGGTCTGGATGATGGTGCTGCGCGGGGCGACGAGCCAGTGGAAGCGCGCGCGCTGCGGGAGCAGCCCGATGGGGCCACCCCGCGCGCCGCCCTCGCAGATGAGCGGGATGGCCGCGAGGTGTCGCTCGACGGTCTCGCGGTCGAAGGCGGGGTCGAGCGCCGACAGGCGTTCGGCGTCCAGCTCGACGCGCGCCTTCAGGTAGTTCTTCGCCGGGCACGAGACGATGACGCCCGCGTTGACGAACTCGCCGCGCTCGACCCGAGGGACGACGCGGACGACGGCGTAATCAAACGGACAACGCTCGGGCATCGGCCGCCTCCCTGACGAAGTCGCGCGGCGCGCGCAGGCGCGAGAGAAGGTACTCGGCGTAGGCTTCGCGCTGCTCTTGCGGCGAGGCGAAGCGCGGCTCCGAGGCGAGCCACTCGTCGGGGACGGAGCTTAGCACCTCCCTGATCAACTCTTCGGTCACGCGCGGCGCGAGGCGCGCGTCAGCCTCTTCGAGCGCCGAGGCCGAGGGGAGCAGGACGTGCTCTTTGATTTTGGGGAAGGGCGAGCGGCTGCGCGCGAGGTAGTTGTCCCAGTTGTGGTGGAAGTAGAGCGCGGCGCCGTGGTCGATGAGCCAGAGCCGCCGGTGCCACATCAGCATGTTGGTGTTGCGCGCGGTGCGGTCAACGTTGGTGACGAGCGCGTCGAACCAGACGACCGCGGACGCGAGGCCGGCCTCGACCGTCTCGGCCGCCGGGTCGAAGGCGATGGAGCCGGGCAGGTAGTCGAGCGCGAGGTTGAGGCCGGCGCTGGCGCGGATCAAGTCCTGTATCTCGGGGTCGGGTTCGGTGCGCGCAAGCTCGGCCGCCACCTCGACGTAGACGATCTCGGGGACGGGCAAGTCCAAAGCGCGCGCCAGCTCGCCCGCCAGCACCTCCGCGATCAGCGCCTTCGGCCCCTGACCCGCGCCGCGGAACTTCAAGACGTAAAGCCCGTCGTCGTCGGCCTCGACGATGGCCGGCAGGCTCCCGCCCTCGCGCAGCGGCGTCACGTAACGCGTGGCCTTAACGGTTCTGGGCGTCATCACTCGGAAGAATACATTAACTACTCTAAGCCTTCGAGCAGTCGCGCGACCGTTCCGGGGTCGGCCTCGGGCGTCGCGCCGGGTTGCGTGGCGACCCAGGCGCCGACGCGGTTGGCGACCTCGTTCGAGAGCGCGAGCGTCGCGCCGCGCCGCAGACAGTGGGCGAGCGCGGCGGCGAAGGCGTCGCCGCAGCCGATGGTGTCCACGACGCGCGCCGCAAAGCCCGCGTGCTCGTCCGCGCCGTCTTCGGAGACCAGAAGGCTCCCGCGCGCGCCGCGCGTGACGGCGACGAGTCTCAGGCGGAAGCGTGTGAGCAGCGCCTCGGCCGCCGGCCGCGCGCCCGGCGCGTTCAGGCCGAGCATGCCGGCGGCCGTCTCAAGCTCCTCCTCGTTGAGCTTGACGACGGTCGCGTGCGCGAGCGAGCGCGCGAGCATCTCGGGGGTGAAGAAGGAGTGTCGGAGGTTCACGTCGAAGAGTCGGAGCGCGTCGGCGCGGGTCGCTTCGAGGAAGCGCAGGACGGTCGCGCGCGCCGCCGCGTGGCGCTGGCCGAGCGTGCCGAAGCAGACGACGCCCGCCGACGCGGCCAGCGCCTCCCACTCGCCCGTCCATTCGAGATAGTCCCACGCCGAGTTCTGGTTGACGTTGAAGTGCGCCTCGCCGCCCTCGCCGATGCGGCAGCCGACGGTGCCCGTCGGGTGCTCTTCGTCGAGCTGGACGTAGCGCGTCGAGAGTCCGGCGCGGCCCAGACGCTCGACCGCCTCCGCGCCGAGCGCGTCGCGCCCGACGCGGCTGGCGACGGCCGCCTCCGCGCCGAGCAGGCGCGAGACGTACGCGAAGTTCGAGGGCGCGCCGCCGAGCCGCCGCCCCTCCGGCAGCAAGTCCCAGATCAGCTCGCCGAGTCCGACGACGAGGGGGCTTTGAGGGTGTGGCGCGTGTGGCTCGTTCATCTCAGGCGGCGCCGCCTTCGGCGTCGGGGACGAAGCGGTAGCCGACGCCGCGGACGGTCAGGAGGTGGCGCGGTCGCGAAGGCTCGTCTTCGATGTACTTGCGGAGTCGCACGATGAAGTTGTCGATGGCGCGCGTGTCCGTGTCCACGCGCAGGCCCCAGACCTCTTCGAGCAGCGTCTTGCGCGAGACGACTTGGCCCGCGCGCCCGACGAGGTGGCGCAGAAGCTCCGCCTCCATCAGCGTCAGACGCAGCGTGCGGGCGTCCGTGCGCAGTTCGAGCGCGGCGAAGTCGATGGTCTTCCCGCCGAAGGTGAAAGTGTCTCCGTCCGGGCCGCCGGCCGCGCCGGCGCCGTCCTGCCGCGCCGCGTCCGCCACTTCGACGACTGCGGCCTCCTGATTGAACCACTCGCGGCGCCGGAGCAGGCCGCGGATGCGGGCGAGCAGGACGGCCAGCTCGAAGGGCTTCGGGAGGTAGTCGTCGGCGCCCGACTCGAACCCGTGCAGCACGTCCTCGGGGCGCCCGCGCGCGGTGAGCATCAGGACGGGGACGAACGAGCCGGCGCGCCGCAGCTCCGCGGCGACGTGGAAGCCGTCGGCGCCGGGCAGCATCACGTCGAGCACGACCACGTCGAAGCGGCGCCGCTCTTCCAGCAGGAGCGCGAGCGCGCGCTCGCCGTCGGCGGCCGTCTCGACCTCGTAGCCCTCGGCTTCGAGGTTGAAGCGCAGGCCGTCGGCGAGGTGCTTCTCGTCTTCGACGATGAGGACGGCGCTCAAGGTTTGGAGGCCCTCGGGAGTTGGATGACGAAGGTGCTGCCTCGGCCCAAGCCCTCGCTCTCGGCGTAGACGCGGCCGCCGTGCCGCTCGACGATGGAGCGGACGATGAAGAGGCCGAGGCCCGTCCCCTTGAAGCGCGCCATGAAGTGGCCGGGCACGCGGTAGAAGCGCTTGAAGACGCGCTTGAGCTGGTTGCGGTGGATGCCGATGCCGCGGTCGGTGACGCGCACGGCCAGCGTGCGGTCGCCCAGCGGCGCCAGCTCGACCGCGACTCTCACGTCCTCGCCCGAGTACTTGACGGCGTTGTCGAGTAGGTTCGAGACGGCGGCGCGCAGCTCCTCGCGGTCGCCGTTGACGCCCGCGCCGACGGCCGAAGGCTCCTCGACGTAGCGGAGCGACTCCGGCGTCAGCCCGTAGCGCAGGCGCGCGAGGTCGAGGCACTCGCGGACGAGCTGGCTGAGGTCTACGAGCGAGACGTCGGCGAGGCGGCGCGCGTGCGCGGTGCGCCCGGCGTGCAGAACCTGCTCGACCGTGCGGAGCAGGCGGTCGCTGTCGGCGAGCATGATGTCGTAGAACTCTTCGCGGCGCGCGTCGTTCACCTCGCGCGACTTGAGTGTTTCGAGGTAGAGGCGGATCGAGGTGATGGGCGTCTTCAGCTCGTGCGTGACGGCGTTGATGAAGGCGTCGTGCTGTTCGTTGCGGCGTATCTCGCGGACGAGAAAGGTCGTGTTGAGGACGAGGCCCGTGATGATGACGGCGAAGAAGATGATGCCGAAGACGAGCAGCGCGGCCGCGCGCCAGTTGAGCAGAATCCACCCGACGTTGAGCGCCAGCGCGAGGATGACGAGGCAGACGCCGAGCGTCAGGAAGAAGACGACCGACTTGCGGCGACCCCCGATGCGCATGGACACATTCTAAAGTAGTGCCGAGGGGAAAAGAAAAGAGGCGCGTCCCGGGACGCGCCCCTTCGTCCCTCTTAGGCGGCGCGCCTGAGCGGCTCGGCCTCGCGCGGGAGCTTGGCCGGGGTGTGGCCGATGAGCTTGATGTCTTTGGCGAGCCCGAGCGCTTGGAGCGCGCGGATGCCGTACCAGTTCACGTCCACCTCGTACCACTTGAGCCCGTGGCGCGCGGCCGTCGGGTGCGCGTGGTGGTTGTTGTGCCAGCCCTCGCCGAAGGTGAGGAGCGCCACCCACCAGAGGTTGGTCGAGTCGTCGGTCGTCTCGAACCGGCGCGAGCCCCACATGTGCGTCGCCGAGTTGACGAGCCACGTCGCGTGCAGCCCGAACGTGACGCGGAAGAAGACGCCCCACAACAGCGCCGGCCACCCGCCGAAGGCGAAGAGCAGCCCCCCCGAGACGATCAGCGGCAGCCAGAAGAAGCGGTTGAGGAAGACGTGGAAGCGGTCGCGCATCAGGTCGGGCGCGTAGCGCCACATCACCGCGTCGCCGTGCTGCTGCGCGGTGCCGGTCAGAATCCAGCCCATGTGCGCCCACCACGTCCCGTCGCGCGGCGTGTGCGGGTCGCCCGGCGCGTCGGTGTGCGCGTGGTGGATGCGGTGCGTGACGACCCAGTCGATGGCGCCGCCTTCGAGCGTCAGCGTCCCGCAGACCGTCAGGAAGTACTCGACCCACTTCGGCGTCTTGAACCCGCGGTGCGTCAGCAGGCGGTGGAAGCCCATCCCGATGCCGGGGCTCCCCGCGACCCACCAGAGCACGAAGGTCGCGGCGAGCGCCGGCCAACTGAAAGTGAAGAGCGCGGCGACCGCGCAGACGTGGAAGACGACCATCGCGCTCGACGTGGCCCAGTTGATACCCGTCCGCCTCTGTATGACCTCTGCTTTTTCGCTCATCATGCCCTCTCCGACCATAGTTCCCCTTAAAATTATTCGACAGCCTCAGTTTGACGCGGGGGATGGCCTAAAGCGTAGCAGCTAACGCGCGGCCCGTTTGTAATAGTTGTGTAATTCCTCACCCGCCAGCACCCGCCACACGGCAATAGCCTGAATTTCAACCACGGTTGCGGCCATCGTGAAGGAGTCAGGTGGTGTGTGAGGGAAGTAGGATGAACGAAAAATCGTTCCAGAATCGTACCGCGCCCCGTCGTGGCGAGAGAGGGGGCGACATGAGCGCGACCGCCCCTTCGCACACGCCGACCGTCTCGGCCGACCCGCTGACCACTTCCTACGTCACGGAAGACGAAGGAGAATTACAAGAGCAGGTACAAGGTGAATCTGTTGGGGCTCGCCGAGGCGACCTTGACGGACGCGCAAGGCGAGCCCCAGTGGAGGCGCGACCCGCGCCGCGCGCTGGAATTGGTCGCGGCCGAGCGGGCACACGAGACGCCCATCACACCGCCCAAGAAAGAGCGCTTCCGCCCACCCCGGCGCGACGAAAACGCACTACTCCAGCGCAACCCCAAAACCGCACTCACGCTGCTCGCGGAGGTCGCCGACATACTCGCCGAGCGGGGAGAGCTGGACGCGGACACCTTCGTTGACGACTTCGCCCGCCAGCTGCGCGACCGCCTGAACACCGCCCCCCCCCTGTGCCCCCAACAAATCTAAATACGGAACCAACTCCCTACGTCCCCCCGCGAGTATGAAAGTGACGGAAGAAAACATCATGTAAGCAGTTACCAGACCACAGCCGATGGCGATAGATAGTAAGATACGTTTCATTAGCCAATCCCTCAATTTATAAACCAGCCAACGATCAGCGAAGCCGCCCAACGCCCGGCATCACCCGCCCGCCCGCAAGATAGAAGTAGATGAGAGCCGTCGTGTCGCGGGTCGGGTGCATGCCGTTGTTCGGCAGCGGCATGGCGACTCCTCCGTGGGCATTCCTAAGTGGCGCTCATCGGAACGGGTGGTTATGATTTTGCCCTCCGCACCCCTCTGGACACGGTCGGGTCAGGGACGCCTGAAGAGTCGCCCCAGTAATCCGGGACGGGGCCCGGAGCCAGGTCGAGCGTTCCCGGCGTCGTAATAATTGAAGGTGGCCGCGTCACGCGCCGCGAGGATCACGATCCGCCGGCGGTTACCCGCGGCTGGCCCCTCGTACCCCAGACGGGCGTGCGGGAAGCCGCACCATTCGAGGATGGCTCGCAACACCCCTTCGCCGGTCGGCAGCCAGGCGAGGCCGTGTACGCCCGACATCACCTCGGCCTCACTCTCGCGACTCAGGATGAGCGAGTGGCCGGGGCCGGGGATCGCGGCGGTGTTGACGACGAGTAGTTCCTTCGTGTGATCGGCCGCGCTCCGCAGCCCGGAGATTGGGTCGGGCAGGTGGTAGAAGATCCCGTTGAAAAGCGTCATGTCGAACATCGCGAGTCGGCGCTCCGGGAGCGAGGCCAGGTCGAGAGTGGCGAACTCTATGTTCTCACTCGGGAGGTGTTCGGCCAGGAACCGCGCCTGCCTGATCCAATGCTCGCGGACGTCGAAGCCGAAGCAGCGGCCGGCGCCGAGGCGGGCGGCGGCGAAGAGGTAGCCGCCGGCGTTGCACGCGCAGTCCAGCACCGACCGGCCGGCGAGACCCTCGGGGTAGATTGCCTTGACGAGTTTCGCCAAGGCCTCGTCGGGCCGAATCACACTGGGCGTGCCGAATTCGGGCGGGTAGGTGCCGGGCGGCGCGGTGCCGACGGTGCGGACTCCGGGCGCGACCTCGACATCATGATGCCAGGGGCCGAGACTAAGGATCTTGTCGTGGAGTTCTTGCGCACTCATTAGTTGTCACGCCAACTCTGCTACCCCGCGCTCTGCTCAGGGTGCAGCCGAACTACTGTTGTGCCGAACGGTTCGGCACAACAGTAGTTCGGCTTCTTACCCTTTCGCATCTCATACCATCTCGCTTAATATCTTCTCAAATGATTAAAGAGCTTCACCTAAATAACTTTAGAGGATTTGAGGGACATTTCGTTCCATTACGCCCTTCTACAATAATCATTGGTAAAAACAATGCTGGAAAGTCAACCATTGTCGAATCACTCCGCCTTATATCATTGGTGGTAACACGTTTCGGGGCATTGGAATTTTCTAACGTACCCACTTGGCTAGATATTCCTAAAAGGGAGAAGGGTGTAAAGCCATCTTTACGAAATATAGAGATAAATTTAGAAAGTGTGTTTTACCGCTATGGCGAACCGCCAGCAAATATCCAGGCAGTATTTGATACCGGTGAAAGTATAACTATTTATATTGGCCCACAAGGGGACTTGCATGCGGTTATAAAAGATGCAAAGCAAAACCCAATCATTACCAAAGGGCAGGCTCAAAAATTAAATCTTTCAGGAGTGAGTATATTGCCGCAAGTGGCTCCATTAGCTCACGAGGAGCAGATACTTAACCCTGATTATGTACGCCGCTCATTTTCATCGTCGTTAGCGCCACTGCATTTCCGTAATCAATTAAAGCTTTTTTACGAGGAGTATTTTGATAAATTCAAAGATTTAGCCGAGTCATCGTGGCCAAGCCTTAGAATCAATGATCTTGAAGGTCGATACCGCTTGCCGGGTGATGGAAAGCTGTCTTTATTAGTACAAGACTCAGGTTTTGTTGCCGAAGTAGGTTGGATGGGGCACGGCTTGCAAATGTGGCTTCAGGTGATGTGGTTCCTTACTTATGCGAGTAAAGAGCACACGGTGATTCTTGATGAGCCTGACGTATACATGCACGCTGATTTGCAACGTAGGCTAATACGATCTTTACGTGGCCATTTCCACCAGTTAATTATTGCTACACACTCAACTGAAATCTTAGCTGAGGTAGAGCCAGACGAAGTTCTAGTAATTGACCGAGCTAGGAAAAAATCAACATTCACTACTTCTTTACCTGCCGTTCAACGAGTCCTTGATGGCATCGGTAGTGCCCACAATCTCCACCTTGCCCGGCTCTGGTCGGCAAGACGTTTTTTACTCGTTGAGGGTGACGATTTAGCACTTCTCAAGCATTTTCAAAACATCTTATTTCCGGATAGCAATGATCCGTTCGGGGCCATTCCCAATGTATCAATTGGAGGTTGGGGTGGATGGAGCTACGTGATTGGCTCTTCGCTATTTCTTAAGAACGCGGCGGGGGAAGAGATCATTACTTATTGTCTTTTAGATTCGGATTATCATACTAAGGAACAGATCGAGGTAAGGCTAGAAGAGGCTAAGAGACATGGCATACAACTGCACATTTGGCTGCGAAAGGAGATAGAAAACTACTTTATTATCCCGGCGGCTATACATCGTCTTATTCTGGCTGGAACTAGGCGGCCAGATGTTGTTCCTTCCATACAAGAAGTAAATAACAAGCTCGTTGAAATTTCAGAGAATCTTCACGATGATATTCTTGATGCAATGGCACAAGAGTATTTTGCTTTGAACAAAGCCTCAGGCATTTCTAAAGCCAACGAATATGCTAGGAAAAGAATGGCTTCTGTATGGAGTGCTTTAGATCGCAGGCTCACAATTATTCCGGGTAAGAAATTTTTGTCTATGATGTCACAGTGGATTCAGGACGAATTCAAGTTGTCGTTTAGCATTTCCAGGCTCGCCAAGGAAATAAGGGCAGATGAGGTAGACTCAGAAGTAGTCAAGGTAATAAGTACGATAGAGAGTCACGAGAACTTCGGCCTTTAAATCAGATTGCGTTATTACCAACGCGGCGAAGCCTATCAACGGCACGCACCCGACCCGCGACACGACGAATGTCATTTACCTCTAGCTTGTGGGCGGGCGGGTGATGCCGGGCGTTATGCGCTGTGTGGTCGATTCTCTTTGAACCAAACTGTATCAGCATCGTACTTGCCCATGTAGATTGATTCTGCACAAGGAGCCAACGCATGTTCTGTCCGAAATGCGGGAGAGATGATTCTCACGGGTACAAGTTCTGCCCCTCCTGCGGCACCAACCTTGACGTGGTCACTATCGCCCTCTCGACCGGGGAAGACAGCGTATTCACCAGAGTCAATAAGCATCTCGACCGCTCCGTCGCGCGCTACGCCGACCACCTCTTCGAGAGTGCTACTACGACGGCTCGCGAGGGCCGGGTCGGCAGTTCATGGCGGCTCGCGGGTAAAGGGATGCTCACTTTCCTCATCGACCTCGCGTTGCTCCCGGTGATGTTTTTCTTTCTTCCCGTCAGGCTCCTGATGCTGCTGTTGTATACGCCTCTGGGTTTGTTGCAAGAGCGGAGTGAGCGAAAGCGAAGTGGCGTGCCTACTGTCGGTGGGGCGAGTGAATCATCCAGGCGAGGGTTGCCGGAAGCAGGGGGTTGGCGGGTCGGGTCGGTTGGCAGTGTGACTGAGAATACGACGGTGCATTTAGAACTTACCGAAGCCTCGGAAGGGCGGGCCAAGACTTCAGACGATATCGGTGGCAAGGCGCGCATAACAACCAGATGAACCGGACTCGCTCCCGTCACACCTGCTAAAGGTCAGGGCTTATGCTCGCCGGTTATCTGGAGCGTTATGCCTCACGAAGCTGTGAGGGAAGTTTATGGCTGCCGAATGTCTACACTGACTGAGGAGGTTAATAATGATTCGAGACAGAGTTCTACATGTATTTATGCTTTGCTGCGTCGTGTTGATGCTCGGGTGTGGTAAGACGACTCCGAAAGGCGCAATCGGGCATTTCGATCTTAGGTCACACCTACCTGCTGACGTAGTAGCCCGAGCGCCTGCCGACGCCGGCGCCCAGGAGTACACTAAACAGGTTAATGTTGGCGACCCCGCGGCTAAGGTTCTGATACGCTGGCGAGCGTTCAAGGATGGTCAGAACGCTTACATCCTTTCGACTTCTTTTGAAGTGTTGGAGGCGGCGAATGGCGTTGAATTGAAACCCAGCGTCGTTGGGTCTCCCCTCAACCATGGGAGTCGTGATGCAGTAGTCGAGATGATCGCTGTCCAGATTAATTGGGATGGCTCAAAGATGTGGAAGACACACTTAGGCACCGTGACCGGAACCATTTATGCCACCGGCGAATGGAGTGATTGACCTTAATATACCTCTGGAAGCCGGCCTCACAAGCGGATGAACCGGACTCGCAACCAGCGGAGCCTTCATCATCTCATGTACGCTCATGGGGCCGGTGGGCGGGTGATGCCGGGCGTTAGACGGCTTCTTTACGGCACGAACGCGTGTAATTCATATCTGATTGCCTTTTTCTAAATTTACTTGAAAACAGGAGAGCTATGGATTGGGCGAGCGCAAAAATCGTGGCTTGTGAATCGGGTAGGAATGAGTTTTCTTATAGCTTTTCTACCTTTATCGAAACAGGAAGCCGGAGTCGAAAAGTTATTCTTAGTGTCATAAACACCTCCGATAGTAGCCTAATAAATGTCTCTGCTAAGTATTATCAAGATGACAGCAATAGGCACGGGATTTTAGTCACCGCCCATTACAGTTCATCAATCAAAGGGGCGAGATTGACTTTATTACTTATGCAGGAAGGGGCGGACGAGGGCAGCTTCAAAGCCCCGATCTCGGTAGAGTATTAATTGTACGCTACTAAGTTACCCGGTTGTTACTAAGACGGGGCGGTGTAAGGTTAACGCAGTAAAGCCGAGCGCGCCATCTAACAACTCATTCAACGCGAGCGGAAATGGCGCGGCTTTCATCCGCGAGACTTGGATGCTTGATGCGTTGTGCGCCGCCGCGTTAATTCGGGCGTTGTGCGCTTCGTGGTGAAAGTCAACAGGAGAAAAAATGAGAAAATTAAAATTACAAATGCAAACATCGGTTGACTGTTTCGTCGCGGGACCGAACGGCGAACTAGATTGGATGGTGCGGGAGGTTGGGGACGACGGACTGAAATTTGTCAACGAAATGCTCGAACCCGTTGACCTTATTTTACTAGGACGCAAAATGACCGAGGGGTTTATCAACCATTGGTCAAGCGTCGTGATTAATCAACCCGACAGTCTTGAATTTCCTTTGGCTAAAAAATTGGTTGACACGCCGAAAATTGTTTTCACAAAGACGCTTGAAAAATCAAATTGGGACAACACGACCTTAGCGAAAGGAAATCTGACGGACGAAATAAACACACTTAAAAATCAATCCGGCAAAGACATCATCGTCTATGGCGGGGCGGGTTTTGTATCGTCTTTAATCAAGGAAAATCTGATTGATGAATACAATTTTATCGTTAATCCGACGGCTTTGGGAAAAGGGATGACGATATTTAACGACTTAGACGGCAAGCTAAATCTACAACTTGTAAAATCCAAGTCGTTTGATAGTGGAGAGGTTCTGCTCTGTTACGAGCCGAGACGGTAAGGGTTACTTAAGATGTAGGCAAGCCAGAAGAAAGACGGCTAGTCCTATATTAACGCCGCGCCCAACGATTCAATGGACGTGAGGCAAAAACAGCCACTCTTTAAAACCGTCTTTGTTTCTTTCAGCTTGCGTGTAGCCGGTTTTTGCCCACGTCATCTCAGCCGTTAGACTGCTTTTCCCTCAGATTAATGGAACCACTAGCGCGTCGAACCGTCAAAATACCTTGAGTGCTTACAACTCTCGCCGGAGGCTCTTGCCATGCGCCGCCTGACACTTCGCCTTATAGTCGCGTTGATTACCTTTGTCGTCGGTGTGACTGCCGCATCCCTTTGGCTCATCTTTCCGCGTCGTTCCCCGGTGGCGGTTAAACTTGAAGTAACCGCCCCGCCGCAAACTCCCGTTAAGCGGGAGAGAACGTATGAGCGCGGGCCGGCCGGGTTAGCTGCAACGGGGTCTTTCATCACGCTGTACTCATCCGACGGCATGAATTTCACCAAGTGGAGCGTGTATTGCGACACGCCCCGGCGTGCTAAGAGGGAGTTCGAGAAGCGGCTTAAGAAGGCGGTAGAAATTGTCAGCCGGGAGCCGGTACTTGACGAGCACGGTCAGCAGATTGGGGAAAAGGTCGTCGCCGTATTCTCGCCCGACGGCCACGATAACAGCCCCGCCGCACTGCTATGGACGGAGAAAGAGGAACTGTTCCACGTCGAAGGCTCATCACTACGCGACATTCTGGAATATAGGAAAGATTTCGGGCGTTGACCGCGCTATGCATCCACGCTATCTAACAACGGCATGCACCCGCCCGCCGACACGACGGCCCTCATGTATCCTCAAAGGCTTGCGCGGGCGGGTGATGCCGGGCGTTAGATTGCTGTTGAATCCTCCGGCAACTGGAACAGGGAGGCAGTCAAGTTGTCTGATTATCGCGTGGGTTGAGAATTTGGCAGGAGACTTCAATATGCGCCGGCTATCAGTTCGCTTCTTCGTCGCCTCGCTTACTTTCGTCGTCGGCGTAGCCGCTGCCTCGGTGTGGCTCCCCCGCCGCCCTCCGGTAGGAATCAAGGTCGAGGTGAATGCGCCCTCACAAATCCCCGTTAAACCCGAAAGGACTTACCAGGCCGGGGGCGGGGGCGAATGCATGACCAAAGACGGATTCCCCTGCTCGTTCGAGGATGTTGAGTCATCCGACGGCATGTCCTTCTCGAAAATGATCGTATATTACGGCTCGCCTAAGATGGCCGGCCGGGCGCTCCGGCGGCGGCTCAAGAGTGCCGCCGAGGTTATTAAGCGTGAGCCTATTTATGATGGGGCGGGGAGGCAAAAGGGTGAGAAGGTGATAGCCATATTCACACCTGATGAGATTGGCCGGACAGCGGAACTACTTTGGAAAGAGGGTTCAAGCCTCACCTCTCTCGGCGGGAATTCATTGCAGAACATCTTGGAATATGAGAAAGACATCAAGCAGTGATGCCTCTGACCTCGGCCGCAATCTAACAACGGCATGCACCCGACCGCCGACGCGACGGCTGTCATCAACTTTCAGGGTCTTGGGGCGGCGCGTGATGCCCGGCGTTAGGTGTCTTCGTATAACGTGAGTACGAAAGTATTAAAACGACTCTCACTGCTTGCGGCGTCGGTCGCGCTAATCTATGCGGCGGCCTCGGCGTGGGCTTTCTTCAGGTTTCAGCGGATGGTGCGGACGCTGAAATATTACGGCGTCTCCGAATCTCAGCAATTGGAGATGGAGAATGTCTCACAGTGGCGGCGGTCGTTAACGGATGAGGGTATCATCTTCCTCCTGTTCGCCGTGGCCGCCGCTTTCGTGGCGCTCGGCTTATTTCGTTCCAAGCGGCAGGCCGGAGGCGCGTGGTATATCCTGGTAGTCTGTTTTGCCGCTTATCACCTGTTCCGGTTGGTCACAAGTTACGACCTCGGGGCATTCATGATGGCGGTGAGGGCGGCGGAGGTCGTAGGTTGCGTCATGTTGGCGGGGCTGACGGCGGCGCTCGCATATTTTCACCGGCCGGCCAGATATGACGTGCCTCCCCCGCCGGCTACGGGGCGGCTCGATAGACGGATGACCGACACCTAACAACGGCCTGCACCCGACCGCCCACACGAAACGCCCCTGACCCCTGCCTCTGAAGCCGGGCGCCCGCCTGACGATAGATTCACCGCCGAGGCGACCCGTACCCGGATTCAACACGGGGCGATTCTGTAGTTGTTTAATTCCTCACCGCCCGTAAAATGGCCGGGTATGAGAGACGCTTACCGGAGCGGCGCCGTCGGGGCGCTGATGGATGAATACGAGCGTGCGGCGGCGGAACTCGCGCGTCTGGTCGGGCGGATTCCGGACGACGAGTTCGTGCGCGTCGTTGACGCCCGGACGGATGACGACGACTGCCGCTCGGCGCAGACTATCATGTCGCACGTGGTCGGGGCCGCGTACGGCTATGCCGATTACATCAGGGAACAGTTCTCCATCGCCTCGACCCGCCCCCGGTACACGCTTCTCGCACGCCGCGAGTCTTTAACGCAGCTCGACGCGGCCCTCGAATACACGGCCGAGACTTTAGAAGGCAGGTGGGAGATGAGCGGCGAGGAGATATCGCGTACGGTCATCAACAGCCGCTGGGGGGCGGTGTATGATCTGGAGGGGCTGTTGGAGCACGCCATCGTGCACGTCCTCAGGCACCGCCGTCAGATAGAGAAATTCATCCAACAGGGGAAGATTACCGTGCGCCCGGTCGCCTGAAGGCTTATCCTATCCGGCGCATCAGTCGGCGGGCGCGCCGCGGCAGAAGACGAAGGGGGCGGGGCCTTTGCAAGCCCCGCCCCCTCGTCCGTTGTTAAGTGCCCGGCTCGGCCGGGGAGTCGTTAGAAGGTGCTGACGTTGAGCCGCCGGCCCGTCACGGTCTTGTTGACGAGCGAGGAGGTCGAGACGCCGGTCGTCAGGACGGCGCTCCTGATCTGCTGCGGCGTGGCGGTCGGGTGGGTCGAGGCGTAGAGCGCGATGCCGCCCGTGACGTGCGGCGTCGCCATCGAGGTGCCGTCGAGGCGCGTCAGCGTGTTGTTCGGCGAAGTGGACCAGACGCCGCTGCCCGGCGCGCCGATGTCCACGGTCGTCAAGCCGTAGTTGGAGTACTTGGCGAGCGTGCCCGTGCTCGTCAGCGCGGCGACCGCGATGACGGCGTCGTAAGAGGCCGCCGACTCGGTCGAGGTGCCGACGGTCGTGTTGTAGTTCGACGGGTAGCTCGCCTTCGAGTCGTTGTTCTGGCCGATGCCGGCGAGGTTGCCGTTGCCGGCGGCGGCCGTGAAGAGGATGTTGGCCTTCGCGGCGCGGATGACCGCGTCGTGCAGCGCCTGCGAGTAGCCGCCGCCGCCCCACGAGTTGTTGATGGCGACGAGGTTGAGGCCGTGGCGGGTTTTGAGGTCTACGAAGTAGTCCAGGGCGGCGACCGCGTCGGCGACGGTGCCGCCGTCGGGGCCGAGGAACTTGGCCGAGATCATCGTCACGTTCCAGTTGACGCCGACGACGCCGCGGCCGTTGGCCTGTGCGCCGATGGTGCCCGCGACGTGCGTGCCGTGGAGGTCTGTGTCGTAGTCGCTCGGGCGCGCGCCGTCGTAGACCGAAGAGTCGTCCTGAAAGAAGTCCCAGCCGTGCGTGTCGTCGGCGTAGCCGTTGCCGTCGTTGTCCACGCCGTCAACCGGGTCGTAGGGGTTCGTCCAGACGTTGGCGGCGAGGTCGATGTGCTCGTAGTCGATGCCCTCGTCGATGACGCCGACGTAGACCAGAGAGCTGCCGGTGTGGCCCGCGGCCCAAGCCTCGCCGGCCTGGCTGCCGTAGACGTTGGCCGGGGTGGTCGCGTCGCCGTACATGCCCCAGAGGTTGCCGTTGGTGTAGTAGGTGTCTACGGACGCGAGCTGATGCGTCACGACCCAGTTAGGCTCGGCGAAGGCGACCGCCGGGTGCTCCTGCACGATGCGGACGGCGTCTTCGACGGAGAGGCCGCTCTGAATCGTGGCGAGTTCGAGCTCGCCCTTCTTCGCCGCGTGCGCGGCCCGCTTGAGCTGCTTCTTGGTGAGGGCGCCGACCGAGTTGCGCGCCGAGACGATGTCCTCGGGCGTGGCGCCGGGCTGGAACTGAATCAGGATTTCGTCGGCCTTGTACTTCTGTTTGCCGCCGCTGGCGGCGACGCGGCCGTTAACGAACGCGGGCGAGTAGGTCACGGCGCAGAGCGCGAGGGTGGCGACTAACGCGAAAACTTTCTTCATTGATCCTCCGAAAAGTTCATCAGGCAGGTAGGTGAGTAAAGGCTGCTCTTGAGAGGGCCCCTTGTTGAAACCGAGACGATAGCCGTGGACGACGAGTATGAAATGTTAAGTACCACGTATCAGGGCTCGTGAAGAACACCAACCATCCGGGACGGAGGCGAAGAAACGCGTCGGTTGACGCGGCTCGCCGGGACTGTTTTTCCGCGCTGTGTCGGGAAAGGTGAGAGCGCCGCCGGGGGGCGGACACCGTACATCCTTTTAGCAACTCGTGGGGTTGCGGGGACTAGATTCGGACGGGGCTTTTGATGACCCGCCTTCGTCTGAGTTGCCCCGGCTTACAAAAAAATTTCAACCGCCCAAAAGTCGGGCGGCCTCCGGCCCTGTCGGGTCACGCGGCGGCGCGTCTGATCCGGCGCGCGCGCTTTTGACGCGTATCGGGAGGGCAGTTCTTAAAAACCGACACGCGAGGACTAAAAGACATGTTGAAGACTTCCGTCCGTTCGTTGACCTTGTGGGTGGCGATGCTGGCGCTCGTGGCGGCGCCGGCTTCGGCGCAGGAGCAGGTGATCAAGCGTCTGCGCTTCGCGCGCGGCGAGACCTCGAAGACGGTGAAGGGGAGCGTCCGTCCCGAGGGCAACCGCTACCTCTACTTCTTCCGCGCGCGCCGGGGTCAGCGCCTGACCGTCCGCCTCGTCTCTGACGACGGCAACGCCGTCTGCGACGTGATGAGCCACGGCCAGTTCGACGCCAACCCCGTCGTCGAGGAGACGACCGACTGGACGGGGCGCCTCCCCGCCGCCGACGCCGGCGAGTACAGCATCGAAGTCCGCTCCACCGGCGGCCTCGCCCGCTACACGCTCGAAGTCACCATCCGCTAGACGGGCGCCGGAGGGCGCGGGGCTGACGGCCGGGGCGTTGACGCGGGGGCGGTTTTGTCATACAAAGTTTGTGCTTTTACCACGCGAACCCACGGCCTTCCCCCTTTGTGCGAGTGAAGGGCGCCCCCGCCCGTTGGACAAAATCCCGATGAGACCGATGTGTAGACTTCTCCGGCTGCTGCTCTGCTCTCTCCTCGTCGTCTTTGTCGTCTTCCCGGCCGCGTCCTGCAAGCGCGGGCCGAAGACGAAGCTCGAACCCGTGGACGAGATCGTCCGCGATAAGAACGTGCCGCCGCCGCCGGAGCCCGTCCGGCGCGACCTCGCACAGATACAGGAGCGGGGCACGCTCACCGTGCTCGCGCCCTACAACTCGACCACCTACTTCGTCTACCGCGGCGAGCCGCTCGGCTACGAGTACGAGCTGCTGCGCGAGTTCGCCAACTCGCGGGGCTTAAAGCTCAAGATGGTCGTCGTCACCGACCTGAAGAGCCTGCTCCCGCTCCTGAACGCGGGCGAGGGCGACCTGGCGGCCGCGCGCCTCGTCCCGAGGCCGGAGAGCGAGGCGCAGGCCGCCTTCACGCGCGCCCTCTACCTGACCGAGCCGGCGCTCGTGCAGCAGGGGGCCGCGCCCGAGACGGCGACGAAGGTGGCCGAGAAGGCGATGGCGCCCGGCCCCGCCGACCCCACGCCCGAGGTGGACATCCCCGCGCGCCTCGTCATGCGCCCCGAACAGCTCGCCGGCAAGCGCGTTGACCTGCCCGAGAAGTCGCCCTACCAGCGGACGCTCGTCGAGTTGGCGGACGAAATCTCCGGCGACATCCACGTCGTCGAGCTGGGTCAGATTCAGGACGAGGCGCTGGCGCAGAAGATCGCGCGCGGCGAGGTCGAGTTCACCGTCATGCAGTCGAACCTGGCGGCGCTGAAGGAGGCCGAGTTCAGCAACCTCAAGGTGCGCCCCGTCCTCGGGCGCAAGCACGGCGTGGCGTGGGCCGTGCGGAAGAACTCGCCCGAGCTGCTGGCGGAGCTCGACCGCTGGATCGAGGACAAGCAGAACGAGGGGCTTTTCGCGCGGGTCTACAAGAAGTACTTCGTGGACATGAAGGGCTACATCGAGCGCGCGACGAGCGACTACCTGACCTCCTCGACGGGCAAGCTCTGCCCCTACGACGAGCTGCTCAAGCGGCACGCGCCCGAAGTCGGCTGGGACTGGCGGCTGCTCGCCTCGCAGATGTATCAGGAGTCGCGCTTCAAGCCGGACGCGAAGTCGTGGGCGGGCGCGTCGGGCCTCCTCCAACTGATGCCGGGGACGGCGCGGCAGGTCGGCGTGCGCGACCCGTTCGACCCGGAGGACAACGTCAGCGGCGCCGTCCGCTACATCAAGTGGCTGAACGGCTTCTGGGACGAGCGCGTCGTGGACGAGGGCGAGCGCCTGAAGTTCATCCTCGCCTCCTACAACACCGGTCCCGGCCACGTCGAGGACGCGCAGCGCCTCGCGTCGAAGTACGGCGGCGACCCGCTCCGCTGGGACGACGTTGCCTACTGGCTCTTGCAGAAGTCCACGCAGCAATACTCCTCGGACGAGGTGGTCAAGTTCGGCTTCTGCCGGGGCCTGGAGCCGGTCAACTACGTCGATCACATCCTGCGCCGCTACGACCACTACAAGGAGCACGTCGTCGCACGTCGCGCGCGGGCGAAGTCGGCGCGCCGCTCCGGGTAAGGCCGCGCCCTTGTGGTAAACTGCCTCCCACTCACGCAGCTTTCAACGGGAGGAGTCGCCTTTGCTCAGCAGAATCACGTTCGTCAACGCCTTCGTCGTCGTCGTCGCGGTCGTCAGTCTCTCCGCCTGCGCGGGCGGCGGAGAGCAGGCGCGAGGCTCGGGCGCGGCCGCCCCGTCCGCTTCGCCCGCCGCCGCGACGCCCGCGCCGCCGGCCGGGCAGCGGCAAAGCGAAGGCGGGGAAGACGCCGAGCTGTCGGCGCGGCTCAAAGAGATTTGCGCGCGGGCGGGCGGCGAGTGCGCGGCGGCGGTCGTGCACGTCGAGACGGGGCGCGTCGCCTCGTCCGAGGGCGGGCGCAGGCTTCCGCTCTACAGCGTCTTCAAGCTGCCGCTCGCGGTCGCCGTGCTCAAGGACGTGGAGGCGGGCAAGCTCTCGCTCGACCAGAAGGTGCGTGTCGAGCCGGAGGAGGCCGCGCCGGGCGTGAAGGCGAACTCAGACCTCTGGCTCAAGCCCTCGGAGCGCACCGTCCGCGAGCTGCTCGAATTCTCCATCGTGCGGAGCGACAACACTTCGAGCGACAAGATGCTCGAACTCGTCGGCGGCCCCTCGGTCGTCACCGAGCGGATGCGCGCGCTCGGCCTCGGCGACATCGAAATCCGCTCGAACGCGCGCGACTTCTTAAAGAGCAACGACGCGCACCCCAACACCGGCACGGCCACAGACCTCGCGCGCCTGCTCGCGCGGCTTCAGAAGGGCGAAGTGTTGGCGCCGCCGCAGCTCGAAGTGCTTTTGGGCTTGATGGGGCGCGCGGTGACGGGCAACCGGCGCCTGCGCGCGGGCACGCCGGCCGGCACGCCCGTCGCCGACAAGACCGGCAGCGGCCCCTCGACGACCAACGACGTGGGCCTCATCACGCTCCCCGAAGGGCGCGGGCACCTCGCCGTGGTGGCGCTCGTCAACGGCTCGAAGCTCTCGGCGGAGAAGCAGGAGGACGTGATCGCGGAGCTGGCGCGCGCCGCCTACGACGCGGCCGTCGCGCGCGCGTCGGCGGGACGTTGAGAGGGCGCGCGCCACTGTCGCCGCTGCCGGCCGTGGACGGCGTGGCGCCGAGCCGGCAGACGCTGCCCGCCGGCGCCTGGGCGACCGTCCTCGACTTCCTCGCCGAGCGTCATTCATTCGTCGGCGCCGACGCGTGGACGGCGCGCATGAGCCGGGGCGAGGTGGTTGACGAGACGGGCGCGCGCCTCACGCCTTCCAGCCCCTACCGCGCCGGCGCGTGCGTCTTCTACTACCGCGCGCCCGAGGACGAGACGCGCGTCCCTTTCGTCGAGCGCGTCCTCTACGCGGACGAGCACATCCTCGTCGCCGACAAGCCGCACTTCCTGCCCGTCGTCCCCTCGGGGCGATACTTACGCGAGACGCTGCTCGTCCGTCTGAAGAGGCGGACGGGCGCCGAGCACCTCGTCCCCGTCCACCGCATCGACCGCGAGACGGCCGGCCTCGTCGTCTTCTCCGTTGACCCCTCGACGCGCGGCGCCTACGCCTCGCTCTTCCAGCGGCGCGAGGTCTCGAAGGTCTACCACGCGCTCGCGCCCGCGAACGACTCGCTCGACTTTCCCGTCACGCGCCGGAGCCGCGTCGTCGCGGGCGAGCCTTTCTTCCGCATGAGAGAGACCGAGGGCGAGCCGAACGCCGAGACGCGCGTCGCATTGCTAGAGCGCGCGGGCGCGTCGTCGCTTTACGAGGCGCGGGCCTTTACGGGGCGCAAGCATCAGGTGCGACTACACCTCGCGGCGCTGGGGATTCCCGTCACGAACGACAGGCTCTACCCCGCCGTGCTCGCCGACGCGCCCGAAGACTTTTCCGCCCCGCTCAAACTGCTCGCCCGGTCGCTCTCCTTCCGCGACCCCGTCACGGGGCGCGAGCGCCACTTTGAAAGTGAGAGAAGGCTCGACCACGGTTGAGAAAAGACCGCGCGGACTTTAAAGTTCAGACAGCCTTGAAAGCGAAGACGACAGCGACACAGACGGGCGCGCCCCGCGTGACGGCGGCGGCGGCGCGGCTGCTTCTGATGGGGGCGCAGGGGCTGCTCTCAGACCCGGCGCGCGCGGCGACGCCCGGCTCTCTGCTGGCGCTCGTCACGCGGATGGGCTTCGTCCAGCTCGACTCGATCAGCTACGTCGAGCGCGCGCACCACCTGACGCTCTTCAGCCGCTCGGACGGCTACCGCCGCGAGCACCTCGCGCGTCTGTCGGAGCGCGACCGCAGCCTCTTCGAGCACTGGACGCACGACGCCTCGGCCGTCCCCACCGAGTGGTTCGTCTACTGGAAGCCGCGCTTCGCGCGCGCCGCCGCGCGCATCCGCACCAACGGCTGGTGGGCCGAGCGGATGGGCGGCGAGCCCGACAAGGTTCTCGCCTCTGTCCGCGAACGCGTCGCGCGCGAGGGGCCTCTGCGCTCGCAGGACTTTGAGCACGAGCGCGGCGCCTCTTCGGCGTGGTGGGGCTGGAAGCCGCAGAAGGCCGCGCTCGAATATCTCTGGCACACGGGCGAGTTGATGGTTGCGCGGCGCGAGAAGTTTCAGAAGGTCTACGACCTGACCGAGCGCGTCTTCCCCGAGCTGCACCGCGCGCCCGCGCCCTCCGAAGAGGAGCACGCGGAGTGGGCCTGCTCGACGGCGTTGGAGCGTCTGGCGGTGGCGACGCCGAAGGAGCTGGCCGAGTTCTGGGCCGCGATTGAGCCGGCGAGAGCGAAGGCTTGGTGCGAGCGCGCGGCGCGCGACGGCCGCGTCGTCCCCGTGCTCGTCGAGTCGGTTGAAGCCGAGTCGAAACCGAAGCCGGCCTACGCCGTGCCCGACTGGGAGCGGAGGCTCGCGCGTCTGCCCGAAGCCCCGCCTCGCACGCGGCTGCTCAGCCCCTTCGACCCCGTCCTGCGCGACCGCGCGCGCGCGATGCGCCTCTTCGGGTTCGACTACCGCTTCGAGGCGTTCGTGCCCGAGCCGGCGCGGCGTTACGGCTACTACGTCCTGCCCGTGCTCGAAGGCGACCGCCTCGTCGCGAGGGTTGACCCCAAGTTCCAACGCGACGAGGGCGCGCTCAAGATTCGCCGCGTCTTCTGGGAGCCGGGCGTGCGTCCGACGCGCGCGCGATTGAGAGGGTTGGAAGAGGCGGCCGAACGCCTCGCGCGCTTCCTCGGCGCCGAGCGCGTCGAATGGCCCGGCGACTTTAATTCAAAGCGATGAAGAGCGAAGAGACCTCTTACCCGAGGGACAAGATCAAAGTCCTGTTGTTGGAGAACGTCAGCGGGACGGCGGCCGGGCAGTTTACGGCGGGCGGCTACGCGGGCGTCGAGCGCCTGACGCGGGCGCTCGGCGAGGACGAGCTGGCCGAGGCCGTGCGCGGCGTCCACATCCTCGGCATCCGCTCGAAGACGAAGGTGACGCAGAAGGTTCTGGCCGCGGCCGACAGGCTTCTGGCCGTGGGCGCCTTCTGCATCGGCGTCAACCAAGTCGATTTAAAGGCGGCGACCGCGGCGGGCGTGGCCGTCTTCAACGCGCCCTACTCGAACACGCGCTCGGTGGCGGAGCTGGTCGTCGGCCTCGCCGTGATGCTCATCCGACGCATCCCCGACAAGAACGCGGCGGCGCACCGCGGCGTCTGGCTCAAGGAGGCGAAGGGCAGTTACGAGTTGCGCGGGAAGACCTTGGGGATCGTCGGCTACGGCAACATCGGCTCGCAGGTCTCGGTGATGGCCGAGGCGCTGGGGATGAAGGTCGTCTACTACGACGTGGTGCCCAAGCTCCCGCACGGCAACGCGCGGCAGGCGCGCGACCTCTCGGAGCTGCTCGCGGAGTCGCACGTCGTCACGCTCCACGTGCCGGGCGGTGCCTCCACGCGCAACCTCATCGACGAGGCGGCGCTCGCGCGGATGCGGCCGGGCGCGGTGCTCGTCAACTACAGCCGGGGCGACGTGGTTGACTTGGAAGCTTTAGCAAACTACGTCGGGCGCGGCGCGCTCGGCGGCGCGGCCGTGGACGTGTTCCCCGAGGAGCCTGAGAAGAGCGGCGACCCTTTCCGCAGCGTCTTGCAGAATCTGCCGAACGTGATTTTGACGCCGCACATCGGCGGCTCGACCGAGGAGGCGCAGGAGGGCATCGGCCTCGACGTGTCTGCAAAACTGATTCAGTATCTTGAGTACGGGACTTCGAGCGGCTCGCACACCGTCCCGGCCGTCAGCCTCCCGCCGCAGGACGGCACGCACCGCATCCTCCACATCCACCGCAACGTCCCCGGCGTCCTCGCCGACATCAACTCGCGGCTCTCGGCGCGCGGCGTCAACATCCTCGGCCAGTACCTCAAGACCAACGACGAGATCGGCTACGTCATCCTCGACGTGGACACGCGGCTCTCCAAAGAGGCGGTCAAAATTTTGCGCGAGGCGAAGGCGACCCTCAAGACGAGGGTCGTCTACTAGGCGGCCCGCCGGGTGGCCTGTCAGAGTAGAAGCGTCTCGACGCGGTGGGCGTGAACCATCGCCTCGCAGGGCGACCAGGAGAAGACCGTGAAGCGCCCGTCCTGCGAGGCGACGAGGGCGAGCGCGTCCTGCTGATCCTGCACGAACTGCGCGGCCGAGAGGTGGCGCGTCCCGCCGAGCTGCGCCGGCTCGACGACCGCCGCCGCCGTGCCGACGACCGGCTCGGTCAGCGTCACGCGCTCGACGCGCGGCGCGCCGTGTCGGCGTGTGATCTTCGCGCCGAAGGCCAGCAGCTCGGAGCGCTCGTTGACGACGGCCGCGCCGTCCACGGCCGTCAGCCCCGCGACCGCCTCGACGGCCCGGCGCAGGGCCTCCTGCCATTCGGGGTCGTCGCCCTCGGCGGCGGCGCGCGCCATCAACTCCCTCAGCTCGGGGAACGCCGGCTCGACCGAGTACGGCGCCGGCCAGCGCACGGACTCGCGCCACGTGTCGGCGTCCGCCGGGACGACGAGCAGCGTGCCGCCGCGCCCGTGCGAGCGCATTGAGACGGCGAGCTGTACGAGCACGTTGACCGAGTCGGACGGCGTCAGGCCGCTCGGGCCGAAGCCGATGAGCGAGTTGAGCACCTCGGGGCAGTCGGGGAGCGAGGCGCCCGCCTCGTCCACCACCTTGACCTCGTCGCCGCGCAGCACCGCGACGTTGGCGTACTTGCCGGGGTCGCGCCCGCGCCGGTACTTGACGACGAGCAGGCCGGGCTCGATGACTTCGAGCACGAAGCAGAGGCGCGGAATCGTCCGCGTCGTCCCCCAGACGCACAGCTCGCCCCCGTCGCCGCAGTGCCAGACGCCGAGGTGGATGCCGGGGCGCTCGACCGCCGGGGCGAGTTTGGCGAGCGCCCCCGCGTCGAGCGGGAGCGGGCGCGCGAACTTGAGCGGCGGCCCGGCCTGCTCGGGCGGCAGGAAGGCGAGCGAGATTTTGGGCGCGTAGCCCTCCTCGCGCCGCAGGCTGGCCCAGAAGGCCGTGTTGATGACGGCCTCGACCGTCGCGGCGTCGGGCGCGGCGGCCAACTCCATCTTCCCGCGCGCGCGCGCGTCGGCGAGGCGGCGCGCGAAGTAGACCGCGACCGTCTCCGCGATCTTCAACGCGGCCGGGTATGCCGGCACCCTCAACATCCGACGACTCCTTCCACGGTCTATTCCCTTCTCACTTTACATCCAGCAGTTCCAGGTCGAAGACGAGCGTCGAGTTGGCCGGTATATTCGGCCTCGGCGCCGGGCCGTAGCCGAGCGCGGGCGGGATGATCAGATGCCGCTTCCCTCCGACCTTCATCGTCGCGAGGCCCTCGTCCCAGCCCTTGATCATCGGGGTCTGCCCGAAGACGAAAGTTAACGGCTGACCCTTGTCGCGCGAGCTGTCGAACTTCGTCCCGTCGATGAGCGTCCCCGTGTAGTGGACGACCGCCGTCTGCCCCGCGCGCGGGCTGGGGCCGTCGCCGACGACGAGGTCTGTGTACTTCAAGCCCGACGGCGTCGTCACCTCCGCGCCCCCGCCGCCGCGGAGTCCCGGCGCGAAGATGTAGGCCGCGCCCGCCGCCACCAGCGCGACGATGACGACCGCGGCGATGACCCGCTTCCTCTTGTCGGCGTCGTGGCGCGCCTGCTGCCGCTGCGGCGAGGACGCGCGCGGCGCGTGACTTCTTTTGGCCGTGTGTCGCTTACGACTCTGTGGCAATGGAATGGTCTCCTGCGATGTGGTGTGGTCTATGAGTTCTCGCGGCGCGACCGGGCGCCCGGCGCGCCGTAGCATAAGCGAAACCGCGCGCCGCCTCAACCGCCGCGCGCCCGCCCCGGTTACGACTTCGTGCTCCAGAAGGTCGGCGCCGAGGGCTTCAGCGCACGCTCGGCGGCCAGCGCGACGAAGCCCATCGTGTAACGCGCGTTGACTTCGAGCAGCGGGTGCAGGCCCCCCGCGTGTTCGAGCGCGTCCACGCCGGCGGGGCCTCGATAGCCCTCGGCGTGGAGCCGCGCGCAAACGAGCGCGGCGACGCCCTCAAGCTCCTTCATGCGCGCGGGCGACGGCGGCCGCCCGAGCACGTAGCCCGTCCCCGTCCCCGCGCCGTTCGTCCGCAGATCGCTCACGCCTCGCACGCGGTGCGAGCCGTCGCTTCCCACTTCGCAGACGACGCCGTACTCGCGCACGACTTCGAGCCACGGCTGGAAGACGAGCGCCTCGCCGCGCGCGAAGCGTCTGGCGGCCCACGCCCCTTGCGCCCCATCGACTCGCGGCCCGCGCCCGAGCACGCGGTCGCGCGCGGCAAAGCCGTAGGGACTCTTGACGACCCACTTGTCCTGCGCGCCGGGGCACGTGCGCGCCGCCGCCTCCGACAGTTCCTCGACTGTGTGTGCGACGGCCGCGCCCGCCAGCGCCCAGCCCATCTCGACTTCGAGCGCGTGGCTCCACAGCTTCGAGTTGACGCGCGCGACCACGTCGAACGCGACGGGGCGGACGACGGCGCCCGCGCGCTCGCCCTCGGCGGCGGCCGTCGGCGTCCAGCCCCACGGCGTAAAGAGCTTGTCGGTTTGCGGCTCGCCTCGACCCGACTTCAACAGCTCGACGCCGCGCGCGCGTGCTGTTTGGATGAGAGAGTCGTCCCACGGCTCATCGACGAGCATCGCGTCGCCGGGCGTCGTCAGCCAGAGCATCTGCGCGGAGAGGCGCCGGTTGAGCGCGGCGAAGGAGTGCGTGCGGCGGTAGGGGCGCGGGCCGTGTTCGGCGCGGTGCGCCAGCTCGACCTCGAAGTCCGCGTTCATGTGCCACAGTCTCTGTTTCACGACCCGCCGGGTTACTATACAGGAGATGCGGGTCTGGAGGCTGGAGGTCGAGTACGAGGGGACGCGCTACGCCGGCTGGCAGGCGCAGCCGCACGCGCGCACCGTGCAGGGCGAGTTGCAGCGCGCGGCCGAGCAAATCTTCGGCGCGCGCGCCGAGGTCGGCGGCTCGGGCCGCACGGACGCGGGCGTCCACGCGCTCCGGCAGGTCGCGCACCTCAAGTCGAAGGTGGCGGGGCGCGCGCCCGACCCGTCGCAGTTGAAGGCGGGACTAAATAAACTCCTGCCGCACGACGTGAACGTCCTGCGCGTCGCACAGGCGCGACCCGACTTCCACGCGCGCCACGACGCCGTCGCGCGCTACTACCTCTACCAGATCGCCACGCGGCGGACGGCCTTCGGCAAGAACTTCGTCTGGTGGGTGCGCGACCGTCTGGACGCGCGTGCGATGGCGGCCGCTTCGGAACTGCTCACGGGGCGGCACGACTTCCGCTCCTTCTGCGAGAGCCCTTCGGAGCAGCGCTCGACGATAGTCGAAGTCGAGCGCGCCGAAATCTCTGTCGAGGGCGGGCTGATTCTTTTCCGCGTCGGCGCCAGCCACTTCCTCTGGAAGATGGTCAGGCGCGTGGTCGGCGCGCTCGTCGAGGTCGGGCGCGGCCGTCTCACGCCCGCGGGCTTCGGCGCGCTGCTCGAACGTTACTCCAACGAGCCGGCCGCGTGGACGGCGCCGCCGTCGGGGCTGTTCCTCGAACGCGTCGTCTACGAGGGCGAGCCGCCGCCGGGGCCGCCGCGCCCGGCCTTCCCCCTATCGGCCGAATGAAAGGTCTGCGAGGTTAAAGGATGAAGAGACTCGGAATCGTCGGCGGCATCGCGCCGGAATCGACCATCGAGTATTACCGGATCATCGTCGCCGCGTACCGCGCGCGCGTCGCGGACGGCAGCTACCCGCCGCTCGTCATCAACAGCATCGACATGAACAGGATGCGCGGGCTGATCGAGGCGGGCCGGCTCGACCAGCTCGCCGATTACCTGTTGGGCGAATTGCAAAGGCTCGCCGACGCCGGCTCGGACTTCGCGCTGCTCGGCTCGAACACGCCGCACCTCATCTTCGACGAGTTGGCGCGGCGCTCGCCTCTTCCGCTGCTGAGCATCATCGGCGCGGCGCTCGACGCGGCGCACGCGCTCGGGCTCAAAAAAGTCGGGCTGCTCGGCACGCGCTTCACGATGGGCGGCGGCGTCTACAAGTCGGTCTTCGCGCGCGGCGGCGTCGAGGTCGTCACGCCTGACGACGCCGACCAGACGTACGTCCACGAAAAGTACATGAACGAGTTCATCGAAGGCGTCTTCCTCGAAGAGACGCGGGCGGGGCTGCTGGCGGTCATCGACCGTCTGAAGGAGCGCCACGGGATAGAGGGCGTCGTCCTCGGCGGCACCGAGCTTCCGCTCATCCTGCGCGACCCGGCCGGGCGCGGGATACCCTTCCTCGACACGACGAGGATTCACGCCGAGCGCGCGGTCGAGGAGATGCTCTCCTGAAGCGGCCCGCGGGGCCCGCTACTTCGGCCGCTTGAAGAAGAGGCAGGTGACGTTGCCGTCCTGCACGGCGGCCGCCAACTCCCACCCCTCTTCACCGAACTGATTTAGTGGGAGCCGGCTGCAGGTCACCTTGTACTCCCAACGCGTCCGCTCCCGCGACTGCCGCGCGAACCCGACGCAGAACAGACAGCCGAGCAGGAGCGCGGCGAGCAGAATTCTTTTTCTCATGCGCCGCAGCATAAGAGAAGACGCCCGCCCCGTAAAGACTTCACACGCCGCCGCGCCGTGCGCCGTTGTTGACAACCCGGCGCGAGCGGTAGTAAAAGACGCTGCCCCCGACAGTTCTTAAAATTCCAGTTCTCGAAACCGACGCCCCGCACTCTCACTTCGTTAGAGTGAGCAGAGGCGCATCCGCGCGCCCGTCAAGGCAGACTATGAAAAACCAAAAACCCCGCAACGCCGCGTGCCGACGCGCGCTCGCCCTCGTCGCGCTGCTCGTCGTGACGCTGTCCGCCGTCCCGGCCGCCAGCGCGCAGACGCGCACCGAGTACCGCGCCTTCTGGGTGGACACCTTCAACACCGCGCTCAACAACCACGCGGACGTGCTCGCCGTCGTGAATAACGCGAAGGCCGCCAAGGCCAACGCCATCTTCGTTCAGGTGCGACGCCGCGGCGACTCCTGGTATCTGGACTCGGTCGAGCCGGCGCCCGACTTCATCCCGCTCGCCGCCGGCTTCGACGCGCTGCGCGACGTTATCCAGACGGCGCACGCCGAAGGCATCGAGGTTCACGCCTTCGTCATCATGGCGGCGGTCTGGAGCAAGAACCCGAACTTCGCGCCCTCGGCGACGCTCGGCCGCCCCGTCAGCCCCGACCACGTCTTCAACCAGCACGGCGGCTACAACCCGGCGACGCAGCAGATCGTGCAGGGGCCGAACAACTGGCTCACGCGCACGCTCCTGCCCGACAACACGCCCGCCAACCCGGCCATCTCTTTTCAGGGCCACCGCATCGGCAGCGACTTCTGGATCGACTTCGGCCACCCCGACGCCGCGAAGTACACGGCCGATGTCGTCAGGCGTCTCGTCACGGGCTACGACATCGACGGCCTCCACCTCGACCGCATACGCTACCCCGAGATCGGCATCACGGGTCAGACGCCGTCGGGCGGCACCAGCATCGGCTACAACCAGACGAGCGTCGAGCGCTTCCAGCGCGTCAACAACATCCCCGCCGGCTCGCCTCCGCCCGCGCAGAACAACGCGCTCTGGAACCAGTGGCGGCGCGATCAGGTGACGAACGTCGTCCGCCGCGTCTACCTCGAAGCCATGGCCGTCAAGCCGCAGCTCAAAGTCTCGGCCGCGCTCATCGCCTTCGGCGGCATCGCGAACATCAACGACCCGACGTGGAACTCGGCCGAGGCTTTCTGGCGCGTCTACCAGGACTGGCGCGCGTGGACGCAGGAGGGCATCATCGACATCGCCATCCCGATGGCGTACAAGGCCGAGCACACCGCCCCCGTCCGCCCGCAGTACGACCAGTGGGACGCGTGGCTGCGCGCGCACCTCTACAACCGCGCCGGCATGATGGGGCAGGGCGCGGCCAACAACGCGATAGAGGGGACGCTCAGGCAGACGCGCCGCACTTTGACGCCCGCCGGCGGCACTCCCTTGAGCGGCATCATCTTCTTCTCGATGGCGACGAGTAACATCGCCGTCACCAACAACCCGTTCGCAATCCCTTCGCCGCTCACGACGCCCGCGCGCCCGTTTTCGGAGTTCGCCTCGGGTCTGACGACGGGCCAGTCCGTCAACGGCCTGACGCGCTACGAGCCGGCGGGGTTGACGCCCATCTTCGCCGACCCGGCGCAGATTCCCGTCTTCCCTTGGAAGGCCGCGCCGTCGGTCGGACACGTCAAGGGCGAGGCCGCGGGCGCCGACAGCAAGCCGCTCGACACGGTCGCCGTCAACATCGAGAACCTCGACACGCACGCGACGCGCTCGACGAAGACCGACGGCAACGGCTTCTTCGGCGCCGTCGATCTCGCGCCCGGCGCGTACCGCGCGACCGCCGGCTCGTCCTACTTCTGCTTCAACGTCGTGCCGGGCTTGGTCTCCGACGCGGTGCCCGACGCGCTCGCGCCCGAGACGACGGCCGCGACTTCGCCGTCGGCGCCCAACGGGCAGAACGGTTGGTACACGACGAACGTCGGCGTGACGCTCTCGGCCTCGGACAACTGCTCAGGCGTCGCCTCGACCGAGTACTCGACCGACGGCGGCGAGACGTGGCAGCCCTACGCGGGCGCCTTCACGCTGAGCGCCGAGGGGACGAACGTCGTCCTCTACCGCTCGACCGACATCGCCGGCAACGCCGAGACGGCCGGGAGCCTCGTCGTCAAGATCGACAAGACCGCGCCGGCGCTTAGCTTGACCGCCACGCCCGACCGTGTCTGGCCGGCCAACAACCAGCCGTTCGAGGTGAGCGTCGCCGGCGCCGGCTCGGACGCGACCTCGGGGCTGGCGTCGGTCACATACGTCGTGACGGACGAGTACGGCGCGCCGCTCTCGATTCCGGCGCGCGCGCTCGCGGGCGCGTCGGCCGAGTGGGCGGAGGCGCTCACCGTCGAGGCGAGCCGGCGCGGCGACGACCGCGACGGGCGCCTCTACCGCGTGACCGCCACCGTCACCGACGCCGCCGGCAACACCACGACCGCCGCCGCCGACATCGTCGTCCCGCACGACCAGCGCGGGCACTGAGACGAAGTTAATCGGCGCAGAGACGCGGCCGGTTCAGGGGTTTGAAATCTCGAAGTTGAGATTTCAAATTCTTAAACCGGCCGCGTCTCTGTTAAGATGCCGCGCCGTCAGCAGACCAACAGACAGGAGAACCCCCGCCCGATGTCATCGGAGACGCAACAGCCTTCGCCCGAAAGATTCTTCCAGATCGCCAACGCCTACCAGCTCTCGGCCGCGCTCAAGGCCGCCGTCGAGCTGGAACTCTTCACCGCCATCGCGGAGGGCAACCGCGACCCGCGCGCACTCGCCGCGCGCTGCGGCGCGTCGGAGCGCGGCGTGCGCATCCTCTCCGACTACCTCGTCGTCGCGGGGCTTCTGACGAAGGACGGCGGCGGGTACGGGCTGACCGAGGACTCGGCGGTCTTCCTCGACCGGCGCTCGCCGGCCTACATGGGCGGCACGCTCGAATTCCTGCACGCGCCGTCGCTCACCGGAGGCTTTGAAGACCTGACCGGCGTCGTCCGCAAGGGCGGCACGCTCATCCCGCAGGGCGGCACGGTCGCCGCGGAGAATCCGGTCTGGGTGAAGTTCGCGCGCGCGATGGCGCCGATGGCGGCGATGCCCGCCGACGCGATAGCGGGTCTGGTTCTGGCGGAGAGGCGCGGGCCTCTGAAGGTGCTCGACGTGGCCGCCGGCCACGGCCTCTACGGCATCGCCTTCGCGCGCCGGAACCCTTTGGCCGAGGTCGTCGCGCTCGACTGGCCGGCCGTGCTCGAGGTCGCGCGCGAGAACGCGCGCGCGGCCGGCGTCGCCGAGCGGCACTCCGGCATCGAGGGCGACGCCTTCGGCGCGGACTTCGGCGGGCCTTACGACGTGATTCTGCTGACGAACTTCCTGCACCACTTCGACCCGCCGACCTGCGTCGAACTGCTGCGCAAAGTGCGCGCGGCTTTGAAGGACGACGGCGTCGCCGTCACGCTCGAATTCGTTCCGAACGAGGATCGCGTGACGCCGCCCGTCTCCGCCGCCTTCAGCCTGACGATGCTCGCCAGCACCGAGAGCGGCGACGCCTACACCTTCCCCGAGCTGGAACGGATGCTCGCCGACGCGGGCTTCTCCCGCAGCGTCGCGCACCAGCTCCCGGCCTCGCCGCAGCAGGTCATCATCTCCGAACGCTGACCCTTTCCGTCCAGAGATTGCGCGTTAAGGTTCGGGCGCCGTTTGAGGCGTCGGACTATTTCTCGCGATTCGAGGGACGGAGGGGTTGATGAAATACATTGGGCTGGGGCTGTTGCTCTCTTTGCTGTTGGCGGTGCGGGTTCAGGGCGGGGCGACCGCGCAGGGGCCCGCGGTGCTCGCCGAGGGCGAGCCGCCGCTGACTTCGGCGACCGTGGACGACGTGGCCGAGTTTTTCGGCTGGCTCTTCGAGACGCGATTCACGCCCGCGCAGCGGCGCGAGCTTGAGCGCGTCCTCGTCGCGACGTGGCGCGACGGTGACCGGAAGGAGATCGAGGCCGCCCGGCAGTTCGGCGCGTTGAACGTCAAGCTATTGACGGTCGCGCGGGAGAAGCACGCGGAGCTGCGCGCGGCCGTGCTGCCCGACCTGCTGAAGAACGCGCGGGCGGAGGCGACCGACTTTTCGCGGCTGCTGTTGAGCGTCTACGAATCAGGCGCGCGGGCGCGCGCGGGCGGCGCGGACACGGCGGCGGCGAGTTCGGGCGACGAAGCCGGGGGCGGCGACTCGCTTCTGGGCGCGTGGCGCTCGTCGGAGATCGGGATGATCGGCTATCAGAACAGCGTCACCGGCGCGACGCGGCCGGGGCGCGGGACGACGATGCAGTACCGCTTCCTGCCGGGCGGCCGCTACGAGTACAACGGCTATCTCGAAACGACGATGTACAACTGCACGACGACGCTCTTCAACCCGGCGGCCGGCACCTACCGCGTCGAGGGCGACCGCCTGACGCTCGTGCCGAAGACGAGCAAGTGGCAGCAGCGCAACAACTGCGCGTCGAGCATGAACAAGGAGCTGCCCGGCAAGCTCGACCCCGAGACCTACACCTTCCGCTTCTCGAACGAGGCCGGCGGGCGCCGCCTGTGTCTCGCCAACGCGAAGGGCGGCGAGGTCTGCTACCGCGCCGAGTAAATCGAGTGAATAGAAAAAGAGTTCAACGCGGACTGTTACTGGCGGCCGTCTTCTGCTGCCTGCACGCGGGCGCGGGCGCGCAGGCGCCGAAGACGGTCAAGACCTACAGGCTCGGCGAGACGGTCGTCAACGTCAACGTCTACGAGCGCGCGGGCGCGGCCGTCACCTTCTTCTCGCCGCACCACAACGAGCGCGGCGGGCGCGAGGCGGCGAAAGAGTTCGTGGCCGCGCGCGGCGGACGCTTCGTCGAAGTCGAGGCGCTCGACGACGCGGGCGCGCCCGCGCGCCGGCTGCGCTTCAAGGTCGGCGGCAAGCCCTACAGCATCGACCCCAACCGCGTCTTCACCGAGCAGGGGCGCCGCTGTCTGAATCTCCCGGCGGACGCCGAGGCGGCGGTCAAAGCCTTCGCCGGCGAGTTGCTCGGGCTGCTGTTCGCGCCCGGCGGCACGCGGCTGCGCGCGGGCGAGAGCGTCTTCGTCGCCGTCCACAACAACGGCGACGTGGAGGCGAGCCCCGTCGCCGAACGCGACAGGGATTTGACGGCGGTCGGCTTCCTGCGCCCCTTGAGGTCGCGCGCGTCCTTCCGCGGCGAGTACGCCGAGTCGGCCGCGGGCGTCTACCTCTCGAACGCCGAGGAGGACGAGGACAACTTCGCCCTCGTCACCACTCCCGCACTAGTGACCCCCTTCGCCGCGCGCGGCTTCAACGTCGTGTTGCAGAAGCCGGCGGCGCAACTCCGCGACGGCAGGTGCTCGGTTGACGACGGCTCGCTCTCCGTCCACGCGGCCTTCAACGGCATCCCCTACGTCAACCTCGAAGCCGACGCCGCGGGCGGCGCCGCGCGTCAAAAGCAGATGCTCGACGCCGTCTACGAACTCATCTCACGTCCCCTTTAAGTTTTAAGTTCGCCAAGGCGCGGGGCCGGCACGGAGAGCGTTCACGTTTCTTCGTGCCGCCTTCGCGCGTCCGCTCGAACGCACGCCCCGGCCCCACGGCCGCACACGCCTTCTGATCCTTTTGCCTCGCACGCCACGCGTTACAAGTGGGCGCGGGTGAGTTCGTTCCCGCGTGTGTGAGGCCATGAGAGCAGCGAATGACAAGGGCGCCGACAGAGCGCCCCACTTTTTAAAGCTCGCCTGCGCGACCCTGCTGGTCGTCGCGGCGGGCGGGCGCGCTCTCGCGGCCGAGGGCGACAACCGGAAGACTTCCAACCCCGCCGCGGCGCGGGAGGCGACAAACAGCATGAAGGTGGCGAGGTTCGACGAGGCGCTCCTGACGGCGCTCGCGCGGCGCGGCGCGGCGGCGGGCGCGATGTGCGACGGGCGCGACCCCGTCGCGCGGCGCATCCTGAACGAGTACGGCGCGGTCTTCGTCGCCGAAGGCTCTGTGCTCCACCCGCCCGTCTGCATCTTCGCGGGCGCGGAGCAGGTCGAGACGTTCCAGACGGCGGCGCGCGTCTCGGCGCTCGACATTGGCGGCGTCCTCATCGAGTTGCAGCCGGCCGCGATGCGCGCGCTCGTCGCCGCGCGCGAAGAGGCGCAAGGTCAGGGGCTGGACATCACGCCGCGCGACGGGTCGGAGTCGGCGCGGCGCGGCTACGCCGACACGATACGGCTCTGGAACTCGCGGCTGCTCCCCGCGCTCGAATACTGGCGCGGGCAGGGGCGTCTCACGCTTGAGGAGGCCGACCGCGTCCGCGCGCTCCCCGTCCGCGAGCAGGTCGGCGCCGTGCTGGAGCTTGAGCGGCAGGGCATCTACTTCAGCAAGGACTTCTCGAAGTCGATCCTCTACTCGGTCGCCGCGCCCGGCGCTTCGCAGCACCTCTCGCTGCTCGCCTTCGACGTGAGCGAGTACGGCGACGCGCGCGTGCGCGCCACGCTCGCGCGCCACGGCTGGTTCCGCACCGTGCGCAACGACCACCCGCACTTCACCTACCTCGGGCTCGGGGAGGGGCAACTCCCCTCGCGCGGCCTCCGAAAACTCAACACCCCCGACGGCGAGTTCTGGGTGCCGAACACGCCGGCCGCCTGACTCTTTCCGCTTCTTTATTCGTTGCCCGTGCGCCGCGTTGGGTGATAACTTCCGCGGCACTCGCCGGGAGCCGCGAGCTTCTGGCGCTCGCGGGCGCGCGCGAACCGGGAGAAGGCGCCCGGTTACGTGCTGCCCGTCGGCGACGGCTCGTACGACCCGCGCTTAGGGCCATTGGATGACGGTCTTCGATTTGGATGAAGGTGGTGGGGCGGAGACGGGGAGTTGGCGCGCCGAAGTGGCGGGCCGGGTCGGGCGCGTCGCGGCGGCGGTCGTCGTGGCGCGGCGCGTGGGGGCTTCGGCGCGCGCGGGTCTCGGGGCCGGCGCGGCCTCGGTCTTGTTGGACGCGGCGCGTTCGGTGCGCGCGCGCGTCGGGGCGGCTTCGCGGGTCGCAGGCTCGGCCGGCGTCGTTGTCGTCGTGCCCTTCGCGGCGCGCGCCGACGGTTCCGCAGACTTCTCGGCCTTCTCGGCCTTCGCCTCCGGCGCGCGCGCCGGCGCTTCGGGCGCGACCGGCTCGGCCGCTTCGACGGGGGCGGCCGCAATTTCCGACGCGCCGGGACTCGGCGTGTTCGTGGAGGGTTCGGCGGGCGGCGCTTCGGGCCGCGCGTTCGTCTCGACGGCCGCGGGCGGCGCGGACGAGACGGCCGCCGGGCGCTTCGACCAGACGAGGTAGGAGCCGGCGGCCACGCCCGCGAGAACGGAAAGTAAGACGGCCGCCGCCGTGACTGGCCACGGTCGCCGACCCGCGTCGAGCCGTGAGCCGACCGCCGCCGCGCGCCTTCGACCCTTGCGCGAGGGGACGAGCGTCTCCTCTTCCTCGACGGCTCTCGCATCGCGCCGCGCGACGGCGGTGCGGCGCCGTTCTTCGCGCGCCCAGTCGGCTTCGGCCGGCCGCCCGTCGTCCGGGGTTCTCCCGGCCGTGAAGGGCGCCGCGCCGACCTCGGAGAGCGGCACGACCGTGCTGAACTCGCCCTCCGAGGGGAAGAGCGGCTCGGGTGTCATCTGTTCGCCCGGCTCTCGGCCGTGCGCCGTCGAAGCGTCCGTCATTCGGCGTCTGTCTCCTACCAAAAAACTCCCGGCGCGGCCGGAACAACTCCCAGAGCTAACGCAGCACCTCGACGCGGTCGCCGGGGCGCAGCACGGGGTCGGGCGAGCGCCCCGACGAAATCTCCGCGAGGACGTACCTCGCGGTCGAGAGTCGGCCGTCGTCGCCCTGCTGCGTGACCGTGACCGCGACCGCGCGGCCCCCTTGGGCCAGTGCGCCGCCGGCGGCGAGTACCGCCTGCGTCAGCGTGAGTCCCGCGTGAAACTCCTGCTGGCCGGGACGGCTGACCGCGCCGCCGACGTAGACGAAGCGTTTGGGGAGTTCGCGCACCGTGACCACGTCGCCGGGGCGCACCAGCGCCTTCATCGCGGCCGCGTCAGAGAGGTCGGCCTCGGTCGTCCGACCCGTGGCGCGCGAGACGATGACGGCCTGACCCGCGCCCGCGAGCGGTTGCGAGTGGGCGACGACGACGTAGAGCGGCACGGCCTCGCGCTGGATGATCTTCGTCCCCGGCTCCTTCACCATCCCGCCGACGATGATGGCGTGGCTCGCGTACTCGCGCACGCCGACGGCCACCTCGCCCGCGCGCAGCCTGAGCGCCGCGCCGAGCCGCGCGGCCGCCTCGTCGGTCGTTAAGCCTTCGACCGACAGCGGCTCGCGCAGCGCCGGGTGGTCGAGCAGCCCCGTCGGCGTGACCTTGTAGGCGGTCGTGCGCGGGTCGGCGCCCCTCAGCAGACGCACGTCGAGCACGTCGCCCGCGCCGACGCGGTAGACGGCCGTCGGGTCGGCGTCCACGGCGGCGTTGGGCGAGGCGGAGGGTCGCGGAGTCGCGGTCGCGCCACCCGTCGTCGCGGCCGTCTCGCCGCGCGCGGCACCGTCGCCGGCCGTCTCGCGCAGGCGTGCGTAAGAGCGGCCGAGCTTCTGGTAAGTCTCCGCGTCGTCGGGCGCGAGCCGCGTCGCCTGCTCGTAGGCGTCAACGGATTCGCGCCACTCGCCGAGCGCGGCGTAGGAGTCGCCGAGCGCGCGGTACGCGGCGGCGTTGCCGCGTTCGAGCAAGATCGCCTGCCGGAAGGCCGCGACCGCCTCACGATGACGCCCTGCGCGCGCCTCCCTCAAGCCTAGTTCGTAAGGCGGGGCGGCCGCCGTCGCGGCGGCGGGTCGCGCGGGCGGGACGGCGGAAGCAGTTGCCGCGCGCGTCGAGTCGGCGCGTGGCGAGTCCGCTCGCGTCGTGTCCGCGCGTGTTGAATCCGCGCGCGGCGTCGCGGCGCGTGTCGTGTTCGCGTCGGCCGTGGGAGCGGGCGCAGTTGAGTCGGCGACGCGCGTGCCGCGGTCGGGCGCCGCGCCGTCGCCGTTCGCCGCAGGCTTGGCGGCCGCGCCGTTCGCGCCGCCCAAGCCCACGGCGTCCATCGCCTGCAAAATCCGGCCGGCGGGCGGGGCGGGCGGGTCGGCAGGGGCGATCTTCGCCGACGCGTTCGCGAACGGGCGCGGCGGCCGCGCGGCGTAGTCCGGCCGCAGACGCACCGCGCGCTCGTAAGCCTCGCGCGCCTCCCCCTCCTGCCCGAGCGCGCGCCGCTCCACGCTCAGGTGATAGTGAGGCTCGGCCCACTTCGGATAGATTTTGACCGCCCGCTCGAAAGCCGCCGCCGCCTGCACGTGCTGGCCGCGCATCCCGAGCGCCACGCCGAGGTTGTTGAGCGCCTCGACATCGTCTTTGTTAAGACTCAGCGCGAGGTGGTAAGCCCTGATGGCGTCGGTCCAGCGCCCCATCTCGGCGTAGACGTTGCCGAGCGCGTAGTGCGCGTTGCCGTTCGCGGGGTCGAGCGCGACGACGCGCTCGAAAGCCTCCGCCGCTTCCGACAAACGGCCGTCGAGCGCGAGCCGCGCGCCGTCGCGGTAGTCTATGTCGGCCTTCGTGCCGTCCTGAAGAGTCGCGGCGCGCGCGGCCGACGGGGTCGCACACGTCAGGCACGCGAGCAGGCAGACGAGGAGCATCTTCTTCATAGTTCGTTCCGTGAAATGTCGCGGGGAGTGCGGAAGCGCGTGCGCGCGGGCGCGCGGCGTCAGGCGACGCGCGACGCGGGAGTCGCCGCGTGGGCTTCTCCGTGGACGGGCGTTGACGGCGCGAGGGTATGGCATACGTTCTTTCGCATCCGTCTCCGACGGGCTTCCTGAAAAATGGGGGTCGTCGCGACTCGGGCGGGAGAGAGTCGTCGGGCCGAACTAAGGGTAGCCGGATTATATTTCAGCCGGGGCGCGTTGTCCAAGAAGGCGGCCCCGGAGTTTAGGACTACCGGAAATCGGGCGGGTGTTATAAATTGCTTGCCCGCAGGCGATCCTTCTCCGAGTCAGGAAGCTTCGAGTGGAAAATATCGAGCGCACACAGTTCGTGGTCTTGACCGGCCACCTCGACGACCAGCCCCTGCCGGAACTCGTCCGGCGCCTGCGCGTGCAGCGCAAGTCGGGGCGTTTGCAGGTCGAATACCCCGAAGGTCCCGGCGCCTTCTTCTTCGAGGACGGGCAGATGGTTGACGCGCAGTTGGGCGAGCTGCGCGGGGTCGAGGCGCTCTACGCCGCGCTCTCGCTCGGCGGCGCGTCCTTCAACTTCAACCCGCTGGTGCGCCCGCCCGAGCGGAACATCGACCGGCAGGGTCAGCAGTTCATCCGCGACCTCGTCGAGTCGCAGAGGCGCGACGCGCCTTCGGAGTTGCGCGTCGCGGGCCGGGCCTCGGACGCACAGGGCGGCGCGACGCTCCCGCCGCCGCAGCAGGCGCCGCTGCAACTCGGCCCCGCGCCGGAGGAGTTGCTGGCGCCGCTCGAAGAACGTCTGTCGGCGGTCGAGGGCGCCATCGGCACGGCCTCGCGCCGCTTCTCGCGCGAGCGGCTGGCCTACGCGGTCGTCATCGGCTTCCTCGTCGGCCTCAGTCTCATCACCACGCTCAACATGCTCTACGGCCCCTTCTTCTCCGTCCGCGACGCCGCCAATGCCGCCGCCGCGCGCGCCGCGTCCGACGAGGCGGCCGGTAAGCCACAGGGCGACGGCGCGAGCCAGGCCGCCCCCGTGAACGCCGCGCGGAACACGAACGCGACGGCCGGCGTCGCGACCGAGAACGCGGAGCCGCCGCCCGTGCCGTCGGCCGCGGCCGTCGTCGGCTCGCGCAAGTTCGAGGGCGCCCCAGCGCCGCGGCGCGAGTACGTTGTCGAAGTGCTCGTCGAGGTGAAGGCCGGGCGCGTGACCGACGCGCGCGTCTGGAACCCGCGCCCCGGCGCGGGCACCTACGAGGCCGTCGCGCTCGGCATGGCGCGCGAGCGCCGCTACCCCGAAGGCTTCACCGGCGGCGAGAGGCTGCGGATAAGAGTTAAGCCCTAGCGCGCGGCCCGAAGCGGAACGATGCTTTTCATTCAAAGCAACACACAGGCGATGTCGCTGGCGGTCGGCGAGCGTGTGCGCCTGCTCGACGCGCTGGCCGGCGCGGGGCGCGTGCCGCTGATGCGCTCGGCGCGTCGGCGCCTCTTCGGTTCGCTGGTCGGGACAGCCTTAGACAATGCCGAGACCGAAGCCGCCGCGGCCGAGCTTGAGCGCGAGTGCGCCGCGCGCGTCGTCGGGGAGGGCGCGGACGCATACGCGCCCGGCGAACTCTTCTGCGACGGCGACTGCGTCTTCTCGCTCGTCTTCAACGGCGAGGGCGAGGGCGCGACGCTGGCCGCGAGCGTCGTCTACGACCTCGACACGGCGGAGCCGCTGCCGCGGCTCGCGCGCTTCTGCGCGGACGTGCAGGCGGCGCTGGATTCGCTCGGGGTGAAAGTGCCCGCGGGAGCCGAGCCGCAGCCCGGTCTCCCGCTCTGGCGCGCGCACGGCAGCGGCGGGCCGCAGGGGCTGGCGCGTTTCGTCTCGGCGCAGCCGCCCGAGTTCGTCCGCGCGGCCGCGGCGCTTCGCGGGAGGCGTGAGCTGGCGCTCGCCTCCGAGCTTCTGGAGGGGCGCGGCGTGCGCGACTTCCTGCGGCGCGTCGAGGGGCTGCGCCGCGAGGGCTACACGCCGCGCCGCCTGCTCGCCGAAGCCGGGTCGCTCGGCACCGTCTCGGTCGAGATGATGTTGGAGGCGGGGCTGCTTGAGCGCGAGCTGCGCGTGAGCTGCCGCAAGACCGGCCACGCGCTCTTCGATCTGCCGTCGCCCGACTCGCTCGCCGCCGTCACCATCAGCCGCGCGCGTTGCAGCCTGTGCGCCGCGCCCGTCGCCGACGAGGTCGTCGAGGAGACCTTCAGCCCGTCGCGGCTCGCCGTCGCGCTCCTCGAAGACGGCGGGTGGCTGGCCAACCGCGTCTACCGCATCGTCCGCTCGCTCGGCGTCCCCGAGAGCGACATCTCGACGGGGCCGCCCACGCCGCACGGCGAGTCGTACCTCGCGGCCGACGTGTCGGGCAACACCTTCGTCGTCGTCACGCGCGACGGCGACCTGACGCCGGCCTTCGCGCGCCGCGTCGCCGAGATCGTCGAAGGGGCGGACGCCACGCACCTCGTCGCCGTCGTCACCGGCGCGGCCGACGACGAAGGGCGTCTGCGCCTCTTCGAGTTCGCGTGGCGGCGCGCGCGCGGCGGGCGCGACCTGCACACGACCGTCGTCGAAGGGCTGGACGACGCGCGCGCTCAGATCGGGCGCGCCTTCGAGACGGCCGTCCGCCGCGAACTCACCCGCGCGCTCTTCCCGCTCGACGCCGCGCTCGGCTTCAACGCCGCCGGCTTCGTGCTCGAATGGTTCCGCTCGGCGAAGGCGCGTGACGCGCGCGAGGCGGAGCGTGCGCCGGCCGCGGCGGCCCTCCGCGCGTGACCGCGCCGGCGGCTCGAATCCTCTGGTTTACACCCAAATGAAAACATCAAATGGCGACTAGTGAAACGACGCCGGGCGGCGGCGCGCAGGGGGCGGAGTCGCCGCAGCTCATCCGCGGGGTGGGCCTGGCGGGCGCGACGACGCTCAACATGATCGACATGATCGGCGTCGGGCCCTTCATCACCATCCCGCTCATCATCGCGGCGATGAACGGCCCGCAGGCGATGATCGGCTGGGTCGTCGGCGCCGTGCTCGTCGTCTGCGACGGGCTGGTGTGGGCCGAGCTGGGCGCGGCCATGCCGGGCACGGGCGGCACCTACCGCTACCTCGGCGAGATTTACGGGAAGGGGCGGCTGGGCCGCCTGATGTCCTTCCTCTTCATCTGGCAGTTGACCTTCAGCGCGCCGCTCTCCATCGCCTCGGGCTGCATCGGCTTCGCGATGTACGCGGCCTACGCCTTCCCCGCGCTCGACACGCGGCTCGCGGCGGGCGAGCTGCGCGTGCCGCTGGCCGCCCTCGGCGACATCAACCTGAGCGTCGCCGTCACGCTCGGCACCTTCGTCGCGGTCGGGACGTGCGCGCTCGCGGTCTTCCTGCTCTACCGCAAGATCACGATCATCGAGCGGCTGTCGAACCTGCTCTGGCTCGGCGTGATGGCGACGATACTGTGGATCGTCGGCGCGGGCGTCCTCAACTTCGACCCCGCGAAGGCTTTCGACTTCCCGCCGGGCGCGTTCACGCTCAACTGGGAGTTCTTCTACGGGCTCGGCTCCGCGCTGCTCATCGCGGTCTACGACTACTGGGGCTACTACAACGTCTGCTTTCTCGGCGGCGAGGTGCGCGACCCCGCCCGCACCATCCCGCGCGCCGTGCTGCTCTCGATAGCCTTAGTCGCGCTCATCTACATCGTGATGAACGTCTCCATTCTCGGCGTCATTCCCTGGCGCGAGTTCGGCGCGACGGCGAACTCGGACGCGCGGCGCTACGTCATCTCGTCGTTCATGGAGCGGCTCTACGGGCACGGCGCGGGGCTGCTGGCGACCGCGCTCATCATGTGGACGGCTTTCGCGTCGGTCTTCTCGCTGCTGCTGGGTTACTCGCGCGTCCCCTTCGCCGCCGCGCGCGACGGCAACTACTTCCGCGCCTTCTCGCGCGTCCACCCGAAGCACCGCTTCCCGCACGTCTCTTTGCTGGTGCTCGGCGGCATCGCGGCCCTGTTCTGCTTCTTCCGGCTCGCGGACGTGATCGCGGCGCTCGTCTGCATCCGCATCATCGTGCAGTTCCTCGCGCAGATCGCGGGCGTCATCGTCCTGCGCGTCCGCCGCCCCGAAATGCCGCGCCCGTTCCGCATGTGGCTCTACCCGCTGCCGGCGCTGCTCGCGTTCCTCGGCTTCGTCTACGTCCTCCTGATGCGCCCGAACTTTCAGAAGGAGGTGCGGCTCGCCTTCGTGCTCATCGCGGCCGGTCTCGTCGTCTACCTCCTGCGGGCGCGCGCGCGCGGCGAGTGGCCGTTCGGGGACGGGAGTCAAAAAGAGTTGAGGGCCGTGGAAGAGTGAAGGCCATCCGGCTCCGTCACTCGTTCCACGGCCCTCGGTTCTTTTAACCCGGCCGGGCGGCTGCGCTACCTTCAGCAGTCCTTCTTGATGATGCTCCGGCGCCGCTTCTCGGGCGGCGTCCGCTTGAACATCAGCTTCCTGTGACGCGCCGTCAGCATGTGCGAGAGCGACTGGTGCTTGAGCCCTAAGCGGCGCGCGGCGCGCGAGACGCTGCCCGCCTCAAGCTCAAGCGCCTGCTCGATGAGCCGCGCCTCCAGCTCGTGCACCGCGCCGTAGAAGCTGAAGCCCTTGTCTTCGAGCTGCATCCCCGACAGGCGTTTGACGACCACCCCCGCGCACGCCCTCAGCCGCGCGATGTCCTCGGCGTCCTGCGTCTCCCTCAGCAGTTCGTCGGCGCAACTGTAGACCTCGGCCGCCTCCGCCGCCGACAGACGCGGCGACTCGCCGTGCGCCTCGATCAGCGTCAGCGCGGCCATCCCCGCCTGCGTGTTGGCCCCGGCCTCGCGCGCCACGCGGATCGCGTGCCGCAGGATGCCGACCGAGCCTTCGCCGCGCCCGAGCCCCGCCCAGATCATCCCCTGCAACGTCAGCGCGTCGGCCAGGAGCGCGGCCTCGCCGCTCTGCTCCAGCGTCTTGATGACGCCCGCCATGACGCGGTCGGCCTCCCTGTACTTCCTCTCCGCGACCAGCACGCGCGCGCGCGTCTCGTCCACCTGCGCGAGGTTGCCGGGGTCTTTCAGCTTGGTCAGGATGAGCTGCGCGCGGTCGAGCTGCTCGTGCGCGTCGCGGTAGCGGCCGAGCTTGTAGAGCAGAAAGGCGAGGTTGTTTAAGTTAGTGCCGCAGTACCGTTCGTGCTTCGCCTGCTCGTAGTGGAAGATGGCGGCGGTGTACTCCATGATGGCGCTGTCGAAGTACTCGGCGCGCCGCTCGGCGGTGCCGAGCCTTCGGAAGATCAGCCCCTTCTGCCCGTGCCAGCGGCCCTTGAGCGCGTCGCCCGCGAGGCCGAAGAGCGGCTCGGCCTCTTTGAGGAGGTCGAGAGCCTCGTAATACTTGTTCTCGCTGATGTCAACGAGGGTGCGCCTGATGAGGATTTTCGCCTTCAGCTCCACGTCCGCGTCAGCCAGCGGCTTCATCGCCTCGGTCATCATCAGGCGCGCCTCGTCGAACGCGCCCAGACGCCAGTAGCAGATGCCCAACTCGTACTGCGCCTCCGAAACCTTCGCCGCCATCCCCTGCGAGCGGAACGTCTCCAGCGCCTCGTAGAGGAGGTCTTTCGCGCGCTCCTGCGCGCCGGAAATCTGTCTGGTGCTGCCGAGCCAGCCGGTCAGAGTGCCGCACTGGAGCAGGACTTCGGCCTCGGTCATGGCCTCCATCTGCCCGGTCTCCGGCCTCTGCCCGACGCCCCGCCACAGGTCGCCCAACGCCTCGCCGGCCGCGTCGAACTGACCCTTGAAGACGAAGTCCGCGGCGTGGCGGCAGCGGGCGAGCGCGCGCTCGCCCGCCGTGACCGGGGGGCCATCTAGTTGCTTCAGGTATTCATCTGCTAAAGTCATGTGAGGTCAGCCTTTCTTCGCCCCTGCAATTCTCTTGCATGGGTATCAACGCCGCCAAGACTTATGCAATTCGCGCGGCCACTGTTGCGGTTAACCCTCATAAAGCGAAAGGTGTAAGGAGATGTTTAAGATAATTCGTGCGTGCTTGCTTGTTTTACTACTGTCCTGTGCGGCGCAGGCGGGCGAAATTCAGAACGGAGCGCCCCAGCCGCCGCCCACGCCGCCGCCCAGCGAGATTGTACAGGAAGAGGCCGAGGCGACGGAGGAAAGTGACCAGTCCAATGGCTTGGTAGACACTCTCACCGAGGCCGCGTTGTCAGTTCTCGACGACGTGCTGGCGCTGCTCTAAAAAAACCGGGCCAGTCCAATCCGACTTAAGGCTGCCTGATGGCGGTTCAGGGTTAGTGTGCCTTGTGCGAGCCGAGAGGAGGGGGCGACGCCCACGTGCGGAGATTAGCGCGAGACGGGGTTGAATGCAATAGTTTTGGCATGGGAATTTTCTCCGGACTCGAAATCTAGCCGCCGGGCGGGCGCCGCCGCGTCCAAAAATTCGGAGCTTTATGCGAATTCGCGGTCGCGCCCGAGGGGCGGGCGGGGCGGGACGGAAACGTCCATCCCGCCCCGCCCTTCGGGTTTAAAGCCCACGCCGCGGCGTCCGGAGGGCGCCGCTCAGAACTTCTTCGCGGCAGCGTCGCCCCAGGCCGCGACGACCGCCGAGGCTTCGAGCGTGCCGGTGTTCTCCAGCCTCAGCTTCCAGGTGCCGGCGCCGACGTTGCCGTCAACGAAGATCGTGCGGAAGAAGCCGCGCGATTCGGGCGAGCCGGCGAGGTTCTGGCCGCGCGCGGCGCCGCGCTCGTCGGCGAGCGTGGCCGAGACCTGCGCGCCGGCCATGAAGGTGACGCCGAAGCGCGGGACGGCCGCGACGGGAATCTCGACCTCCAGGACCTGCTTCGGCGCGAGCCTCACCTCTTTGGCGAATGAAGGGCGGAAGTCCTCTTCGCGGGCGGCGTAGGCGGCGCCCACGCGCGCGCCGTAGGAGGCGTTGACGAACGCGGGCGCGGAAGCGCCGTACAGGTTCCGATTAATCTGGTTCGGGTACTGCGGAAGCTCCGGCCCCTCGGGCCGCTCGGGCGTGTGGTCGCCCTTCGGGCCGACGGCGAGACGCGGCTTGACGAAGCTTGAGAAGTCCGCGGTGCCCGTCAGGTCTGTGTGGACGTTCTTCGAGAGCGCGTTGTCCTTAATCTTCCAGAGCGCCGACTCGACCGGCACCACGCCGTCGTTCCAGACGACGGTCTTGCACATGACGGGCAGGGGATTCCCCGCGAGCACGGAGAACTTCACGCCCTTGCGGTTGACGTTGACCCGGTTGAACTCGGCGACGACCGAGGGCTTAAGCTGTCGCATGGCCTCGACGTTCTTGCCCAACACCTCGAAGGTCGAGTTCATCACGTCGGCGCAGGGGCTTCCCATGTTGGGCGTCCCGAGCATGACGAGGTGCGCGACCTGCGGGCGGCCGTCCGCGCTCGGCGGCATGAAGTTGTGTATGTAGTGGCGCGTGATGAGACCGCCCATCGAGTGCGCGACCACGTCAACGTGCCACGCGTTGCGCTCCTCCTGCGCGTAGCGGATGTATTTGCCGACCTGCTGCGAGTTCTCGAAGATGCCGTTCGTCGGCCCCGTCGAGAGGAACTCGCCGCCCGTGTTCATCAAGCCCTTCTCCGGCTTCTCGCCGACGGGGAAAGCCTTCCAGTCGTAGCTGTGCGAGGTCGTCAGGATGTTCTGCCAGGACTCCCACGCGCGCCAGTTGCTCCAAAGCCCGTGGACTAAGACGACGGGCTTGGGCGCCACCTTCAGATTCTTCGTCAGCTCGTCGGTCTTCTTACCATTCTCCTCCATCTCGGCCTTGATGCGCTGGACGAGGCGCGGGCGCCCGTCGTCGAACCAGGCGTAGCCGGACGAGTCCCAGACCATCTCGACATCGCGCAACTCGCCCGGCTCAAGCCGGACGGAGACGACGCTGTCCTGAAGCGGCGCGTCGGCGCGCGCGCCGTCCCACTTGTCGCCCTTGTAGGTCTCCTTGAAGCGCACGTCGGCGTACTTCGTCTCGCCCGAGGCGTTCAAGACCGCCGCCTTGATCTTCACCATGTTGCCGTCAACCGTCCCCGTCTCGTCTGTGACCTCCTGCCAGTCTCCGAAGTCGGGGAAGCGCGGGTGCTCAAACTTCAGCTCGACGAGCCGCAGCGGCGCGCCGCACCTTTGCAGGCTCCACTTGAGCGTCTCGGTCACGTTCTGCCACGTCTTCGAGTAGCTGCCGCTCAGGCGGTTCGGGTCGTCGGGGTCGAGGCGGTGCGTGCCGTCGCTCGTCAGCGAGTTGCCGTCGATGCTCGTCTCGGTGGGCGGGAGCGTGAGCGTCCGGCCCTCCTTCGGCACGCACTGGCCGCTGTAGACGGAGGTCTGCTTGCCCGTCGTCTTGCCCTTGATCTGCGGGACGCCGACGCTGACGGTGTAGGTGCCGTCGGCATTGACGCCGACGTTGACGTTGGCTTCGAGGCCGCGCGCGTCGCCCGACGTTTCGGTCTTCGAGGTGGAGGTCCCGGTCATCACCTGCCACGTCTTGCCGCGGTCGCAGGAGTTCTTCTCTTTAGCCGTGACCGTCTCGTCCGAGGTGATCTTGTGTGTGACCGTGGCGCGGCCGACGCTCGAACCGTTGCGCTCCTGGCTCTCGATGACGGCGACCGCCGCGCGGTAGCCGTACCTCATCTCCCAGTTGGTCGTGTCCTCGCCGCGCCCCGAGACGCGGGGCACAGTCTTGTTGTTGGTGCTGGTCTGCGTGCGCGTGTAGGTGACGACGCCCGTCCAGGCGCCCGTGCAGGCCGCGGCCTTCTTCGGCGCGGAGGCCGCGGCGGTCGGCGCGGCCGACTTCGCGGGCGCGCGCCGCGTCTGCGCCACGCCGGGCTTGGCGCCCGACGCGAGGCCGAGGAGAAGGACGGCGGAGCAGAGCTGTCTGAAGCAGCGAATCGACGCGGCGCGTACGTTCATCTGGTCGTCACCTTTGGTTGAAGAGTGGCCGGAACTTCGGCCTTCAGACGTTAACGCGCAAAACGGGCGCGGCGGGTATCAGCGGAATGTGAAGATGTGCGGCGGGGAAATAAATCATGGTGACGCGGAGGCGCGGCTTTCAGCTTATTGTCTAAAAGCCGCGTCCCCGCGTCCCCGCGGTTAACGCCGTCAGCGGCCGAAGCGCTGGCGGTACTCGGCCGAGTCGAGGAAGGCCCTGACCATCTCGGCCGCGACGTAGTCGCCGCCGAACTGTTCGAGCTTCGAGAGCCAGTAGCGGTAGCCGGAGAAGTCTGCGTCCGCGCCCTCGTTCGGGTTGCGGCGTAGGTAGCCGAAGTACTGCACGAGGACGAAGGCGCGTTTGAACTCGCGCCGCGAGAACTCGGCGTTCTCGGCGACGCGGCGGAGCGCGGCGGCGCGTGCGTGCGCGTCGTTGCCGGCCGCCGCCAACTCGGCCGCGACCGCGGCGGCCTCCGCGTCGGAGAGCGCGCCGCCCGTGTTCGCGTTGAGCTTCGCGACGAAGTCGGCGGCCGCCATCGCGGCCGGGTAGGCTTCGTTGAAGCGCGCGCGGCTGACGAACTCCAGCGCGAAGGCGTCCTTGTTCTCTTCGAGCCGGCGCTGCCAGCCCGTCTGTCCGACGACGACATCGTGCCCGACCCGCGCCGTGTCGGGCATGAACTCCTCGCGCCGCAGCGGCACCGGCGCGCCCGGCAGGTCGCCGAACGCGGCCTTGTAAGTCTTGTGGACGAAGTAACTCGTCTCCTGAAATTCAATCGACAGGAAGAACGCGGCGGACGTGTTGACGCGCCTCACCTCGCGGCAGACCACGTCCGAGCCGCAAGACTCGACGCCGCCGGCCCAGAACGTCCGGCCGCTCGCGTCGGCGTCGCGCCCGAGGAAGTCGAGGTAGTGCTGGCGGACGAAGAAGTCGGTCTCGTCCACGGGGTTCGACTGCGCGCCCGAGTCCTCGTCGCGGATGGTGAGCACGGAGGCGCTCGGCGCGCCCATCTGCGCGCCCGAGGCGTTCGACAGCCTGAGCGTGAACGACTCGTCCGGCTCCGAGTAGCCGTCGTCGATGACGAGCACCGTCACCGTCTTCTCGGCCTCGCCCGCCGCGAAGCGGAGCGTGCCGAAGGCCGCGACGTAGTCGCGCCCCTCCAGCGCCGTCCCGTCGGCGGTCGCGTAGTCCACGGCCGAAGGCTGTGACAGGTCGCCCGTGCGCCTGACGGCGACGGCGAGCGCGGCCGCCGCCTCGGCCGAAGGCGCGTTCTCCTCCGACACGTAGACCAGCGGCGGCGCGGCCGGCGGAATGGTGTCCGGCGTCGGCAGCGGCAACGGCGTCGGGCTAGGCGTCGGAGTCGGAGTCGGAGTCGGCGACGGGCTTGGAGTCGGCGTCGGATCGGGTGTCGGCGTCGGCGTGGGAGTCGGGGCGTCGGCGGCGGGGAAGCGCGCCATCTCGACCACCGAGTCGTAGCGGCCGATGCCGAGCGTCAGGCCGTCGGGCGAGACGGCGAGCGAGGGCGGCTGCACCCAGCCCGTTTCGCGGTTGTAGGTCTTGAGCAGCGCGCCGTCCGCGACGCGCCAGAACCAGATGGTCGGCGCGTAACTGCCGTTGGCGAGGGCCACCACGCCGCCGTCTTTCGAGAAGACTACGTTGCCCGTGTTGGTGAAGCCCGGCTCGACGTACACCGTCCGCAGCAGCGCGCCGTCCGCGACGCGGCGCAACTCGACCGCGCCGTTGGCGACGAGCGCGAGCGACGCGCCGTCGGGCGAGAAGGCGATTGAGCCGACGGGGTAGCCGTTGCCGTCAATCGTCCGCAGCAGCGCGCCGTCCGCGACGCGCCACAGCTTGACCTTCGAGTCGCCGCTCCCCGACGCGAGCGTCTGCCCGTCGGGCGAGAAGGCGACCGCGTGAATCCAGTTCGCGTGACCCCGCAGGCCACGTATCACCGACCCGTCGGAGACGCGCCAGAGCCAGACGACTTTGTCGCGCCCGCCCGAGGCGAGCGTCTGCCCGTCGGGCGAGAAGGCGACCGAGGTCGTCCCGCCCGTGTGGCCGGGCAAGATGAGCGGCGCGCCGCCGTTGGCCGGCGAGATGAGGATGCGCGTGTCGCGCGTGTCCGGCGGCTCGGAGCCGGAAGCCGAGGCGATGCGCGTCCCGTCGGGCGAGTAGGCGACCGAGTTGATGATGTCGTTGTGCGAGCCGAGCGTGCGCACGCGCACCCCGTCGGAGGCGCGGAACACCTCCACCCACCAGGGGCCGCCGTTGAACGACGAGTCGTGGCCGTTCGAGGTGGCGAGGCGCGAGCCGTCGGGCGAGAAGGCGACCGAGGTGACGAACGCCCTCGCGGCGCCGAACGTGCGGAGCCGCGCGCCGTCCGACGCGCGCCAGACGCCGGCCTTGCCGTAGGCGCCCGCGACGTAGAGCGTGTCGTTATCGGAGGGGATGATGTTCCAGATGGCGGCGTAGACATCGACGTTGACGTGCTTCGTCAGCGTGCCGTCGGGCAGGTGCCAGAGCCAGACCGCGCCGTCGGTGCCGCCCGCCACGACCGTCTGGCTGTCGGGCGTAAACGCCACGCTGTAGATCGAGCCGGTGAACTGCGTCGTCAAACTCTGGACGGGCAGGAACGTGGGCGCGAGCCAGACGTGGACGTGCCCGCGTGTGCCGTCGGAGCTGGCCCAGTCGCCGGCCGCGAGGTAGCGGCCGTCGGGCGAGAAGGCGACCGAGTCGGTGATGAAGTTGAGGCCGAAGAGCTTCGCCACCTGTATGCCGTCGGACGCGCGCCAGACGGTGACGCAGGCCGGGTCGCCGAACTCGTCCGCCCCGGCGGCCGCGACGAACCCGTCGCGCGAGAAGGCGACGGCGTTGGCCGCGAACGCGCCGAGCGTCCTCACGCGCGCGCCCGTCGCCACGTCGAAGAGGATGACCGACGGGTCGCCGCCGCCGACGGCCGCCGCGAGCAGGCGTCCGTCGGCCGAGAGCGCGATTGACTTCACGTCCCAGCGCACGTCGAACTCGCGCACGAGGCTCCTGTCCGAGACGCGCCACATGCGGAGCGTGCTGGCGTTGGGGCTGCCCGGAATCCAAGTCCCGCCCGCGACGACGTACTGGCCGTCGGGCGTGAACTTGATGGACTTGATCATGTCGATCCACACCGCGCCGACGCTCCCGACGAGCTGGCCGTCCGAGTAGCGCCAGAGGTAGATTTCGCCGGAGAGTGCCGTCGCCAGCGTCTGCCCGTCGGGCGAGAGCGCCGCGCGCCCCGCGCCGCCCGCGAGGCCGCCGTTCATCCAGAGCAGGTCGGGCATCGCGCCGACCGGCGGCGCTGGAGTCGCGTCGTCGGCCGGCGCGGCCGAGGCCGGCGCGGGGCGCAGCAGCGCGAGACAGGCGAAGGCCGACAGCAGCGCGGCGAAGAGAATCGAGACGAGAGTCTTGCGCGGGATTCTGCGTGCGCGCGCGTGCGCGGCGCTGGGGCGTCGATGATGTTTCATGAGAGTGCGCCTCCGGCCGGCGGCCAGCGGAAACGGGGGCCTTCAGACTTCTGCCTGCGCGAGGGGGGGGATTGTCGTCGGGGACGGATGTCGGGGAAGGCTCGGAACAGACGCTCTTCAGGCCGGGGGACTTTCGGACTGCGTCGGGGCGGCGTGCTGTTCGGTTGCGGGGCGTATGATAACGCCAAAGGGGCGCGCGTTGGAAGCGATTTGTGACGGGCGGCCGCAGATTTTCTCGGGGGCGGCGGTTTGTTATAATCGGCGCGTCTTTGTAAACGTCTTGCCCTCTCGCGGGGCATCGGCGCCGGCGCGGCGCGGCCGTCCCCCCGGAAAGCATCCGCCTCAACACGGAAACCATCTGAATGACGCTCGGTTTTTTTTGCGGGCGGGCGCCGGCGCGGGCTTTGTTCGCGGGACGGCCCGCGCCGCCCATGTGGTAAGAGAAGTTCCCCCGTGACCCCTGAACGCTGGAAACAGATAGAGGGCGTCTTCGACGCCGCGATCGACCTCGCGCCCGGCGAGCGCGAGAGCTATCTCGCCGCGGAGTGCGGCGCCGACGAGGAGTTGCGCCGGCAGGTCGAGATGCTCATCCGCTCGCACGAGCAGGCCGGCTCGTTCATCGAGGAGCCGGCGGTGGCGGGCGTCATCGGCGAGACCGCGCGGAGCGCCGTCGCCGGGGCTTTCGACGCTGCCGCTTACGAGGATGACGCGCCGTTTATCGGCCGTCGCGTCGGCTCGTACCGCATCGTGAGGGAGATCGGGCGCGGCGGGATGGGCGCGGTCTACCTGGCCGTGCGCGCCGACGACGAGTTCCAGAAGCGCGTCGCCATCAAGCTCGTCAAGCGCGGGATGGACACCGACTTCATCCTGCGGCGCTTCCGGCAGGAGCGGCAGATTCTCGCCTCGCTCGACCACACCTACATCGCGCGGCTGATGGACGGCGGGACGACCGACGACGGCCTCCCCTACTTCGTCATGGAGTACATCGAGGGGTTGCCCGTCAACCAGTTCTGCGACGCGCACAAGCTCTCGACGCCCGAACGCCTCCGCCTCTTCCTCAAGGTCTGCGCGGCGGTCGCCTACGCGCACCACAACCTCGTCATCCACCGCGACCTTAAGCCGTCGAACGTTCTGGTGACGGCCGACGGCACGCCCAAGCTCTTAGACTTCGGCATCGCTAAGCTGCTCAACCCCGAGATGGGCGGGCGCGCGCTCGACCCGACGACGCTGGCGCTCCGCTTGATGACGCCCGAGTACGCCTCCCCCGAGCAGGTGCGCGGCGAGACGGTGACGATGGTCAGCGACGTTTACTCGCTCGGCGTCCTGCTCTACGACCTGCTGACGGGGCACCGCCCTTACATGCTCCGCAGCCGCTCGCCCGAGGAGATCGCGCGCGTCATCTGCGAGCAGGAGCCCGAGCGGCCGTCGGTCGCCGTCAACCTCATCGAGGTCATCCCGTCGCACGGGCGCGACCCCGTCGAGATCACGCCCGACTCGGTCAGCCGCGTCCGCGACGGCTCGCTCGAAAAACTCCGGCGGCAGTTGTCAGGCTCAATCGACAACATCGTGCTCAAGGCTTTGCGGAAGGAGCAGCAGCGGCGCTACCAGTCGGTCGAGGAGTTCGCGCGCGACATCGAGCATTACCTCGAAGGCCGCCCCGTCGGCGCGCCCGCCTACTTCCCGCCGACGGCCGAGACGCGCATCGACAACGCCGAGCCGGCGGCGCCCGCGGGCAAGTCCATCGCCGTCCTCCCCTTCAAGACCCTGAGCCACGAGGAGAACCGCGACGAGTTCCTCGGGATGGGGATGGCCGACGCCATCATCACCAAGCTCTCGAACGTCGGCGGCGTCGTCGTCCGCCCCACTAGCTCGGTCATCAAGTACTTCGACGGCGAGCAGAGCGCGGCGCTCGCCGGCCACGAGCTCGACGTGGCCTACATCCTCGACGGGCGCATCCAGCGCGTCGGCGAACGCGTCCGCGTCACCGTCCAACTCGTCCGCACGCGCGACGCCGCGCCGCTCTGGGCCGGGAAGTTCGACGAGCAGTTCACCGACTTCTTCGCCGTCGAGGACTCGGTCTCCGAGCAGGTGGCGCAGGCGCTCCTGCCGCACCTGATGGGCGACGAGCCGGCGCGCGACGGGCGCGACGCACGCGCGAAGTCGGACGGCAAAGACGGGGCCGGCGCGGCGGCGCGCGAGCCGGGCGTCTCGACCGGCGACCCGCTCAAGGCGCGCACGACGGGGCCGACGCAGGCGCCCGCGTCGCAGGCCATCCACACGACGCCGCCGACGACGGGCCCCCGGCTCACCGAGGACGAGGAGGCGCACCAGCTCTACGTCGCCGGGCGCTACTTCGCCACGCGCCGCACGGCCGAGGGCTTGCGGCAGGCGGTCGAGCGCCTGGAGCGCGCCGTCGAGCGCGACCCGCGTTTCGCGATGGCGTGGTCGGAGCTGGCCGACTGCTACGCGCTGATGAACTGGTACGTCGAGCCGCCGCCCGAGGGCGCGTGGGAGCGCGCGGTGGCGGCGGCGCTCAGCGCGGTCGAGGCCGACGACTCGCTCGCCGAGGCGCACGCCTCGCTCGGCTTCGTCAAGCTCTACTACGAGCGCGACTGGGCGGGCGCCGAGAGGGAACTGAGCCGCGCCGTCGTGCTGAAGCCCGAGAGCGCGGTCGCGCGCCGCTGGCACGCCTTCAACCTGTCGGCGCGCGGCCGGCACGACGAGGCGGTCGCGGAGATAAGGCGTGCGGAGGATGTCTCGCCGCGCTCGCCCGTGGTGGCGACCGGCGTCGCCAACGTCCTCTTTCTCGCCGGCCGCTTCGACGAGGCGATAGAACAGTGCCGCCGCGCGCTTGACCTCGACCCCGGCTCGATGTCCACGCACATCGTCCTGCGCTGGTGCTACGAGATGCAGGGCGCGTGCGAAGACGCGCTGGCGGTCTACGAGCAGGAGCGCGCGTTCGCGGGCGACACGCCGACGACGCGCGCCAAGTACGCGCACGTCCTCGCCTCCTGCGGCGGCGCCGACGAGGCGCGCGCGACGCTCTCCGAGATTAAGCGGAGGGGCGAGGCGCGCGGCGCGCTGGCCTACGAGGTGGCGGTCGTCCACTCGCTTCTGGGCGAGCGCGACGAGGCGTTCGAGTGGTTGGAGCGCGCGGCGAGCGAGCACGCCGTCGGGCTGGCCTTCGTCCGCGTCGATCCGCGGCTGCGTGCGCTCAGCGACGACCCGCGCTTCGACGCGATGCTCCGGCGCATCGGCTCGTGGGAGTCGCCGTACGCGGCCGGCGCGGGTGCAGCCGCGGCCCGCAAGACCTCGCGCCCGCGCGCGAAGTCGAAGGATGTGAAGGAGGGGACGGCGGCCGCGCCGAAGGTTGACGAGAGTGCCGCCCACGAAAATGTGAGCGCCGGCGCGGTCGCGGCGAGTCCGCGCGTCGAGGCGTCGGCGGCCGTCGCGCCGCCGTCAGCGCGCGCGGCTTCGTCTACGCGGCGCGGGCGTTGGGCGCTGCTCGCGGCGTCTTTGGCGCTGGCGGCGCTGCTGCTCGCGGGGCTGTCGGTCTGGTACTTCGGGCGGCGTCCGGGCGTGGCGGCGGACGCCTTCCAGAAGGCTTCGCCGGTCAAGATTACGACCTCGGGGAACGTGAGGCGCGCGGCGCTCTCGCCCGACGGGAAGATCGTCGCCTACGTCATCGACGAGGCGGGCAAGCAGGGTCTTTGGGTGCGGCAGGTCGCCGTCTCGAACAGCGTCCGGCTGGTGCCGCCCTCGGACGCTTACTACCGGAGTCTCACGTTCTCGAAGGACGGCACGTACGTCTACTACACCGTGGCGGCGAAGGACGGCGCGGGCTTCGATCTTTATCAGGTGCCGTGGCTCGGCGGCTCGGTCAAGCTCATCAGGCGGGGCGTGGGCGGCTCGGTCGGCGTCGCGCACGACGGGCGGCGGCTCGCCTACTTCGTCCCCGAAGCGGCCAGGGGGCGCGAGACGCTCTACGTCGCGAACGAGGACGGGACGGGCGAGCGCGCCGTCGCCGCGCGCGACTACCCCGAGCACTACACGGCCTCGGCCGCGCCCGCCTTCTCGCCCGACGGCGCGCGCCTCGCCTTCGTCGTCGAGACCTCGGACGCCAACGGGTTCTTTTTGAAGGCGCTCGAAGTCGAACTCGAAGGCGGCGGCGAGCGTCCGCTCGCGCCGGGCAAGCGTTGGAGCGACGTGGGGCAGATGGCCTGGCTGGCGGACGGCTCGGGGCTGCTGCTCTCGGCGATGGACGAGACGATCTCGATGCGCCAGCTCTGGCGGCTCAACTACCCCGGCGGCGATGTCGTCCGCCTGACCAACGACCTGACCGACTACGGCGACCTGAGCCTCTCGGACGACGCGCGCTCGCTCGCGGGCGTGCAGAGTCAGACCTTAACGACCATCTTCCTCGCGCCCGCGGGCGACTACGCGCGCACGACGCAGATCACGTCGGGCGCGGGGCGCTACGTTGACCTGACGTGGACGCCGGACGGGCGCGTGCTCTTCGCGTCGGACGCCTCGGGCAACGCGGACATCTGGGAGATGGGGTCGGACGGCAGCGGGCAGGTGCAGTTGACCGCGGGGGCGGGGCGCAACTACGCGCCCGTCCCGTCGCCCGACGGGCGCTACGTGCTCTTCCACTCGAACCGCTCGGGCGCGTGGCAAATCTGGCGGATGGACAGGGACGGCAGCAACCCCGTGCGGCTGACCGACGGCGAGGAGAATAGCAACTGGCCGCAGGTGACGCGCGACGGGCGCTGGGTCGTCTACGAGCACGCGGGCGAGGGGTCGCAGACGAGCCTCTGGCGCGTGCCGCTTGAGGGCGGCAGGCCCGAGCGCCTGACGCACCACCTCTCGATGCGCCCTTCGGTCTCGCCCGACGGGCGCTCGGTCGCCTACTGGCACAAGGAGGAGCGGCCGGGCGCGCCGTGGGGCATCGCCGTCATCCCCGCCGACGGCGGCGACGCGCGCGTCTTCGACGTGCCGCAGAACGAGGCCAACGGGATGTCTTCGATCCACTGGACGACCGACGCGCGCGCCTTCGTCTACACGGACCTGCGCGAAGGGGTGACGAACCTCCGGCTCCAGCCGCTCGAAGGCGGCGAGCCGCGGCAGATCACCAACTACGCGCGCGACATCTTTTACTCCTTCGACCTCTCGCGCGAGGGCCGCCTCCTCCTCGCCAACGGCCTCACGACCAGCGACGTGGTCATCCTCCGCGACGCGCGCTGAGCCGTCACGCCGTCTCCGCCGTCACTGGTGTATGTAGAGCGCCTGCATCGTCGGGATGGCGGGCGCGCTCAAGACGAGCTGACCCTGCGCGTTCGTCGCCGCCGCGATTGAGCCGTACTTCCCGCCCGCGTAAGTCCTCCAGATGTCCACGGTGTACGTGCCGGGGTTGAGACCCGAGACGGTGACGGTCGTCGCGGTCGAAGACCCGACGCGGTTGTTGACGAGCAGCACGACGGCCTGCGTCCCGTTCAGGCACGCGTAGGTGTTGACGGCCGTGGCGGCGTCGGTCACCTCGGAGGCCGACGCGCGGTGGTTGTCCATGAAGGCGGGCCAGTTGACCGTGTCGGTGAAGTCGCGCAGTCCCTTGAGGATTGCGAGCTGGCTCGGCTTGATGCCGCCGTAGGTGTAACGGTCAGTCCAGACCATCCCCGCGCCGCTGGTTCCTATCGCGACGCCGCCCCACGCGAGCGCGTTGACGAGGTCGTCCGAGTTGGCCTGCCGCGCCACGCCCCACTCGCTCAGCACGAGCGGCTTGCCGAAGTTCATGTAGCCGCCGTCGCGCAGCGTCGCCGTCTCGTTCTCCTTCGCCACGCCGCCCGTCCCCGAGACGGCGCCGTAGAAGTGTATGTCGGCGGCCGAGACCTCGGGGAGTTGGACGACCGAGGGGTTGCCCGCGCCCGTCCCCGTGAAGGAGACGGTGAAGGGGTGGTAGGGGTCGAGCGCCTTGACGTAGGCGCCCACGTCGCGCGCGAAGTCCTGCTGCGCGGCCGAGTTGGTGTTGAGGATGTCGATCTCGTTGAACGTCCACAGGAAGAAGCTCGGGCGCGCGCCCCAGCGGTTATACATGTACTGAATCTTGCTCTTGATTCGCGCGCGCGCGTTCGGGTTGGTGACGACCTCGGCCGGGGTGTTGCAGGGGCCGCCGTTGGCGGAGTTGTAGGCGTGCGCGGCCCAGTTGTTCTTGATGTTGTAGGTGTCCCAAGGGCAGACTTGGACGTGGATGCCGTAGAGGTCGCAGGCGTCGAAGAGCGCGTCGAGCCGCGCGGCCTGCGCCGGGCGGTAGACGCCCGCCGGGTATTCGAGCCAGAAGTCGCCCGAGGCGTTCTGGTCGCCCTGCTCGGCCCAGACGCGGATGACGTTGGCGCCGCTCTGCGCCATGCGCTGGACGTACTGCGCGACCGAAAGCCCGTCGTTGGCCGGGTCGGACGGGTTCCACACGTCGTAGCGGTTGAAGCCGACGGCGATGAAGGGCGCGCCGTCCTTGAGCCAGTAGTGCCTGTTGGCCGAGGCCGTGAAGGTGCTCGGCGCCGCCAGCGCGGCGGGCGCGTGTGCGAAGGCGAGCAGCGTCAGCAGCGTCAGGGCGAGCGGCGCGAGCGGCGGACGGCCGCCGCGCTTCGTGTTAGTGGGCATGCGTGTCCTTTCAAACCTGCGTGCGGGTTGAATCGGTTGAGGGGGTTCGGGGTGAGGCGAACGGTAGCAACACGCGGCCCGGCGTGTCAATCACTTCTTCGCGGGCGCGTCAGGTTCTAACGGCGCTATGACGCGGGGCGGGTTCGGCGCTACAATGGCGGCGGCTCTTCCCCTAAAACTTATCAACCTGAGCTTCAGAAGAATCTGTCCGGCCCGGAGGTTGTGTATGGGACTGTCCCGCACGGCGAGGGGGCGCGCGAGCGTCGCCGCCGCCTTCGCCCTTCTCTCTTTAACGCTGCCCTTCAACGTCATCCCGCACGCGCAGGCCCAGCGCCGCGCCGCCGTCTCGAGGAGGCCGACCGTCGCCGAGGCGAACGAGTTCGTCCGGCAGGCCGAGCGGCGGCTCGCGGAGCTGAACCTCCGCGTGGCGCGCACGTCCTGGGTGCAGGAGAACTTCATCACCGAGGACACCGAGCTGCTCGCGGCCGAGGCCAACGAGGAGTTGACCGCCGCCGTCACCGAGCTGGCCACGGCGGCGACGCGCTTCGACAAGTTGAGCCTGCCGTTCGACACGCGGCGCAAGCTGATGCTGCTCAAGCTGGCGCTCGTCGCGCCCGCGCCGTCGAACCCGGCCGAGCGCGAGGAGCTGACGAAGATCACGGCGTCGCTCTCAAGCGACTACGGGAAGGGGAAGTACTGCCCCGACGGCGAGAAGGGAAGGTGCCTCACCTTGAGCGACCTCGAACCCGTCATGGCCGAGAGCCGCGACCCCGAGGAGTTGAAGCGCGCGTGGCTCGGGTGGCACTCGATCTCGCCGCCGTTCAAGGCGAAGTACGCGCGCTTCGTCGAGCTCTCGAACAAGGGCGCGCGCGAGATGGGCTTCCGCGACACGGGCGCGCTCTGGCGCTCGAACTACGACATGAGCCCCGACGAGTTCGCCGCCGAGATGGAGCGTCTGTGGCTTCAGGTCAAGCCGCTCTACGACTCGCTCTACACCTACACGCGCTGGAAGCTCGCGGAGAAGTACGGCCGCCAGCTCGTCCGCGAAGACCAGCCCATCCCCGCGCACCTGCTCGGCAACATGTGGAGCCAGACGTGGGGCAACATCTACCCGATTCTCAAACCCGAGAGGAGCGACCCCGGCTTCGACCTGACGAAGATTCTCGTCGAGCGCAAGACGACGCCGCGGCAGTTGGTCGGCTACGGCGAGGGCTTCTTCAAGTCGCTCGGGCTAGACCCTCTGCCGCAGACCTTCTGGGAGCGTTCGCTCTTCGTCAAGCCGCAGGACAGGGAGGTCGTCTGCCACGCCAGCGCGTGGGACGTTGACTCGCAGCGCGACGTGCGGCTCAAGATGTGCATCAAGATTAACGCGGAGGACTTCGCCACCGTCCACCACGAGCTCGGGCACAACTACTACCAGATGGCCTACGCCGGGCAGCCGAACCTCTACCAGAACAGCGCCAACGACGGCTTCCACGAGGCCGTCGGCGACGCCGTCGCGCTCTCGGTCACGCCGGAGTATCTGAAGCGCATCGGGCTGATCGAGCGCGTGCCGGACGAGAGCGCGGACATCGGGCTCCTGCTCCGTCTCGCGCTCGACAAGGTCGCGTTCCTGCCGTTCGGCTATCTGGTTGATCAGTGGCGTTGGAAGGTCTTCTCGGGCGAGGTGAAGCCGTCGGACTACAACCGCGCGTGGTGGGAGCTGCGGACGAAGTATCAGGGCATCGCGCCGCCCGCGCCGCGGAGCGAGCAGGACTTCGACGCGGGCGCGAAGTACCACGTCCCGGCCAACACGCCTTACGCGCGCTACTTCCTCGCGGCCATTTTGCAGTTCCAGTTCCACCGCGCGCTGTGCCGCGAGGCGGGCTTTACGGGGCCGCTCAACCGCTGCTCGGTCTACGGCAACAAGGCGGCGGGCGCGAAGCTCAAGCAGATGCTCGCGATGGGGCAGAGCCGGCCGTGGCCCGAGGCGTTGAAGGCGCTGACGGGCGAGGAGAAGATGGACGCGACCGCCATCATCGACTACTTCGCCCCGCTCAAGCGCTGGCTCGACGAGCAGAACGCGCGCCACGCGCGCCAGACGCCCTCGGGGCGAGTCGCCGCGAAGTAAATAACCACCGCAGACGCGGAGACGCGGCTAAGAGCATTAACTCTCTTAGCCGCGTCTCCGCGTCTGCGGTGGTTAAAAACTCTGACTCGATGACGCGACGGCTTCGCGCTACCTCTTTTTTCTTCGCGCCTGAGCCTTCCAACTCGCGCACGCGCGCGCGTAAGCCTCGGGGTCGTTGGCTCCGACTATCTCGGCCACGACTCCGAGCGGCAGCTCGTCGGCGCGCTTGAAGTTGACGCAACTCTTCCCGCACTTGAGATTCTTCCCGGCCGCGTCCAGCTTCCCCCTCAGTTCGGGGAAGACGTAGAGCGGCATCAGGTAGAGGCTGATGTAGTTCTTCTGGTTGGCGAGCGCGACGTACCAGTCGTCGCCCGCCTTGAAGCTGAGGAACTTCGGGCCGATCTCTTCGGCGTAGCCGCCGGGCACGCTCTCGCGCACGACGCGCCAGACCCGCTCGACCTCGCCCCTGCGCTCGGGGGGAAGTTCGGCGAGATACTGTTTGAAAGTAAGCGCTCCGTCGGGCACGGCGAACACCTCCGTCGAAAGGTTACGTTGATTCCGGCGCCAGTCGCCGTCGAAGTTGGTGATGTAGTCGGCGCGCGGGTGGTCGCCGAGCGCCTGCCGGGAGACGAGCGCGGAGCCGCCGCGCGTTTCTTGACCTGACCGCCCTAGTTGCGCCCGCCGCGCCCTACGATCTCTTCGAGCCGCGCGCGCGGGATGCGCAGGAGCGCGAGGACGACCGCCGGGTCGAACTGCGTGCCGGCGCAACGCTCAAACTCGGCGGCCACCTCCTCGTACCCGGCCGCGCGGCGGTACGGGCGCTCGCTGGTCATCGCGTCGAAGGCGTCGGCCACCGCGACGACGCGCGCGTTACAGTCTATCTCCTCGCCGCTGAGGCCCGCCGGGTACCCGCGCCCGTCCCAGCGCTCGTGGTGCTCGGCCACCACGCGGCGCACGCCCTCCGAGGCGGCGACGCCGCACATCATCCGCGCGCCGTCGAGCGGGTGTCGTTTGACGGCCTCCCACTCCTCGGCGCTGAGCGCGCCGGCCTTGTGCAGCACTTCGCCGGGGATGAAAATTTTACCGAGGTCGTGGACGACCGCGCCCAGGTTGAGGACGCGCAGCCGCTCCGGGGTTTCGACGCCGCAGGCGCGCCCGAGCAGCAGGCTCAGCCGGACGGTGCGCAGCGAGTGTCGGTAGGTGTAGGCGTCGTGCGAGCGCAGCGACGCGAGCAGGGATTTGACGGTGGGCGCTTCGTCGCGCCGGAGGGCGCCCCCCCGACTCGGCAAGGGTCTGAAGTTTAAACCGCGCATGACTTCCCCCAGGTCTGTCGCGTGCGGCCGCGTGGGGGAAAGTCGCGGACGCAAACGCGCGTGTATACCCGTGAGGCTACGGGCAAGAGGCTGGGGCTGTCGGGTATTTTAGATAAAGTCTTAAAGCGTACGGATTCCCAAGTCGGGCGCGTCCCCTTCGGGGAGAAAGAGAAGGGGCCGGGAGTTTAACTCTTCCCGGCCCCTTTCGCACGCTTTTTCTCGCGAGCCTTTCGGTCTACCTGCCCGCGCCCTTGTAGTAGTTCGGGTAGGCGGGCTTGCGGTGGACGGGTCGCGGGTTCTTGGCCAGCTCCTGCATGACGACCTCGACGGCCTTCTCAAGCTGCGCGTCGTGCCCCGCGCGCCAGGCCTTCGGGTCCAGCTCGACCTCGATGTCGGGCGCGACGCCGACGTTCTCGACCTCCCAACCGCCCTCGGGGCTGTAGAAGGCGACGCGCGGCGCGGTGACCGAGCCGCCGTCCATGAGCACGGGGTAGTCGTAGATGCCGACGAGTCCGCCCCACGTCCGCTTGCCGACGAGCGGGCCGATCTTCTCGCGCTTGAAGTACCACGGCAGGGCGTCTCCGCCCGAGCCGGCGTACTCGTCAACGATCATCACCTTCGGGCCGTAGATGGCGCCGACGGGCGTCGTGAAGTCCGAGCCCTCGCGCGTCGCCCAGTAGTTCATCAGGGGGCGCCGCATGTAGTCGATGAAGTAGTCGGCCGCCGTGCCGCCGCCGTTGAAGCGCTCGTCGATGACGGCCGCGTCCTTGTCGATCTGCGCGAAGAAGTAGCGGTTGAAGTTGGTGTAGCCCTGCCCCGAAGTGTTCGGCAGGTAGACGTAGGCCACGCGCCCGCCGCTCAGCTCGGAGACCTTGCGGCGGTTGCCCTCGACCCACGCGAGGTTGCGCAGGCCGGACTCGCTCCCGACGGGGACGACCGTCACCTCGCGCGCGCCCTTGCCGTCGGGCGTCGGGCCGACCTTGATGACGGTCTGCTTGCCGGCCGTCCCCTCGAAGAAGCTGTAGATGTTGTCGGTCGAGCGCAGCTCGCGGCCGTTGACGGCGAGCAGGTACTCGCCCTCGCGGACGTTGACGCCGGGCTGCGTGAGCGGCGCGCGCGCCGACGGGTTCCAGTTCTCGCCGTTGAAGATGCGCGCGAAGCGGTAGCGGCCGTTCTCAATCTTGTAGTCGGCGCCGAGCAGGCCGCCCTGCACGGCCGCCGGCTGCGGCGTGTCGCCGCCGCCCGCGTTGTGGTGGCCGACGACCATGTTGCCGAGCGACTCCTGGAAGAGGTAGTTCAAGTCGGCGCGGCTGCCGAGCCGTTCGAGGTAAGGCTCGTAGCGCTTCTCGGTCGCCGCGATGTCCAGCCCGTGGTAGTTCGGGTCGTAGAAGAAGTCGCGCTGGATGCGCCAGACCTCGCGGTACATCTGCCGCCACTCGGCGCGCGGGTCAACGCGGACTTCGAGCGAGCCTGTGTTGATAGTCCCCTCGCCGGGGCGCAAGGGCTGCGTCGCCGAGACGATGAGCCAGCGGCCGCCCCCGGCGCCGCCGGGGCCGCCGGGGCCGCCGCCGAGGCCGAGCAGCATCTTCTCGCCGTTGGCGGAGAGGTCGAAGGAGTTGACGCCCTCGGTCACCTTCTCGGCCTTGCGCTTCGACATGTCGAAGCGGTGGAGGACGCGCCCCGTCACCTCCGGCCCCGAAACGTCTTCGAGCAGGAAGAAGGTGCCGGCCTTGCCCGCGTAGAGACCCGAGTAGTCGCGCGCCGGGATGGGCAGCGCCAGCACGCGCTGGTCGATGCCCTCGAAGTCGATGCGGACCGGCTCGGGCTTCTTCGCCGCCGCCGCCGCGCCGCCGCGAGCGCCGGGGCCGCCCTGCGGCGTCTCCTGCTGCGCGGCCGGCTCGGGCTCGCCCGCCGCTTCCGCAGTCGCGAGGTAGCCGGCGTCGTCGGCGTCAGAGGCCGAGAGCGGCGCGGGCGTCGGGGAAGGCGGGCCGGGCTTCGGCTCGCCCTTGTCGTCGGGGTTGTTCGTCTTCTGCTCCTCGCTCACCTTCTCCTCGTCCGACTCGGGCGCGAGCGGCGAGGGGAGGTCTTTGCGCAGCACGACGACGTAGGCCGAGCGCGTGACGGGGCGGTCGAAGCTCGACATGTCGAGCCAGCCCGACGACGGCCCGGCGTTGGTCGAGGCGGTGAAGTAGAGGTGCTTGCCGTCGCGGTCGAAGCGCGCGAAACGCGCGTCGCTCATGTTGTCCGTCACCTGCCGCGTCTTGTTCTCTTCGAGCGCGTAGATGAAGACGGTGCCGAGCCGGTTCTTCATCTGCTTGGTGTAGGCGATGAAGCGCGAGTCGGGCGACCACGAAGGGTCTACGACGCGGAACGGGTTGTCGTACGTGTTGGCGTCCACGCGCACCGGCGCCGCGCCCGCCTTCGAGATGTCCACGTACCAGAGGTTGAGCCGCTTGTCGGTGTAGGCCACCTTCTTCGAGTCGGGCGACCAGACCGGCGAGTAGAAGTAGGAGGGCGGGTTGCCGAGGTTGATCTTCTTCACCTCGCCCATCCCGGTCTGCGGGCTGAGGTGGAGCGCGTACTCGCCCGACTCGTCGGAGAAGTAGGCGACCCACTTGCCGTCGGGCGACCAGGCGGGGTCGCGCTCGGCGACGCCCGGCGTGTTCGTCAGGTTGCGCGCGTCGCCCTTCTCGGCCGGGACGGTGATGATCTCGCCGCGCGCCTCGAAGAGCGCGCGCGCGCCCGCGGGCGAGAGCGAGGCGTTGCGCAGCATCGGGGCGACGCGCGCGAAGCGCGGCCGCACCGAAGGCAAATCGCCCGCGACGTTGACCACGACCTGCTTCGTCCGCCCCGACCCGAGGTCTAAGGTGTGGAGCGAGCCGAACTGCTCGTAGACGATGACGCCGTCGCCGGCCGCCGCCGACTTGATGTCCATCCCCGTGTTCTTGACCGCCTGCTCGACGCGGCGCGTGCGCGTGTCGTAGGAGTAGATGGTGACGGCGCCCGCGCGGTCGGAGAGGAAGTAGACGCGGTCGCCGACCCACATCGGGTTAAAGTCGTTCGAGTTCTCGCGCGGCAGCTTCTCGACGCTCGAGTCGGAGAGGTCTGCGACCCAGACGGGCGTCGTCCGCCCGCCGCGGTAGTGCTTCCACTGCGCGAAGGCGCGCAGCAGCGGGACGTAGGCGAGGCGGCGGCCGTCGGGCGAGTAGCTCGCCTCGGACGCCTGCGGCAGCGGAACGTCGGAGGGGTGCCCGCCCGCGAGCGGCATCGTGTAGAGGCGCGGCACGAAGTTCGCGCTGTCGCGCCCCGAGCGGAAGAGCACCGCCGAGCCGTCCGGCGTCCACCCCTGCGCGATGTCGGCGCCGGGGTGGTAGGTGAGCCGGCGCGGCACGCCGCCCGACGCCTCGACGACGTAAACGTCGGCGTTGCCTTCGTACTCGCCCGTGAAGGCGATCGTCCTGCCGTCGGGCGAGAAGTAGGGGGTCGCCTCCGTCCCGACGCCCGTCGTCAGGCGGCGCGCGTCGCCGCCCTCGCGCCCGACGATCCACAGATCGCCGGCGAAGACGAAGGCGATGGAGTCGCGGCTGACCGTGGGGCTGCGCAGGATGAGAGGGGAGCCTGCCTGCGCGGCGAGCGGGGCCGAGAGGCAGAGCAGTAGGCAGAGGGCGATGAGTAGTCTGTACACGGTGTTTGGCTCCGAAGGTTGTGTAAGAGATGACCCCTCGCGGGGGCCGCGGGCGCGCGCTACTATAGCGGAAGATGTACGCATAAAGAAAGGCAGATGTTTTTTGTACGAACCGCATATTTATTGGACGCCGCGCGCCCCCTTGCCCGGGCGGCGCGGCGCGGGCAAGATAGGCGCAAAGGAATTGGATGAAGCGGCTGGTCGCCACGTCGCGTGGTGACATAATGCTCCACACACTTTGCGGCAGACGACCGCAGGAAGGAGACAAGACCAGCCATGGACTATATCGGCATCGACTTACATAAGACCTCCAGC
>DASVQX010000080.1:0-40124 GCA_036388915.1 Pyrinomonadaceae bacterium
AGCCGCGCGCGTCGCGCAGCATCGCCCAGTCCTCGTAGAGTGTCTCGACGCGGAAGCCGAGCCGCTCGTACTCGCGCACGTCCGCCGCCAGGTCCTCGGTCCTGACCGCGACGTGATCGACCACGCCCTCGACGCGCAACATTGAACTCTCTTGCATAACAGTCTCAAGCCCGAAGTCTGATGTTAACCGGCAGGACGGATTGTAACCCCCGCGGCCGCGCGCGGGCAAAAGGGTCGGGGGCTTTTGCTTGACACGGGCGCGGCGCGTGCGCCAACCTCGGGCGAGTTCCCCCGGACAAAATTGAGCGGAAGGGTTTCGATGGACAAGCGGCCGCGCATAGTCTCGCTCCTGCCGTCGGCGACGGAGATCGTCTGCGCGCTCGGGCTCGAAGAGAACCTCGTCGGCGTCACGCACGAGTGCGACTTCCCGCCGTCGGTGGTGGGCAAGCCCGTGCTCACCGCGAGCCGCATCTCGCACGCCGAGATGTCGAGCGCCGAGATCGACCACGCCGTCCGCACGCAGCTCGACGGCCACGGCTCGATCTACAACCTCGACGAAAAGCTGCTCGCCGAGCTAGAGCCCGACCTCGTCATCACGCAGGAGCTGTGCGAGGTCTGCGCCGTCAGCTACAAGACGGTCGTCGAGGCCGCGCGCGTCATCGAGTCGGACGCGCGCGTCGTCTCGCTTGAGCCGCACAGCATCCGGGACATCTTCGCCAACATACGCACCGTCGGCGAGTTGGCCGGCGCGGCGGCCGAGGCCGAAGAGCTCGTGCGCGACCTCGCCGTGCAGCTCGACGCGCTGGCCGTCCTGCTCACCGAGGTCGAGACGCGCCCGCGCACGCTCGTCCTCGAATGGCTTGAGCCGCCGTTCGCGCCCGGCCACTGGGTGCCCGAGCAGGTCGCGTTCGCGGGCGGCGACGCCTCCTTCGGGAACGCGGGCGGGAAGTCGCGGACGACGACGGCCGAAGAGGTTCGAGAGTACGCGCCCGAGGTCGTCGTGCTCGCGCCGTGCGGGTACTACAAGGAGGAGGTGGTGCGCGCGCTCGAAAGCGCGAGGCTGCCGCGCGGCTGGCGTGAGCTTCCGGCCGTGCGCGACGGGCGCGTCTGGGCCGTGGACGCGACGAGCTACTTCAGCCGCCCCGGCCCGCGCGTGGTCGAGGGCGCGGAGATACTTCTGAAGATCATCCACCCCGAAATCTTCGGCGAGCCGGACCCGGCGCAGGCCGTCCGCGTCCCGCAAGAGATAATGTTCGCCGAATAAAATAGGTCAGAACCACCCGCGGTAGCGGGTGGCCCTTTGCGACTCGGCACATCCATATTGCTAAGGGCCACCCGTTACCGCGGGTGGTTCTGACCTCACCTTTGGCAAGAGTCGTTAATGCGTAAAGCAAAAAAAGCATCGGCATTGACCGAACCCACCCACGCGGCGCTGCAACGCTTCGCGGAGGTGGCCGATCGCGTAGGCGCGACGACGAAGAAGCTGGAGAAGGCGGCGCTGCTCGGCGCCTACTTCGCGGAGTTGGCCGACGAAGACCTCTCGACGGCGGCGCGCTACTTCGCGGGGCACGTCTTCCCGCTCTACGACGCGCGGACGACGAACGTCGGCGGCGGGATGCTGCGCGACGCCATCGCGGAGGTGACGGGGCTCGAAGTCGAAAACCTACGCCCGCGCTACGTGCGCCTGGGCGACTCGGGCGACGTGGCGTTCGAGGCGTTCGCCGAGACGAAGGGCGCCGCGAACGTCCGCCCGACGCTCACGCTCGCCGCCACGCAGATTCTCATCGAACGCCTGAGCGAGACGCGCGGGACGAAGAACAAGAAGGCGCTGCTCGTCTCGGCGCTCGCTGACGCGACGCCTTCGGAGGCGAAGTATCTCGTCAAGCTTCTGGTCGGCGACCTGCGCATCGGGCTGAAGGAGGGGCTGGTCGAAGACGCCGTGGCGCGCGCCTTCTCGCGGCCACTCTCCGACGTGGCGCGCGTCAACATGCTCTCGGGCGACATCGGCGAGACGGCCGTGCGCGCACGCCGCGGCGAGCTGGAAGGCGTCGCGATGCGGCTCTTCCACCCGATCAAGTTCATGCTCGCCACCGCCGCCGAAAGTATAGAGGACGTGGCGCGCACGATGCCGGCGGAGTTCTACGTCGAGGACAAGTTCGACGGGATACGCGGGCAGGCGCACGTTCTGTCCGGCCGCGTCGCGCTCTACACGCGCACGCTCGACGACGTGACGCACCGCTTCCCCGAACTGGTCGAGCCTCTGAAACTTCTGCCGTCGGACGCCGTGCTCGACGGCGAGATCGTCCCCGTGCGCGGCGCCGCGATAATGCCTTTCCTCGAACTGCAAAAGCGTCTGGGTCGGAAGACGGTCTCCGAAGAACTGTTGGCGGGAGTGCCCGTGGCGTTCGTCGCCTACGACCTGCTCTACGCGGGCGGGCGCGTGATGACGGACGCGCCGCTGTCCGAGAGGCGCGCCGCGCTCGAAGCGCTCGTTAAGGATGAGCCGGCGGCGGCCGTGCGTCTGTCGGGCGCGAGGCTGATGGGCGCGGGGCCGGCGCTCGACGAGGAGTTCGACGCGGCTCGCGCGCGCGGCAACGAGGGGCTGATGATTAAAGACCCGCGCTCGTTCTACAAGCCGGGCAAGCGCGGCCGCGAGTGGCTGAAGTTGAAGAGGGCTTTGGCGACGCTCGACGTGGTCGTCACGTCGGTCGAGGTCGGGCACGGCAAGCGGCGGAATCTGCTCTCCGACTACACGTTCGCTGTGCGGCGCTCGGAGGATGACCCGGAGCTTCTGAACGTCGGCAAGGCTTACTCGGGTCTGACCGACGTTGAGCTCGCGGAGCTGACCGAGTGGTTCCGCGCGCACACCTTGCAGGAGTTTGCGCACGGGCGCGTGCGCGTCGTCGAGCCGAAGATTGTTCTGGAAGTCACCTTCGACCGCGTGCAGGAATCGAAGCGCCACAAGAGCGGTTACGCGCTGCGCTTCCCGCGCATCCTCCGCCTGCGCGAAGACAAGACGCCCGAAGAGATCGACACCCTCGAAACCGTCCGACGCATCGCGCGCGAACTGGCCGGCGGGGAAGCGGAAGAGAAATGACGAAGGCGGAAGGGTGAAGGATGAAGTGACGGCTGACAAACGCCACTTCATCCTTCACCCTTCCGCCTTCATGCTTCGCCCTTCAGTTCCCCGGATTGACGAGAACGTCAACGAGCCGCGGCGCTTTGCCTTTAGCGCGCTTCAGGACTTTCCGCATCTCCTTCTCGGCCTCGGCCTCGTCGTCGCGGCGCTCGCGGCGCCTCTCGCGCGCCCTCACACGCTCCTTGTCGCGCCGGTCTTCGCCGTCAAAATCTTTCCGGTCGTCACGCTCGCCTTCGTCACGCGCGCGGGGCTGAGCGTCGTCGGCGCGTCTGTCGCGCGCGGGGCGCAACGTGCGCGGCTCGGGCCGCGTATCCGCGACATCGCGCGGGGCGGGCGCGGCCGGTGGCGGCTCTACCTGCGCCGGTACCTCGGCCGCCTGCGCGGGCGCGACGACGGCAGCGGGCGCCTGCGCCGCCGGCTGATTTGAAGGCGTGTGGCGTAGGACGTTGGTGGCGACTGCGCCGCCGACGGCCGCCGACGCGAGCAGCGCGACGGCTAACAGTACCGGAGACCACGAACGTCGAAGGCCGCGCCGCGATTGCGCGCGCGGGCTCTCGTAGTGCGTCGGCTCGCTCGCCTCGGCGAGCGGCACGACCGGGTGCGCGCGGCGCGCCTCCTCGTCGTCAAAACGCGGCGCGACGAGCGTCTCGTCCGCGTCGCCGCCCCCCGCAAAATCGTAGTTCTCCGAACGCTCTCGCATACGCTTTGGCCTCAAACAGTACAGAAAAACTTTCCCCGCCTGTAGAAAGGCAAAAACGGGGCCGCCGCGCGCCGGAGTTGAAGAAAACGGGACAAAAAAAGCCCCCGCGCCAGACGGCACGGGGGCTTTTAACGAAGCCTGTCCGCCGCGTATCTTACGCGCCGGCCGCGGCGGCAGCGCCCTCGTCGGCGAGCAGGCTGCGGAGCATCCACGCGGTCTTTTCGTGCACCTGCATCCGCTGCGTCAGGAGGTCTGCGGTCGGCTGGTCGTTCGCCGACTCGACCGCCGGGAAGACCTCGCGCGCCGTGCGCGCCACGGCCTCCTGCCCCTCGACGAGCTTGCGTATCATCTGCTGAGCCGAAGGCACGCCCTCCTCCTCTTTAATCGAGCTGAGCCGCGCGAACTCGGCGTAGGAGCCGGGGGCGGGGAAGCCCAGCGCGCGTATGCGCTCGGCGATCAGATCGACGGCCAGCGCCAGCTCGTTGTACTGCCCCTCGAACATCAGGTGCAGCGTCTGGAACATCGGCCCCGTCACGTTCCAGTGGTAGTTGTGCGTCTTCAGGTAGAGCGTGTAGGTGTCGGCCAGAAGGCGCGACAGCCCCTCCGCGATCTCGCGCCGCTCGCCCTCGCCGATGCCGATGTTGATGGGCATCGCCTTCAACTCGGCGGCCGCTGCTTTGCTTGACATGATTTCGTCCTCCTCCTCGGTTCAGAAAAAAATTACGTTTAAGAAAAAAGTCCGCGCCCTCAAGCCTTGCGCGCGCACGCGCCGCAGAGGCCGCGCAGGACGACCTCGACCGTCTCCACCTCCTGCCCGCCCGCAAGTTCGACGCGCGCCGGCGGCGCGAACGCCTCGGGCGGCACGTCCTCGATCTTCCCGCACGCGCGGCAGACGAAGTGGTGGTGCGGCTCGACGTTCGACTCGTAGCGCGTCAGCGCCTCCTCGGTCGCGACCTCGCGGACGAGTCCCGCGCCGCGCAGCGCCTTGAGCGCGTTGTAGACGGTCGCGCGCGAGGCGCGCGGGAAGCGCCGGTTGATCTCGGCCGCGATCTGGTCGGCGGTCGGGTGCCCCGCCGCCCGCGTCAGGTATTCGAGCACGGCGAAGCGCTGCGGCGTCAGCCTCAACTCCGCCTCGCGCATCCGCGCCTCCACGTTGTCGCGTCTCTCCTTGTCGGCCATAACGTTATTAGATTAAGTCTAAATTAAGATTTTGTCAAGCATGCGGGCGGGTCGCGAAGTTGCCGCCCAGAGGCAAAAAAGACATAATCCACGGCTCGCCGCGCGCAGCACGGAAGCGGCGCGTCGTGCGGGCGGGCGACGGAACTTCTCTGATGTACATCCTCGGCATCTCGGCTTATTACCACGACTCTGCGGCGTGCCTCGTGCGCGACGGGCGGGTCGTGGCCGCCGCGCAGGAGGAGCGCTTCACGCGCAAGAAGCACGACCACCGCTACCCGGCGCGCGCCGTCGAGTTCTGCCTGAAGCACGCCGGCATCACGCCCGCCGAACTCGGCTACGTCACCTTCTATGACAAGCCGCTGTTGAAGTTCGAGCGGCTGCTTGAGACGTACATCGACTACGCGCCGTCGGGGCTGCGCTCCTTCCTGATGGCGATGCCCCTGTGGCTGCGCGAAAAGCTTTGGATACGCGAGCAGGTGTCGAAGGAGGCGGGCTTCGACGGCAAGGTTCTCTTCACGGAGCACCACGAGTCGCACGCCGCCTCGGCCTTCTTCCCCTCGCCGTTCGAGTCGGCGGCGGTGCTGACGATGGACGGCGTCGGCGAGTGGGCGACCTCGTCTTACGGCCACGGTAAGGGGAACGAGCTGCACCTCCTCAAGGAGCTGCACTTCCCGCACAGCCTGGGGCTGCTCTACTCGGCCTTCACCTACTACACGGGCTTCCGCGTCAACTCGGGCGAGTACAAGGTGATGGGGCTCGCGCCCTACGGCGAGCCGCGCTACGTCAAGACGATACTCGACGAGCTGGTTGACCTGCGCGAGGACGGGAGTCTCCGGCTCAACATGAAGTACTTCGACTTCGCCGCGGGCTTGAGGATGACCAACCGTGAGTTCGACCGCCTGTTCGGCGGGCCGGCGCGCGAGCCGGAGTCGGAGGTGACGCGGCGCGAGATGGATTTGGCGCGCTCGGTGCAGGAGGTGACCGAGGAGGCGATGCTGCGGATGGCGCGCCACGTCCACCGGGAGACGGGCGAAAAGAACCTGTGCCTCGCGGGCGGCGTCGCGCTCAACTGCGTCGGCAACGGGCGCATACTCCGCGAGGGGCCTTTCGAGAGCGTCTGGATTCAGCCGGCGGCGGGCGACGCGGGCGGAAGCCTTGGCGCGGCGCTCTCGGTCTGGCACCAGTACCTCGGCAACGCGCGGCGGGTCGAAGAGGTTTGTGCCGGCGGCGCGGACGGGATGCGCGGCAGCTACCTCGGGCCGGAGTTCGGCGCCGACGAGATAGAGGAGACGCTCGTCACGAGCGGCGCGCGCTACCGCCGCGTCGCGCGCGAGGAGTTGGCCGAGACGGTGGCGCGGCTTTTGGCGGAGGAGAAGGTGGTCGGGTGGTTTCAGGGTCGGATGGAGTTCGGCCCGCGCGCGCTCGGCGCCCGCTCGATACTCGGCGACCCTCGAAGCCCTCGGATGCAGTCGCAGATGAACCTCAAGATCAAGTTCCGCGAAAGTTTCCGCCCCTTCGCGCCGTCCGTCCTGCGCGAGCGCGTCGCTGACTACTTCGAGCTGGACTGTGATTCGCCCTACATGCTGCTGGTCGCGCCGGTGCGCGAAGAGTTGCGGCGCGCGCTGACGCCGGAGGCGGAACAGCTTTTCGGCATCGAGAAACTGAACGTGCCGCGCTCCACGATCCCGGCGGTGACGCACGTCGATTACTCGGCGCGCGTCCAGACCGTGAGGCGCGAGGACAGTCCCGCCTTCTACGACCTGCTCGCGGCCTTCGAGCGGCTGACGGGCTGCGCGGTGCTGGTCAACACCTCCTTCAACGTCCGCGGCGAGCCTATCGTCTGCACGCCCGCCGAGGCTTACGCCTGCTTCATGCGCACCGAGATGGACTGCCTCGTCCTCGGCGAGTTCGTGCTGCTCAAGTCCGAGCAGGGCGAGAGCGCGCTGGCGGAAGACCTGTCGTGGCAGGAGGAGTATCAGCTTGATTGAGCCGAAGGGGAGCGTGACGCGCGCGGACGGCGCGGCGTCGGTGACGGACGCGCAGGCGCGCAAGTCGGCGCTCGTCGTGGCGGCCGTGCTGCTCGGCATCGCCGCGTGGAATTTGTACCGCGGTCGGACGACGGTCGTCTATATCTTTGCGTCGATCGGCGCGGCGCTCGTCGTGGCGGGACTGTTCGTGCCGGCGGCGGCGCGCGTCTTCCACGTCGCCTGGATGCGCTTCGCCGTCGCGCTCGGGCACGTCAACAGCCGCGTGCTGCTGACGCTCTTCTACTACCTCGCGGTGACGCCCTACGGCGTCGTCTCGCGGCTCGCGCGGCGCGACCCTCTGCGGCGGCGCGGCGAGGGCGGAGAGAGCTACTGGGTCGAGCGCAAGACGACCCGGCAGTCGCGCGAGCAGTTCGAGCGCCTGTTCTGAAGTCGCCGCCGCGCCGAAGTATCGCCTCGGGTTCGGAGGAGAATCTAGTCCGTCATGGGAAAAATCTCGCTCGCCGGTGAGGTCTGGGCGTTCCTGCGCCAGAACAAGAAGCTCTGGCTGCTGCCGATCGTCCTCGTCCTCCTGCTCCTCGGGGCGCTGCTCGTCTTCGCGCAGTCGTCCGCGCTCGCGCCCTTCATCTACACCATCTTTTAGACGCGCGCCCCCCGGCGTTAACGGTGCCCGCCGCCCCCGCGTCTTTAACGGCGTGGGGGGCGAGAGTCGCGGCGGCTTTAAGTCGTAAGCCCCCGCCGCGGCGGAAAATCTTTCAGGCATGTACGAGGTGGAGACCGGCAACCTGCTCTTCGTGGAGCGGCGGCAGGAGGCGGCGGAAGCGCCGGCGCCCGAGGCCGCGCTCGTCGAGGCGGCGCGCGCCGGAGACCGCGCGGCCTTCGACCGGCTCTACCACTCGTTCGCGCCCTTGGTGCACGGCGTGCTGCTGGCGCGCGTGCCCTACGGCGAGGTCTCAGACTTAGTGCAGGACGTTTTCCTCTCGGCCTTCCGCAAGCTCGGGGCCTTGCGCGACCCGGCGCGCTTCGGCCCGTGGGTCGCCATCATCGCGCGCAACCGCGCCGCAGACTTCTACCGGCGCACGCGCGAGACCGAGGAGCTGCACGAGGGGCTGGCGCAGGCGAAGTCGCACGAGGCCGAGGCGCGTGAGGCGCTCGAAATCATCCGCTCGCTCCCCGAGGCGTACCGCGAGACGCTCGTGCTCCGGCTCGTCGAGGGCATGAACGGCCCCGAGATCGCCGCGCGCACGGGGCTGACGCCCGCCTCCGTGCGCGTCAACCTCCACCGCGGGATGAAGCTGCTGCGGCAGAGGCTCGGGGGCGCGGGCGGGAAGTGTTGAAAGTCGGGAAGGCTCGAAGGCGTTGAAGCTTTGAAGGACTGTCGGAGATGAGCGATTACCTCTGGGACAAGACGGGCGAGCCGGACGGGGAGGTCGAGCGGCTCGAAGCGCTGCTCGCGCCGCTCGCGCACAGGCCGCGCGCGCTCGAACTGCCCGCGCTCGAACTGCCCGCGCAGGTCAGACCCTTCGGGCGGCGGCGGCCGTGGCTCTTCGCGCCGCTCGGGCTCGCGGCGGCGGCCGCGCTGCTGCTCGCCTTCCTGTTGGGCGCGGCCGTGCTCCTGCGCCCGCGCGCGACGACCGAAGGAAAGAGCGTCGCCGCGAGCGAAGCGCCCCGGCCGCGGGAGAACCCGCCGGTCGAGACCTCGCGCCGGGCGTCGGAGCCGCCGTCGCGCGGCGCGCCTGTCGGCGGCGGCGCGAAGGCTGAAGGGGCGACCGCCGAAGTCCCCAAGCTCGCCCCGCGCGACGTGAAGGGCGTGCGGTTGGCGTCGCCGCCGAGGCGTCGGCAGAGGCTCGCGCCGTCGCCGCGCGTCGAGGCGGCAGGCGGCGGAGGCGGCCCGGCGTTAGAGGCCATGAGCGCGGGCGGCGGCGCGCCTTCGCTCTTCGAGAGCACGCGGCTGTTGACGAAGGAGCAGTTGGTCTACGCGCTGCGCCTCACGGGCGCGAAGCTGCGCGACGTGCGCCAGAAGACGCGCGGGGCCGAAAACGGGTTGAGATGAGTTTTGAGATGACGGGGCTTTAAGGCGAGAGGCGTCGGAGCAGCCATGAGACAAGCACACAGACGTTCACGCGCACGCTTCGCCGCGACTCTGGTCGTGGTCGCCGCGGCGCTCGCGGCGGCGGCCGCGCCCGCGCGCGCGCAGCAGGGCGGCCGGCTGCGGCTCGACTCGCTCGACCGGCTCGCGCCGAAGGCGGAGGAGACGGTCAACATCGAGATTGACGGCTTCCTCATCAGGTTCGCCGGCTCGATCCTCTCGGACAAGGAGGCCGACGAGAGGGCGGTCAAGGAGATCATCGAGGGCTTGAAGGGCGTCTACGTCAAGAGCTACGAGTTCAAGGCCGACGGGCAGTTCACGGAGGCGGACGTGAACGCCATCCGCGAGCAACTGCGCGCGCCCGGCTGGACGCGGATCGTGGACGTGAAGACGCGCGGGCTCGACTTCGGCGACGCGGAACTCTATTTGGCGAGCGCCGGCGGCCGCGTCGAGGGGCTGGCCCTCCTCGTCGTCGAGCCCAAAGAACTGACCGTCATCAACATCGTCGGCGCGGTGGACGCCGACAAGCTCCGCAAGCTCGGCGACACCTTCGACCTCCCGCGCATACGCGTCACCCGGAAGAAGAAAAGCTAAGCGAAGAATCGGCCACCGCAGACGCGGCGACGCGGCTAAAAGCATTAAGCTCTTAGCCGCGTCGCCGCGTCTGCGGTGGCCGATTATTGCTGACCGAGTCACCACGGCAGCCCGCCGACTTCGATGCGGCCGGCGGGCCACGTGCGTTCGCCGCAGGGGAGTACCATGACGCGGTAGGGCCAGACGACGGGGCCGTCGGGCTGGTCTATCTCGACCTCGTCTTCAATGAGTTGCCAGCCCTGCCGCTCGTAGAAGGGCGCGAGGCGCGGCAGGCAGAAGAGCATCCCGAACTCGACGCCCATCTCGGCACGGATGTAGCGTGCGGCCTCGCTCATGGCGGCGTGGACGAGGCGGCGCCCCTGCGCCTCGGGGCGCGTGACGACGGCGCCGACGCCGGCGACCGTCACCTCTCGCCCGCCCGCCGTGACCTTCGTCTTGACGAGGCCGACGTGGCTCAGGGCGCGCCCGCCCTCCTCGGTGATGAAGTGCAGCTCCTTCGACCGCCAGCGGAAGGCTGAGTCCTCGATGCCGAAGATCATCTCGCCCCAGTCGAAGAGCGACTCGCGCTCCTCCTGCGTCAGCACGTCTGCGAATCTTATCTCCGCGCTCAACTTTCGTCAGTCCTCCCGCGAGATGCCGATTGCCCGCGAGGGGCGAAAGGCAATATAGTGTCCCGCAAACGTCTTAAACGGGACTGCCGTTTTAAAGCTTTCCGCGCCGGAACACAAGAACATTCTTCGAGGAGCCTTGCACATGATGGGGTTACGTCTTCTCGCGCCGCGGCCCGCGCCCGCGGCCTGTCTGCTCGCCGCCTTCCTGACGCTCGCGGGCGCCTTCCCGCGCGACGCCAGCGCGCGACAGGCGGCGGCGCCCGCCGCGCAAACTCAGCCGGCCAACTCGACGGCGCGCCGCCCGTTCGCGCCGCTCGCCTACAGGCAGATCGGGCCGTTCCGCGGCGGCCGTGTGGCGGCCGTGGCGGGCGTGCCTTCGCAGCCGTTCGTCTACTACTTCGGCGCGACCGGCGGCGGCGTGTGGAAGACGACCGACGGCGGCGTGACGTGGGAGCCGCTGGGCGAGCAGACGTTTAAGACCGGGTCGGTCGGCGCCGTCGCCGTCTCGGAGTCAGACCCGAACGTCGTCTACGTCGGGATGGGCGAGGAGACCTTGCGCGGCAATCTCTCGCACGGCGACGGGATGTATAAATCGACCGACGCGGGGAAGACTTGGAAGAAGCTCCCGGGCTTAGACGACACGCGCCACATCTCGCGCGTGAGGGTTCACCCGCGCAACCCCGACGTGGTCTACGTCGCGGCCATCGGCCACGCCTTCGGCCCCAACGAGCAGCGCGGCGTCTTCCGCTCGAAGGACGGCGGCCGGACGTGGGAGAAGGTTCTCTACCGCGGCCCGCAGGCCGGCGCGATTGATTTGACGTTCGACCCGTCGAACGCCTCGGTGCTCTACGCCGCGCTCTGGCAGTACATACGCAGCCCGTGGGGCTTCGAGAGCGGCGGCCCGTCGAGCGGCCTCTTCAAGTCCACCGACGGCGGCGACACCTGGACCGAGATAACGCGCAGCGCCGGCTTGCCGCGCGGCGTCGTCGGGAAGATCGGCGTGACGGCCTCGGGCGCCGCGCCCGACCGCGTCTGGGCCATCGTCGAGGCCGAGGACGGCGGCGTCTTCCGCTCGGACAACGGCGGCGCGAGTTGGACGAAGGTCAACGAGTCGCGCGACCTGCGCCAGCGCGCCTGGTACTACTCGCGCATCTACGCCGACCCGCAGAACCCGGAGCGCGTCTACGTCCTCAACACCGGCTTCTACCGCTCGAACGACGGCGGCCGAACCTTCTCGAACATCCCCGTCCCGCACGGCGACAACCACGACCTCTGGCTCGCGCCCGGCGACTCGAACCGGATGATCGAGTCGAACGACGGCGGCGCCAACGTCTCCTTCAACGGCGGGCGCACGTGGACGGAGCAGGATCAGCCGACCGCGCAGTTCTACCGCGTCGCCTTAGACGACGCCTTCCCCTACAACGTCTACGGCGCGCAGCAGGACAACTCGACCGTCTCCATCCGCAGCCGCACCGAGGACTTCGGCATCGGCGAAGACGCCTGGCACGACGTGGGCGGCGGCGAGTCGGGCTGGATCGCGCCGAAGCCCGGCGACCCGAACGTCGTCTTCGCCGGCTCGTACGGCGGCTACCTCACGCGCTACGACCACCGGACGAAGCAGTTGCGCGCGGTCAACGTCTGGCCCGACAACCCGATGGGCTCGGGCGCCGAGGGGATGAAGTACCGCTTCCAGTGGAACTACCCGATTCTGTTCTCGCCCAACGAGCCGAACACCCTCTACGCGGCGGGCGACCACCTCTTCCGCTCGACCAACGAGGGGCAGTCGTGGGAGATGATCAGCGGCGACCTGACGCGCAACGACAAGTCGAAGCAGGGGCCGACGGGCGGCCCCATCACGAAGGACAACACCAGCGTCGAGTACTTCGACACGATCTTCACCGTCTCGGAGTCGCCCGTGCAGAAGGGCGTCATCTGGACCGGCTCGGACGACGGCCTCGTCCACGTCACGCGCGACAACGGCAAGACGTGGGCGAACGTGACGCCGAAGGGCATCCCCGAGTGGATTCAGATCAACGCCATCGACGCCTCGCCGCACGAAGCCGGCGCCGCTTACGTCGCCGCGACCGCCTACAAGTCCGACGACTTTAAGCCCTACCTCTACCGGACGGGCGACTACGGCAAGACGTGGCGGAAGATCGACGCCGGCATCCCCGACGGCGCCTTCACGCGCGTCGTGCGCGAAGACCCGGCGCGGCGCGGCCTGCTCTACGCCGGGACGGAGGCCGGCATGTTCGTCTCCTTCGACGACGGCGAGCGCTGGCAAGCCTTCCAGCTCAACCTGCCTTACGTGCCCATCACCGACCTCGCCGTGCACAAGCGCGATAAGGACTTGGTCGTCGCCACGCAGGGGCGCGGCTTCTGGATTCTCGACGACCTCGCGGCGCTCCACCAGTTGACCGACGCGCAGCGCGCGGGCGGCGGCGAGACGACGCTCCTCAAGCCCGAGGACGCCTACCGGATGCCGGGCGGCGGCGCGCCGCTCCCCCCGACGGCCACGCTCGGCGCGAACCCGCCGGGCGGCGTGGTCGTCTACTACTACCTGAAGTCGAAGCCGACGACGGATGTCACGCTCGAATTCATCGATCCGGCGGGCAAGTCCGTCCGCAAGTTCACGGCGCGCGCGCCGCGCCCGCAGCCCACGCCCGCGGGGGGCACGGCGGGACAGCCCGGCGCCTCGACCGCGCCCGGCTCGGCGCAGGTGCAGACGCCTCCCGAGCAGCCGCAGGCGCCGTCGGGCGAAGAGTCGTCCGAGTTCACGGGCCGCCGCGGCGGCGGCGCGCCGCGCGTCTCGACGGACGCGGGGCTGAACCGCTTCGTGTGGGACATGCGCTACGAAGACTCGACGCGCTTCCCCAACCTCATCCTCTGGGCGGGCGAGACGCGCGGGCCGCGCGCCGTGCCCGGCACGTATCAGATTCGTCTCACCGCCGACGGGAAGACGCAGACGCAGACGTTCGAGATCAGGAAAGACCCGCGCCTCCAGACGACGCAGGAGGAGTTCGACAAGCAGTTCGCGCTGCTCCTGAAGATTCGCGACAAGCTGACCGAGACGCACAACGCGGTCGCGCAGATTCGCGACGTGCGGAGGCAACTGGACGACCTGCTCAAGCGCGTCGGCGACCAGCCGTCGGCGAAGGCCGTGGTCGCGGCCGGCGGCCAGCTCGACCGGAAGCTCCGCGCCGTCGAGGAGGAGCTATACCAGACGAAGAACCAGAGCAGCCAAGATCCTTTGAACTTCCCCATCCGGCTCAACAACAAGCTGGCCGCGCTCGGCGGCATCGTCGCCAGCGCCGACGCGCAGCCGACCGAGCAGTCGTACACGCTCTACGACGAGCTGGCGGGGAAGATCGACGCGCAGCTCCGGCAGCTCAATCAGGTGATGTCGGACGACCTCAAGAGCTTCAACGCGCTGGTGCGCTCGTCCGACATCCCGGCCGTCATCGTCAAGCCCGCGACGCCCGCGGCCGGCGCGCAAGGGCCGCCGGCGGGCGGCGAGCCGGAGGAGGAGAACTGAGCGCGAACGTCCGACACGTAGTTGGAAAGAAGGACGGGAAGGAAGGGCGGGAAAGAAAGGCAGACTCGTTATGAAGTGTCTCCGGGTCGGAAGAGGTTCGGCGGGGCGCCTGTGGCTCGTGGCGGCGGCGGCGACGCTGCTCTGCCTCGCCGGCGTCGCGCTGGCGCAGACGCAGGAGAGGCCGGAGGAGGTCGTGCGCGTCGAGTCGGAGCTGGCGCAGACCGACGTGGCGGTCTTCGACAAGTCGGGCAGGTTCGTCGAGGGGCTGGGGCGCGAGCAGTTCGAGCTGAAGGTGGACGGGCGAGCCGTCCCCGTCGCCTTCTTCGAGCGCGTGTCGGGCGGGGTCGCGAAGGGCGGCGGGACGGTTGACGAAGGCGCCGCCGGCAAACGTGCGGCGGCGGGCGCGTCTGGCGCGGCGGCGCCGCGTGCGCGCGGGCGCGTCGTCATCTTCTTCATCGACGACCTGCACCTCTCGCTCGACAGCCTCGGGCGCACGCGCTCGGCGCTCTCGCACTTCCTCGACGAGGAGATGGCGCCGGGCGACCTCGCCGCCTTCGTCACGGCCAGCGGGCAGCTCGGCTTCCTCCAACAGTTCACCGACAACAAGGTCGTGCTGCGCGCGGCCGTCGCGCGGCTGAAGCCCGTGCCCGACACCGTGCGCGACACAGACCAGCCGCCGATGTCGGAGTACGTCGCCGTCCGCATCCTCAACGGCGACCGCGACGCGGCCGACTTCTACATCGAGAAGATACTTCAGGGCTTCGCCACCAGGAGCAATACGCGCGGGATGAACAGGAACGGCATCTTCGAGATGGTCAGGGGGCGCGCGACCAACATCGCGAAGGGGATGGAGTCGGTCGCGGCCGCCTCGCTCGGCTCGCTCGAACAGCTCGTCCGCGTCGCGGGTCAGATCGAGGGGCGCAAGCTCATCTTCTTCGTCTCGGACGGCTTCTACCTCGACGGCAAGAACTCGGCCTCGGGCGCGAACCACCGGCTCCAGCGGGTGACCGACGCGGCGGCGCGCAACGGGAGCGTCGTCTACAGCATCGACGCGCGCGGCCTGTTCGCGCCCTTCAACGACGCGACGGGCGAGAAGGCGCACGACCCCAAGGGGCGTCTCGAACGCGCCTCGGTCGGCGAGTCGCTGCTCTCGCAGGACGGGCTCTCGGCGCTCGCCGGCGACACCGGCGGGCAGTTCCTCAAGAACACCAACTACTTCGACCGCTGGGTCTCGCGCGTGCTCGAAGAGACCTCGAACTACTACCGCATCGCGTGGCGCCCCGAGGGCGAGGGGCAGAGGCAGGGGCGCTTCCGGCGCGTCGAGGTGAGCGTCGCGGGGCGGCCCGACCTGACGGTGCGCCTGCACCGCGGCTACCTGACGGCGGCCGCGAGGGGCGTGGAGGAGCCGAAGGCGGCGGCGGCGAAGTCCGCGGGCGAGGGCGCGCCGGACGCGGGCGGGCGCGGCGCGGAGGCAGACTTCCGCGCGGCGCTCTCGGCGCCGGTGGGCCGGCGGGATTTGCCGACCGTGCTCTCGGCGAGCTTCGTGGACGTGCCGGGGAGCGGCGCGGTTTTGACCAGCTCGGTCGAGGTCTCGACGGCCGGGCTCGACTACGGGGCGGACGGCAGACAGCCGGCGGCCGTGGACGTGGTCGGCTTGGTTTTGAGCGAGCAGGGCCGGCAGGTCTCGACGTTCAAGACGCGGCTCAACGTGGCGGCCGAGGCCGCGCCTTCGTCGTCGTCGGCCGGGCGGCCGGGCGTCATCTACAACTACCGCGCGCCGGTCGCGCCCGGCCTCTATCAGGTGAAGGCGGCGGCGCGCGACTCGCGCGGCGGGCGGGTGGGGAGCGCCGCGCAGTGGATAGAGATTCCCGACCTCTCGAAGAAGCGTCTGACGCTGAGCAGCATCCACCTCGGCGGGCGCGAGGTCGGCGGCGGCGGCCGGGGCGTGGACGCGAAGGGGGCGCCGCAGGTTCAGTTCAGCGTAGACCGCCGCTTCCCGCGCTCGTCGCGTTTGAGCTTCCTCGCCTTCGTCTACAACGCGGCGCCGGGCGGCGAAGGTCTCTCGGTGACGGTGCGCGTCCTGCGCGACAACCGGGCGGTGGTCGCCGCGCCCGCGCGCAAACTCGCGCCCGAGGCCGGCTCGGACGCCTCGCGGCTGCCCGTGACGGGCGCCGTCTCGCTCGGCCAACTCCCGCCCGGCCGCTACGAGATCGAGATCGCCGTCGCCGACAACGTCGCCGGCGCGACCGCCGCCGAGCGCGTCGGGTTCGATTTAGAGTGAGGGGCGCCCTTCACCCGCGCCCTTAAGCGGACGCCTCGGGCGTTGGCGCGGGCGTGGCTTCGCCGGCGGCGCGCTCGCGGCGGAGTTGGAGGAAGACGATGACGGCGGGGACGAGGATCATCGCGAAGTAGTTGAGCATGTAAGCCTGCTTGAAGAAGGTGAGCGAGAGCGTCTGCGCCGTGGCGATGAGCAGCGTCAGGCGCCGGAGCCAGTGGCGCTCGGGCAGCAGGAGCGCCGTCGGCAGCACCATCCCCATGTACCACGCGTTGAACTTCGAGCTGACCACGCACATCAGCACCAGCAGGACGAGCGCCGACAGCTCGACCAGACGCCCGGCCGAAGCCCTCCGCCAGAACCTCAGGTAGACGCCCGCCAGAAAGACGACGAACCCGTAGCGCAGCGCCGCCTTGATGGCCGAGTTGACCGCCTCCTTGTACTCGGCGAGCGGCGCGACGAGCCTCCCCGCGTTCGTGTAGACGTGGATGAGGAACGAGTGGAGCGAGTTGTCGATGAGCGTGGCGTTGTCGCGTATGTCTTCGAGCCTGAACCGGCGCCAGTCGGCGGCGTAAGGCGCGGCCGCCGCCGCCGCGACCAGCGCGGCGAGCAGGCACCCGACGAGCGCCGTCCGCCAGCCCCTCTTCCTGAACACGTAGAGCAGCGCCGCCGGGACGACGAGCACCGGCGCGTACTTCAACATCGTCGCCGCCGCCAGCGCCGGCAGCACCCACACGTCGCGCCCCGTCACGGCGAGATAGGCCGCGAGCGCCAGCGCGCACCCGATGAGCACGTCGTTGTGCCCGTTCGCGATGTGGTGCAGGAGCACCAGCGGGTTCCACAGAAACGAGTAGAGCGCCAGCGCCGGCCGCGCGTGCCCGAGGTGCCTCGCGCCCGACCAGACGAGCCAGCCCGTCAGGCCGTACGCGGCGGCGTTCACGCCCTTGAAGAGCAGCAGCGTCGCCCACCAGTTGCCGCCGCCCAAACTACAGAGCACGCGCGCCAGCAGCGAGAAGAGGAAGCCGTAAGGGTTCGGGTTGTGAATCCAGTGCTCCCACATCATCGGGTCTTCGCGCCAGCCCGGCGTCTCCGCGACGGTGTAGACGTAAGGGTTCATCCCGTAATGAACCTGCTGCCAGCCGCGGTTGATGTAGCCGAACACGTCGGTCGAGTGGAAGGGGTAGACGAGCGCGCAGGTGACGCAGAAGAGCGCCGCGAAAGCGACTATCGTCGTGACCTGCGCGCGGTCGCCCGCGTCGCGCACGATGAGGTAGCCGCGCCGGAACAGGTAGAGCAGCGGCAGCACCGCCAGCCAGATGAAGACCTCGCGCGCGCGGCGCGAGTACCCCTGAAACCCGCGGACGTAGAAGAGGAACGTCGCCGCGTAGACGGCCGCCGTCAGCGCGCCCGTCAACGCCAGCCCGCGCGCAGCGCCGCCGCCGCCGCCGCTCCCCTCTTCGGTCGAACTCGCCACCATACGGTCGGCGACTGTATCGGAACGCACGTCGTTTATAAAGCTCGCGGCGCCGCCCTGGACGGCGCGGTGCAGGAGAAGAGTAAGTAGAATTGGCCGAGGCTAAAAGATGACGACCATCGTGCCCGCGGGGACGCGGTCGTAGAAGTCGGGGATGTCGGAGAGGTGGAGGACGACGCAGCCCCATGAGAGGTGGCGGGGGCCGTCGTTCTCCCATTCGCGCGCCCAGCCGTGGAAGCCGATGCCGCCGCCGAGGCGCGTCTTCTCCAAGGTCGGGGCGCGCCGCTCCCACGCGGCCGCGATGGAAGACTCCTGCGCCGGCGTGATGAGCCCAGAGGCGCGCCCGCGCGCGGCGTCGAAGCGGTTCGGGTAGTTTATTTTTATCCAGTGGCCGCCGTAGTAGGCGCCGTAGGCGCCGGGGAACTCGCCCCGGTGTTTCTGCGTGACGAAGTACATGCCCTTCGGCGTCTTGTTGTCACCCTCGACCTGCTTCACGCCCACGCCCTGACCCAGACTCACGTCGTACTCGCCGCCCAGGCGCCCGCCCGCGTAGAGACGCGCCTTATAGCGCTGTTGGTCTACGAGTACGAGCGCCGGCTCGCCCTGCGGGACGTGAAGCTTGCGGTGCGACTTGATGAAGTCCGAGGGCTTTGCGTAGTGCTCGCGCACCCACGCCGCGTCCTTGCGGTCGGAGGAGGGCCAGTAGGTCGGCGCGAGCGTCGCGTCCCAGCGCAGCTCGAAGTGGAGGTGCGCCTTGAAGAGTTTCTCGGGGTCTTGCCCGACGGTCGCGATCTCCTGGCGGCGGCGCACCTCTTGACCGTCGCGCACCTTGATCTCGCCGAGGTGCGCGTAGAGCGATAGTATCTCGCGGCGCTCGTGGTTCTCGTAGAAGAAGTGTTCGAGGACGACGACCTTGCCCCAGAGCCGCCCGCAGTCGCGCGCCACGCGGACGCGGCCGTTGGCGGCGGCGTAGACGGGCTGGCCCAGATCGGTGTCGCCGCCGCCCGCTCCGTTCCAGTCTTCGCCGGTGTGGATGCCGAGCGAGTAGACTTCGGCGAAGTGCGTCGCGACGTACCAGCCGGCGTGGCGCTTGCCCGTGGCGTCGTCGGTGTAGGAGCCGCCGCCGTCGCCGTCGCCGAAGGGGAAGTCGAAGCCGTCGGCCGGGGCGAAGTCGGCGCGCATGTATTCGTCGAAGTCCGTCTCGCGCGCCGGCGTCGGCTGAGGCGAAGAGGAGTTGACGCCGCCCGCGCCCGACGCGACACGCCCGGCGGGCGCGGGCGAGCACGCCTGCGAGACGAGCGCGAGCGCCGCGAGCAGGACGAGCGGAGTCGCGCGTGTGGCGTGCTTCCTCAACGCGACTCGCAGAGTAAGTGTCGGAACATTCTCACGCGTGTACCCCCGCCGGCGCGCGCTTTCAGCCCCCGGGCGTTTGCCAGGTGGCGGTCATACCCTCGTACTCGAACTCGGCCTGGTGCTCTCTTCATAGGTTCGCCGCCCTATGATGCGCCGTGGGCGGCCGGGGACTCAAGAACTTTTCTCGGGGCGGCGGGGCGCGCGGCGGGTTTTGCGTCGGCGGCCGAGTAGTTGTTAAATACTGTCAGCGGAAACTCCTTTAGAGAACATTAGTGGGGCGCGCGCCCGGAGGCGTGCCCCCGTCCGAGAGGTGGGTTTATGAAGAGATCGTTCGTCGCGTTCGTCATCATCGTCGCACTGGGTCTCGCGCTCGCGGGGTGCCGCAGGGGCGCGTCGGAGTCGGACTTCAAGCTGCCGCGCACGGCCGAGCAGCCGGCGGGCGGCGCGCCCGCGGCCGCACTCAACTCCTACGCCGACGTGGTGGCGCGCGTCGCGCCGGCCGTCGTCACCATCCGCGCGGTGCGTCTGGCGCGCGCGCCGCGCCAGCACCCGTTCCTCGACGACGAGACGTTGCGGGACTTCTTCGGCCGCGGCGGCGGCGGGCAGCAGCAGCAGCAGCGGCAGGCGCCCGTCCAGCCGCGCGAGACGCCGCAGCGCGCGCTCGGCTCGGGCGTCGTCATCAGCCCCGACGGCTACATCGTCACCAACCACCACGTCGTTGACGGCGCCGAGGAGATCACGGTCGAGTTCTCCGACCGCCGCGCCCTCCCCGCCAAGCTCGTCGGCAACGACCCGCCCTCAGACCTCGCCGTCCTCAAGGTCGAGGCGAAGGACTTGCCCGTGCTCACGCTCGGCGACTCAGACCGCGTGCGCGTGGGCGACGTGGTGCTCGCGGTCGGGAACCCACTGGGCGTCGGGCAGACGGTGACGGCCGGCATCATCAGCGCGAAGGGGCGGCGGACGGGGCTCTCGGACGGGAGCTTCGAGGACTTCCTGCAAACCGACGCGCCGATCAATCAGGGCAACTCGGGCGGCGCGCTCGTCAACACTTCGGGCGAGCTGGTCGGCATCAACTCGCAAATCTTCTCGCCGACGGGCGGCAACATCGGCATCGGCTTCGCCATCCCCTCGAACATGACGCGCAGCGTCACCGAGCAGCTCATCTCGAAGGGGCGCGTGCGGCGCGGCCAGCTCGGCGTCTACGTCCAGCAGGTGACCGAGGACATCGCGCAGAGTTTGGGATTGAAGGAGGCGCGCGGCGTCATCGTCGGCTCGGTGCAGAGGGGCGGCGCGGCCGACCGCGCGGGGATGAGGCAGAACGACGTTATCACGGCGCTCAACGGCGCGGCGGTCAACGACGCCAACGAGCTGCGCAACCTCGTCGCCGCGACGCAGCCCGGCACCGACGTGACGCTCGACATCCTGCGCGACGGGCGCGAGCAGCAGGTCAAGGTCACGCTCGGCGAGTTGGCCGCGTCGAACGACTCGGGGCGCGAAGAGGGCGGCGAGGGCGGCGGCGGCGGCGGAGCGGAGCAGGGCGACGGCGGCAAGCTCGGCGTGACGGTGACGCCGGTGACGCCGGAGCTTGCCGCGAGGCTGCGTCTGCCCGAAGACCGGCAGGGGCTGGTCGTGACGGGCGTCGAGCAGGGCGGGCCGGCGGCCGAGGCCGGCTTGCAGCAGGGCGACCTGATCGAGCAGGCGAACCGCCAGCCGGTCAAGACAATCGAAGACCTGCGCGCGGCCATCCAGGGGTCGGGCGAGCGCCCGCTGCTCCTGCTCGTCACGCGCGGCGAGGGCACCGTCTTCGTCACCGTGCGCCCGAGGAAGTAAGGACGGAATTTCAAAACGACAAAGGAGGGGATGAGATGGAAGTGACGACTGACCCGGTGTGCGGGATGGGGCTGAACCCGGAGGACGTGGGTGAGCAGTCCGAGTACGGCGGGCGCACCTACCACTTTTGCAGCGCGGAGTGCCGGAACAAGTTCGACGCGGAGCCGGCGAAGTACGCGGGCGCGGGCGGCGGCGGCGACGTGCGGCGCGCCGACGTGTCGGCCTGAGAGGGGCGCCGCCGCGTGCACTTAGTTGAGATACTTCTGCCGCTCTACGACAACGAGGGGCGCAGCTTCGGCGCGGGCGAGTTCGACCGCGTCAGCGAGGAGCTGGCCGCGCGCTTCGGCGGCGTCACGGCCTTCCGCCGTTCGCCCGCCGAGGGGGTCTGGCGCGAGGGCGGCGAGGAGAGCCGCGACCGCGTCGTCATCTTCGAGGTGATGGCCGACGATTTAGACCGCGCGTGGTGGCGCGGGTATCGCGAGGGGTTGGAGCGGCGCTTCCGCCAGGACAAGATCGTCGTCCGCGCCACCGAGTTCGAGGAGCTTTAAAGTCAGAACCGCCTGCGGTAGCGGGCGGGTCGGTCTTACGGTATACAGACGTATCGCGTAACGACGACCCGCCCGCTACCGCAGGCGGTTCTAACTCTATCTTAATCCGCCGCGTCGGGTTAAGAGAGGGGGTCGGAGGCGGGCCTCAGAAGGAGCGCGCGTACATGATGAAGAGGGTGAGCGCGGACAAGGTCAGAATGAGCAGGAAGAACGCGAGCACGCACGACAGCAGAAGGCGCGCGCCCCTGGTCGAGTGGCCGCAGACCGGACACGCGCCGCTCTTGTTGGGCGCGGGCGAGGCTTGGAAGCACTTGGGGCAGACGTAAGGTTTCATCGCTCTCGACCCACGCGCGGCGGGCGCCTCGGCCGCCGGCTTTAAAAAAAAACTTCGCGACGCCGCGCGAAAGACTTCGGGCCGGCATGCTCCTCTTATAAACTCGCGGCGAGGAGCCCGCAACATGAATCAACTCCCGGCGGCGCGCCGCGTGTCGCGCGGCCTGTGCGCTTGCCTGATCGCGCTCGCGGCCGCCGCGCTCGGACTCGTCAACTCTTCGGCCGACATCGCGGTCACGAACTCGCCGGCCTCGGGCGGCAGGGCGCTGACGCCCGCCGGCTCGCTCGTCATGGACTTGACGACGCGGCGCCCGGCGGTCGGCTCGCTCCCCGTCGCGTTTGCGCGCAGCCCCGACCGCGGCGGGCCGGACAGGCGCGGCCGCTACCTCGTCGCCGTCAACAGCGGCCACGGCGTCCAGTTCGACTCGAAGACCGACCGCGCGCAGCAGTCGCTCGCCGTCATCGACCTCGACGCGCGCCCGCCGGCGGTCGTGCAGAACGTCTACTTCCCCACGCCGCAGAGCGCCAACGTCGGCGCGGCCTTCTCGCCCCGGCCCGACCGCGAAGGCTTCTACACGCTCTACGTCTCGGGAGGTTTCGAGAACAAGGTCTGGACGTTCGGCTTCCTGCCGGGCGCCGCGACGCCCGTCGTCCCCGCCTCGCCCGGCCCCGACACGAAGGTCGAGGCGCACTCCATCGACGTTAACGCCTTCGCCACCGCGCCGCCGACCCCGCGCTACAACTCGGGACGGGCGGCCGTCTACCCGACGGGGCTTGCGCTCTCGCCCGACGGCCTGACGCTCTACGTCGCCAACAACCTCGGCGACAGCCTCGGCGTCGTCCACGACCTCGCGAACGCCGAGCACGGGATGGAGCGCATCGACCTCGCCGGTCGGCGTTCGCAACAGGCGGGCGCCGTCGCGCCGCCGCCCACGCCCGCGCCGGCCGGCGGCGCGGGTTATCAAGTCTACCCTTACGGCGTCGTCGCGCTGCCCGCGCCTTCGTCGCGCCCGCGCGCCGACGATTACAAGTCGCTTCCGGCGGGCGCGGCCTCGAAGGTCTACGTCTCGTGCTGGGGCGACGCTTCGGTCGCGGTCGTTGACTTCGCGGGCGGCGGGCGCCGCGTCTCTTACGTCCCCGTCGGCCGGCACCCGACGGCGATGACGTTGAACGCGGACGCCTCGCGGCTCTACGTCGTCAACTCGAACGCGGACAGCGTCTCGGTCATCGACACCGCGACCGACCGCGAGGTCGAGCGCATCGACGTGCGTCTGGCCGAGGGCGCGCGCGTCGGCTCAAGCCCGGAGGGTCTCGCGCTCTCCGACGACGGCCGCACGCTCTACGTCGCCAACGCGCACAGCAACTCGGTCGCGGTCGTCGCGCTCTCCGACGCGTCGCGCGGCGCGGCAACAAGACAGACGCGACGGGCGAGACGGACGAGTCGAAGGAGAGGCGCGCGCGAAGAGGGCGAGAGCGAGGGCGGAGCGGGTCGCCGCTCGGTCGTGCGCGGCTTCCTGCCGACGGGTCAGTACCCTTCGGCCATCGCCGTCGCGGCGGGAACGGTCTTCGTCGGCAACGGGAAGGGGACCGGCTTCGCGAACTCTTCGATGGAGGTGGACAACTCGGGGCGCGCGCCGAACGCGCCCAACGTGCGCTTCCCCGAAGGCTCGTACAAGGGGCGCGGCGGCCTCGGCGGCCAGTACAGCGTCTCGCTCGTCGCCGGCAACATCTCCGCCGTGCGCGAGCCGACGGAGCGCGAGCTTGCGCGCCACACGCAGTCGGTGATGCGCAACAACGGGCTCGTCGGCGGCGAACGCAGGACTCTCTTCGGCGGGCGCTCGCCCATCCGCCACGTCGTCTACGTCATCAAGGAGAACCGCACCTACGACCAAATCTTCGGCGACGTGGCGGCCTCGGGCGACGGCACGCGCGCCGACGGCGACCCCTCGCTCGCCATCTTCGGCGCGGGCGAGGCCGCGCGCACGCGTGGCGGCACGCCGCAGAACGTCACGCCCAACCACCGCGCGCTCGCGCTCCGCTTCGGACTCTTCGACCGCTTCTTCGTCAACGCCGAGGCCAGCCCCGACGGACACAACTGGTCAACGGCCGCCTTCTCCAGCGACTTCACGGATAAGGCTTACCGCTGGGACTACTCGGGGCGCGGGCGCACATACGACTTCGAGGGCTTCAACCGCCTGCCGAACCTCTGGCCGCTCGCGGGCGCGCCGCCCGCGTTCGCCGCGGGCGCCGGCGCCGAAGAGATCGCCGGCTTCATGCGCCGCTTCGTCCCCTACCTCAACGGCGCGCGCGACGTGGCCGAGCCGGAGACGCTCTACCTCTGGGACGCGGCGGCGCGAGCCGGACTCTCCTACCGCAACTACGGCGAGTTCGTCGGCACGCTCTCCGAGGCCGACGTGGTCTCGCTCACGTCGAACAGGTCGAAGACCTACCCCAACACGTCGAAGACCCTCAGTGCCATCCCGACCAAGAAGTCGCTCGAAGGCCACCACAGCCCGACCTACCGCAATACGATCTGGCGACGCCCGACGCGATGACTGTTGAGTCTTACCGCGCGGCGCGCGAGTCGGGCGGACGCGCCGACGCGCTCGTCAGCCCCGCGCACGCGGACGAGCGGCTGCGCGGCTACTCGCGCGCGGGCGACTGGCTCGCGGAGTTCCGCGCCTTCGTCGCCACGCGCGAGGCGGGGCGCGGCGACCCGATGCCGCACTTCTCGATGATTCGCCTGCCGAACGACCACACCAACGGCGTCTCGCGCGGACGCCCCACGGCGCAGTTCTACGTCGCCGACAACGACTACGCGCTCGGCCGCATCGTCGAGGCCGTCTCGTCCAGCCCTTACTGGAAAGACACCGCCATCTTCGTCGTCGAGGACGACGCGCAGGACGGCCCCGACCACGTTGACTGTCACCGCTCGGTCGCGCTCGTCATCAGCGCTTACAACCGCCCCGGCGCGCTCGTCCGCGAGTTTCACAACACCGTCAGCTTTATCCGCACGATGGAGCTGCTGCTCGGTCTCCAGCCGATGAACCTGCTCGACGCGACGGCTACGCCCGTTGACATCTTCAGAAGCGAGGCCGACCCGCGCCCCTACAGGGCCGTGCTGCCCGACCTCGCGCCCGACAACCTGCTGACGCCCGCGGCGCGCGACGCCGCCACGCTCTACTGGATGCGCCGCACCGCCGAGCAGGACACCGAGCACGCCGACATGGCCGACCCGCGCGTCCTCAACGAGGCCATCTGGTTCTCCGCGCGCGGCGCCTCAAGTCCGATGCCCGAGCCGGCGCGCCTCCCCGTCTTCGACGCCATGCGGCTGGGCCTGCGCGCCGAGGCCGAAGACGAAGGGGACGAAGAAGACGACTCGCGCCGCGTCGAAGTCGCGCGGAAGCGTAAGAAGAATTAACAGGGGTGGACAGGATGAACAGGATTTGGGGATTGAAGATTAGAGATTTGAAATTTCAGATTTGAAATCTTTAATTGCTGATCGTGTCCGTCCTGTCCACCCCTGTTAATTCATTCCTCCGCCTCGCGGCCCGGCGGCTACCGCCCGCGGCCCGGTTTTGTTAAGCTCGCGGCCATGCCGCCGAGAGCAGCCGCGCGCGCGCCGAAGAGGTTGACTGAAGGGGCGCTGCCGCGCTTCGTCGCCGCGCTGTCGAAGATGGACGCCGACCTCGCGCGTGTCGCGCGCGAGCACGGGATGCCGCAGATGTGGGAGCGCGAGGAAGGCTTCCCGACCCTCGTCATCACCATCCTCGAACAGCAGGTCTCGCTCGCCTCGGCCGCCGCCGCCTTCGCGCGCCTCGTCGCGGCCGCCTCGCCGCTCACGCCGGAGAAGTTTTTGACATTTGACGACGCGCAGCTCCGTGCCTTCGGCTTCAGCCGGCAGAAGGCGCTCTACTGCCGGCTGGCCGCGCGTGCCGTCGTCGAAGGCGAGCTGGACTTCGCCGCGCTCGGCGAGTTGAACGACGACGAGGCGCGCGCCGCGCTCACGCGGCTCAAGGGCGTCGGCCCGTGGACGGCGGAGATTTACCTCCTGCGCGCGCTCGGCCGCACGGACGCGTGGCCCTCCGGCGACCTCGCGCTCCAGATCGCCGCGCAGGAGGTCAAGCGCCTCCCCGCGCGCCCGACGCCTTCGGAGCTTGACGCGCTCGCCGAAGCTTGGCGCCCCTTGCGCGCCGTCGCCGCGCGCCTGCTCTGGCAGCACTACCTCGAAACCCGCCGCGCGGCCGTAGCCGCCCGCGCCCTCTGAAACTTTTACGCGCCGGGGCGCGTTTTGACAGCGCCACAGTCCGCGACTTAACCTGAGTTCACATTCCGACCGGAGGGACACACGCACAGATGCGAGGCCACACGCACGCCCGCCGCGAGCGGGTCAGTCAGAACCTCAAGCTCGCGCTCCTGTTCACGCTCTGCCTCTCGGCCGCCGCGCCGGCCGCCGCCCAGGAGCCGCCGCCGTCGCAGGGCGCGGCCCCCCAGCCACAGGCCGCGACGCCCCAGCCGCAAATGCCGCCGCAGCCGCAACAGCCGGGCGCCGGCCCGCAGCCGCAGGGCGCGCCCGGCGCGACCCCGCGCCCGACTCCGTCCCCGACGCCGGGCGAGCGCGACGCGGCCATGACCGACGGCCCGCCTTCCGTCACGAAGCACGAAGTCAGGGTGGGCAGCCGCACGCTGCGCTACACGGTGACGACCGGCGTGATGCCGCTCAAGTCGGCGGCGGGCGAGACCGAGGCGCGCATCTTCTACATGGCCTACACGCTCGACGGGGCGAACGACGCGGCGCGCCGTCCGCTGATGTTCTCCTTCAACGGCGGGCCCGGCTCGTCGTCGGTCTGGCTCCACCTCGGCGCGCTGGGGCCGCGCCGCGTCCAGATGCTCGAAGACGGCGCGATGCCCGCGCCGCCCTTCCGCCTCGTGGACAACGAGCACACTTGGCTCGACTTCACCGACCTCGTCTTCATCGACCCCGTCGGCACCGGCTACAGCCGCGCCGCGCGACCCGATCTGGCCAGCCGCTACTTCGGACTTCAGGGCGACATCCAGTCGGTCGGCGAGTTCATCCGCCTCTACCTCGTCCGCAACCAGCGTTGGACTTCGCCGCTCTTCCTCGTCGGCGAGAGTTACGGGACGACGCGCGCCGCGGGGCTGTCGGGCTACCTCGTCGAGCGCGGCGTCGCCTTCAACGGCGTCCTGCTCATCTCGACCATCATGAACTTCCAGACGGCGCGGTTCGCGCGCGGGAACGACCTGCCGTACGTGCTGTTCCTGCCGACCTACTCGGCCATCGCCTGGTATCACAAGCGGCTTCCGCCCGACGCGCAGGGGCGCCCGCTGCGACAACTGCTCGACGAAGTCGAGCGTTGGGCGGCGACCGACTACACGGTCGCGCTGGCGAAGGGCGACCAGCTCACTCAGCCCGAGCGGCAGGAGGTCATCGACCGGCTCAACCGCTACACCGGCCTCGACAAGCGCTTCATCGACAACAGCGACCTCCGCATCGAGATTTCGCGCTTCGACAAGGAGCTCCTGCGCGACCAGAAGCGCACCGTCGGCCGGCTCGACGGACGCTTCAAAGGCATCGACGACCTCGCCGTCACCGAGCGCCCCGACTTTGACCCGAGCATGGTTGCCATCCGCCCGCCCTACACGGCGACCTTCAACCAGTACGTTCGCTCGGAACTCGGCTTCCGCTCCGACCTCGAATACTACATCCTCGGCGGCGGCGTCGGCCGCTGGGACTTCGGCTCGGACAACGCCTACGCCGACACGAGCACGGCGCTGCTCAGCGCCTTCAACAAGAACCCTTACATGCGCCTGTTCGTCGCCTCGGGCTACTACGATCTGGCGACGCCCTACTTCGCGGCCGAGTACACGCTGCGCCACATGGGTCTCGACCCTTCTTTACGCGCCAACGTCACGACGACTTTCTACGAGGCCGGCCACATGATGTACATCGACCAGACTTCGCTCGCGCAGCTCAAACGCGACGCCGCCGCCTTCGTCCAGAGCCCGGCCCCGGCGCGCGGGAGGTAAGACTGATTTCAAATTTCAGATTTGAAATTTCAAATCCTTAATTGATGCTCACGCCCGCACAGCTCTCGGCCTACGAGCGCGACGGCTTCCTCGTGCTTGAGGGGTTCGTCGCGGCCGACGAGTGCGACCGCCTGAGGGCGCGCGCCGACGAACTGGTCGAGTCGTTCGAGCCGGGCGAGGTGCTGTCAATCTTCACCACGCGCGAGCAGGCGCGCCGCAGCGACGAATATTTTCTCGACTCCGGCGACAAGGTCAGCTTCTTCTTCGAGGAGGGCGCGTTCGACGAAGGCGGGCGGCTCGTGAAGGAGAAGGCGCGCGCGATAAACAAGATCGGCCACGCGCTCCACGACCTCGACCCGGTCTTCCGGCGCTTCTCGCGGACGCCGGCGCTCGCCGCGCTCGCCGCCGCGTTGGGCTACCGCGAGCCGCTGCTCATCCAGTCGATGTACATCTTCAAGCAGCCCCATATCGGCGGCGAGGTGACCTGTCATCAGGACGCGACCTTTCTCTTCACCGAGCCGTTAACCGTGACGGGTCTCTGGTTCGCGCTCGAAGACGCCACGCAGGAGAACGGCTGTCTGTGGGCGCTCGCGGGCGGGCACCGCGCGGGGCTCAAGTCGCGCTTCGTGCGCGCCACAGACGGCGGCACGCGCTTCGAGCACTACGACGAAAGCCAGTGGACGACCGACGGGCTGGTCCCGCTCGAAGTGAAGAAGGGCGCGCTCGTCCTGCTCCACGGCCTGCTCCCGCACCTGAGCCGCGCCAACCGCAGCCCGCGCTCGCGCCACGCCTACACGCTCCACCTGATGGAGGCAGGCGCGCGCTACCCCGACGACAACTGGCTCCGCCGCGGCGCGGACATGCCCCCCCGCGGGTTCGAGTGAGGCGCGCGGCGTTGACGGCCGCCGCCCCGTCCGCCGACAAGGTCGTCGCCCGAAGGCGCGTGTCCCCCCGGCGCGCGGGCCGTTGCTCAAAGGGGAACTCACATGGAAAACAGGCTCGAAAAACTTGAGAAAGAGTTGCGCCTCCTGAAAGTTTACGCCGGCGCGGCGACGCTCTGCTGCGCCGTGCTCCTCTTCGCCGCCTTCGCCGCCCGAGACACGCGGCAGAAGTTCGAGGAGATAGACGTGGAGCGCATCAACGTCGTGGAGAAGGACGGCAAGCTCCGCATGGTCATCTCCAACGAGGCGCGCCAGCACCCCGGCATCGTCAACGGCAAAATCATCAAGCGCGACTACCCGCGCGCGCCCGGCATGATCTTCTTCAACCACCTCGGCGACGAGATGGGCGGCTTCGTCTTCGGCGAGAACGGCGGCAAGGGGCACTCCGGCTCGCTGACCTTCGACAAGGTGCGCAACGATCAGGCCATCGGCTTTCGCTACCTTGAGAGCGACAACGGGACGTACGCGACGGGGCTCGAAGTCTGGCAGCAGCCCAACGTGCCCTCCGACGTGCTCGCCCCGAAGTGGGAGGCCGCGCGGAAGATCGCCGACCCGGCGGCGCGCAAGGCCGCCGTGCAGGAGTTGATCGACCGGGACGAGGCGACGCAGCAGCGCCTCTTCCTCGGCAAGCTGCGCGACAACTCGACGCTGCTCCTGCTCAACGACATCAAGGGCCGGCCGCGCGTCAGGATGCAGGTCGCGCCCGACGGCGCGCCCAAACTCGAATTTCTGGACGAGGCGGGGAAGGTCGTGCAGAGCCTGCCCGAACGCCCCGCCCCGCCGAAGCCGTGACACCCGAGTCAAAGAGGAGATAGCCCGTGACCCTGACGCGCCGCCTCGTCGCGCCCCTTCTCGCCCTCGTCGCCTGCGCCGCCTTCGCGACGCACGCGCAGCAGTTCGACCAGCGGCTCTACCAGTCGATGCGCTGGCGGATGATTGGGCCCTTCCGCGCGGGGCGCACCGTCGGCGCGACGGGCGTCCCCGGCCGCCCCAACGTCTTCTACATCGGCGTCAACAACGGCGGCGTCTGGAAGACCGACGACTACGGCCACACGTGGTCACCCGTCTTCGACGACCAGCCGACCGGCTCCATCGGCGCGCTCGCCGTCGCGCCCTCGCGCCCCAACACCCTCTACGTCGGCAGCGGCGAGGGCTTGCAGCGCCCAGACCTCTCGACCGGCGACGGGATTTACAAGTCAACCGACGGCGGCAACACCTGGGAACACTTGGGGCTTCGGGACGGCCAGCAGATCGGCTCGATCATCGTTGACCCGCGCGACCCCGAGCGGCTATTCGTCGCCGTGCTCGGCCACCCCTACGGCCCCAACGCCGAGCGCGGCGTCTTCCGCTCTGCCGACGGCGGCAAGACTTTCGAGAAGGTTCTCTACAAGGACGAGAACACCGGCGCCATCGCGCTCGCCTTCGACCCGACGACGGCGCGCACCGTCTACGCCGTGATGTGGCAGGCGCGGCAGGGCCCTTGGGAGAACGGCGCGTGGCAGGGGCCGGGCAGCGGCCTCTTCAAATCGACGGACGGCGGGACGACGTGGCGGCAGTTGACGAAGGGGTTGCCGACCTTCGAGCAGGGCCTCGGGCGCATCGGCATCGCGGTCGCGCCCTCAGACCCTCGCCGCCTCTACGCCACCGTGGACGCGCCGCAACTGGGCGGCGTTTACCGCTCGGACGACGCGGGCGAGTCGTGGCGGCGCGTCAACGACGAGGTTCGCGTCTGGGGTCGCGGGAGCGACTTCGCCGAACTCAAAGTTGACCCGCGCGACCCCGAGGTGGTCTACGCCGGCAACACTTCGTCATACAAATCGGCGGACGGCGGGAAGACCTTCCACGCGTGGAAGGGCGCGCCCGGCGGCGACGACTACCACACCATCTGGATCAACCCCGAGCACCCCGAGATCATCCTGCTCGCCACCGACCAGGGCGCGACCATCACCGTCAACGGCGGGCGCACGTGGAGCAGTTGGTACAACCAGCCGACCGCGCAGTTCTACCACGTCTCGACCGACGACCAGTTCCCCTACTGGGTCTACGGCGGCCAGCAGGAGAGCGGCTCGGTCGGCACGACGAGCCGCGGCGACAACGGCGCCATCACCTTCCGCGACTGGCGCACCGTCGGCGCCGAAGAGTACGGCTACGTCGCCGCCGACCCCCTCAACCCGAACATCATCTACGGCGGCAAGCTCTCGCGCTTCGACAAGACGACGGGGCAGGCCACGAACATCGCGCCCGAGGCGGTGCGCTCGGGCAAGTACAGATTCTTGAGGACGGCGCCCGTCCTCTTCTCGCCCGCCGACCCGCGCGTGCTCTACTACGCCGGCAACGTCCTGTTTAAGACGACCGACGGCGGAAACTCTTGGGAGGTCATCAGCCCCGACCTCACGCGCGAGCGTTACGACGTGCCCGAATCAATCGGCGTCTACTCCAAGCCTGAGATGGCCACGATGCCGCGGCGCGGCGTCATCTACACCGTCGCGCCGTCGCACAGGGACGTAAACACCATCTGGGTCGGCACCGACGACGGGCTTATCCACCGGACGACCGACGGCGGGAAGAGTTGGAAGAACGTGACGCCGCCGGGGCTGACTTCGTGGAGCAAGGTCTCGATCATCGACGCCGGCCACTTCGACGACCGCACGGCCTACGTCGCCGTCAACCGCTTCCGCCTCGACGACCTGCGCCCGCACGTCTACCGCACGCACGACGGCGGCGCGACGTGGACGGAGATCGTCAAGGGTCTGCCCGCCGACCCGGTCAACGCCGTCCGCGAAGACCCCGTCCGCCGCGGCCTGCTCTACGCGGGGACGGAGCGCGCCGTCTACGTCTCCTTTAACGACGGCGAAGAGTGGCAGCCGCTCCGCTTGAACATGCCCGCGACTTCCATCCGCGACCTCGTCGTCCACCGCGACGACATCGTCGTCGGCACGCACGGCCGCTCGTTCTGGATTCTCGACGACGTGACGCCGCTCCGCCAGATGGACGCGCAGGTCGCCTCGTCCGACGCCTTCCTCTTCGCGCCGCAGACCGCCTACCGCGTCCGCCGCAACGTCAACACCGACACGCCGCTCCCGCCCGAGGAGCCGGCGGGGCAGAACCCGCCCGACGGCGCCGTCGTCAACTACTACCTGAAGACGAACGCGCGCGAGCCCGTCGTCCTCGAAATCTTCGACCGCGCCGGCAAGCTCGTCCGACGCTTCCGCAGCGACGACCGTCCCGAGTTCGTTGACGAGAAGGAGTTGGCGCACCCGACCTACTGGATTCGCCCGCCGCGCGTGCTGCCCGCGACGGCCGGGATGCAGCGGTTCGTCTGGGACTTGCACTACCCCGAGCCGAAGGCTCTGCGGCGCGAGTTCCCGATCTCGGCCATCTACCGCGACACGCCGCGCCACCCGCTCGGCCCTTCGGTGCTGCCGGGCGAGTACACGCTGAAGCTGACGGCCGCGGGGAAGACTCTCACGCGCACGCTCCGCGTCGAGATGGACCCGCGCGTCAGGACGCCGCGCGCCGGGCTGGAACGCCAGTTCGCGCTCTCGTCGGAGGCGGCCGAAGGGATGGCCGAGACCTTCGACGCGCTCGCCGCACTCAAAAAACTGCGCGCGCAGATTAAAGACCTGCGCGCGCGGCCGGGACTCGCGCCCGCGCTCTCCGACGCGCTCGCCGCGCTCGACGGAAAGGCGGCGGCGCTCGAAACCGGCGCGACCGCCGCCGGCTCGAACGCGACAAGTGCGACGCCCGCGCCGCCGGATTTCGGTCAGCTCCACTCGTCATTCTCGACGCTCTACAACGTGCTCCAGCAGGCCGACGCCGCGCCGACGACGCAGGCCGCCTCGGCCGCCGCCGACCTGCGACGCCGCCTCGGCGAAGCGGCGTCGCGTTGGAACGAGTTGAAGGGCCGGGAGGTCGAGGCGGTCAACGCGGGCCTCCGCGCCGCGGGCCTGCCGCCGCTCGCGCCGTAGAAGACTTCTGTCAGTCAAAGCCGGACGCAGGTAAGAACATGAGACATCACCTACTCGCACTCTTCGTCACGCTCCTCGCGCTCGCGCCCGCGGCGTCGGCGCAGGAGGGGCAGGCCGGGCCGCGGCAGCGCAGGTCGTTCGACGAGCTGACGCGCGGGCTGCAAAAGCTCGACGGCTATTTCCCGCTCTACTGGGACGCCGAGTCGGGGAAACTCCTGCTGGAAATCTCGCGGTTCGACTCGGAGTTTCTTTATCAAGTTTCGCTGCCGACGGGGGTCGGCTCGAACCCGCTGGGGCTTGATCGCGGGCAGCTCGGCGACACGCGCGTCGTCCACTTCGAGCGCGTCGGCCCGAAAGTCCTTCTGGTTGAGCCGCCGCAACGCTACCGCGCCATCACGACGGACGCGGCCGAGCGGCGCGCCGTCGAAGAGTCGTTCGCGCGCTCCGTCATCTGGGGCTTCAAGGTCGAGGCCGCGTCGGGCGCGCGCGTGCTGGTGGACGCGACCGCGTTCTTCCTGCGCGACGCGCACGGCGTCGCCGAACGCCTGCGTGAGTCGAATCAGGGACAGTATCGCCTCGACGAGTCGCGCAGCGCCGTCTACTTCCCGCGCACGAAGGCTTTCCCCAAGAACACGGAGGTCGAGTCAACGCTCACCTTCGCGGCCGAGGGGCCGACCGGCCCGCTGGTGCGCGAGACCGTCCCGACGCCGCAGTCGCTCACCGTGCGCCAGCACCACTCGCTCGTCGAGCTGCCCGGCCCCGGCTACACGCCGCGCAGGCTCGACCCGCGCGTCGGCGTTAACGCCGTCGAGTTCTACGACTACGCCTCGCCCTTCACCGAGCCGATCGAGAAGCGCTGGATCGTCCGCCACCGCCTTGAGAAGAAAGACCCGCGCGCGGCCGTCTCCGAACCCGTCAAGCCCATCGTCTACTACGTGGACTCGGGCGCGCCCGAGCCGATCAGGAGCGCGCTCGTCGAGGGCGCTTCGTGGTGGGCGCAGGCGTTCGAGGCCGCCGGCTTCCGCAACGCCTTCCGCGTCGAGATCCTCCCGGCGGGCGCCGACCCGATGGACGCGCGCTACCACATGATCAACTGGGTGCACCGCTCCACGCGCGGCTGGTCTTACGGCGGCGGCATCATCGACCCGCGCACCGGCGAGGTCATCAAGGGCAACGTCACGCTCGGCTCCCTGCGCATTCGTCAGGACTATCTCATCGGCACCGGGCTTGTCCCCGTCTTCGGCGGCGAGGGGCGGCGCGGCGCGGGCGCGTCGGGGTCGGGGTGCGAGCTGGGCGCGTCAACCGACGAGGCCGACTACCTCGCGCAGCTCGACCCGTCGAGCGACTCGGCGCGGATGTCTCTGGCGCGCATACGCCAGCTCGCCGCGCACGAGGTCGGACACACGCTCGGGCTCGCGCACAACTTCGCCGCCAGCACCTACGGCCGCGCGTCGGTGATGGACTACCCGGCGCCGCTCGTCGAGATAAAGAACGGCCGGCTCGATCTGTCGAACGCCTACGGCGTAGGGATAGGCGCTTACGACAAGTTCGCCATCACTTATGCCTACGCGCAGTTCGCGCCCGGCGCGGACGAATCGGCCGAGCTTGAGAAGATCGTCCGCGAGGGCGTGCGCGCCGGGATGCTCTTCATCTCGGACGACGACGCGCGGCCGCCGGGCGCGGCGCACCCGCTCGCGAGCCTGTGGGACAACGGCGCCGACCCGGTCGCGATGCTGCGCCACGAGATGGAGGTGCGGCGCATCGCGCTCTCGCAGTTCGGGCTGGGGAACGTCCCCGACGGGACGCCGCTCTCGCTGCTCGAAGCGAAGTTCCTGCCGCTCTACCTGCACCACCGCTATCAACTTCAGGCGGCGGTCAAGTCGGTCGGCGGGCTTTATTACAGCTACGCGGTGAAGGCCGCGGGCGGCGGGACAAGCCCGGCCGAGGTGCAGCAGATCGTGCCGGCGGCGCGGCAGCGCGAGGCGCTCGCGGCCGTGCTCGACACGCTCAAGCCGGAGGAGTTGGCGGTGCCGCCGCGCATCCTCGCGCTCATCCCGCCGCGCGCCTTCGGCTACGAGGGCGGCGCGCAGGAGCTTTTCCCGAAGCGCACCGACCCGGCGTTCGACCCCGTCGCGGCGGCGACGGTCGCCGCCGACCTCGCCGTCTCGCGCCTGCTCGAACGAAACCGCGCCGCGCGCCTACAGCAGTTCCACGCGCTCGACCGCGCCAACCCGGATTTCACGGACGTGGTCGAGGCGCTCGTCACGCGGACGTGGCGCGCGCCCGCGCCGCGCGACGAGTACCACGCGGCCGTCGGGCGCGCCGTGCAGACGCTCGTCGCCGCGCGCCTGATGGACCTGGCGGCGGACGACGGCGCCTCGCCGCAGGTGCGCGCCGTCGCCACCGAGTGGCTGCGCAGGCTCCTCCAAAGCGACACCGCGAACGCCGTCAACTTAGATGCGACCGGCATCCACCGGCGCGCGACGCACGAAGAGATCGAGCGCTTCCTCGCGCGACCCGACGCGCCGCGCAAGCGCACGCCGCCGCCGCCCACGCCGCCCGGCGACCCCATCGGCGCCGGCCGACAGACGCCTTAACCGAACGCCGTGAGCTTCGACCTTTTGATCGAGCGCGGCTTCCTCGACGCGGCGGTGTGCGCGGCGCTCGTCGCCGAGATGCGCGCGGCGCGCTCGGCGCCGGCGACCGTCTACGGGCGCGCCGAGTCGGGCGCGGCCGGCGCGGTTGACGAGCGCGTGCGCCGCACGACGCGCGTCTTCCCTTCGACTGAAACGGAAGCGTTAATCAGGCGGCTGCTGCTCGAACGCATGGGCGCGGCCGAGGAACGCTTCGGCGGGAGGCTCGGCGAGGTCGAGGAAGCCCAGTTTCTGCTCTACGGCGTGGGCGGCCACTTCGTCGCGCACCAGGACGGGAACACGGGGCTGCTCCGCTCAGAGCGCGAGTCGCGCAGGGTCTCGGCCGTCGTCTTCCTCAACTCGCAGGCCGAAGCTCCGGCGCCGGGCGCTTACTGCGGCGGCTCGCTCGTCTTCCACCCGCGCGGCGGCGCGGGCCGGCCCTTGAGTTTGAAAGGCGAGGCCGGCGCGCTCGTCCTCTTCCGCGCCGAGACGACGCACGAAGTCACCCCCGTCACACGCGGCGAGCGCTTCACCATCGCGAGCTGGTACAGGTAAGGGTTTAAAATTTCAGATTTGGAAATTCAGAGCGCGACGCCCGGCTCGTCCGTGCGGGCCGCGCCGGTCTCGCCCATATCTTTTCACCGTCAGGCGCGGCGGACGAGCTTGGCCGCGACCCAGCCGACGAGGACGAGCGCCGAGAGGATGACCCAGTTGTACTCGTGGCCGAGGATCAGGTTGTAGTGATTGCTGATCATGGTGAAGACCACGGGGACGACGATGAAGGTGTTGTGCTTCGAGCGCAGCTTGGCGCGCGCGCCCTCCTTGGGGTCGGGCGCCTCGCCCGCCTTCACCGCCGCGATCATCCGACGCTGCGCCGGCAGAATCCTCATCCAGACGTTGAGGAACATGATGGTGCCGAGGGTCGCGCCGACGTGGATGAAGGCGGCGCGCGCGCTCAGGACGTGCGTCGAGAGGTAGGCCGCGCCGACGACGAGCGCGTAGGCCACGGCGGCGAAAGCCTTCTCGTTCCGCCCGAGCGGCGACTGCACCAGTAGGTCGTAAACTATCCAGCCGACGACGAGCATCCCGACGCCGAAGCCGCCGGCCGTCCACGCGCCGATGTCGCGCACGAACGCGTCCACCATCAGGCCGCCGTGGTAGTAGAGGAGCGTCAGCAGCACCATGCCGCTCAGCCACGTCGAGGCCGCCTCCCAGCGGAACCAGTGGAGGCGCTTGAGCGAAGGCACCTTGCGCTTGCCGACGACGTAGAAGCCGCCGCTGTGCACCATCCACACCTCGGGGTCTGCACCCTCCTTCGCCGCCTCGCGCTCCTCCTCCTGAAAGCGGCCGTCGAGCCAGGTGAAGTAGAAGGTCGAGCCGACCCAGAGAATGGCGGCGAAGACGTGGAACCAGCGCGCGAGCAGGTTCAGCCACTCGCTCAACTCGGGGGGAAGTCTCATCCTCTAGCTCCCGCGGTAGGTGGAATAGCCGAAAGGACTCAGCAGCAGCGGCACGTGATGGTGCGCGGCCGCGTCCCTGACGACGAAAGACACGACGACCTCCGTGTAGAACGCCTCGACGCCGGAGGTCGCAAAGTAAGCGCCCGCGTCGAAGGTGAGCCGATAGTCGCCCTCGTTTAACTGGAAGTCAGGCGGCAGGAGATCGCGCAGCCGCCCGTCCGCGTCGGTCGCGCCGCGCCCGAGCGTGCGCCAGCCGCCCGCTTCTTTAGCTTCGAGCGTGACGGGCACGCCCGCCGCCGGGCGGCCGCGCGCCGTGTCGAGCACGTGTGTCGTGATGCCGCTCATTTGACGTTCATAAATTTTTTGAGCCTGAGTTCGGTGATGCGCCACTGCTCGCCGGCCGCGACGCGCAGCTCGGTCTCGGGGTCGTTCGTGATGCGAGAGCGGAGAAGTCCGAGCATCTCGCCGGCGGTCTTGCCCGTGGCGCAGACGATGAAGATGAAGCCGAAGCGACGCTCGTACTCGCGGTTGGCCTCCGCCAGCGCCGCCAGAGTCTCCGACGCGGCGTCGCGCGCGCCCGACTGCTCGCCCTCCGCCCACTGTCGCGACTGCTCGCCGGTCTCGGCCTCCGCCTTCCGCTCGCCGATGCGCGGGTGTGCGCGGAAGGCTTCGAGCCAGTCGTCCGGCCCCAACTCGCGCCAGACGCGCCCCGCGAGCCTGAGCAGTTGGCCCACGTCCCAGAAGGGGCGGAGCGCCGCGACCTCGTCGGCCCAGCGCGCCGAGCCGCAGCAGGCCAGCAGCGCCGCGCGCGCCTCTTCCGCCCCGAGGTGGTTGAGCCGCTCGACGGGACCGTCAAGGTCTTTGAAGTCAGGCATCGGTCGCGTCTGCGTTCAAGTCTGCGGCCACGTCCGCGGCCGGCGTCCCGTGGAGCCTGAGGCGGCTGACGCCGCCGTCGGGGTAAATCCTGAAGCGCGCGTGCGTCGCCTCGCCCGCGTCCAGAAGCTCGCGCTCGTAGAAGTGGCGCGTGTGCGCTTGCAGCCGCGTGCGCGGCAGAAGCTCACGCCAGGGCAGGGCGGCGAGCGCCGCCTCGTCGGCCCCCGACGCGTCGGGCGCGCGGCAGACTTCGAGCGAACAGCTCTCGGGGAAGTTGCCCTTGAAGTGCGCGGTGTCCACCTCGACGCGTCGAATCGTCCCGCGGGCGCCGAGCTGTATGACGCACCAGTCGTGTCCGGGGCCGCGACGCCGCTTGGTCTCCCAGCCGTCGCCCATGTCCGCGCCCCGCCCCGGCATGATGAGGTTGTGGCGGTGGCCGAAGAACTCGTCGCTCGTGGCGATGACGAGGCCGCCACACTCGACCGCCGCGAGGTCAACCAGCCCGCCCGCGCGCCGGACGGCCGGCCAGTCGGGCAAGACCTCGCCGTAGACGCGCAGGCGCGCCACGCCGCCGTCGGGGTAAATTCTGAAACGCAGGTGCGTGAACCTTCCGTCGGAGGTGACGGCGAAAGTGTTTTGCGAGTCGCCCGCGAGACGCGACTGCGGAAGAATCTCGACCCACTCGGTCGCCTCACTTATCAACTCGTCGGCGTCGGCGTTGGGCGGCGCGGCCGAGGCTTCGAGCGAACAGCCCTCGGGGAAGTTGCCGCGGAAGAAACTGGTGTCCACGACGACGCCGCGCACGCGCCCCGCCAAGCCCAGACGGACGAGGCACCAGTCGAAGCCCGGCGTGCGGCGCCGCCGCGACTCCCAGCCGTCCATCCACTTACCGCGCTCGGTGTAGACGCCCTCGCGCCAGACGGGCGCCGACGCCTTGAGCAGGTTCTCCTTCGGCGCGAAGAAGTCGTCGTTGGCGTGGAGCACCGCGCCGCCCAGACGCTCCGAGGCGAGGTCTACGAGGTTTGTGAACTCTGTCGTCATCTCTCGTCCGGTCAGTCGTCGAAGTCGTCCCAGACGGACGACTCTTTGGGCGGCGGCTCGCGCAACAGAAGGGTGCCCGTGGGAGTCGCGGAGAACTCGCCGCGCTCGTAGATTTTCTCGCCGCGCAGGTAGGTCGCCACGACCGCGCCGCGCAACTCGCGTCCGTCGTAGGGCGTGAGCTTGTGCCGGTGCTCGTTCGTCTCGGGCGCGACGCGCGTGGTGGCGTCGGGGTCGAAGATGACGAGGTCGGCGTCGCGGCCGGGCGTGATGGCGCCCTTGCGGCCGTAGAGGCCGGCGAGCCGCGCCGGCTCGCGCGAGAGCCAGCGCGCGAGGTCGTGGAAGGTGTGGCCGCGCCGGCTCGCCTCCGTCCACACGGCGGGCAGGCGGAACTGCAAAGACGAGATGCCGCCCCACGCCTTCATAAAGTCGCCCTCCTGGCGCCGCTTCATCTCGGGCGGGCAGGGCGAGTGGTCTGAGACGATCATGTCGATGGTGCCGTCGGCCAGCGCCTCCCAGAGCCGCTCGCGGTTCTCGCGCTCGCGGATGGGCGGGCAGCACTTGAACTCGGTCGCGCCGTCGGGGATGTCTTCGGCGGCGAAGACGAGGTAGTGCGGGCACGTCTCGGCGGTGAAGTTGAGCGCGGCCTGTTTGGCCTCGCGCAGCAGCGCGAGCGAGTCGGCCGAAGAGTGGTGGACGACGTGGACGCGCGCGCCCGTCTCGCGGCAGAGCCGGAGCAGGAGCGCGACCGCCTCGTCCTCGGCCGCGCGCGGGCGCGAGCGCAGGAACGTCTCGTACTTGCGCGGGTCGCCCGCCGACACTTCGTCGGTGCGCGCCGCGTCCTCGATTGGGCCGGGCAGCTCCGCGTGCGCGATGAGCGTCGCGTCGAGACGCGTCAGCTCGAACAGCGCCGCGTGCAACTCGCCCTCCGAGACGTTCGGGAACTCCTGCACGCCCGAGTCGACGAGGAAGCACTTGAAGCCGACGACGCCCCCGGCGTGGAGCGCCGCGAGCAGCCCGAGGTTGCCGGGCACAAGCCCGCCCCAGAAGCCCACGTCCACGCGGCACTGTCCGCGCGCGGCCTCGATCTTTTCGGCGAGCGCCTCGGGCGTGGTCGTCGGCGGGACGCTGTTGAGGGGCATGTCAACAATCGTCGTCACGCCGCCGGCCGCCGCGGCGCGCGTCGCGCTGGCGTACCCCTCCCAGCGCGTCCGCCCCGGCTCGTTGACGTGGACGTGCGAATCGACGAGGCCGGGCATCACGACCGCATCACCGGCCTCGACGACGGGGCAGCCCGCGGGCACCTCGTCGAAGGCGGTCACGTCGGCGACGCGGCCGCCGCTCAGGTGAACGGCGGCCGGGCCGCCCGACTCTGGAGTGATGACGCGTTGACCCCGGATGACGATGTCCGGCGAAGGCATGACGAAGACTTAAAACATAAGTCGGGGCGTTTGGCAACGTCATCGGGAAGGATTAACTACGGAGACGCGGGGACACGGCTCATAACTTGAAGCCGTG
>DASVQX010000081.1:0-7130 GCA_036388915.1 Pyrinomonadaceae bacterium
GGACAAGCGCCAGCTCGACCGCACCATCCAGGCGCGCGTCAAGCGGCAGATGGAGAAGGCGCAGAAGGAGTACTACCTCAACGAGCAGATCAAGGCCATCCACAAGGAGCTCGGCCGCAAGGACGAGAAGGCCGAGATGGAAGACCTCCGCAAGCGCATCGAGGAGGCGGGCATGACCGACGAGGCGAAGGAGAAGGCTCTGCAAGAGCTGCACCGCCTCGAAGCCATGCCGCCGATGTCGGCCGAAGGCACGGTCTCTCGCACCTACATCGACTGGCTTCTGAGCGTGCCCTGGAAGCAGAAGTCGAAGGAGATTCGCGACATCTCGAAGGCCGAGGAGGTCTTGAACGAAGACCACTACGGCTTGGAGAAGATTAAAGACCGCATCCTCGAACACCTCGCCGTCCGGCAGTTGGTGAAAAGCCCGAAAGGCTCAATCCTCTGCTTCGTCGGCCCGCCGGGCGTCGGCAAGACTTCACTCGGCAAGTCCATCGCGCGCGCCACGGGGCGCAAGTTCGTCCGCCTTAGCTTGGGCGGCGTGCGCGACGAGGCCGAGGTGCGCGGACACCGCCGCACCTACATCGGCGCGCTGCCCGGCCAGATCATCCAGATGATGAAGAAGGCGGGGACGGTCAACCCCTGCATTCTCCTCGACGAGGTGGACAAGCTCGGCGCGGACTTCCGCGGCGACCCGTCGGCGGCGCTCCTCGAAGTGCTCGACCCCGAGCAGAACTCGACGTTCCAGGATCACTATCTGGATGTCGAGTACGACCTCTCCAAAGTCTTCTTCATCGCGACGGCGAACGTGCTGCACACGATCCCGCCGCCGCTGCAAGACCGCCTTGAGATACTGCGCCTGTCGGGCTACACCGAGCGCGAGAAGTTGCAGATCGCCCGGCGCCACCTCGTCCGCAAGCAGGCCGAGGGCGCGGGGCTGCGCTCCGATCAGGTCGAGTTCACCGACGAGGGGCTGCTCGAAATCGTCCGCCACTACACGCGCGAGGCGGGCGTGCGCAACCTTGAGCGCGAGATCGGGTCGTGCTGCCGCAAGGTCGCGCGCAAGCTCGTCGGCGAGGGCAAGGGCGAAGAGTTCAAGATGACGATTACGCCCGACGCCGTCCGCGAGATGCTCGGCCCCATCCGCTTCCGTCAGGCCGACATGGCGGCCGAGAGCGAGGTCGGGCTTGCGCTCGGGCTGGCGTGGACGGAGGTCGGCGGCGAGGTGCTTCAGATCGAGGCGACGCTCACCAACGGGCGCGGCGGAGTCACCTTGACCGGCAAGCTCGGCGAGGTCATGCAGGAGTCGGCGCAGGCCGCACTCACCTGCATCAAGTCGCGCGCCGAGCGGCTGGGGATGAACTTGGAGTTTATCCGCAAGCGCGACCTGCACATCCACATCCCCGAGGGCGCCATCCCGAAGGACGGCCCCTCGGCCGGCGTCACGCTGGCGACCGCGATGGCCTCGGCGCTGGCGCGCGTCCCCGTCCGCCGCGACGTGGCGATGACGGGCGAGATAACCCTGCGCGGGCGCGTGCTGCCCGTCGGCGGCGTCAAGGAGAAGCTGCTCGCGGCGCACCGCGTCGGCGTCTCGACCGTGCTCATCCCGAAGGACAACGAGAAGGACTTGGAGGACGTGCCCGAGGAGGTGCGCGCCGACATGACCATCCAGTTCGTCGAGACGATTGACGAGGTGCTGTCGCTCGCGCTCGAAGACGCGTGCCCGACCGGCATCGGTGCGACCGACGCCGAGGCGCCGCCCGTCTGGACGACCGACCAGCCCTCGGCCGGCGGCGCGCAGACGCTCGCCGACTAGAAGACACAGCCGATGGCGAAACTGTGAGGGCGGGGCCAAGGCCCCGCCCTTTTCTTTCGCGAGACGCGGGCGGGGACAAGCCCCCGCCCCCACACCTTTCCTCCGCGGTTGACACGCCCGCCGCCGCGCCTGTAAAGTTCGCCTTTCCCGGCGACACAGTTCAGCAGGTAGCGTTCAGGCAGAGAAGGAACCGCGCGCCCAACGCGTTTCAGCCGCCCCGCTCGTCAGGACTCGCCAGAAGCTTTCGCCCGTTCGTCCGACATCATTCCCGAGGAGACAAACACCCTATGACAGACAAAGCCCGGAGCGCCGAACTCATACTCAAGCTCTACGAGCTGCGCCGCGAGGCGGTGATGCGCGAGGCGCGCAACTGGTTCTTCGCCTTCAACCCCGAGAGCTTCGAGGACGTCCAGCGCGCCGTGATGAGCGAGCACAGCGCCTACCTCAGGATGGTCACGACCTACTGGGACATGGCCTGCTCGTTCGTCAACCACGGCGCCATCGACGCTGAGATGTTCGGCGACGCGAACGGCGAGCAGGTCTTGGTCTTCGCCAAGCTTCAGCCCTTCCTCGCCGAGATACGCACCAACAACGGCAACCCGAACGCCTTCCGGCACCTTGAGCAGGCCGTCATGGCGATGCCGCAGGCCGAGGAGCGAGTCGCGCGCGCGCGCGCGATGTCGAAGGCCGTGGCGCAGGCGCGCGCCGCCGCCAACAAGGAGAGCGCGGAGGCCGACGCGGCGAACGCTTAAGAGCCGTGAGCCGTGAGCCGTAAAACCGTGACGAGCGAAAACCGCTTTTCTTCTCGTCACGGTTGACGGCTCACGGCTCACGGACTTTCACGGAATGAAAGTCACCAGCACGAGGTTCGTCAAGAGCGCGTTCGAGGAGTCGCAGTGGCCGCGCGACGGGAGGCCGGAGGTGGCCTTCATGGGGCGCTCGAACGTGGGCAAGTCCTCGATGATCAACTCGCTGCTGAGGGTGAAGGGGTTGGCGCGCACCTCCTCGACGCCGGGGCGTACGCAGGCGCTCAACTTTTTCCTGCTTAATGAACGCTTCTACTTCGTAGACCTGCCGGGGTACGGTTTCGCGCGCGTCCCGCGCGACGTGCGCGAGTCGTGGGGCCGGCTCGTCGCCGATTACCTTGCAAAGCGCGACTCGCTTGTGCTATCAATTCACATCGTAGACTCGCGCCACGAACCCACGACATTGGATTTGCAGCTCCGCGAATGGCTACTCGCGAACGGTAAGCCCTTCCTGACGGTCGCCACCAAATCCGATAAGCTCTCGCAAAACGAGTCGCACAAAAACCTCGCGCGCGCTCGCAAAGTGCTGGACGCGGTGGGCAGTGGCGCAGGCGGAGAGTTGGTTGCCTACTCCGCGACCACAGGGCACGGGCGCGAACGCGTCTGGCGGGCCGTCGAAGAGGCCGTGGCCGCCTCACCACAATCCCCCTCTTGAGCTTTGAAACCGACGGAAGGATTTTGCGCAACCGCGCGGGGCGGCCGGGCATCCAAAGGGGGCACGGAAATCCCGCACAGATCGACGAGAGGGCGGAGGCGTACCAAAGGCGCGCCCCGCGATTTCGCCGGGAAGCGGGCCGACCGCCACGGGCACGCCGCACCGGCCGTGACCGAAGCGCCCCTCAAGCGCGTCCCCCGTGTGGGGGAGCACCAATAGGCGTCATTCCCGACAAATAATCGGCAATAATTTCAACCAGATTCAGTAGGCACCGCGGGCGTGCCGGCCCACTTTTTTGAGGGCGCATGACGGCCGCGAACGGATTAGAGGGCGCGCCGCCCGTACGGGGCGCGACGAAGAGAAAAAACTGAGATGTCACGAGAACGCACAACACGCACACGCACCAGCAGCAGCAGGACGAGCGCCAACGGCGCGGCGGACAGGGACGCGGGCAAGTCCTCGGCGGCCGCCGTCGAGCCGATGCCCGACGTGGAGCTTCCCGACGTTGACGAGACGGGCGATGACGGCGCCGGCTTCCACATCGGCGAGGGCGACACCTTCAACCTCGCCACGCTCAAGGAGATGTCCATCTCCAAGCTGACGCAGATCGCCAAAGACTTGGACGTGCCCGGCGCGACCGGGATGCGCAAGCAGGAGTTGATCTTCAAAGTCCTCGCGGCGCAGACCGAGAAGAGCGGCCTCATCTTCTCCGAGGGCGTGTTGGAGACGCTGCCCGACGGCTTCGGCTTCCTGCGCGCGCCCGAGTACAACTACCTGCCCGGCCCCGACGACATCTACGTCTCGCCGTCGCAGATACGCAAGTTCGACCTGCGCACCGGCGACACCGTCTCGGGCCAGATTCGCCCGCCGAAAGAGGGCGAGCGCTACTTCGCGCTCATCAAGGTCGAGGCCATCAACTTCGAGGCGCCCGGCGAGACGCGCGACAAGGTCTTCTTCGACAACCTGACGCCGCTCTACCCCGACGAGCAGTTGCGGATGGAGACGGCGGGCGAGAACATCGTCGGCCGCGTCATCGACCTCGTCACGCCGCTCGGCAAGGGCCAGCGCGGCCTCATCGTCGCGCCGCCGCGCACCGGCAAGACGATGATGCTCCAGGCCATCGCCAACTCCGTCTCGAACAACCACCCCGAGGTGACGCTCATCGTGCTCCTCATCGACGAGCGCCCCGAGGAGGTCACCGACATGCAGCGCTCGGTGCAGGGCGAGGTCATCTCCTCGACCTTCGACGAGCCGCCGACGCGCCACGTGCAGGTCGCCGACATGGTCATCGAGAAGGCCAAGCGCCTCGTCGAGCACAAGCGCGACGTGGTCATCCTGCTCGACTCACTCACCCGCCTCGCGCGCGCGCACAACGCGGTCGTCCCGCCGTCGGGCAAGATTCTCTCGGGCGGCATCGACGCCAACGCCCTCCAGCGCCCGAAGCGCTTCTTCGGCGCGGCGCGCAACATCGAGGAGGGCGGCTCTTTGACCATCATCGCCACCGCGCTCATCGACACCGGCTCGCGCATGGACGACGTCATCTTCGAGGAGTTCAAGGGTACCGGCAACTCGGAAATCCACCTCGACCGCCGTCTCTCCGACAAGCGCCTCTTCCCGTCCATCGACCTCCAGCGGTCGGGCACGCGTAAGGAAGAGCTGCTCCTCTCGAAGGAAGACCTCAACCGCGTCTGGGTCATGCGCCGGGTGCTAAACCCGCTCTCGCCCGTCGAGCAGATGGAAGTCGTCCTTGAGCGCCTCGGCAAGACCAAGAACAATGCCGAGTTCCTCGCCTCGATGCAGAGTTAAAGACCGTGAACCGTGAGCCGTGACAAGTAAAAGACAGCTTTTACTTGTCACGGCTCACGGTTCACGCCTTCCCCCTTTCTTGACAAACCCTGCGCGGCTTCGCGATATTATCCCCTGAATTAGCAGTCAAGTTTGTCCGTCGGACTCGCGCCTCCCGTGGGGGCGCGGTGTGGTTAAGGGGATAAGTGCGCGTCGCGTTTCTTTCGTCCGAGGCGGTGCCTTTCGCCAAGACCGGCGGCCTCGGGGATGTCGCCGGGGCGCTCCCGAAGGCGCTCGTCGCGGAGGGCGTGGACGCCGCGCTCATCCACCCGCTCTACGACACGACCGACCGCACGCTGCTCGAAGAAAAGGTCTTTGACAACCTCGAAGTGGACTGGCTCGGCGGCCGCCGCACCGTCTCCGTCTACCTGTCTTACGCGGCGGGCGCGCCGGCCTTTCTCATCGACGCGCCCGAGTTCTTCTCGCGCGGCAAGGTCTACGGCTTCTCGGACGACCACTACCGTTTCGCCTTCTTCAGCCGCGCGGCGCTCGCGCTCCTGGGGCGGCTGGGCCAGGCTCCCGACGTGATCCACGGCAACGACTGGCCCTCGGGCTTCGCCGTCACCTGGGTCTGGGCGGGGCGGCCGTGGGGCGGGTTTCTGGCGAACACGCGGACGCTGATGTCGATCCACAACCTCGCCTACCAGGGGCTTTTCGACCCCGGCGACCTGTACCGGATGGGCTTCCGCGGCGGCGAGGAGTCGAACGTCTTCCTGTCGAACGGCGCGGCGTCGTCTCTGAAGGCCGGGCTGATGACCTCGGACGCCGTCTCGACCGTCAGCCCGCGCTACTCCTTCGAGATTCAAGGGCGCGAGCAGGGGCACGGGCTCGACTGGCTGATGCGGCAGCGGCGCGACCGACTCGTCGGCATCACCAACGGCGTTGACTACGACGTGTGGGACCCCGAGACCGACCCGCACCTGCCGGCGCACTACACGGCCGAAGACCTTTCGGGCAAGCGCGAGTGTAAGCTCGAACTGCTGCGGCGCTTCGGGCTGCCGGAGGAGCCGGACAGACCCGTAGTCGCCTCGATCTCGCGCCTCGTCGCGCAGAAGGGCTTCGACCTCGTCAAGCAGGTCGCGTGGCAGATGCTCGAAGCGGGCGCCGTGTTCGTCTCGCTCGGCTCGGGCGAGAGCGAGTACGAAAGTTTTCTCCAGCGGCTCAAGGACAGCGCGCCCGGCCGGGTCGCCGTCTACAGGGGTTTCAACGAGCCGCTGGCGCACCAGATCGAGGCGGGCGCGGACATCTTCCTGATGCCCTCGCTCTTCGAGCCGTGCGGGCTCAACCAGATGTACTCGATGCGCTACGGCACGGTGCCGGTCGTGCGCGCCACCGGGGGACTCGACGACACGGTCGAGCAGTTCGACCCCGAGACGGGCGCGGGCACGGGATTCAAGTTCGGCCCCTACAGCGCGCAGGCGCTTTTGGAAAAGGTGCGCGAGGCGCTCTACTGGTACGGGCGGCCCGAGGCTTGGCGCAGGATTCAGCAGAACGGGATGGCCGTGGACAACTCGTGGGGCGCGGCGGCGCGCAAGTACGTCAGGGTTTACCACGCGCTGTTCGACCTGTAGGCGGAAAGTTTTAGTCGGCGGTAGTAGTAAAAGCAGTCTAAGGAGATTTGAACTCATGAGTGATTACGTTAAGGAAGTGAGCGACAGCAACTTCGAGTCGGACGTGCTCAAGTCGGACAAGCCCGTGCTCGTGGACTTCTGGGCGCCGTGGTGCGCGCCGTGCCGGATGCTGGCGCCGACGGTCGAGGCCGTCGCGCAGAACTTCGAGGGCTCGGCCTCGGTCGTCAAGCTCAACGTGGACGACAACCCGGCGGTCTCGCAGCGCTACGGCATCAAGGGCATCCCGACGCTCATCCTCTTCAAGAACGGCAAGGAGGAAGAGCGCGTCGTCGGCGCGACCTCGAAGGAGGCCATCTCGCGCATGATCGACAAGCACACCCAGAGCGGCGCGGCCAGCGCCTGACCTTAGAGTTGGGCGTCGCGTGCGACCCGCGAAGACG
>DASVQX010000082.1:0-11375 GCA_036388915.1 Pyrinomonadaceae bacterium
CGCCACCACTCAAGGTTGAGTGGTGGCGCTTCTCTTTGAAGCGTGGTCTCGCACGCTTTGGCGGGCAGGATGCCCGCGCTCCCGGCGACTAGGCCCGCGTCAGGGCGCGAAGCGGCGGCGGTACTCGGCGGAGTCGAGGAACGCCTTGACCATCTCGGCCGCGACGTAGTTGCCGCCGAACTCTTCGAGCTTACCCAACCAGAAGGCGTGACCCGCGTAGTCCGCGTCGGGCGCGTCGTTCGGATTCCTCCTCAAGTACCCGAAGTACTCCATCAGCACGAACGCGCGGTTCTTCTGCCGGCGCGAGAACTCGGCGTTCTCGGCCACGGCGCTCAAGACCCCGCCGCGCGTCTTCGCGCCCGAGCCGAGCGCCGCGGCCAACGCCGCGCGCTCCGACTCTGTGAGCGAGCCCCCGGTGTTGGCGTCGAGGGCGTTGACGTACTGCGACGGCGTCAACGTCGCCGGGTAGGCCGCGACGAACTCGGGGCGCGCCGCGAACTGCTCGGCGAAGTCGCGCTTGTTCGCTTCGAGCTTCTGCGGCCACCCCTCGACCCCGACGACGACCCCGCGCCCGACCTCCTGCGTGTCGCGCAGGAAAGTCTTCATCCTCAGAGTCTCGCCCGTCCCGAAGGCCGCGTGGTGCAGGCGGTAGGCGAAGTAGCCCGTCTGCTGAAACTCTATCGACAGGAAGAAGGCCGCCGAGACGTTGACGCGCCTCACCTCGCGGCAGGCCGCGTCGGCGCCGCACTGTTCGATCTCGCCCGTCCAGAAGGCGAGGCCCGAGGCGTCCGGCTCGCGGTTGAGGAAGTCCGCGTAGTGCTGGCGGACGAAGAGCGCCGACGAGTCGATGGGGTTCGACGAGGCCGGCGCGGCGTCGTTGTCGGCGACGCCCACAGTCACGGTCTTCACGCCGCCGAGTTGCGCGCCCGCGGGCGCGTCGAGCGCGAGCGTGAACGTTTCCAAGCCCTCGACGTGCGCGTCGTCGGTCAGGAGCACCGAGACGGTCTTCGTCGTCTCGCCCGCCGCGAAGCGGAGCGCGCCGACGGCCGCCGTGTAGTCCGAGGTCGAGACGGCCGTCCCGTCCGAGGTCGAGTAGTTGACGACGGCCGGGCTCGCCGTGTCGCCCGCGCGCGTGACGGCCACGTCGGCGCGCACGCCGCCCTCCGAGGCCGCCAGCGTCGCGGCCGAAAACTGCACGGTGTTGCGCCGCGAGCCGACGAAGCTGACGCTCACGTCCTCCGTCAGGTTGGCGATGGAGACGGTTGCGTAGGGCGTGGGCGCGTCAACGTAAGGCTCGAACCTGTACGTGTCGTTGTAGGGTATCGAAAGCCCGTAGCCGTGCCCCGTCGGCTGTTCGCCCACCGTGAAGTTGCCGTCGGCGTCGGTGAAGACGAACGCCTGCGCCGCGACGCCCGCGCGCCCCCAGTAGACGAGCTGGCTCGGGATGCCGCGCCCCGTCACGGCCTCGGTGACGCGCCCCGAGATGACCTTCGTCGGCTGGCGCGTGCCGACGAAGTCGGCCGTCACGCTCGCCGTCAGGGAGTTGAAGTTCCGCTGCGGCGGCGCGAACGCGTAGGGCGTGAGCGGGTCGGGGTAGACGGTGTAGTTGCGGCCGCGCTGCACGTCGGCGAACTTGTAGCGGCCGTCCGCGTCGGTGAGCGTCGTCCCCTGCGGGAAGCCGCCGTTGGAAGTCATCTTGATGCCGGCGAGCGGGAGGCCCTTGTCGTCGGTGACGCGCCCCTTGATGTCGGCAGGGACGAAGGTGCCCGTGAAGTCGGCGTCCGAAACGTCCGCGCCCAGGTTCTTGTACTCGCGCGTCGCCGGCTCGAACGTGTAGTAGTCGCCCTCGACCGTCAGCGTGTAGTCGCCGCCGGCCGGGAGGTTGACGAAGGTGAACTCGCCGCTCGAAGAGAGCTGCGCGGTGCGCGTCCCCGAGAGCTTGACGAGGCCGAAGGGCTGACCCGCCGCGCCGGGCAGCGGCTTGAGGCGGCCCGCGATCTTGAAGGTCGGGACGGGCGTCGGCGTCGGCGTCGGGTCGGCGTTCGGAAGCGGCTGCCAGTCCGGCTCGAAGTTGTAGAAGCCGTTGTGCGTGATGTCCACCTGACCCGAGCCGTCGAAGTTGACGACGTAGAGCGCGTTCTGCGACTCGAAGACGAGTTTCGTCCCGTCGGGCGACCACTCGGGCTGCGCCGAGGAGGGGGCGTTGAGCAGCTTCGACTGCCCCGTCCCGTCGGCGTTCATCACGTACACATCGCGGTGGTTGGTCGTCGAGCGCTGGAAGAGAATCTTCGTCCCGTCGGGCGACCAGCGCGGGTTGTTGTCGAAGGACTGGCCGTCGGCCGTCTGCTGCACGGCGGTCAACTGCGCCCGCCCCGAGCCGTCGAGGTTCATCACCGAGATGGTGCTGCCGTTCGTGTAGACGAACCGCGTGCCGTCGGGCGACCAGTCGGCGGCCTCAAGGAAGTTCGGGCTGTTCGGGAGCTGCCCGAAGCCGCTGCCGTCGGCGTTGGCGATGTTGATGGCGCGGACGGTCGCGGGTTGACTGCTCACGCCCTCGCCGACGTAGGCGATCTGCGAGCCGTCGGGCGACCAGCTCAGCCGCTTGGTGAAGAACGCGACGTTCGTCGCCACCGTCAGCGAGCCGGTGCCGTCGGCGCCCACGACCTTGAGGTCAAGCCCCGCCCTGTGCGCGAACTTCGTCCCGTCGGGCGCCCACGACGGCGAGCTGAAGAAGCCGGGGACGCCCGGCAGGAACTTCTCGCCCGTGCCGTCGGGCTTGACGGTGTAGAGACCCGACGGCTGCGTGCTGCCGGTGAAGGCGCGGTCGGAGCCGAAGATGATCAGGCCGTTCGACTTCGGCGTGACGACGTTGGCCGAGGCGGTGACGGCGGCCGTCGAAGAGTTGTTCGACCCGACGGGGTCGGCGACCGACGCCGAGGCGACCGACGCCGTGTTGCCGACGACCGTGCCGGCCGGGACGCCCGAGCCGAGCGTGGCCGAGACGAGCACGGTGCCCGACGCGCCCGCGGCGAGCGAGGGCCAAGTGACCGTGACCTGATTGCCCGAGCCGCCGCACACGCCGCCGGCCGTGGCGGCGCATGAGACGAAGGTCAACTCCGGCGGGAGCGCGTCGTTGAGCACGACCGAGGTGGCCGCGACCCCGTCCCTGTTCTTCACGTTGATAAGGTAGTTGACGCGCGTGCCGGGCGCGACCAGCCCCGTCGTGGCGCGCTTGACGACCGAGAGGTCGGCGAACTGGACGGCGGTCGAGGTCTCCGCCGAGTTGTTCGCGGCGACCGGGTCAGGCTCGTTGCACGCGACGGCGGCCGTGGCCGTGGCGGTCTTGAGCGCGGGCGGCTTGACGAGGACGACGACCGTCGCCTCCTCGCCGCCGCCGAGCGCGCCGACGTTGCAGACGACGGGGACGCCGCCCGAACAAGTCCCGCGCGAGGAGGAGGACGAGGCGACGACGGCGCCCGCCGGGGGCGTCAGGTTGAGCGTGACGCCGGTCGCGGCGAGGTCGCCTTTGTTCTTGACGACGGCGGTGTAGGTCAAATCGGCGCCGAGCTTGACGGGGTCGGGCGCGTCGGCGAGCGTGACCGCCAACTCGACGCCGGGGCCGAGCTTGGTGATGAAGGCGTCGCCGCCCCCGCCCTGCGTGGCGCGGAGCGGGTTGACGACGGGGAAGTTAAATGACGTGGTGCGGCCGACGACGTAGGCGGCGCCCGCCGAGTCGATGGCGACGCCGTTGCCGGACTCCAGCCCCGTCCCGCCGAAGGCGCCGCCGAAGGTGAGCGCGGAGCCTGCGGGGCTGAGCTTCGCGACGAAGGCGTCGGTCGGGCCGCCGCGCTGCGCGCCGATGAGACCCGTGTCGGGGAAGTAGGCCGCGCGGGTCGTCCCCGCGACGTAGGCGCTCCCGTCCGCGCCGACCGCCAGCCCGAGGCCGTCCTCGTCGCCGTCGAAGCCGCCGAGGTAGGTCGAGTAGGCGAGCGTCTGCCCGTCGGGCGCGAACCTCGCGACGAAGGCGTCGGACTGGAAGAAGTCGGCGACGTAGCTCGGCTGGAAGGCGTTGGCCGTGGGGAAGTCGTCCGAGTAGGTCGTGCCCGTGACGTAGGGCGCGCCGCCGGGGCCGAGCGCGACGGCGTAGCCGTAGTCGTAGGACGAGCCGCCGAGGTAGGTCGAGAAGACCAGCCCCGCGCCCGAAGGGTCGAGCTTGGTCAGGAAGGCGTCAATCTCGCCGGCCTGCGTCGGCCGGAGCGCGTTCGCCACGGGGAAGTTCGACGAGAGCGTGAAGCCCGCGACGTAGGCGTTGCCGTTCGCATCGACCGCGACGCCGCGCGCCTCGTCGTTCTCGGAGCCGCCGAGCCGCTTGAAGTAGCCCAGCGCCGAGCCGGACGCGTCGAGCTTCGCGGCGAAGGCGTCGGAGCCGATGTTCGTCCCCGCGAGCAGCGCCGCCGGCGTGCCGGGGCGCAGCGCGAGCGTGGTGACGGTTCTGTTCGTCAGCCCCGTGCCCGAACGCGCCCAGTGCGCGCCGCCGTCCGCGCTCTTGAAGACGCCGCCGGTGTCGGTCGCCGCGTAGACGTTCGACGTGGAGGCGGGGTCAACGACTATCGCCGTGACCGCCGGGATGATGTCGAAGTCGCCCGAGGTGTAGAGCAGACCCGTGCCCGACGCGGCCCAGTTGGCGCCGCCGTCGGTGCTCTTGTAGACGCCGAAGCCCGGCGTCAACATGCCGACGTAGAGCGTGTTCGTGTTCGACGGGTCGAAGGCGAGCGAGAAGGTGACCACGCCGGGGAGGATGCCCGCGTTCGCGGCGGCCCAGTGCGCGCCGCCGTCGGCCGTCTTGTAGACGCCGCGGTTCGTCGCGGCGTAGACCACCTGCGGGTTCGACGGGTTGACGAGCAGCTTGTAGAAGGTCGTCACCAAGGGGACGCCCGCCGTCAGCGCGCCCCACGCGTCGCCGCCGTTCGTCGTCTTGTAGACGCCGTCGGTCGTGCCGGCGTAGACGGTCGCGGGCGCCGAAGGATCGACGGCGAGCGTGTTGACCAGCGCGGGCGACAGCCCCGTGCTCTTCACCTCGTAGTGCGCGCCGCCGTCGGTGCTCTTGTAGACGCCGGGGCTGGCGGCGGCGTAGACGGTCGAGGGCGCCGACGGGTCAACCGCCACCGACCTGACGAGCAGAGGGGCGTTCGGCGCGCCGGCCGCGCCGGTGAGCTGCCAGTTGGCGCCGCCGTCGGTGCTCCTGTAGACGCCCGCGTTGGACGCCGCGTAGACGTTCTGCGGGTCGGCCGGCGCGACCGCGATGTCGGCGACGCTGAAGCCGACGAGGCCCGAGGCGGAAGGCGACCAATTCGCCGCGCCGTCGGTGCTCCGCTGGACGGGGTCGCCGACGCGCGCGCCGCCCTGCGCGCCCGCGAGCCCCTGCGAGAGCGTGCGGCCGGCGAGGTAGACGTTGCCGGCGGCGTCGGCCGCCAGCGCGCCCGCCGTGTCGAAGTCCGCGCCGCCGAGGTAGGTCGAGTAAAGAAGCGTCGAGCCTGCGGGGCTGAGCTTCGCCGCGAAGGCGTCGAAGCCGCCCGCGTTCGCGGTCTGCAAGGCGCCGGCCGTGACGGGGAAGTTGGTCGAGAAGGTGCGCCCGGCGACGTAGGCGCTGCCGTCCGCGCCGACCGCGACGGCGTTGCCGAAGTCCTCGCGCGCGCCGCCGAGGTAGGTCGCGTAGACGATGGCGGTGCCCGACGGGTCGAGCTTGAGGACGAAGGCGTCGTCTAAGCCGCCGTGCGCGGCTTGCGCGCCGCCGCCGACGGGGAAGTTGACGGAGGCGGTCGAGCCGGTGACGTAGGCGCTCCCCGCTGAATCGACCGCGACGCCGAGACCCTGGTCGGAGCCGCCGCCGCCGAGGTAGGTCGAGTAGACGAGCACGGGGTCGATGACGAGCGGGAGGCGCCGGTCGTAGTCGCCCAGTTCGAACCCGAAGCGGCCGTCCTTCGACGCCTTGTAACTGGCGGGCACCTCCCGGCGCGCGCCGCCGACGAGTTGATAGGCGACGGGCTTGTGCTGTCGCACCTCGCCGGCCTCGGTCGAGAGGACGAGGTCGCCGCCCTCTTCGACGCGGGCGGACTGCGCGCCGTCGAAGCGCAGGCGTATGCGGCGCGGGTCGGCGCCGGGCGCGAGTTTGAAGTCGTATTCGAGCCGCCCCTGCGTGCCGTAGTAGACGAGATCGACGCCCCTGTAAACCTCCGCCACGCGGACGCGCGCGTAGGCCGGAACGTTCGTGCGCCACGCGCGCGCGTCGCGCCCGACGAAGTAGTTGCCGACGCCGGGCAAAGGCTCCTCCCCCGCGGCGGCCGGCGCGCGGTTCGCGCCTTCGAGCGAGAGGCCGAGCGTGACGTACTGAGTCTCGACGGCGTTCCCCTCATCCTCGACGCCCGGCGCCGCGAAGCCCCGACGTGCTTGCGCGCTGGACGCGTCACCTTGAACCCGCGCCGGCTCGGCCTTGCGGAGTCGGAGCACGGCCCCCGTCTTCGTCAGAAAGAGCGTGTAGCCGCCGCCGCGCGCGATGAACCGCGCGTCGCCCGCGCTCTGCCCCCGGTTGGCCTCGAAGCGGAGCGGCAGCCGGCCGTAGGAGTCGAGCACGCGGACGCGCTCGGCCTCCGCGTCCTTACCGCCGCGTTCGGACGCCGGGGGCTTGGACGCGTCGGCCGGGTTCGAGGCGAGACCGTTCGTCGGAAGCAGTTGCACGGCCGCGGCGAACGCGGCCAGCGAGAGCAGGAGCAGGGATGCGAAGCGGCGTGAGCGAGCGGCTGCCGCGCCGGGCGCGGCGACTTGCGAGGGGGAATGGGGCAAAGTCGTGACTTCCTTTCCTAACGGGGCGAAGAGCTGAAGCTGCTTTCCGGGCGCCGGGCCCTTGCGGGTGATGGTTGTGACGGCAACTTAAGGGCCGCCGCGCGGGAGCGCGGAGACCTGCGGTCGGGGGAGCCGCGTCCGGGCATTATAAGCAAAACCGGCTCACGCGCATAGCGCGCATGACGGCCGCGCCGCGGATTTTCACACGCCTTTCGCGCGCGCGGCGCGCTGATTTCCCGCGCCCCTGACGCGTGTTATTCTTCGGGCGTGGGGAGGATGAGAAATTTCTGGAAGGGGCTGCTCGCGGGCGGCGCGGCGGGCGCGGGCGTGGCGGCGCTGGCGGCCGTCAACGCGGCGGTCGCGCGCGAGGTGCCCGAGCCTGAGACGGGCGCGCTCGGCGGCGAGGCCGGCACCTACCAGTGGAAGCACGGCCAGGTCTTCTACCGCCACGCGGGTGCGGAGGACGCGCCGCCCGTCCTCTTCGTCCACGGCGTCGGCGCGGGCGCGCGCGCCTTCATGTGGCGGCGCAACTTCCTCGCGCTCGCGCGCGACTTCCGCGTCTACGCGCTCGACCTCCTCGGCTTCGGCTACTCGGACAAGCCCGCGAACGCTCCCTACTCGGCGGAGCTTTACGCCGAACTGCTCTCGGACTTTCTGCGCGAGGTCGTCGCACGCCCCTCGGGCGTCGTGGCGCACACGCTCTCGGCGGCCTTCGCGGTGCGCGCCGCCGTCGAGTTCCCCGACGCGGTCTCGTCGCTCGTGCTCGTCTCGCCGACGGGAGCCGACCACCTGAGCGCGCGCCCCGGCATGACGGGCGCGGCCTTCTACGGCCTGCTCCACTCGCCCGTGCTCGGCACCTCTTTCTACAACGCGATGACGAGCGAGCGCGGCGTGCGCGACTTCGCGCGCGAGCGACTCTTCTACGAGAAGCGCTTCGTCACGCCGCGCCTCGTCGCGCACTACTACGCCGTCAGCCACCTGCCCGGCGCGCAGCACGCCGCCACCGCCTTCCTCTCCGGCTACCTCAACACGGACATCCGCGAACCCTTCGAGCGCCTCCGCCAGCCCGTCACGCTCGCCTGGGGCCGGCAGGACACGACCAACCCCATCGAACAGGCCGGCCTCCTCCTCCGCCTCAACCCACGCGCCCGCCTCGAAGTCTTCGACCGCTGCCGCCAGATGCCCCAGGAGGAGCACGCCGAGCGCTTCAACGCGCTGCTGCGCGACGCCTTCCGCGGCTGACTTGGATTCCCTTCTTTACGAGTAGATGTTCATCGGGCGGGTGAGGAGTTCGACGGGGTCGTGGACGTTGAGGGCCTCGCGGACGTAGTAGGCTTCGCCGGCGGCGACGTTGATGAGCGAGCCGGCGTAGCGCCAGCGGCTTTCGAGTTGTTTGAGGAAGCCTTCTTCGCTGATGCGCGTGACAGGCTCTTTGGAGCTGGGGTCGTAGAACTGCGAGCGGTGGGCGAGGATGGCGCGGAGCTTGTCCTCGACGAACTCGGACACGTCCACGATGAAGGAGGGCGCGACGAGGCGCGAGTAGGCGGCGTGCGCGAGCGCGGGCATCTGCACCGCGCCCAGGCCGGCCGCCTCGTCGTAGCGGCGCATCGAGGCCAGTCGCGCCGCCTCGCGCGCGAGCCGCGCGGTCGCGGCGTGGTCCGGGTGCGGGTCGTCCCAGTGTGCGGTGAGGACGACTTTGGGTTTGTAAGTGCGGATGACGCGCACCAAGGCGGTGCGCGCCTCGTCGGTGACGAAGACGTGGCCGTCGGGCTGTTCGAGGTTGACGCGCACGTCGAGGCGCATGATCGAGGCGGCCTCGCGCGCCTCTTCGGCCCTCTGCTCGGGCGTGCCGCGCGTGCCCATCTCGCCGCGCGTCACGTCCACGACGCCGGTCAGCCGCCCCAAAGACTTCAGCTTGAGGAGCGTGCCCCCGCACGTCAGCTCCGCGTCGTCCGGGTGCGAGAAGACCGCCAGCGCGTCCAGCCCGGTTGAGTTATCGCCGCCGTAGACCACCTCGCTCATGGCTCGCCCTTCCCTCCCCCGCGAAAGTCGAAGCGGCAGCGGACGCCCTGCTCGCGCCCCGTGTCGTAGATGATCGAGACGTTGGTGACGTTGAACTCCCAGTGGAAGTTGCGCCGGCTGAGGAAGCGGATGACCTCGGCCAGCTTGTCCTGATCGATGTCGCCTTGCGCGAGCGTGACGTGCGGCGCCCACTCGTCCGGGTGGTAGTAGTGCGCGACCGCGCCGGGGACGACCTGCCGGACGCCGCACCAGATTTCGCGGTGCAGCTCGGAGAGCGCGGGGGCGCGGACGATGGGGATGTAGAGGATGGGGCTTGAGACGGTGAAGATGCCGAGTCCCGCCGTCCTGACGCGGAAGGGGCGCGTGCGCGCCGCCAGCTCGCGCAGGAACGACTCGCAGGCCGAGTCGTCGTAAGCCTCGGCGACCTGGAAGGAGAAGTGCGGGTAGGGAGTGACGTACATGCCGCGCACGTCGAACTTCTGCCCCAGCTCCTCCCAGATGGCCTCGACCCGCGCGTAGTGCTGGTCGTCCAGCAACGAAACCACGCCCTGCATTGAAACGTGCCCTTCTCGACCGACCGACGTTTGAGAACTACGCGGAAAGATGTAGCGCAAAGCAAAGGCAAAAGGCAAGTTGGCCTCCGCCTTTTAACTTTTGCCTTCCAACGTACACTTTGGTAGCCTCTCCGGGCTACTCCCCCCGGAAAGGCTTAACAGTAGATGAAGCTCACGGTGCTCGGCTCGGGCACGTCCGTCCCGCACCCGCGTCGCTCCTCGTCCGCGCACTGGGTCGAGGCCGAGGGCGGGACGCTGCTGCTCGACTGTAGCGCCCCGGCCGTCCACCGCATGGCCGAGGAGGGTCTGGACTGGCCCAACCTCGACGCCGTCTGGGTCAGCCACTTCCACCTCGACCACGTCGGCGGCCTCGCGCCCTTCCTCTTCGGCACGCGCTACGCGCCGCAGATGCGCGGGCGCCGCAAGCCCCTCACCGTCTACGGCCCGCGCGGGATAGCGAAACTCCTCCGACGCTTCGACGAGGCGGGCGACTATAAAATCTTCGAGCAGCCCTTCCCCGTCGAAGTCAAAGAACTTGCGCCGCGCGCCGGGTTCGAGCCGTTCGCGGGACTCCGCGGCGAGACCTTCTCGACGCCGCACACGCGCGAGAGTCTGGCGCTGCGGCTGACCGCGGGCGACGGCGCGTCGCTCGTCTACACCTCGGACACGGGCTTCACGGAGGCGCTCGCGGGGTTCGCGCGCGCAGCCGATCTGTTTCTGATGGAGTGTTCTTTCTTCCGCTCGAAGCCGGTGGAGACGCACCTCGAACTTGAGGAGGCGATGCGGCTCGCGCGTCTGTCGGGCGCGCGGCGCTGCGTGCTGGCGCACCTCTACCCGGAGTGGGACGGCGTGGACTTGGCGGCCGAGGCGGCGAAGCTCTGGGACGGCGAGACGATAGAGGCGCGCGACGGGCTGCGCCTCGACGTGGGGGGGACAAAGTAGATGAATGTCAGAGTGCGAAAGACTCTTCGGGCCGGCGCGCGGCGACGCGCGGCGTGCGCCCTCGCGGTCGTCTGCGTCGCCGCGTCCGCCCTGTGGCTGCGGCCGCACGCCCCCGTGGCGCGCGCGCACGACGGCGCGGCGAGCGTGGCGGCGGCGCTGCTCGAAGTCGGCGGCGAGGCGCGCGACGGGAAGACGCGCGACGAGCCGGCCGAGCTCAAGATCGTCTCCTACAACATACGCTACCGCGCCGGCGACGAGCTGAAGGAGTTGGTCGGCCTGCTCAAGGACGACCCCGAAATCGGCGGCGCGCACGTCATCGGCTTGCAGGAGGTTGACCGCAACAAGAAGCGCACCGGCAACGTCAACACCGCCCGCCAGCTCGCCGAGGCGCTCGGGATGCGCTACGCGTGGGCCGCGCCGCCCGACGCCGACAAGGACGGCGAGGAGGAGACCGGCGTCGCCATCCTCAGCCCCTTCCCGATGACCGATGTCACGCGCATCCTGCTCACGCACGAAGGGCCTTCGGGGCGGCGCCGGGTCGCCGTCGGCGCCACGCTCCAGATCGGCCGCCGCAGCCTGCGCGTCTACTCCGTCCACGCCGAAACGCGGATGCCGCTGGAGAAGAAGGTCGAGCACTGGCGCGCCGTGATAGAAGACTTGCGGCTCCACCCGAAGGTCGAGGGCGCGGTCGTCGTCGGCGACTTCAACACCATCAAGGGGAAGGACGTGCGCGCCGCGCGCCGCCTCTTCGCGGGCGAGGGCTTCACCACGCCCATCCCGGACGACCGCTCGACGTGGCGGACGTTCGTCGTCAAGCTCAAGCTCGACTGGCTCTGGCTGCGCGGGCTTGAAGCAAGCTCGCACGGCATCGACAAGGAGGTCGGCCTCTCCGACCACTGGCCACTCTGGGCCACGGTCAAGCTGGCGGACAAGCCGGCGCCGAACGCCGCCGCCGAACAGTAGACCGAAAGATTAACCGCCGCAGACGCCGAGGCGCGGCTAAGAGCTTTAAGCTCT
>DASVQX010000083.1:0-44458 GCA_036388915.1 Pyrinomonadaceae bacterium
GTGCAGCGTCGAGGAGGGCAACATCACCCCCGGCCTCCGCAGGCTCGTGCGCTTCACCGTCACCACGCCGAACATCGGCGACGAGGACGTCTACGTCGGCGACCCCAACGAGCACGTCGCCGCGGGCGACGGCCTCTTCGAACTGGCCACCTGCCACGGCCACTACCACTTCCGCCACTACGCGCTCTACCAGCTCATCGACCCGCGCTCGGGCAAAATCTGGCGCGCCGCGAAGCGCGGCTTCTGCATGCTCGACACCGACCCGAACCCGCACTCGCTCGCCGGCACCTCGCCGGGCCCGGGCAAGTATCATAACTGCGGCGCGGTCGGCATTCCCGGCAATCAGGGCGTCACGGCCGGCTGGGCCGACACGTACCGCTTCTACCTCGCCGGCCAGTTCTTCGTCCTCGACGGCGGCGACGGCCAGGACATCGTCCCGCCGGGCGACTACGTCATCCGCGTGACGGTCAACCCGCCCTTCGTCGCCAAGAAGGGCGAGCCTTGCCCCTACAAGGACACCAACGGCTTCTGCCACCAACTGCCCGAGTCCAACTACGACGACAACGTCGGGCAGACGACGATCAAGATTCCCTCGCACCCCGGCCGCGAAGGCTCCGGCCCGCTCAAGGGCGACAATACTCCGACGGTCGAGGATCGCTGCGTCGAGTAAGTGTCCCTGTCACAACCGAAGACGAGCGCCCCGTGCCGAAGGCGGCCGGGGCGCTTTTCTTTCAACTTTCAAATCCCGGCGGCGCTTTCCGTGATAAAATCCCCGCATAAAGCTTTCAATGTATCCCGTTTGTTAATCGTTTTCTGACCAGCCGGCCGGGGAAGGCGGCCGGGGCGCACGCCGCGTCCGTGGCGCGCGCCCGAACGTGTGGAACGCATGAGCACTGTCGCAGGAATCTTCAACTCGGCGGCCGAGGCCGAGCGCGCCGTCGAGAATCTTCGCGCCGCCGGCTTCGGCGACGAACGCGTCAGCCTCCTGACGCCGGGCACGACCGCCGAACAGCTCGGCGACGTGCCGACCACCGAGACCGAGCAGTCCGGCACGGGCACGGCCATCGGCGGGGCGGTCGGCGGCGCGCTGGGCGTCGCGGGCGGTCTGCATTTGGGCGCGGCGGCGGCGAGCCTGCTCATCCCCGGCGTCGGCCCCGTGCTGGCGGCGGGGCTGGTGGGGGCGGCGCTTTTGGGCGCGGGCGGCGCGGCGACGGGCGCCTTCGCCGGCGGCGCGCTCGAAGACTCGATGGCGAAGGGTCTGCCGCACGACGAGTTGTTCGTCTACGAGGACGCGCTCCGGCGCGGGCGCACGGTCGTGCTGGCCGTGGCCGACGACGAGACGCACGGCGACACCGCGCGCGGCGTGCTCGCCGGCGCCGGCGCCGAGACCGTGGACGCCGCGCGCGAAGACTGGTGGGTCGGCCTGCGCGACGCGGAGGAGGCCGAGTACACGGTTGACGGCGGCGACTTCGACGTGGACGAGCCGGTTTACCGGCGCGGCTTCGAGGCTGCGCTCCACCCGCGCGGCCGCGGCCGTTCCTACGACGAGGACGCAGAGCGTCTGCGCGAGTGTTTCGGCGCGGAGTGTGACGTGACGGCCTTCCGCCGCGGCTACGAGCGCGGCCGACGCTATCAGGGCGAGCTGTTCGAGAGGCATAAGGGTTGAGAGACACGCTCGTCAGCCTCCTCGTCCTCGCCGGAATCCTCGTCGTGAGCGCCGTCATCACCAGTTGGTTCGCGCGCACGATGTACAACCGCTGCGCCGCCTGCGGCACCCTCAACGCCAAGCGGCGCGCAAACTGCCGCTCCTGCGGCGCCGAAATCGGGTCAAGCCCGAGACAATAAAATCGGGGCGGCGCGTCGAACGCGCCGCCCCGAGCCTCTTTATCCCTACCTTTTATGCGCCTAGACCGAGCGGCGTCCCGTGAGCAGGTTGATGATGAAGATCACCAGCGCCAGGACGAGCAGCAGGTGCACGAACCCGCCGATCGTGTAGCCGCTCACCAGTCCCAGGAGCCACAGCACAAGAAGAATCACCAGAATCGTCCACAGCATACGCAAACTCTCCTTCGCGTGTAGTTTCGTTAAAGCTTTCCGGTTCGACAGAACCCGCGTTTGCCCTTTGACGAGCAACGTTTGTGCCAGCAGACGGCAGACTCCGCGCGCCAAAAAAGGTTGAAAGAGCCGCCGGTTCGTGTCGTCGCCCGCGCGCCGAGGTTCGGGGCGGGGAAGTCTGTACGGAATCGCGCCGCGCCTCACGCGCCGCCGGTGTCTGGATACAGGGCGCGCCCGGACGCCGCCGAATAGTTGACCCCGGACGCGGCAACCGGGGGCTAACCTCTCACATCGGAAGGTTAAGCGGTCGCGGCCGTGGGTCGCGACCGGGGAAGCTGGTTTCGGGCGCAGGGTGTGCGGTTTTTCACTGGACTTCAAATCCCACGGACTGTTAGAGTGTGAAACAGCGTCGGCCGGCTCTGGCCGACGCCTTCACCTGCTACCGCGTGAACCTGTCCGGCGGCCTCGTTTGGCCCTCCTGAGGCGGTTTCTTAACTGAATCAATCACAAAAGTTCGAGGAGCACCGCACCCCCGGCTCCTTTCGGAAGCTTTTAGCCGAGGTCTTTATGCCTTTTTCCCGTTCAATTCCCCCAAAGAAGAAGACAACGACTTTCGTCATTTTCGGCTCCGCCCTCGCGCTGCTCATCACGCTCGCGGTCGTCGGCTTCGTCGGCCGCCAGCTCCAGCCCACCGTCCGCGACATCAACTTCACGCAGCTCCGCGACCTGTCCGCCGCGGGCGTCGCGCGCTCGGTCAGCGTCTCGGGCGAGGTCATCACGGTGACGCAGGCGGACGGCACGCTCGTCCGCGGCGTCGTGACCAACGCGGTCGCGCAGCACGAGGTGGTGGCGGCCTTCGAGAAGGGGCACGTCCCCGTCGAGTACGAGACGATGCAGCCTGGCCTGCTCGTCACCGTCCTGAACTACCTTCTGCCGGCGGCGGCGCTGCTCATCTTCGCGCTCATCGGCTGGCGCGTCTACGCCAGCATGGGCGGGCAGAACGAGCCGGTCGCGAACGAGGCGAACCCGGCGCAGCCGGTCTCCTTCGCCGACGTGGCGGGCGTGGACGAGGCGCGCACCGAACTCTCCGAGACGATAGACTTCCTGCGCGACCCCGAGCGGTTCGGCCGCCTCGGCGGGCGCTCGCCGCGCGGCATCCTGCTCTCCGGCCCTCCGGGCACGGGCAAGACCCTGCTGGCGCGCGCCGCCGCGTGCGAGGCCGGCGTGCCTTTCCTTTCGGTCTCCGGTTCGAGCTTTCAGGAGAAGTTCGCGGGCCTCGGCGCCGCGCGCGTCCGGCGGCTCTTCGCGCGCGCGCGCAAGCTGGCGCCCTGCGTCATCTTCATCGACGAGATCGACGCCCTCGGCCGCAAGCGCGGGCGCGGCGGCGACTCGGCCTCGGCCGACCAGGATCAGACTTTGAACCAACTCCTCGTCGAGATGGACGGGTTCGAGCAGTTGAGCGGCGTCGTCGTCATCGCCTCGACCAACCGCCCCGACATCCTCGACTCGGCGCTGACGCGACCCGGCCGCTTCGACCGCGAGATCACGGTCAACCTCGCCGACATGCGCGGGCGCGAGCAGATACTCTGCGTCCACGCGCGCAAGCTCAAGCTCGAAGAAGGGCTTGACCTCGGCTGGATCGCGCGCGGCACGCCGGGCTTCTCCGGCGCCGACCTCGCGAACCTTTTGAACGAGGCCGCCATCTTCGCGACGCGCGACGGCTCGGAGGCGGTCGGCCGCCCGCACGTCGAGTACGCGCGCGACAAGATTCTGATGGGCGTCGAGCGCCTCGGCTTCATGATGGACGAGGGCGAGCGCTACGCGACGGCCGTCCACGAGGCCGGCCACGTCGCCGTCGGGCTCGCGGTCAAGCACGGCGACCCGATTCACAAGGTCTCGATTCTGCCCCGCGGCCGCGCGCTCGGCGTGACGCAGGCGCTGCCCGAGCGCGACCGCCTGATGCGGACGCGCGAATACCTCGAAGACCAGATCGCGATGCTCCTCGGCGGGCGCGCGGCCGAGGTGCTTTTACTCGACACGATGACGGCGGGCGCGTCGAACGACATCGAGCGCGCCGTCGAGATCGCGCGCCGCATGGTCGCCGAGTTCGGCATGAGCCCCTTAGGCCCCATCCACCTCGGCAAGCCCGAAGACCCGCACAGCCAGACGCTCCTCGACCGCATCGAGCACGCCACGAGCGACATCATCAACGCCCAGATGAAGCGCGCCTGCGAGACGGTGGACGCGCGCCGCGCCGAGATCGCACACCTCGTCGCCGGCCTCATGGAGCGCGACACGCTCGACGCCGACGAAATCCGCGAGAGCTTCGGCATCGCCGCCGAGCCGGTCGCGGCGTGAAGAACAGTAGACAGTAGACAGTAGACAGTAGTCAGTAGAAAACAGAGGCGGCGCGCCCGGCCCGAAGGCCGAAGACGCGCCGCCTCTGTTTTCTACTGACTACTGTCTACTTGATTCTTCTCCCGCTTCTCCTGTAACTTTGCCGCGTAACGTTTTGACGGGAACTGCCCTTCCCGAAGCTCAAACACTCCCGAGCCTTTCAAGCCGAATGCCTTACCCGAGCGTGGAGCGCATCGAGTTGCCACTCCTACAGGAGTTGGCCGCCACGGGCGGCGCGGAGCACGTGCGTTTCCTCTACGACCGGCTGGTCGCTTACTTCCCGCAGCTCGGCCCCGACGACGTGCTCGGCTCCGGCGACGGCCACCGGCGTCAGTGGCGGCGTCTGGTGCAGGCGGCCGCGCGGGGCTTGGACGACCGGCGCGAGATCGAGCGCGACCGGGGGCGCTGGCGTCTGACCGACCGCGGCCGCAGGCGCGTCGCCGACGAGGAGATTCAGTTCACCTTCGACGCGCCGCCGGCCGTCGCGGAGGCCGCCGCCGAAGGTCTCTCGCACGTCGAGGTGCAGTTGATGCTCGTCGAGGTCGCGCGCGTGCTGGGCTACTACGCCGAGGCCGAGTTCGACTACTACGACGTCATCTGGCGCGAGGCCGAGGACAGCCCGCGCATCAGCCACGTCTTCGAGGTGCAGCGCAAGGGTAACGTGGACGCCGCGCTCGCCAAATTGAAGCGCGCCTACGACGCGCAGCGCTCGCGCCCGTTCCTCGTCGTGGACAGCGAGCGCGACACCAACCGCGCCGAGCGACAGTTGAGTCTCGCGCGCACCGGCCCCTTCCACGAGATCGGCCGCGTCACAACCATCCTCGGCTTCGAGCAACTGAGCCGCCTCCACCGCTCGCTCACCTCGGTCGGAGACATCCTCGCCGCACTCTTCGAGAGATGACGACGGCCACCCCACTCCGCAAGCAGTACCTCGACATCAAGCGCCGCCACGCCGACGCCATCCTCCTCTTCCGTATCGGCGACTTCTACGAGGCGTTCGACGACGACGCGCGCCTGCTCGCGCGCGAGCTGGACATCGTGCTCACGTCGAAGCCGATGGGGCGCGGGCAGCGCGTCCCGCTCGCGGGCGTGCCGCACCACAGCCTTGAGCGCCACCTCGCGACGCTCATCTCGCGCGGCCACCGCGTCGCCATCTGCGAGCAGTTGACCGACGCGCCCGTCCGCGGCGAGTCCGCCGGGCGCGGCCTCATCGAGCGCGACGTGGTGCGCGTCGTCACGCCGGGCACGGTGCTGGAGACGGGGCTGCTCCAGAGCAAGGTCAACAACTACCTCGCCGCCTACGTCACCGACGGACGACGCGCCGGACTAGCCTTCGCCGACGTGACCACGGGCGACTTTCAGGCGACCGAGCTGGACTCGGCGTCGGCGCTCGCCGAGCTTCAGCGCATCGCGCCGTCGGAGCTGCTCATCTCCTCGGGGCTGGCCGCGCAGTCGTCGAGCCTGCCGGGCTTTATCACGCGCCGCCCCGACTCGGGCTTCGAGCCGGCGCGCGCGCGCGCCGTCCTTCTAAAACACTTCCGCGCGCGCACGCTCGCGCCCTTCGGACTCGCGCGCTCGCCGCTCGCCGCGTCGGCCGCCGCCGCCATCATCTCCTACCTCAGCGAGACGCAGGCGGGCGTCGCCGAGCAGTTGACGCGGCTGACGAGCTACAACCCCGAGTCGTTCATGGTGCTCGACGGGCAGGCCGCGCGCAGTTTGGAGATTTTTGAGAGTGCCGGTGAAGCGCCATCGCTTCTGGCCACGCTCGACGAGACGCGCACGGCGATGGGCGGGCGGATGCTGCGGCGCTGGCTGCGCCAGCCGCTCCTCGACCTCGCGGAGATCGCGCGCCGCCAGGAGCACGTCGCGTGGTTCGTCGCGCGCGACCGCGACCGGGCGGAGCTTTCGGCCGCGTTGGAGAACGTCCACGACCTCGAACGTCTCGCCGGCCGCGCGCGCGCCGGGCTGGCGACTCCTTCGGAAGTGCTCGCGCTCAAACAGAGCCTCGAAGCCGTCCCGCGCGTCCGCGCCGTGCTCGGGCGCGACGCGGCGCGCTTCGGCGCGGCGCTGGCCTCGCTCCCCACCTGCGAGGGCCTGCTCGAACGCATACGCGCGGCCGTCAACGACGACCTGCCGCGTCGGAGCGAGCACGCGGGCGTCATCCGCGAGGGCTACTCCGAAGAGCTTGACGGCCTGCGCGCGCTGCTCAAAAACGGCAAGACCTTCCTCGCCGAGATGGAGCAGCGCGAGCGCGCGCGCACCGGCATCAGGAGCCTGCGCGTCGGCTACAACAAGGTCTTCGGCTACTTCATCGAGGTCACGAAGCCCAACCTGCATCTCGTCCCCGCCGGCTACACGCGCAAGCAGACGCTCGCCGCCGCGGAGCGCTTCGTCACGCTCGAATTGAAGGAGCACGAGTCGCTCGTCCTGAACGCGCAGGAGCGCATCTCGGAGCTTGAGGTGGGACTCTTCCGCCACGTCTGCGCCGAGATAGGCAAAGCGCGGGAGGAGATTCTGGCGGCGGCCTCGACGCTCGCGCACATGGACGCGGTCGCGTCGCTGGCGCAGTCGGCGGCGCGCTGGAACTACGTCCGACCGACTGTGGTGGACGAGCCCGTGCTGAGTATTCGCGCGGGCCGCCACCCCGTGCTCGAAAGGTTGGTTGAGGAAGGGAAGTTCGTCCCCAACGACCTCGAACTCGGCGGCGCGGGCGCGACGGAGATCGCGCTCATCACGGGGCCGAACATGTCGGGCAAGTCCACCTATCTCAGGCAGGCGGCGCTCGTCGTCATCATGGCGCAGGCCGGGAGCTTCGTCCCGGCTGCGGCGGCGAAGGTGGGACTGACCGACCGCGTCTACACGCGCATCGGGCTTTACGACCGCATTGGCAGCGGCGAGTCAACCTTCATGACGGAGATGATCGAGACGGCGCACATCCTCCACCACGCGACGCCGCGCTCGCTCGTCCTGCTCGACGAGTTGGGGCGCGGCACCTCGACCTACGACGGGCTGGCGGTGGCGCGCGCCGTCCTCGAATACATCCACAACCACCCGCGGCTGCGCTCGAAGACGCTCTTCGCCACGCACTACCACGAGCTGACCGAGCTGGCCGAGACGCTGCCGCGGCTGCGCAACCTCCACGTCGAGATCGCCGAGCGCGGCGGCGACTTGGTCTTCCTCTACCGCGTCGTGCCCGGCGTCGCAGAGGGGAGTTACGGCGTCTACGCCGCCAAGCTCGCGGGGCTGCCCGCGCCGGTCGTCCGACGCGCCGAAGAACTCCTGCGCGAGTACGAGTCCGGCGGCGGCGCCGAGGATGAGGGTGCCGCCGACGAAGCGTTGGAGCACTTCGACGCCTCCGCCTGGGGGCGCGGCGCGCGCATCGTCGAAGAACTCCTCGCCTGCGACCTCGACTCGCTCTCGCCGGTCGAAGCCCTCATGAAACTCTTCGAGCTGCGGCGCGCGGCCGAGGGCGAGAAGGAGAAGGGGAGGACGGCGCTGAAGAGCGCCTGAAGGCAGTTCGGACGTGAACCGTAAAACGTGAACCGTGGCGAGAGAAGCCCCGCTCTTTCTCGTCACGGTTCACGTTTTTGCGGGGTCGGTGTGTATCTGGACGCGGGAGCGTGGGATGTCGGCCTCGATGGCGCGCAGCACGCGGACGGAGAGGTCGTGCGCCTGCGGGAGCGTCTGCGCGGGGTCTACTTCGAGGTGGAGGTCGATGAACTTGTGCGAGCCGGAGCGGCGCGTCCGCAGGTCGTGGAAGCCGACGACGCCCTCAGCGCGGAAGCGCCCGACGACCGCGGCGACCTTCGCGTCTATCTCGCGCGGGAGCCGCCTGTCCATCAGCACGTTGACCGACTCGCGCGCCACGTCGAAGGCGGAGTAGAGGATGAAGCCCGAGATGAGGATGGAGATGAGCGGGTCGGCCGGCGTCCAGCCCGTCAGCGCCACCAGCAGCAGCGCGACGAGCGCGGCGCCGTTCGTGTAAACGTCCGTGGCGTAGTGCACGGCGTCGGCCGTGAGCGCGGGCGAGTCGGTCTTGCGCGCGACCGAGCGCAGGCGCGTGACCAGCGCGACGCTGACGGCGCAGGCGACCGCCATCGTGCCGACGCCCAACCACTCGGCGTCGGTCGGGTGTTCGTTAACGAGGCGTCGGATGGCCTCGATGAGCAGGAGGACGCCCGAGGCGGAGATGACGAAGGACTGGAAGAGGCCGGCGAGCGACTCGGCCTTGCCGTGGCCGTAGCGGTGGTCTTCGTCGGGCGGGCGGGCGGCGGCGCGCAGCGCGAAGTAGTTGATGACGGACGCGAAGATGTCCATCGCCGAGTCGAGCAGCGAAGCCCACACGCTGATCGAGCCGGTCATCCAGCCCGTCAGCGACTTGAGCGCGATGAGGAAGGCCGCGGCGACTATCGAAAGTCGCGCGACCGAGCCCTTGAGCGCCGCCTCGCTCCTGTGCCTCTCGTCGTGCGCCGTCGCGCGCGCGGCCGCCGCTGCTTCTGCCCCGGAAGTCTGCATGGAAATTCTCTCGCCGGATTTTAGCAAATCAGTGCCCGAGCGCGTCAGGGTGCTCGGAGACTTCCTCGACGGGGCTGCCGCGCCGCCCCAGCGTGACCACGCCCACGCCCGCGAAGATGAGCGCGGTCGCGACCGCGTGGCGCAGTCCCAACTGTTCGTCCGCGCCGAGGAAGAGCGGCGCGAGCGCGAAGGCGAAGAGCGGCTGGAGGTAGATGTAGACGGCGACCGTGCTCGGCTCGACGCGCTCAAGCGCCCAGGCGTTGAGGTAGTAGGCGCCGACCGTCTGCACCAGCACGGTGTAGACGAGCACGAGCCAGATGCCGAGACTTATCCCCTGCACGCCCGTCTGCGCGAGGTGGTAGCCGCCGAAGGGGACGGCCGCCACGCTCCCGACGGCGAAGAGCCACGTCATCGCGGTGAGCGCGCCGTAGCGGCGGAACACGTCCCGCGAGACGGCCAGGTAGGCGCCGTAGCAGAAAGTGTTGGCGATGAGCAGGACGTTCCCGGACATCGTGTCGCCGTTCAGGCTCGCGCGCAGAGGGTCTATCAGGTAGACGACGCCGGCGGCGGCGACGAGCGTGCCGACGGCGGTGCGCGCCGTCAGCCTCTCCCTCCCGAGGAGCGTGCTGACTACAAGCGTGAAGATGGGAATCGAGGCGTTGATGAGCGCCGCGTTGACGGCGGTCGAGAGCGAAAGCCCCTTGATGTAGAGGAACTGGTTGAGGACGACGCCGAGCAGGCTGTAGAGGACGAGCCGCGCGATGTCGGCGCGCTGCGGCGAGACGAGCGGCCCCCGCGCGCGCATGACGAGCAGGAAGGCCAGCGCCGCGCCGCCGATGCGAACCGCGACCAGCCCCGTGCTCGGGACGGCGCGCAGCGCGAGCTTGCCCATGATGGGCCACGTCCCGAAGATGACCTGAACCGCGAAGAGCGCGACGTGCGGCCCGGCCCCGCTTGCCCTTTTAGACAAAGGCTTAGCTGTACTCGCCGCCCTTCGCGCCGGTGCCCTCGCCGGGTTCGCCCGCCCCTGTGTTGGAAGGGTCGGCCGGCGCGTCGGGGTCGGAGGAGCCTGTGTTCTGCCCCTCCGGGGTCTGGCCGTGCTGCGCGCCGAACTCCTGACTCTCGGCGTCGGTGGTGACGTTGGAAGGCGTCTCGTCTGGCTGGTCGGTACTCATCGTTTCCCCTTGGTTATGCGATCAGGTAGAGCGGGTTCTCCAGAATCTTCTTGAGCGTCTGGAGGAATTTGGCGCCGGTCGCGCCGTCCACGACGCGGTGGTCGCAGGAGAGCGTGACCCTCATCATCTGTCTCACCGTCACCTCGCCGTCGCGCACGACGGCGCTGGGCGTGACCGCGCCGACGGCGAGGATGGCCGCCTCGGGCGGGTTGATGAGCGCGGTGAACTCGTCGATGCCGAACATGCCGAGGTTGCTCACGGAGAAGGTCGCGCCGGTGTACTCCTCGGGCGCGAGCTTGCGGTTGCGCGCGCGCTCGGCCAGCCCCTTGACCTCGCGACTGATCTGGCCGACCGACTTGGCGTTCGCGTTGCGCACGACCGGCGTGATGAGTCCGTTTTCGAGCGCGACCGCGACGCCCACGTCCGCGCGCTCGTAGAAGCGGACGGTCTTCTCCTGAAACGAGGCGTTGACCGCCGGGTGCTGCATGAGCGCGACGGCCGCGACCTTGATGACGAAGTCGTTGATGCTGACCTTGTTCTCGGGGTCGAGTTCGTTCAACTGGCGGCGCATCTCGACCGTCCTGTCCATCTCGACCTCGGCCGTGAGGAAGATGTGCGGGATGGGGCCGAGCGAGGCGGAGAGCCGGCGCGCGATGGTCGCGCGCATCGTCGAGACGTTCTCCTCGCGGTAGGGCGCGGCGCCGTCGGCCGGCGCCTGCGCGGGCTGCTGCGCGGGCGCCGGCACGGCGCGGAGTTGCGTGGCCGGTTGTTCCTGCGTCTGCGGTTGGGTCTGCGGCTGAGCCTGCGGCTGCGCGGAGCCGGCGCCGCTCATGGCGGCCTCGATGTCGCGTTTGACGATGCGGCCGCCGGGGCCGCTGCCCGTTAAGGAGTTGAGGTTGATGCCCGCGTCGGCGGCCATGCGCGCGGCGATGGGGGAGACGATGAGGCGGCCGCCCTGCGCGCGCTGCCCGTTGCCTCCCGAGCCGCCGTCTGCCGGCTGTTGCTGCGGCTGTTGCTGCTGTGCGCCGCCGCCCGCGCCCGCCTGCGCGTCGGAGGGCGCGCCGCCCGCCTCGCCCTTGAGCGGCTGGCCTTCGATGGTGGCCTGCGTGCGCTCGCCGTCGGGGACGACCGCGGCCAGTTCGTCGGGCGCGCCGTAGGCGCGGCCCTGCACGTTCTCCTCGATGCTCTGCTTCTTCTCGGCCTGAGCCGCGCCCGAGGAGGCTTCCGAGAGCAGGCCGGAGATGTCCTCGTCGGGCTCGGCGATGATGGCGATGATGGCGCCCAACGGGACGGTCTCGCCGGCGGGGACGAGAATCTTGCGGAGCACGCCCGTCGCGAGCGCCTGCGCCTCCATCGTCGCCTTGTCGGTGTCGATCTCGGCGAGCGGCTCGCCGACGCCCACCTTGTCGCCCTCGTTCTTCAGCCAGCGCGAGAGCTGCCCCTCCTCCATCGTCGGCGACAGCTTCGGCATCACGACCTGCGTTGCCATATGAGTCCTCAGTCTACTAATCCAGGTACGAGACCTCGCGGACGGCCCTGACGATGCGCTCCACGTCGGGGAGCGCGAGCCGTTCGAGGTTGCGCGCGTAGGGCATGGGGGCTTCGGCGCCCGAGAGGCGCTTGACCGGCGCGTCGAGGTAGTCGAAGGCGTGCTCCATGATCTGCGCGCTCAGCTCGGCGCCGACGCCGCAGAAGGCGTGCGACTCCTCGGCGACGACGACGCGGTTGGTCTTCCTCACCGAGTTGATGATCGTCTCCACGTCGAGCGGCCGGATGGTGCGCGGGTCGATGACCTCGACCGAGACGCCCTGCTTCTCCAACTCCTCGGCGGCCTTGAGCGCCAGCGGCACGGTCATCGAGCGCGCGACGATTGTGCAGTCCGTGCCCTCGCGCTTAACGTCGGCAACGCCGAGCGGGACGAGGAAGTCTTCGCCGTCGGGCACCTCACCCTTGTTGCCGTACATGCGCTCCTGTTCGAGGAAGATGACGGGGTCGTCGTCGCGGATGGCGCTCTTGAGCAGGCCCTTGGCGTCGGCCGGCGTCGAGGGCATCACGACCTTGAGGCCGGGGAAGTGCGCGTACCACGACTCTAAAGCCTGCGAGTGCTGCGAAGAGACCTGGAAGGCCGAGCCGTTCGGGCCGCGGAAGACGATGGGCACCTTGAACTGTCCGCCCGACATGTAGCGCATCTTCGCCGCCGAGTTGATGATCTGGTCGGTGGCGAGAATGGAGAAGTTGAAGGTCATGAACTCGATGATGGGGCGCAGGCCGACCATCGCCGCGCCGACGCCGAGGCCCGCGAAGCCCAGCTCCGTGATGGGCGAGTCCACCACGCGCCGGTCGCCGAACTCTTCGAGCAGCCCCTTCGAGACCTTGTACGCGCCCTGATAGGCCGCGACCTCCTCGCCCATCAGGAAGACGCCCTCGTCGCGGCGCATCTCCTCGCGCATCGCCTGGTTGAGCGCCTCGCGCATTGTTATAACCGCCATCAAAACCTCCGGACGAATAAACGGACGCCGACGCGACGCGCGCCGAAACCTTCGCGGCGCGCCTCAGGGTCGGCCTCACTGTAAGACGAAGTTATACGTGATGACGCCGGAAACCTTGACGGGCTGCCCCTCAAGGAGAGTCGGCGAGAAGCGAGCCTGCCGCGCGGCGAAAACCGACGCCTGCTGGAGGAGCGGGTGGCCGCTGACGGCGCTCGCGAAAATCACGTACCCCTCCTCGTCAACGATTATCTGCACGACGACCGCGCCCTGCGCGCGCGCCGCCTTCGCAATCGCCGGGTAGACGGGCGCGGGTTTGACGACGGCCTTGCCGTTGAGCACGCCGCCCGAAACGACGGCCTTCCCCCTGATGTCGGACGGCGGGCCGCCAGACGGCGGGCCGTCGGTTGAGATGCTGTTGGGCGCCGCGATGTCCCGGTCGCCGACGATGATGCCGACAGAGCGCCGACTGTATGCGACGGGCCACAGAGGCTCGGGCGCCTTCACCGCCGATGTCAAAACCTCCGCCGGGTCGCTCACCTGAACGCGGTCGGCGCCCTCCCTGACGAAGGTGAAGGAGCTTTGAAAGTGCTCCGCCGCCGAGGCGGACTCCGCCCCGCCGAGCGTCATCACGGCGTAAAAGTGTGTGTCGGTCTCGAAGACGCGCGCCTTGCCGGTCTTGTCCCCGGCGCTGAAGTCGAACTCGACGCCGGCGCGCCCTTCGAGCTTTACCTCCCGCCCCGGCTGCCGCGCGGCCTGCACGCCGGCCCGGCCGAGCGCGCGGCGGAAGCCTTCGAGGAACGCGGGCAGCGCCGCCGGCGTCCCCGCCGCGGACTTCGAGAAGGACAGGACGGAGAAGAGGCCGCCCCTGTATGTCACCTCAAAGGACGCGGGCCGGAGCGTAACGCCGCCCGCGAAGGGCAGCTCGCGTCGGATGCGGAAATTCGGCTCGGGCACGTGGACGGCGAACTCTTCGCCCTCGGGCGCGAGGCGCAGCCACGTGTGCGTGAACTGCTGCGCCCCGGCGGCGACGGCCGCCAGCGCGACGAGGGCGAGGCAGTTTGGCAGTCGTCTCCTCATCGTCCCGCCTTGATCGGGTTGGCGTAGATGTCCGTGAACAACTCTTCGGGCGCCGGCTCGGGGCTGGCGTCGGCGAACTTGACCGAGCGCTCGACCTCCTCCCGGACGCGCGCCTCGATGGCCTTGAGGCCGTCGTCGTCGAGCACGCCCTTCTCGCGGAGGTTGTCGCCGAAGACCTTGATGGGGTCGCGCTCCTGATACTTCTCGATCTCGGCGCGCGTGCGGTAGTGGCCGGGGTCGGACATCGAGTGACCCATGAAGCGGTAGGTGCGAATCTCGATGAGCGAGGGCAGAGAATCCTTGCGCGCGCGCTCGACGGCGCGCGCGACCGCCGCGTGCACGGCCAGCACGTCCATGCCGTCCACGAACTCCGACTCCATCCCGTAGCCGCAAGCCTTCTGCGACACGTCGCTGATCGACATCGCGCGCTTGAGCGACGTGCCCATGCCGTACTGGTTGTTCTCGCAGATGTAGACGCAGGGCAGCTTCCAGAGCTGCGCCATGTTGAGCGACTCGTGGAACGCGCCCTGGTTGACCGCCGCCTCGCCGAAGAAGACGAGCGTCGTCTGGTCGGTGCCCCGGTACTTGGTGGCGAAGGCGACGCCGGTGGCTAAGGGAATCTGCCCGCCGACGATGCCGTGCCCGCCGAGGAAGTGCTTGTCGGCGTCGAAGAGGTGCATCGAGCCGCCCTTGCCCGCCGAGCAGCCGCCGGCGCGGCCGAACAGCTCGGCCATCACCTCGTCGGGCGACGTGCCCATGACGAGCGCGTGTCCGTGGTCGCGGTAGCTGGTGAGCACGTAGTCGTCGGCCCGCAGCGCCGAGAGCGCGCCGACGGCCGCCGCCTCCTGCCCGATGTAGAGGTGGCAGAAGCCGCCGATCTTGCCGAGCGTGTAAGCCTCGGCCGCCTTCTCCTCGAAGCGGCGGATGAGGATCATCTGGTAGAGCATCCGCAGGAGCGTCTCACGATCAATCTCTTCGATGTGCTTCTGCTGCTCCTGCTGACGCTGCGCGTGCTCCTCGCGCAACTCCGCCGGGTCGATGCGGTCGCGCTCGTCGCGCGCCTGCTCGCCCTGCCCCTGCCCGTCGCGCTCCTCGGCGACTCCCGCGCCGGCCGCAGCGCCTTCCGACTGTGTACGAGGTCTCATCGGTGTCACTTTAAGCTCGCTCATAGGTGGAATTCTCGCGCGCGTGCGGGCGCTGCCGCCGACGCCGAACGCCCCGACGGGGCCTTCCGAGCGCCGCACTACTTCCGCGACTGTCGTGTTCAGTTGTGACGGGAAGGGATTATACGCGACTTTAACGCGCGCGGCAAAAAGGGGAAAGTAGGCGGTAGACAGTAGCCAGTAGTCAGTAGAATGACAAGCGGCGCGCTCGGCCGATGACCGAAACGCGCCGCCTTTGGTTTTCCAACTGTCTACCGTCTACCGCCTACTCCCCTAGCGGTAAGCGTCGATGGGGACGACCGAGGCGGAGGGGGAGTGCGCGTGTTCGCGCGCGAGTTTGTTGCGCCGCATGTCGCGCGTCGCGGCCGAGAGGAGGTCGTCGGCCGTCTCGCCGTCGTCGGGGTAGCAGCCCGCGCCGACGCTGACGGTGACGCGCACGCTGCGCCCGGTCTTGACGTTGAAGTCGTGCGACTCGACGGCGAGGCTGACGCGCTCGGCGACGGCGGCCGCCACCTGCGCCGAGGCGCCGGGCATGACCGCGAGAAACTCGTCGCCCGCGAAGCGCGAGAGCATGTCCATCTGCCGCAGTTGACCCTTGACGACCGACGCGACCGAGGCCAGCAGACAATCGCCGACGCCGTGGCCGAACTGCTCGTTGATCGCCTTGAGGTCGTCCACGTCGATGCTGACGACCGAGACGACCTCGCCCTCGTAGCGCCGGCACTCGGCCAGACGGTGTTCGAGCATGAGGTGGAGCGCGCGCGCGTTCGGGAGCCCGGTCAGTTGGTCGGTCAGCGCGCTCTCGCGCGTCCGCTCGTGCGCCAGCGCGTTGGCGAGCGCGGCCGAGGTGTGGACGCAGACGATCTCCAGGAGCCGCAGGTGCTCGTCGGCGTAGGCGCGCGCCGTCTTCGAGTAGAGCGTGACCGCGCCGAAGGCGCCGTCCTCGCGGACGAGCGGCGAGGAGATAACGTCCAGCACCTCCGCGGCGACCTCGGGTGGGGCGCCCGCCAGCTCAAGCTCGGGCGGCGTGTCGCGCATCCCGCGCGAGTTCGCGATGACCCAGCCCGTGATGCCTTCGCCCAGACCCATGCCGCGCGAGCCGAAGAACTCCTCCCACTCGCCGGCCGCGAAGACCGGCTCGGCGCGCCCCGTCTTCTCGTCAACGGAGTAGATGGCGCAGGCGTCGTAAGCGACGATGGCGCGAAGCCGCGCGGCGACGAGCGCCGCCGTGTCGCGCAGGCTGAGCGAGCTGCCGATGAGCTGCGCCAGCTCGTGGAGCGCGGCGACCTCGCGTTGCGCGCGCGCGATGGAGCGGAAGCCCTCTGCGCCGTCGTGCGCGGCCGCGTGGGGCGCGAGCGTAGTCGAGTCGCGGTCTGACGGCGACTCCAGCGGCGCCTGAACCTGCTCGCGCAGGTCTTCGGCGGGGATGAGCGCGTCGAAGTCGTCGATGTGTTTGACGAAGACCTCGACGACGACGGGGTCGAAGGACTTGCCGGCCATCCGCTTGAGCAGCGCGAGCGATTCGTCGCGCGTCATCCCGGCGCGGTAGGGGCGGTCGCAGCGCGTCGAGTCGTAGAAGTCAACGGCCGAGATGATGCGCGCGACGAGCGGGATGTGCTCGCCCTTCAGCCCGCGCGGGTAGCCCGTGCCGTCCCAGCGCTCGTGGTGCGAACGCACGACATCCTCGACCGGGTAAGGGAACCCGACCCGCTTGACGATGTCGCCGCCGACCGAGGTGTGAACCTTCATCTTCTCGAACTCGGCGGTGGTCAGCCGCCCCGGCTTGTTGAGGATGTACTCGGGGACGGCCAGATTCCCCACGTCGTGCAGCAGCGCCCCGGCCCTCAGAGCCTCAAGCTCGTCGGCGCCGACGTTGAGCAGCCGGCCGAGTTCGAGCGCGTAGAGTTGCGTGCGTCGGACGTGCCCATGCGTCGTCTGGTCTTTGGCGTCGATGGCGATGGCCAGCGACTCGACCGCGCGCAGGTGCAGGTCGGCCGCCGCGCGCGCCCGCTCAAACTTCAACGCCTCCTCGCGCCGCACTTCGTCCAGAATCTTCCCGTGACGCAGCGGCAGGTAGGCGAGCAGCAGGAGCATGAGCGAGCCTGTGACGAGGAGCGAGACTTCGGCCGCCGCAAAAACCCACGGCGCGCGGAGCAGCAGCAGGCCGAGGAGCGACGCGAGAAACCCCAACGCGACAACGCCTGAGACGAGCGGGGCGGACGATTTCGGGCTGTTGAGCGGCATCTTGTAACAGGGAATGGGCGCGGGAAAGGCGGATGATAGTTGGCGGCCGGGAGTGGCGGCCAACAATGTTGGCACAGAAAAGGTAGCGTGTTTGGGAGTCCCAAGTCAAGCAAATAAGCCTGCGGGCGCGCCCCTTTTTATGCTAAATTGCGCGCCTTCGGCTTAAAGGAAAAACGGGATGAGCGAGAGGGCGAGAGTTTGAGCTGGCTGGAGCGTTCGAGCCGCGTCACCTGGCGCTTCGTCGCGGAGCCGGGCGAGTTGCGCGAGGCCGCCGCGGCGCTCGGCGGCGAGAAGATCATCGGGCTGGACACGGAGACCTGTTGGGACGTGAAGTCCAACCGGATGCAGGTCTCGCTGGTGCAGTTGGCGCCGCCCGCGGGCGACGTGATCGTGGCCGACGTGCTCGCGGCGGGCGTCGAGCCGCTGAGAGAACTTCTTGAGTCGCCCGAGACGAAGATGGTCGCGCACAACGCGCGCTTCGACGAGGGGGTTTTGCGCGGCGCCGGGGTGCTGACGGCCGGGCTGGTGGACACGCTGCGCATGTCGCGGATGGCGCTCACGCTCTCGTCACACAGCCTCGCCGCGCTGACCGAACACCTTTTCGGACTCCCGATAGACAAGACGCTCCAGAAGTCGAACTGGCGACGCCGTCCGCTGACGCGCGCGCAGATCGAGTACGCGGCGCTCGACGCGCGGATGGCGCTGCTCGTTTACGACGAGCTGAGCCGTCTGCTGGCGGCCGAGGGGCGTCTGGAACTGGCGCTGCGCGTGTCGGAGTTGGCGCCGGCCGTGCCGGCCGAGCCGGGGAAGGAGCCGCGTAAGAAGAGGAAGCCGGCCGGGCCGGAGATCGTTCTGACGCCGGAGGAGAAGCGCGTCGTCAAGGCGCTGAAGCAGTGGCGGCTTGAGCGCGCTAACACGCAGCGCGTGCCGGCCTACATGATCTGCGCCGACCGGACGCTCGAACACCTCGCGCGCGAGCGCCCCGAGACTCTCGAAGCACTCGCGGCCATCTACGGCCTCGGCGAGTCGAAGATCAAGAACTTCGGCGAAGACCTACTCCGCGCGCTGCGCGAGTCGTGCGGCTGAGTTAAGTCTCAAACCTCAAATCTGAAATTTGAAATTCAGCCTTCGGCCGCGAGTCCGGTCTCGCCGGTCAGTTGGGCGGCAAGCTCCTCGGGCGTGTTGACCGGCCGGAGACAGGCGTAGCTCTCGCAGACGTACGCGGTCGCGCGGCCGCCGATGGCGGTGCGCTCGCGGAGCAGGGGGACGAGTTCGGCGGCCGTCTTGTCGTCCACATTCGGGGCGAGCGCGACGACCTTGTTCGGGAGGTAGCGGCCCCAGACTTCGCGCTTCAGACGCGCCGCGCCCTCGTCGTCGCCGCCCGAGACGACGACGACCTCCTTCGGCTTCGCGAGGTGGAAGTCGAACGCGCCGAGCGCGTAGCCGAACGCCGAAGGGTAGCGCTCGACCGCGTCGCGGACGAGCCTCAGGACGCCCACGGCCCTGCGCCCGTAGTTCTCGTTACCCGTCAGCACGGAGAGCCTCAACAGCGCCTCGGCGGCGACGGAGTTTCCCGACGGCGTCGCGTTGTCGAAATAGTCCTTGTTGCGCACGATCAGCTTCTCGCCGCTCTCGCCGTTGTAGAAGAAGCCGCCGTCCTCATCGTCCCAGAACTCTTCGAGCATCTTGTCGGCCAGTCGCAGCGCCGACTCAAGCCAGCGCAAACGCCCCGTCGTCTCGTAGAGCGTGACGAGGCCGGAGACGACGTACGAGTAATCGTCGAGGAAGCCGACGTGTTTGGCTTGGCCGTCCTTGTAGACGTGCAGGAGCAACCCATCTCTGACGAGTGTGCCGAGGATAAACTCGGCGTTGCGCTCGGCCGTCTCGCGGTAGTCGTCGCGCCCGAGCACGGCCGCCGCCTCGGCGTAGGCTTCGAGCATCAGGCCGTTCCACGCCGTGATGACCTTCTCATCCCTTCCGGGCTTGACGCGCCGCTCGCGCTCGGTGAAGAGAATGCCGCGCCCGCGCTCGACCGCCTCGAAGAGTCTCTCGCGCGTGACACGCTGCTCGCGCGCGACCTCGTCGGCCGGCTTCGGGATGTTGAGGATGTTACGCTCCTCGAAGTTCCCGCCCTCGGTCACGTCGTAGTAGGCGCAGAAGAGACGCGCGTCCTCGGGGCCGAGCAGCGTCTCGACCTCCTCCTTGTCCCAGACGAAGAACTTGCCCTCGACTCCTTCGGAGTCGGCGTCCTGCGTCGAATAGAAGGCGCCCGACTCGTCCGTCATCTCGCGCTTGACGTAGCCGAGCGTCTCCTCGACGACGCGGCGGAAGAACTCGTCGCCGGTCGCCTGGTGCGCGTGGAGGTAGAGCCGCGTGAGCAGCGCGTTGTCGTAGAGCATCTTCTCGAAGTGCGGGACGAGCCAGCGCGCGTCGGTCGAGTAGCGGTGAAAGCCGCCGCCGAGCTGGTCGTACATCCCGCCCCAAGCCATCTGCCGGCAACTGTGCGTCACCATCTCCAAGGCGCGCCCGTCGCCCGTGCGCTTCCAGGTGCGGAGCATGAAGTCGAGACTCATCGAGGAGGGAAACTTCGGCGCGCCGCCGAAGCCGCCGTGGGTCGGGTCGTACGCGCGCGCGAGACCCCGGTAGGCGTTGTCGAGCAGTTGAGAGTTAACGGATTCGGACGACTCGGGCGCGACGCTCATGCGGCGCAGCTCTGAAAGAATCTCCCCGGCCGACTGGCGCACCTCTTCGGGGCGCGTGCGGTAGGCTTCGGAGACGGCGGCGAGGACGCGCGGGAAGCCGGGCATCTGCTGGCGGTCTTCGGGCGGGAAGTAGGTGCCGCCGTAGAAGGGGACGAGGTCGGGCGTGAGGAAGACCGTCAGCGGCCAGCCGCCGTGGCGCGTCATCATCTGGACGGCGCTCATGTAAATCTGGTCGAGGTCGGGGCGCTCCTCGCGGTCAACCTTGATGTTGACGAAGTGCTCGTTCATCTGCCGCGCGATCTCTTCGTTCTCGAACGACTCGCGCTCCATCACGTGGCACCAGTGGCAGGCCGAGTAGCCGATGCTCAGAAGGATCGGCTTGTCCTCGCTCTTCGAGCGCGCGAGCGCCTCCTCGCCCCACGGGTACCATTCCACGGGGTTGTGCGCGTGCTGCAAAAGGTACGGGCTGGTCTCGCCGGCCAGACGGTTCGTGTGCTTGTGCTCAGACATCGAGCGTCCCCCTCGTCCTCGAATTGTTCGGGTTAACCTTGCCGAAGATTATGTGCCGCGCGCGGGTAATCGGCAAACACGGGGGCCGCGGGCGCGGCCGTTTTGCTATTTTCGCGGCGGCTCGCTAAACTGAATGGCGATTCATTTTTCCGTTCGGCGTTGATTTTAGGAGCACGATTTATGGAACGCGAAAGCATTGAGATGGATGTCCTCTTCGTCGGCGCGGGGCCGGCGAGCTTGAGCGGCGCGCTGCACCTCGCGCGGCTCGTCGCGGAGCACAACGAGGCGGTCGAGAAGGGGACGCGCAAGGGCAAGTCGCTCGGCGAGATTCAGATCGCCGTCATCGAGAAGGGCGCGACCGTCGGGTCGCACATCCTCTCGGGCGCGGTGATGGACCCGAAGGCGCTCAAAGAACTCATCCCGGATTTCCTCGAACAGGGCGCGCCGGTCGAGTCGCCGGTCAAGGAGGACTACTTCCTCTACCTGACGAAGACGCGCGCCATCAAGTCGCCCGTCACCCCGCCGCCCCTGAAGAACCACGGCTACTACATCGTCTCGCTCAACAAGCTCACCGCGTGGCTCGGCGAGAAGTGCGAGGAGGCGGGCGTCAACATCTTCCCCGAGTTCCCCGGCGCCGAGGTGCTCTACGGCGAGGGCGACCGCGTCGTCGGCGTCCGCACCGGCGACAAGGGCGTTGACCGCGAGGGGCGGCGGCGCGCCAACTTCGAGCCGGGCGTGGACATCCTCTCGAAGGTGACGGTGCTCGGCGAGGGGCCGCGCGGCTCGCTGACCAAGCAGTTGACGCAGCGCCTCGGCTTGAACGACGGGCGCGAGCCGCAGGTCTACAGCATCGGCGTCAAGGAGCTTTGGGAGTTGCCCGACGACCGCTACCCGGCGGGGCGCGTCACGCACACGCTCGGCTTCCCGTCGGACGCGAACACCTACGGCGGCGGGTGGATTTACGGGATGCAGAATCGCGTCGTCAACCTCGGCTACGTCACAGGGTTGGATTACCAAGACCCTCTGCTCGACCCGCACGCCGAGTTCCAGCGCTTCAAGGAGCACCCGTTCGTCGCCAAGCTGCTCGAAGGCGGCAAGATGATTCGCTACGGCGCGAAGACCATCGCGGCCGGCGGCTTCTACGCCATCCCGCAGTTCCACGGCGACGGCTTCCTGCTCGTCGGCGACTCGGCCGGCTTCCTCAACTCGCAACGCCTGAAGGGCATCCACACCGCCATCAAGAGCGGGATGCTCGCCGCGCAGGCCATCTTCGAGGCGCTGCTCGTCGAGGACTACTCTCGACAGCAGCTCAAGCGCTACCGCCAGCTCGTCCGCGAGAGCTGGATCACGCAGGAGCTGAAGCGCGTGCGCAACTTCCACGCCGCCTTCAAGCACGGCCGCTGGCTGGGGCTGGCGAACGCGGGGCTACAGTTCATCACGGGCGGGCGCTCGTGGGGCCTCTTCGACCGCGCGAGCCTTGAGCCGGGTCACTCGGCGCTGAAGAAGCTGAAGGACTACGGCTATCAGGGCGACGACATCAGGCAGCGTTACGGCAAGCTGCGCTTCGACGGCAAGCTCACCTTCAACAAGGTGACCGACGTTTACCACGCGGCCGTCTCGCACGACGAGGATCAGCCGGCGCACCTGCACGTCCTCGACACCGACATCTGCTCGACGCGCTGCGCCGAGGAGTACGGCAACCCCTGCCAGCGCTTCTGCCCGGCGGCCGTCTACGAGATGGTCGAGAACGGCGAAGGCAAACGGAAGCTTCAGATCAACTTCTCCAACTGCGTCCACTGCAAGACGTGCGACATCATGGACCCCTACCAGATCATCAACTGGGTGACGCCCGAGGGCGGCGGCGGGCCCGACTACAAGGGGATGTAAAAAAGAACCGCGAGCGGTAGCGAGCGGGTGCGGGCTACGTCATGAATGCTCTCTGACGTAACCCGCACCCGCTCGCTACCGCTCGCGGTTCTGTTAAGAAGCGCGGCCGCCGGGGCGGCTACTCCTTTTCGAGGATCGAGAAATGGATCAGGCCGCGCTGCACCTCTTCGAGGGCGATGCGCGTGGGCTTGTGGCGCTGCGCGTCCATCTCGACGCGCGGGCGCGCGCCCCTCTGGAGCTGCTTGCTGCGCTGGGCGGCGACCAGGATGAGGCGGTACTTCGAGTCCAGCTCAGGCGTCTCCTGCTGCTGCTCGTCCTGCTCTTCGGGCTTCGTCGTCGCGTCTGCGGGCTTTGCCATATCTCTCCCCGGCCGGCGTTGCGGTCTCCAAGAGCCGGCCTCCTCATAAATCCAGCGTTTAGATGAACACTCTTTTATAAACGACCCGCGCCATTTATTCAACGCGCGGGGGCGCCCCGAAGGTTTCGAGCACGCGGCGCGCGACCCACTCCTGCCGCCTCCGCCGCGCCCGCTCGGCCCACACGACCGAGGCGAGCTGGCCGGCGGCGCGCTCGACCTCGTCGTTGAGAATGACGTAGTCGAAGAACTCGTACTGCTCGACCTCGCCCCGCGCGTTCGCGAGCCGCAGCTCAAGCTCGTCGGGGCGCTCGGTCATGCGCGCCGTCAGACGCTCGCGCAGTACTTCGTAGGAGGGCGGGAGGATGAAGACGGACACGACCGACCTCATCGCCTTGCGGACGGCGCGCGCGCCCTGCACGTCGATCTCTAAGATAACGTCGCGACCCTGCGCCAGCTCCTGCCTGACGGCGGCGCGCGTCGTCCCGTAGAGGTTGCCGTGGACGACGGCCCATTCGAGGAAGCCGTTCGCCTGCCGCTTCCGCTCGAAATCCTCCGGGGAGACGAAGCGGTAGCTGACGCCGTCGGCCTCGCCGGGGCGCGGTGCGCGCGTCGTCCATGAGACCGAGTAGCCGACGCCGGGGACGGTCTCGCGCAGGCGGCGGATGAGCGTGCCCTTGCCGCCGCCCGAGGGCGAGCTGATGACGAACAGAATCCCGCGGTAGCCTTCCGCCGCGCCTTTCGTGCTCGCGGCGGACTTCTTCGGCGGCTTACTCAACGTTCTGCACCTGCTCGCGTAGTTTCTCGACCGCGGCCTTGATGTTGAGCGCGGCCTCCTTGATGGCGAGGTCGGTGGACTTGGAGAGGACGGTGTTGGCCTCGCGGTTGAACTCCTGCAGGAGGAAGTCGAGCCGCTTGCCGGTGTCGCCGGTCTCTTTGAGCGCGTCGCGGAACTGCGAGACGTGGCTGCGCAGGCGCGTCGTCTCCTCGGTGATGTCGCTGCGGTCGGCGAGGTAGGCCACTTCCTGCGAGAGCCGCCCCTGATCCAGCTCGACTATCTCAAGCCCGTCGCGGGCGAGCAGTTCCGAGATGCGCTTGAAGACGCGCGCGCGGTAGTTCTCGACCTGCTCGCCCGAGAGAGACTCGATGACGGGGAGGTTCTTCTCAATCTCGTCGAGCCGCCCACTCATCTCGGCGGCGAGCGCCGCGCCCTCGCGCTCGCGCATCGCCTCCAACTCGTCGAGCGCCTGCTCCAACGCCTGCTCGACGCCCTTCAGCGCGCCCTCCGAGACGTTCGTCCGCGCGGCCTGCATCGCGCCGGGGAGGCGCGCGATGACGTTCACGTCCGGCTCGCCGGCGAGGCCGAACTCGCGCTGCATCTCGCGCATGGCCTGAATGAAGCCGGCGATGAGCGGGCGGTTGACCTCGTAGCTGACCTCGCTCGTCCGCTCGACCGAGACGTTCACGTCCACGCGGCCGCGCGACAGCCGCTCGCCGACGCGCTTGCGCACCAGCGGCTCGACCTGCGCCAGTTCGGTGCTCGTGCGGAGGTGCACGTCGAGGAAGCGGTTATTGACGGTCTTCAAATCCACGGCGACGTTGTAGCCCTCGCCCTGCGCCGTGCCCCTGCCGAACCCGGTCATGGATTTCATAAGTAGTCAGTAGACAGTAGTCAGTAGACAGTAGAAGAACGTCGTTATTGCGAATCGTCCGAATGCCAGAGTCAGCGAGCATAAGGCGGAGCCCTACCGTCTACTGACTACTGTCTACTGGCTACCTCCTCCTCCGTCTCCTCCTCGTCGGCGAATTGCAGTTCGTAGAGCCGGCGGTAGGCGCCGCCGAGCGCGAGCAGTTCGGAGTGTTTGCCGGTCTCGATGATGCGGCCGCGCTCGATGACGACGATCAGGTCGGCGCGCCGCACGGTCGAGAGCCGGTGCGCGATGACGATGGTCGTCCGGCCACGCGTCAGGTTGGCAAGCGCCTTCTGGACGAGCCGCTCCGATTCGGCGTCGAGCGCCGAGGTCGCCTCGTCCAAGACGAGCACCGAGGCGTCGGCGAGCACGGCGCGCGCGATGGCGAGCCGCTGGCGCTGGCCGCCCGAGAGGAAGATGCCGCGCTCGCCGACGACCGTGTCGTAACCGTGCGGCAGCTCGCGGACGAACTCGTGCGCGTGCGCGGCGCGCGCCGCGGCCTCGACCTCGGCCTCGGTGGCGTCGGGCCGGCTGTAAGAGATGTTGTAGCGGACGGTGTCGTTGAAGAGCACCGTCTCCTGCGTGACGAGCGCGGTGTGGCCGCGAAGGCTCGCGAGCGTCGCGTCGCGCAAGTCCACGCCGTCCCAGAGCACGGCGCCCTCCGTCGGGTCGTGGAAGCGCGGGACGAGTTTCGTCAGCGTTGACTTGCCGCCGCCCGACTCGCCGACGAGCGCGACCAAACGACCGGCGGGGATGCGCAAAGAGATGTCGCGCAGCACGGGCCGGCCTTCGTTGCCGTAGCCGAAGTGGACGTTCTTCAGCTCGATGGCCTCGGCGAGGTCCCCGAGGGCGACGGCGCCGGGCTTCTCGGGCATCTCGGCGCGCTCGTCCATCACTTCGAGGACGTGGCGCGCGGCGGCCAGCGCCTGCTCCATCCCGTTGTGCAGCCGCGAGAGCTTGCGCATCGGGTCGTAGCTTGAGAAGAGGAAGAAGAGGAAGGTGATGAAGAGCGCCGCGTTCATCCGCCCCGACAGAATCTCGCGCTGCGCGAAGAAGAGCAGCGCGGCGACGGCCAGGACGCCGATCAGCTCGATGATGTTGGGCGCGACGCCGTGAATCTTCGCCGTGCGCAGGTTGGCGCGCATGATCTGGCGCGCGACGCGCTCGAACCGCCCCAGCTCGCGCCCCTCGGCGACGTATGCCTTCACGATCGTCTGGTTCGAGAGCGCCTCCTGCGCCGTATCGACGAGGCGCTGCCCGCCCTCGTAGGACTCGCGCGCGAGGTTGCGGAGCGAGCGGCCGAAGCGCGCGGTCAGGAAGCCGATGATTGGCGCGATGGCGAGCGAGCCGAGCGTGAGGCGCCACGAGTAGTAGAACGACGCCGTCAGGAAGCAGGCGAGCGTGAACCCCTCGCGCAGCATGTCGCGCAGCGTGTTCGAGACGGCCGTCTCGATGGCGGCGGCCGAGCCGACGAGCCGCGAGACGAGGTAGTTGGTGCGGTGTCGCTCGAAGAAGTCGGCCGACTGCGCGTGGAGGTGCGAGTACATGTCGGTGCGGAGTTTTAAGACCGACTCCTGTCCGACGCGCGCCATCAGGTAAGTCGAGAAGTACTCGGCGACGCCCTTGGCGACGGTGAAGCCGACGAGCAGGACGGCGATGGTGCGCCACGCCTCGAAGCCCGAGTCGGGGATGACGTGTTGAAGCCCGAAGAGCGTCGGCGTGCGCTGCGACCCGTCGCCGCTCTGGCGCAAAGCCTGGTCGAAGATGGGGACGATGAGCGCGCCGATGGCGCTTTGGAGCAGACCGACGAAGAGCATCGCCACGGTCGCGAGCGCGAACTTCCCCCAGTGCGGCTTGAGGTAGAATAGGAGTCGCCGTAGGTCGCGCATGAAGTAGTCGCCCGGAGCCCGCCTTCTTCTCGGTCGTCGGTTTTGGAGGGGATGATTCGCGCCGCCTCTCGGTAAAACGAAACTATACGGAGCGGGGGCTTGGGGCGTCAAGGAGTTGCCGCCCGCGCATCTTCGCCGTTCTTGCGCTATAATCCCGGCGCGCGAACGCTGGCGGTGCAAAGCTCTACCACGACACAAATTCAGGTGGGAAGTGTGAGCCTTCGGATTCTGATCGTAGACGACGACCTGAGCATGCGGATGCTGCTCGCCCAGTACTTCCGGAGCAAGGGCTTCGAGGTCGAGGAGAAGGAGAGCGCCGAGGAGGCGTTCGACGAGGCCGTCTCGGGCCGCTTCGACTTCTTCATCTTCGACGTGTCGATGTCCGGCATGAGCGGGGTCGAACTGCTCAAGCGCGTGCGCGAGCGCGGCGTCGAGACGCCCGCGATGTTTCTGACCGCGCACGACGCGGTGGACGACAAGGTCGCGGGCTTTCAGGCCGGCGCCGACGACTACCTCGCCAAGCCCTTCAACCCGCGCGAGCTTGAGGTGAGGGTCGAGGCCCTGCTCAGGCGCGCGGGGAAGTGGGCCGCGAGGCCGGACGACGAGCGGAAGGATCGCATCGAGGTGGGCGAGCTCGTCATCGACAAGCGCCGCCACGAGGTCACCGTCGGCGGCAGCCGCGTTGACCTGACGCCGCTCGAATTCCACATCCTCGAACGCCTCGCGAGCGAGCCCGGCCGCGCGTGGTCGCGCAACGACCTGCTCGACGAGGTCTGGAGCACCGAGTACGAAGGCTACCAGCGCAACGTAGACCCGCACATCAACCGCTTGCGCCGCAAGATCGAGCCCGACCCGAAGAACCCTCAGTACGTCCTGACTGTGCGCGGCGTCGGCTATAAATTGAACGAGGCCCCATGATCCACGAACCCCAAACCCCTCGCCGCCGACGCACGCTCGGCGCCCTCGCGCTCGCCGCGTGCCTGACCTCGGCGCCTTTCGCCGCCTCCGCCGTTGCGGCGCAGAGGAAGTCGGCCCCGAAGAAGAAGACGGAGAAGGTCAAGCCGGGCACGGACCTCCTGCCCGGCGTCGATGCGCCGGCCGACGCCGCGGGGCAGCCGCAGGCGAGGCAACTGCCGCCCTCGATACTCGTCCGCTGGCAGGGCAAGCCCGGCGTCAGCCGCTACCGCCTCCAACTCGCCACCGACGAGAAGTTCGAGGACGTGGTCTTCGATCAGGCGGTCGAGGGGCGGCAGTACGTCGTCCGCGACCTCCCGCCCGGCAACTACTTCTGGCGCGTCGCGCCTGCGGCGGCCGAGACAAGCGCCACGTACTCGCGCCCCGAGCGCGTCACGTTGGGGAGCGAGCAGAAGGTCGCCGAGTCGAGCGTCGTGATGCCGGCCGACGCCACGGGCTGGCGCGTCGCGACGGGCGAGGTCGTCAGGCTCACGCCGGCCGCCTTGCGTCCGGGCGGCGTCTGGGACTTCGTCGGCCTCGGCACCGACGGCCGCGTCTTCGCCGTTGACGGCGCGAGCGGCATCTCGCTCTGGACTTCGCGTTTCAACCCGCCGGCGGGTCAGACGCCGGACGCGAAGGCCGTCACCTTCGAGCCGCTGGTGCTCGGCGACCCGCAGCGCGGCGCCTCGGTCGTCGTGGCGACGCAGGGCGGCGTGCGCGCGCTGCTCGGCGACACGGGGCGCGAGATGTGGCGCGCCAACTTCGAAGGGCGCGCGGCCTCGGGCGTGGCGACCGACGTTGACGGCGACGGCAAGCCCGAGCTGGTCGTCGTCACCGAAGACCCGGAGATGTTCTACGTCATCAACCCAAACTCGGGGCGCGTCTCGGCGAGCCAGAAGCTCTCGGCCGCGGTGGCCGGCGCGCCCTACGCCTTCACGTACGGCGACAAGCGCGGCGTGATGCTCGGGCTGACGAAGGGCGGGCGCGTCGAGTTCCGCGGCGGCGACGGGCAGATCATCAGCGAGTCGAAGCTCGAAGGCGACGTGACGACCGCCCCGCTCGTCACGATGCGCGGCGACACGCCCTTCATGGCCGTCGGGAGCGACAACGGGCTGTGGGCCTTCAGCGTGCCGGAGCTGCGCGCGCTCGGCGCCATCAAGGCCGAAGACGACTCGGTGCGCGGGACGCTGGCGGCGGCCGACGTGGACGGCGACGGCAGCAGCGAGATCGTGATGGTCACGCGCCGGGGGCGCGTCGCGCTGGTGAGCACCGCCGACGGCAACGTCCGCTGGTACGCCGAGGGCGCGAACGACGCCGCCTCGGCCGCCTTCGCCGACCTCAACGCCGACGGCGTGCTCGACGTGATCGTGCCCGGCGGCGGGACGACCTTCGCGCTCGCCTTCTCGGGGCGCGACGGCTCGCTCGTGATGAGGGTCGAGGAGGGCGGGAAGTCCGGCGCGGCCCAGTCGGGCGGCGCGCCGCGCTCGCTCGTCGTCGCGCCCGCGCTCGGCGGCGGCGGCCTGCTCGTCGGCGGCGACCCGGCGCGCACGGGCCTGCGCGCGGTCGAGCTGCCCAAAGGCTCCGTCAAGACGGCCGCCAAGTAAGCCGGGAAGAAAGTAAGCCTCAAACGTAGCGGCGCCGGGGGGAAAGACTTGTACGTCCGACTGCTGGCCGCGACACTGTTCGTCGCGTGGCTCGTGGGAAAATTCGTCATGGGCCGGGAGGGCTTCGTCCACATCCTCCTGCTCTGCGCCGTCGCCGTCGGCGTCGTCCAACTCGTCCACGAGCGCCGCGCCGCCCGGCAGTAATCCGCAACCCACTATTTTAAAACCGGCAACAGCGCGGGCGGTTAGGGGCATCAATCAGGCTGTAGACGGTTTTCACCGCGCTTCACGCTGAGGCTCCCCAGGGCGCATCAATTTACTCGACCAAAAGGAGTACGGTTTATGAGATTCGCAGGCTCTCATCTCCGCGCGACGGCGGCGCTGTTCGCACTTTTACTCTGCGCGGCGCAGTCGGCGGCGCAGGCCGACATCCGCCGCGAGACGGTCGCGGTCTCCTACCCCCTGGAGCAGGCCGTGAGCCTCAAGTTTCGCGGGACGACGCGGCTGCCGCGCCTGTCCGGCTCGGCCAAGGTCAAGCGCACGGGGCGGCGCAACACGCGCGTCGAGATGAACATCGACAACCTGCCGCGCGCCTTCGAGCTGGGCAGCATCTACACGACCTACGTGCTCTGGGCCATCTCGCCCGAGGGGCGCGCCGACAACCTCGGCGAGCTGAAGCGCAGCGGCAGCCAGTTCATCGACACCAAGGTTGACGTGACGACGCCGCTCGAAACCTTCGCGCTCATCGTCACGGCCGAGCCGCACTACCTCGTCAGAAGTCCTTCGCGGATGGTCGTCCTCGAAAACCTCCCGCCGCGCGACCCCGGCGACGCGCAGGTCAACACCATCCCCGTCCAGTACATCGGCAACGTCTCGGACTACTTCCGCGACTCGCGCGTCCCGGACCTCGCCGACCGCGACTACATCCGCACGCCCGTCTCGCTGCTCGGCGCGCGTCAGGCCGTCAGTCTCGCGCGCTACGCCGGCGCCGAGCGCGACGCGTCGGCCGAGTTGCAGGAAGCAAGGTCGATGCTCGAACAGGCGGAGAACGCCTGGCGGCTGGGTCAGTCCGAGGCGGAGATCGACACGCTCGCGCGCCGCGCCATCAGCCTCGGGGCGAAGGCCGAGGAGACGGCCGAGCTGCGCGCCGCCGCGCGCAAGCGCCGCGACGAGAAGGCCGCCAGCGACCGCGCCATCAGCGAGGCCGAGGAGACCGCCGCCGAGTCCGGGCGCACCATCCAGAATTTGCGCGAGCGGCTGCGGCGCGAAGAGTCGGCGCGCGAAGTGGCCGAGCGCGACGCGGCCAACTCCAACCAGCAGTTGCGCGAGCTTCGCGGCGAGGTCGCGCGCCTGCGCGACGAGCTGGCCTCCGTCCGCACGGAGGGCGACGCGGCGCGTCTGAAGCTGGCGCGCATGGAGGGCGAGCGCGCCGCCGAGCAGGCGCGCGTCGAGTCCGAGCGCCGCGCGTCGCAGCAGCAGGCGGCGCTGAGCAACTTGAAGTCTTCGCTGGCGCGCTTCGGCACGGTGAAGGAGACGGCGCAGGGGCTCGTGCTCGTCCTGCCGGACGCGGTCTGGTCCGGCGCACGCGCGGCCGAGCTGACGCCGAAGGCTGTCGCGACGACCATCGACCCGCTGGCCGCGCTGCTCGCCAACAACCCCGAGCTGCGCGTCCGCATCGAGGCGTTCGTTGACGCGCGCGGCGACGCCTCCGAGCTGCAAAGGCTCTCGCAGGACAGGGCCGAGGCGCTCGCCGGCCGGCTCGTCTCGTCGGGCGTTGACGGCGCGCGCATACAGGCGAACGGGATGGGGACAGCCAACCCCGTCTCCGCCAACACGACCCCCGCCGGTCGCACGCGCAACCGCCGCATCGAGATCACGCTCACCCCCGCGGCGGGCGAGGCGGCGGAATCGCAATGAGAGGAGGTTAGAGGTTGGAGGTTGGAGGTTAGTAGTTGAGTCTTGCCGCGTCGTTTACTTTTCCTTTCGCGCCGCCGACGCCAAGGCTCCCACTGACCTCCGACCACTAACCACCGACCTCTGCCTTTTCCATGGCCCTGCTCGAAGTCCTACAGCTCGTCGGGTACAGCACGGCGGCGGCGTTGCACTTCTGGATCGCGGCGCTGCTCGCGGGGAGCAGGCGCGCGCTGGGGCGTCTGGAGCGCGTGCTGCTGGTGGTGGCGGCGGCGCTCGGCGTGTGGCACGCGTCGAGTCTGCTGGTCGCGCTCCACACGATGCTCGGGCTGTCCGAAGGCCGTTGGACTCCGCTGCTGCGCCTCGCCGACACGCTCGCCGTTTCGAGCGTGACGCTGACCTACTCGCTTCTACTTCACCTTCACCTACACCTGTGGGCCAACGCGCGCGGGCGCGCGCTGACGTGGAGCGAGCGGGCGCGCGTCTACCTCTCGTACCTGCCGGCGGTCTTCCTCGTCTACGCCGTGCCGAAGCTCTGGACGGGCGCGTACGCGCCGCTGTTCGTGCGGCTGTCGCACCTGCTGGTGCCGTTCGCGCTGTGGGCGGCTTACGTTCTGTGCCTGTGCGCGGGGACGGATTTTCTCATCGCGCGGCTGTCGAAGTCGCAGTCGGAGCGGCGGCTGTTGAAGACGCTGGCCGCCTCGTTCGTCGGCATCGCGGCGTTGATACTGGCGGTCTACGGGCTGGGCTGGGGGAAGGGGACGCGCGTCGGGCTGCACCTCCAGACGCTCGCGAACCTCGGCTCGCTGCTGCCGACCGCGCTGCTGGCCTATCACATCTACCGTTACCGCTACCTCGAACTCATCTTCAAGGAGAGTCTGATCCTCGCCTCGTTCGCGGCGGTCGTCCTCGTCGTCTACCTCTACGGCATCCGCAACATGGCGCTGTGGCTCACCGAAGCGTACGACCTGCGGCCGGGCGCGGTCGAGTCGCTGATGATTCTTTTGCTGGCGCTGGTCGCGGCGCCGCTGCGCCGCTGGCTCGACCGTCGGTTCCGGCGTCTGTTCGAGGAGGAGGCCGGCCTCTTCCGCGAGGTGGCTGCGCGCATCGGCCAGTCGGCCGGCCGGCGCGGGCAGCTTCACGAGTTCCTGCGCTTCGTCGAGGAGCGCGCCGCCGAGAGTCTGGGCTTGAGGCGCGTCCGCATCCTCGCCGCCGCGACGCCCGACGGCGAGGGCGAAGGCTTGAAGGCTTTGAGCTTCGTCGGCGCGCGAGAGGCGGCGGGCAACGGCGCGGGCGGCGAGCCGGCCGACGGCTCCGACGTGAGCACGCACTTCGAGGCGAACGTGCCGGGGCTGTTGAAGGTGACGCGCGGCGCGGCGGCCGTCGCCTCGTCACCGGGCGCGGCGGCTAATTCGACTGCCGTGAGCGAGGCTGCGGAGGCCGAGGAGTCTACGCACGCGCGCGCTGATGAGGCGGAGTGGGCGGGGCGCGTGCTCGCGCTCGAAGCGGAGGCGGGGCCGGAGCAGGTCGAAGGCTCAACGCTGCTGCGCGAGCGCGGGTGGGAGGTCGCGTTCGCGCTCAGGCGCGAGGAGCGCGTTGTCGGCCTGATGCTCGTTGACGCCGAGCCGGGCGCGCTCACCTACGACGTGCGGGCTTCGCTCGAACTGCTCGCGGGGCAGGTCGCCATCGCCATCGAGGACAGCCGGCTCTTCGAGGAGAACGTCCGGCTCGAACGTCGCATCGCGCAGAGCGAGCGGCTCGCCGCGCTCGGGCGCATGGCCGCCACCGTCGCGCACGAGGTCAAGAACCCGCTCTCGGCCATCAAGTCCATCGCGCAAGTTCTGCGCGAGGACGACTACCTCAAGCGCGAGTACGCGCGCGACCTCGAACTGATCGTCGGCGAGACCGACCGCCTCTCGCAGAGCGTCACGCAGATGCTCAGCTTCGCGCGCAGCGCCCCGCAGACGGGCGAAGCCCGCCGTCTGGCCGAACTGCTCGAATCGTTGACGACGCTCTTTCAGAAGGAGGCCGCCGCGCGCGGCGTCGCGCTCAAGGCCGAGACCGGCGACGCCGAAGTCACCGCCTTGGAACTGGACGGCGCGGCGGCCTCCTCGCTCCGCGACGCGCTGACCAACCTCGTCCTCAACGCGCTCCACGCGACCCCGGCGGGCGGCCGCGTCAGCCTCTCGGCTAAGGCGTCGGGCGGACGCCTGACGGTCTCGGTGACGGACACCGGCCCCGGCGTCGCGCCCGAGCAGCGCGAACGCATCTGGGAGCCTTTCTTCACGACCAAGCAGCGCGGCACCGGCCTCGGCCTCGCCATCGTCCGCAAGCGCATCGAGGAGGCCGGCGGCACCGCCCGCCTCGCCCCCACGACCCCCGGCGAGGGCGCCCGCTTCGAGCTTTCGCTTCCGCTTCGTCAGTAGGCAGTAATCCTCCGTCCCGTGGCACGGGGCGTGCTTTTAGTTCGGGCATGGAGAACGAGATGAGCGTTGAGAGGGAGAAGAGTGCGCGCTGGCGCGTGCTCGTGGTGGACGACGAGGAGGCGGCGCGCTACGGAATGCGGAGGGCGCTGGGCGGCTACGGCTACGAGGTCGAGGAGGCCGGGAGCGTCGAGGAGGCGCGGTCGGTCGTCGCCGCGCGGCGGCCCGACCTGATGCTGCTCGACGTGAATCTGCCGGGCTTGAGCGGCCTCGAATACCTGCGCGAGCTGGCGGCCGACGCCGAACGCGCGCCGCTCGTCGTGATGGTCACGGCCTACGGGTCGGAGCGCGTGGCGGTCGAGGCCATCAAGTCGGGCGCCTACGACTACCTCTCCAAGCCCTTCGAGATCGACGACCTCCGGCTCGTCGTCAAGAACGCGCTGGAGACGGTCGGACTCCGCCGCGAGAACCGCGTCCTGCGCCAGCGCATCGAGCTGGAAGGCGCGCAGCGCGGCGCGCTCATCGGCAACTCCGAGGCGATGATGCGCGTCCGCTCGATGATCGAGAAGGTCGCGGAGACCGACGCCACCGTGCTCGTGCGCGGCGAGTCGGGCACGGGCAAGGAGCTGGTCGCGCGCGAGCTGCACGAGCGCAGCGCGCACCGGCGGCGCGGCGGCTTCGTCGCCGTCAACTGCGCCGCGCTCCCTTCGGAGCTGATCGAGTCGGAGTTGTTCGGCCACGAAAAGGGCGCTTTCACCGGCGCGGCCGGCCGCCGGCGCGGGAAATTCGAGCAGGCCGACGGCGGCACGCTCTTCCTCGACGAGATCGGCGACATGAGCGCCAACGTGCAGGCCAAGCTCCTGCGCGCGCTCGAAGAGCGGCGCATCGAGCGGCTCGGCGGCTCCGACTCCATCCCCGTGGACGTGCGCATCGTCAGCGCCACCCACCGCCCGCTCGAACAAGACATCGAGAAGGGGAGTTTTCGCGCCGACCTCTTCTACCGCCTACAGGTCGTCACCGTCGAGATACCCGCGCTCCGCGACCGGCGCGAGGACATCCCCGTCCTCGCCGAGACGTTCGCGCGCCAGGCCGCAGAGCGCTACGGGCTGCCGCCGCGCACGCTCGCGCCCTCGGCGCTGCGCCGTCTGGTCGAGTACCACTGGCCGGGGAACGTCCGCGAGCTGCGTAACGCCGTCGAGCGTTCGATGATTCTCTCCGAGGGCGGCGAGGTCGCCGCGAGGGACTTGCCCGACGAGATCGGCGCGGGCGGCAAGACACAGAAGGAGTCGGCCGCGCCCTCGTCCGCCGCCGTCGAGCCGGGCGCGCTCGCCGTCCCCTTCACGTCCGACTTCCGCGAAGACCGCCGCGAGTTCGAGCGGCGCTACATCGCGCGCTGCCTCGAAGAGACGGGCGGGAACGTCACGCGCGCCGCGTCAATCCTCGGGATGCACCGGCAGTCGCTCCAGCACAAGCTGCGCGAGTTGGGGCTGGCGCGCCGCTACGTCAGCGTGTCCGACGCGGGCGACGACGCGCAGGATAATTCCGACACCTGAAAGACCGCGCCGTAATTGCCGCCCGGCCGCTCGCGCGGTATATTCGACCGCCGTGACCACCCGAACGCCGGCGCTGCCCGGCATCCACACCGTCGAAGAATTCTTCGACCGTCAGACCTGCGAGCTGATTAAGGACGAGATGCGCGCCGGCCAGCACGAGCGCGCGAGGGTCTTCGACCGCGACTGGGAGAATCGGGAGGACGCCGGATACCGCAGCACCCTCCGGGTCAAGGTCGGCGAGGGCGTCAACGCGTTGGTGACGGGCCGGCTCCTCGACGTGCGCGAGACGCTCGGCCGACACTTCGACGTGGCGTTGAGCGACTGTCAGCCGCCGACCTATCTCATCTACAAGCCGGGCGACTTTTTCGAGGCGCACAAGGACGACTCGCGCAAACCCGAGGCGCCCGAGTTCATCAGGGGGCGGCAGGTCTCAGCCGTCGTCTTCCTGAGCGACGAGGACGCGGGCGACGGGCGGGGCGAGTACGCGGGCGGCTCTCTCGGCTTCTACGGGCTGCTGAAAGACCCGCGCTGCGCGCACATCGGCATCCCGGTGAAGGGGAGGGCGGGGCTTCTGGTCGCCTTCCGCTCCGACGTTTTTCATCAGGTGACGCCCGTGACGAGGGGCGAACGCTTCACCATCGTCAGTTGGTACGTTTAGCCGCCGCGAGGAAAATTATGAAGGCGAGAATCGACGCGATCATCAGGGCCGAGCAGGCCGAATACCTCGAACGCATCCTCCCGGCGAACACGGGCCTTCTGGCCGAGATGGAGGCGTACGCCGACGAGCACCGCGTCCCCATCGCCGACCGCGAGGTGGCGCGCTTCATCGAAATCACCGCCCGCTCGAACAGCGCGCGCCGCGCGCTTGAGATAGGCATGGCCATTGGCTACACGGTCATCCACCTCCTGCGCGGGATGGGAGACGGCGGCGAGGTCGTCACCATCGAGCCGAACGAGGAGATGATCGCGCGCGGCGAAGACTACCTCGGGCGCGCGGGCCTGCGCGACCGCGTGCGCATCGAGCGTGGGCGCGCGCTCGAAGTCCTGCCGCGCCTCGCGGGCGAGACGTTCGACGCGATCTTCCTCGACGCGCTCAAGGAGGAGTACGCCGAGTACCTCGAACTTTCGCTGCCGCTGCTGCGCGAGGGCGGGCTGGTCATCGTCGATAACCTCCTGTGGGGCGGGCAGGTCGCGGGCGAGATACGCTCGCCGGATCAGACCGTCTCGACGCAGGCGCTGCGCGAGTTCAATCAAATCTTCATGCGCCACCCTCAACTCCTCTCCGTCATCCTGCCCGTCGGCGACGGCCTCGGCTACGCCGTGAAGACCGGCTGAGCCGCCGCCCGCGCGTCCGGCCCGGCAACTAATGATAGACCTCTTCACCGACGCGGAACTCGACAAGCTCGCGAACACGCGGCCCGAAAATGAGCTGCTGCTCCTGTGCGCGCGCAGGGGCGGAGGTGGTGAGGCCGCGTCACGTCTGCGCGCGCTGGCCGGCGGGGAAGTTGACTGGGACTATCTCTACAGGCTCGCACGCAGACACGCCGTGCTGCCGCTCCTTCATCGCGGCTTGGAAGAGTCGGCGCCGGGCGCGGCGCCTGAGGAGACGCGCGAGAGGCTGCGCGCGAAGTTTCGCGAGAACGCGGCGCGCAACACGCTTCTGGCCGGCGAGCTGGTGCGCGTCGCACGACTGTTCGGCGCGGCGGGCGTCGTCCCACTCGCATACAAAGGCCCCGCGCTCGCCGTCGGGGCCTACGGCGACCTCGCGCTGCGCCGCTTCGTAGACCTCGACATCATCGTCCGCAGGCGCGACGTGGCGCGCGCGGGCGAACAACTTCTGTCGCTCGGCTACGCCAAGCCCGTGGGGCTGACGACGGCGCAGGAGAAGTTTCTGCTGCGCCACCAGCACAACCTCGCCTTCACGCACGACGGCGGGAGGCTGACGGTCGAGCTGCACTGGGAGGTCGCGCCCGCGCCCTTCGCCTCGGTGCCGCTCGGCGAAGGCATCTGGGAGCGCGCCTCGACGGTCACGCTCCAAGGGTCGGAGGTGAAGTGTCTCGGGGCCGAAGACCTCCTCCTCGCGCTCGCGGTGCACGGGACGAAGCACCTCTGGGAACGGCTCGCGTGGGTCTGCGACGTGGCCGCGCTTCTGGACTCAAGCCCCGGTCTCGACTGGGACTTCGTCCTCGGGCGCGCGCGCGACTCGCGGGTCGAACGCATGCTCCGCCTCGCCCTCCGGCTCGCGCGCGGCCTGTGCGGGGCGAAGCTGCCCGACGGCGTGCTCGCCGAGACGCGCGACCCCGTCGTGTCGCGGCTCGCGTCGGAAGTCGTCGCCGCGCTCTTCGCGGGGGCGGAGTACGAGCCGGCGGGCTTCGCACGCAACGTCAGCTTCAACGTGCGCGCCCGCGGCCGGCTCGGGGAGAAGGCGGCCTACGTGCGCCACATCTTCACGCCGACCGACGCCGACCTGGCGGCCGTCCGGCTCCCGGCCGGGATGTCTTTCCTCTACTACTTTTTGCGCCCCGCACGGCTCGCACTCAAAGGCGGCGACCCTCACTGACGAGCGCTGACGGCGCGGGCGGTTCCACGCGCGAGGCCAAAAACACTGCGGCGTTGACCTCGGTGTTTATTTATGTTAGCTTCCGCTTGCCCGTGGGAGTGTCCGTTTAAGTACCCGTTTCGCCTTGCCGACACGAAGGGCCGCTCCTTTTTAGTCCACGAACAATCGGGTCTGAAGCTCTAACCAGTAGGGACGTTTGCGTTTTATGTCAGAAAGCTTTTTCAGCCGTCGGCGCCTGCTGTCCGCCGCCGGTTTGGCCCTCGGGTTGGCGCTCACGCCGGCGACGATCTTTGCAGACCAGAAGGCCGGCGGGACGGCGAAGCCCGCGCCCGCGCCTCCGACGCCGACGACGCAGGCCGTCCCGAAGGCCGCGGAGAAGCTCTGGAGCGTCAGGATGAGCAAGACCGCGCCCCACACCTTCACCGTCAAGGCGAAGGATGCGGTGCTCTCCGAGATCACGGGCGAACTGGGGCGGCTGCTGAAGGTGCCGTTCACGCTGACCCCGCTGATGGGGAAGCAGAAGGTGACGCTCGATTTCGGCGGGCTTAACCTTGAGGCGACGCTGCGCATGCTCGCGCCGCAGTCTTACGTCGATTACGTCGCGGGGGGCGAGGGCTTCGACGAGCCGAAGCCTCTGGCCGTCTACCTCCAGGGTTTGAACGAGCCGGTGCCGTCGATAAACGCCGCCGTGCGCGGCGCCTCCGAGGCCATCCTCATCGAGGGCGACACGGAGGAGGGCACCGACACCGACTCGCAGCGCAAGAAGGAGGAGGAGGACCCGCTCCGCGTCTCCTTCGCGAACAATCAGTTGACCGTGCGCGCGCGCAAGCAGCCGCTGTCGGTCGTGCTCTTCAAGATCGCCAGCGAGGTCGGCGTGCCCTTCGAGATGCGTTACGAGTCGCCCGAGCTAATTGACATAGAGTTTCAGAACTACCCGCTCGATCAGGCTTTCAGGAGCCTGTCGCCGGGCGTGCGCTTTTACTACCGGGTTGACTTGCAGACGTTTCAGGTGCAGCCCCTCCGCCTCGCGCTTCTTTCACCGGCTTCGGCCAAATCTTTGTAAATTTACAGGAGGCAATACCTTGATCACGAAGACCGAGAATCTGAACCCCGTGCAGCTTTCCCAGGTCAGTGAAGTCGGGCAGCCGGCCGAGGCGGTTCAGAGCAAGAAGGCGTTCGTGGAGCCGGAAGTCTCTTTCCCCATCGACGTTCTCGAAGCCACGACTTTCTTCCAGCTCACCGACAGCGGCGTCGTGACCCCGCCCCCCGCCCCGTAAGACTTACGCGGGGGAGGCGTCACACTTGTCTGGTATCAGATGACTACTCTACAACTCGGGCGGCCGGCTTTCGCGGAGACTTACGCGGTCGCCGGCCGTTTCATTTGCGTCGAGGCCGGCGCGCGTGACGCGGCGCGTCTCTTCCGACGCTACTTCGCCGGCTGGCACGTCTCGGCGCTCGAACCGGCGCCCGAAGGCGGGGCGTGCGCCGCGGAGCCGGACGTGACTATCGCCGTCGGCGCGGGCGAGGTGCCGGCGGCGCCGCGCGGGCTGGAGACGTTCGAGACGGCGGGCGGCGGCGTCTGTCACACCGACGGGCGGACGTACTTCTTCGAGAGCAACGGCTCGGCCGTGCGCGTCCGCGCCGAGAGCCAGCGGCGCGTGGAAGTCTGGTTCGGGTCTGGCCCCGCAGCGCGCGAGACGGCGGCGCTGGCGCGGCTCATCTTCGACGCCTCGATGACGGCGCTGCGGCGCTGCGGCCTCTTCGAGCTGCACGGGGCCGGTGTGGTCGAGCCGGAGTCGGGCGACGGCCTTCTCTTGGTCGGCCCCTCGGGGAGCGGCAAGTCAACGCTCGCCACGCAGCTCGCGGGCGCGGGCTGGCGCTATCTGTCGGACGACTCTCTGCTCCTTCACGAACGCGGCGCGCACGTCGAGGCGCGCGCCCTGCGCCGACAGTTCGCCGTGGCCGAGCCGACCATCGCCGCCGGCATCCTCGTCGGCTTTGAAGACCGCCTGTCAGCGCCGGCGCCCTTCGACGCGCTCAAGCGACGCTTCGAGCCGCAGGAGGTCTTCCCCGAACGCTTCGCCGAGTCCTGCCGCCCCGCCGCCGTCCTGTTCCCCACGGTCACGCGCGAGCCGTCGAGCGCCGCGCGCCGACTCACGCAGGCCGAGACGATGCGACAACTCCTGCGGATGTGCCCTTGGGCCTGCTACGACAAAACGTCCGCGCCCGCGCACCTCGGCGTGCTCGCACGGCTCGCGCGGCAGGCCGCCGGGTACGAGCTGCGCGCGGGGACAGACCTTCTTGCCGACGCCGAGCACGCCTCGCGTTTCGTGCGCGGGTGCACGCGCGGGGAGGGGCAGTGAGCCTGCCGGCAGGGATGTTGACGGAGACGCCCGCGGGGACGGCGCGCGAGCGCGACTACGGGCCGCCGCGCCTGATCGTCGAGCTGACGAACATCTGCAACCTCCACTGCTCCTACTGCCTGCGCGACGAGGACGCGCTCTACCACACGCCCGCCAACTTCTTTTCGGTCGAGCTGCTCCGCCGCGTCGTGCGAGAGGCGCGCGAGGCCGTCGGCGCGACGCAGGTCATGTTCACCGGCGGCGAGACGACGCTCCACCCGCGCTTCCGAGAGGTCGTCGAGGCCGTCGGCGCCGAGGGGCTGACGTGCAGCTTCGTCACCAACGGCTGGCACTTCGAGCGAATCTGGCCGGCGGTCTCGGCCAACCGCGCCGCCGTCAGCCACGTCTCCTTCAGCCTCGACGGCCCGACCCTTGAGACGCACGACCGCTGGCGCGGCGAAGGCTCGTTCGTCCGGCTCGTGCGCGCCTTCGCGCGCTGCCAGTCGGCGCGCCTGCCCTTCGCCGTCAAGATGGGCCTGCGCCGCGACACGCTCCCGCTCCTCGAACAGACCGCGCTCTTCGCCGCACGCATGGGCGCGTCCGCGCTGAGCTTCGGCTACAACCTCCCGACCTCGGCCGGGACGGACGACGAGTTGTCGCTCTCGGATGAAGAGCGCACCGAGGCCGAGCAGGAGGTGGCGGTGCTCGCGCGCGTCTTCCGCATGCGCGTCAGCCTCGAAGTCGGCTACCACAACACAGACCCCGAGCCGCCCTGCTCCGCGCTGGCCGGGACGAGCTGCAACATCGACTACCGCGGGCGCCTCTCGCTCTGCTGCAACCTCTCGGGCTATCGCGGCGCGGCGGGCGAGGCGGACGTGGTCGCCGACCTGAACGCGGAGGACTTCGCGACCGCCGTCGCGCGCCTGCGCGGCGTGGCCGCGGCGCAGAACGAGCGCAGGCGCGAGGCGCTCGCGGTGGCCGCCGCGTCGGGCGCGCGTCCCGGCCTGCAACTCGGCTCGCCGTGCCTCTTCTGCCTTCAGAGCTTCGGCAAGATTCCGTGGCACGCCGAGAAGGCGGCCGCGCCGGTGCGTGCGCTCCCGGTCTTGGGTTCCGTAGAATTAAGGTGAAATTAAGTTGATGGGGTGGGAATAAACTTGACGGACACGAACGGCGTTGTGCCGCAGGAGCACGTGGTCTTCACCGAGTTCGACGCGGGCGAGGGCATCCTCGTCGATCTCAACACGAAGAAGTATTTTCAGTTGAACGAGACGGGGCTGATCGTCTGGCGCGGGCTGGAGCGGAAGCAGACGCTCGAAGAGATCGTCGGCCAGATCACCGCCGCCTACGAAGTGACGCCTGAGCACGCCGCCGAGAGCGTGCTGCGACTCCTCGACAACCTGCGCGCCTTCAAGCTCGTCCGCGTGTCCTGAAGTCGCGTGCGGGAAATGGTTTGAACGCCCCGGCGCGGCTCGTGTAGAATCTGACGCGCTTGCCGACTCAAGCAGTTTAAAGAAAACGCAAAATCGAATCGAAGCCGACGCGCGGCCGAAACCTTCGGGCGACTCCCCACGCTCCCGAGGCTTCAACCGTGAACCGGCCCACGCCACGTGGCGGGAAGTCTTCCGGCCTTCCGCCGTTCCGACAAGGAGGATCGTCCGTGCGAAAGCTTCTTCTTCCGCTCGCCGCAGGCATCTTCGTCTGCCTCTTCACGGCGACGGCGTCCGCCACCGCCAACTTCGTCTACCACGAGCAGACGGCCAACTTCGTCGCGACGCCGACCTGCCCGTCCGGCGGCACCGACACCGCCTGCGGCCGCTACGTCGAGAACACCGACCGCAGCGGCTCGCCCGGCTTCCAACTCTACTCGCCCGAGACTTACAGCCTGCACTTCAAGATCGAGTTCCAGTTCTTCACCAACAACGCGGTCGTCTACTACACGACCGATGGCTCCGACCCCTCTGGCTCCCGCGGCACGCCCAACGGGACGACGCAGGTGGCGACCGCCAGCTACACCTGCACCTACCAGGACCAGACCCAGGGGTGTCAGGTCGTGGACGTGTTGACGGGCGCCATCCCGCCGCAGCCTGCGGGCACGACCGTCAAGTACATCATCGGCGCGTGGCACTCGGGCGGCGGGGATGAAATCTTCGCCAACTCCGGCTCCTGCTCGGGCTGCTTCTCCTGCACCAACTCGACGACGGGCTGCGCCACGGTCTTCCAGTACAACGTCGCCGCCCCGCCCGCCACGCCGCTCGTCATCTCGGAGTTCCGCCTGCGCGGCCCCGGCAACCCGAGCGGCACCAACGTCGCCAGCGACGAGTTCATCGAGATTTATAACAACAGCGACTCGGCCGTCGTCGTCCAGGCTTACGACGGCTCGGCCGGCTTCGCGGTCGCGGCCGCCGACTTCCTGACGCGCTTCACCATCCCGAACGGCACCAACATCCCCGCGCGCGGCCACTACCTCGCCGTGAACTCTGTGGGCTACTCGCTCGGCTCCTACCCGTCGAGCACGAGGCCGACCTCGGGCGGCGGGGGCGGCGAGCCGGCGGCGCCCGTCTTCACCGTCGAGCAGGAGGCGCCCGTCCAGACCACGGAGCCGACGACCGCGAAGGGCCGCGCGGGGAAGAAGGCGACGCCGCGCCCCGCGGCCGCGCCCGTCGTCAAAAAGGCGAAGACGAAAGCCGCGCCCGAGACGGACACGGTGCCGGGGCCGAGCGCCACGGCCGTCGGCGACGCGACCTACACGACCGAGATCGCCGACAACGTCGGCTTCGCGCTCTTCAACACGGCGAACCCGGCCAACTTCAGTCTGACCACGCGGCTCGACGCGGTCGGCTCGACCAGCGAGGCCAACACGCTCTTCAAGGAGGGGGCGGGCTACCCGGCGCTCGGCGGGACGGCGTACCTCTCGGGGATTGAATACAGCTTCTACCGCGATTTGTGCGGCAAGGGCGGCTCGATCACGGCGGTCGGACCCTGCACGCGCTCGACGCCGCAGGACACGAACGACAACGCCGCCGACTTCATCTTCGTGGACACGAGCGGCACGTCGGCAGGCGCGGGGCAGCGGCTCGGGGCGCCGGGGCCGGAGAACTCGACCTCGCCGGTTCAGCGCAACAGTCTCTTCCCCGGCAGCAGGATTTTCCCCTGCGTCGCCTCGTCGTCGTCGCCCAACCGCGTGCGCGGCTTCGCGTCCGACCCGGCGAACAACTCGGAACTCGGCACGCTCGCGATACGCATCCGTGTGACGAACAACACGGGCGCGAACGTCACGCGCCTGCGCTTCCGCGTCATCGACCAGACGACCTTCCCGGCGCCGACGGGATACGCCGATCTGAGGGCGCGCAGCTCGTCCACCACGGTCGAACTGAACCCGTGCAACGGGAGCTTGCCGACGACCATCTTCGGGACGACGCTGGAGGAGCCGCCCGCGCAGCCCAACGGCGGCGGCTTCAACTCGACGCTCTCGGCCGGCACCATCACGCTCGCCACGCCCCTCATGCCGGGGGCCAACTACGACTTCCAGTTGCTCTTCGGCATCCAGCAGCCCGGCCGCTTCAAGGCGTACGTCAACGTCGAAGCCCTGCCGTAAGGTAAGGCGGTAGGCGATAGGCAGTAGTCAGTAGACGGTAGAACAGACCAAAGGCGGCGCGTCTCAGCTATTAACCGAGACGCGCCGCCTCTCTTTCTACTGGCTACTGGCGACTAGCTTTTCTCCGGCGGGAAGCTGTAAGTGACTTTGTAGTCGGGCGGCGTCTTTTCGAGGAGCGGGCGGCCGCCGGCTTCGAGCCACGCGTGGCCGCTCAGCGCGTCGCCGCCGCCGGCGTCGCGCCGGACGCCGAAGAGGACGCGCGTCTCGATGCCTGCGAGCGCGAGGTAGCGGTGGAGCACGGGCGCGCGCTTCCAGCAGATCGGCGTGAAGACCCAGAAGTCGGCGGCGAGCACCGAGTCGAGCAGACGCGCGAGCCGCGCCTGAGTCTCCGCCGCCTCTAGTGCTTCCGCCGCGCGTCTCCGTCGTCGCGGCGAGACGAGGCTCATCGCGCGCGGCAGAGGCACCACCCTCATCAGAAGCGAGAGCGCGACGACCCACGCGCCCATCCGCGCGGCGAGGAGCGCCGTGCCCGGCTCGCTCAGGACGAGGCGCGCGGCGCGCCCCGGCAGGGCCGCGTACTTCGAGGGCTGTCGGGTAAGTTCTGGCACGTCGCTGTCGTCCGGGTTAAAAACCGCCGCCGCTCTGCTAACATCGCGCCGGAGGTCGCGCCTTGGTAATTTACCCCGACAGCACCGCCGCGCGCGAGCACGCGGCCCGCGCCGTCGCCTCGGGCGGCGTCGTCGCCTTCCGCACAGACACCTTCTACGGCCTCGGGGCCGACCCGCTCAACCCCGTCGCGCTCGAACGAATCAACGCGCTCAAGGGGCGCGACGGCAAGCCGATTCTCGTCCTGGCCGCCGAACCCACGGACGCGCTGCGGCTGTTGGCGAACGTGACGCGCGCCTTTGAAGTCGTCGCCGCCGGTCACTGGCCGGGCGCGCTCACGCTGGTCGCGGAGGCGCGCGCGGGGGCGCCCGAGCTTTTGACGGCGGGCACCGCGACCGTCGGCGTCCGGCTGCCCGACGACGCGGAGGCGAAAGCCATCGTCCGAGCCTGCGGCGGGCTGCTGACGGCGACGAGCGCGAACCCGGCGGGCGAGCCGCCGGCGCGGACGGCCGAAGAGGTCGCGCGCTACTTCGCCGAAGCGTCTCTGCTCGTCATCGACGGCGGCGCCACGCGCTCCGAACTGCCCTCGACGGTGCTCGACGTGACGGGCGACCGCCCGCGCCTCATCCGAGAGGGCGTCGTCACGCGCGCCGCGCTCGCGGCGACCCTGCGCGCCGGGGGCTTCGAGCTTTAAGAGGCCGTTCGGAAACTTTAACGGCGGAGAGGCGGAGACGCGGCTAAAACTTATAAGCCGCGTCTCC
>DASVQX010000084.1:0-107607 GCA_036388915.1 Pyrinomonadaceae bacterium
CCGCACTCTGCGCGGTCGCGCCTCGCCGTCTCCGGCCCTGCCACACGACGGCGGCCCCCAACCCGCCTCGCCTGACGAATCCGGCGGCGCGCCCCCACCTTGCCGCGGAACGAATAGTCACGGGCCCCGTCCGCCCCCGAACGTCTTTCCGCCGGCCGAATTTTTTTGCGCCCCGCCGCGCGCCCGCGTGCCCGCGCCCGCCGCCGTCGCCGCCGTCGTCAGCATCGCCGACTACAAGAAGCGACGGCCGTCAGCGCGCGGCGCGCCGCTCGAAACGCGGGCACGACGAAGCCCGCGGCCGGGACGGGCTTCGTCCCTCGCGGAGCCGCGGGCTTCTTCGTGCGGGCCGTCCTCAGGCGGCCTTCTTCGAGCGTCCCGTCAGCGTGCCCCCCGGAACGTCCGGCGCCCCGGACATCGGGAGACGCAACATGAAGTCGTCGGCCGGCATCTTCGACATCACGACTCCCGCCGCCACGCCCAACGCCGCGACGCAGGTCATGACGTAGAGCGGAACGAGCTGCAAGCTGACGGCACAGTAGAGGAGCGTCGGGCCAAGCGTGGTGACCGATGCCCCGGCAATGAACCAAGCCCACTCGGGCACGACCCCGGCGCGCTGCGACGTGTAGCCGCCGAGGAACTGCTTACTCCGAATCGACACAACTCTCATTCGCCACCTCCTATTCAACGCGGGGTCGAGTCCCTCTCAGCCCCTCCCGCTTCTGTAAACGTATTCGTCCCGCCGCTCTTAAACGCGACGACAAGATAGACCTCTCCCCCGGCCCGCGGCCCCCGCCCGGGTCCCTCCCTAATGAACGCAGCTATCCATTCCGGGGGCGTCTCTCCCCCGCGCCGGCGGAACTGATTAAGCTGTCGGATGCTGTTGTTAAGTGCCGCCGTAACTCCCGCGCTGCCTCTCCCTCCCCACTATCTTTGACGAGGGAAGGGCGTTTGCTGTCAACTCGCGGGCGGCGGAATCGGTCTTCGCGGCCGTCCCCGCCGCGGGAGGGCGCTGGCCGAGCGCGAGGCTTCTGTGAGATGCTAAAGCGCGCGGGCCGCCGGAGGGCCGCGAGGTTTTAGCACGAACATTTTTTTCGGAGACAGGCGATGAAGAGAAAGTTCTACACGCGGCCCGCGACGGCGCTGGCGGCGCTCGCGGCCGTCGCGGCGCTGCTGCTCGGCGGCTGCAAAGCCACGGACACGGCCGGCAACACGAGCGCCGCGACGACGGCCCAGTCGAAGCCGGGGCGGAAGCCCACGGGGGGTCTTACGGGGGGCGGCGGCACGGCCGGCGCCGGGACGACCGAGGTTGACGCCGACGGCGTGCGCCGCGTCAAGCCGGATGAGTTGCAGGCGATGGTCGAGGGCGGCCAGGTGGTCGTCTACGACACGCGCTCGAAGATGAGCTACGAGCAGGAGCACATCAGGGGCTCGATCTCGATGCCGCACGAAGATGTCTCGGCGCGCGCGGCCGAGTTCCCGCGCGACAAGACGCTCGTCTTCTACTGCACTTGACCGAACGAACACACCAGCGCCGGTGCGGCGCTCACACTCAAAGCCAAAGGCGTCGAAGACACGGCCGCCCTCCTCGGCGGCATGACCGCCTGGAAGAACGCGGGGCTGCCGACCGAAGGCAGCGCGGTAAAGTAGGGGTAAAGCAGTAGGCGGTAGTCAGTAGAAAACTTCGGCGGGCGTTGCGGGTTAAAACCCGGACGCCCGCCGAAGTCATTTTTCCTACTGACTACTGTCTACTGTCTACCGCCTACTGTTTTCTGTTGCCTTGCCGCTCGCGGCTGTGTAACACTCCGCCCGTTCCACACGCCCGCCCGCGAGGCGGCGCCCCGTCCAAAGCGAAATACGAATCCTGAGAGTTGGAGGCAGACTTTGCTCCGAGGACTCTTCCGCACCAAAAATCTCGACGACATCCTCGCCGCGGCCGGCGGCCCGCAGTTCTCTTTGCGGCGCACGCTCGGCGCCTTCAACGTCACGCTCATCGGCGTGGGCGCCATCATCGGCGCGGGCATCTTCGCCACCGTCGGCAGCGCCGCCGCGGGCGACGCGGCGGTCGGGCGGCCGGGCGCGGGGCCCTCGCTCATGCTCTCGTTCGTCATCACGGCGGTCGTCTGCGGGTTCACCGCGCTCTGCTACGCGGAGCTGGCCTCGATGGTGCCGATCTCGGGCTCGGCCTACACCTACTCCTACGCGACGATGGGCGAGCTGATCGCGTGGATCATCGGCTGGGACTTGATCATCGAGTACGCCATCGGCAACGTCGCCGTCGCCATCAGTTGGGCCGAATACTTCCACAAGCTGCTGCTCAACCTCGGCGTCCCGTTCCCGCACTGGCTCGCGGCCGACTACCGCTCGGCCAGCCTGCTCGCGACCGAAGACCCGGCCCGGTACGCCCAACTCTTCGGCGGCGCCCCGACGCTCTTCGGCGTGCCGCTCATCTTCAACTTCCTCGCCTTCGCCATCGTCGCGCTCATCACGATGGTGCTCGTCTGGGGCATCCGCGAGTCGGCGAACTTCAACGCCGGGATGGTGCTGGTCAAGGTTTTGGTGCTCGTCTTCTTCGTCGGCACGGCGCTCTACTTCGTCCCCTTCTCGCAGATGAAGGGCAACTGGGTGCCGTTCCAGCCGCAGGGCTGGTCGGGCACGTTCGCGGGCGCGGCGCTGGTCTTCTTCGCCTACATCGGCTTCGACGCCGTCTCGACCGTGGCCGAGGAGACCAAGAACCCCGCGCGCGACCTCCCCATCGGCATCATCGCGTCGCTGGTCGTCTGCACGCTCTTCTACATCGTCGTCGCCGCCGTCTTCACCGGGCTGATTCCGTTCCCCGCGCTCCAGCAGGTCTCATCCTCGGGGCAGGCCGAGGCGCTGACGATGGCGCTCGACCACGTCGCGCCGCAGGGCACGACGTGGCCGCAGACCGTCGTCGCCTTCGGCTCGGTCGTGGCGCACACGGCGGTGCTGCTGGTCTTCCAGTTGGGGCAGCCGCGCATCTTCTTCTCGATGGCGCGCGACGGGCTGCTCCCGCCGATCTTCGCCTCGGTCCACCCGAAGTTTAAGACGCCGCACGTGACGACGATCCTGACGGGCATCTTCGTCGGCGGCATCGCCGCCTTCGCCAACATCGAGTCGATGCTCAACCTGACGAACATCGGGACGCTCTTCGCGTTCGTGCTCGTCTGCGTCGGCATCCCCATCCTGCGCATGAAAGACCCCGGACGCGAGCGCGCCTTCCGCGTCCCCTTCGGCGCGTGGCTGATTCCCGTGCTCGGCGTCCTGTCGTGCATCTTCCTGATGTACTACCTGTCGTCCGACACTTGGTGGCGCTTCATCGGCTGGCTGGTGCTGGGGCTGGCGGTCTACCTCGCGTACGGCTACACGCGCAGCGCCATCGGCCGGCAGCTCGGGCGGCCCGCGCGCACGCCGCGCGCGCTCAAGGTCTCGGCGCTCGGCTTCCTGCTGCTCGCCGTCGGCCTCTTCACGGTGCCGCACGACATCGGCCTCAACGGCGTCTTCGGCGCGGCCGCGTCGTCGGGCGCGGAGCACCACGGGCGCGCGCTGACGGGGCTCCTGCTCGTCGCGGTCGGGCTCGTGCTCGGCATCCTCGGCTGGGTGACGGGCGGCTCTGGCGGCGAGACGCCGCCGGCGGGCGACGCTCGTTGACGCGCCGCACGCGGGGTTGAGGGTTTGAGACTATGAGACTGCTGCCGCTCTTCTTCGCGGCCGCGCTGGTGGCGGCCGCGCACACCGCGCCGGGACGTGCGCGCGCCGGCCGCCCCGCGCGGCCGCGCCCCGGCGCGCAGGCCGCGCAAGCCGCGCAGACGGCAGAGACGCCTTGCGACCTCTGGGTCTACGTCCTCGACCCCGACCCGCAGGGCGTCAACGTGCGTCTGGGCCCCGGCAAACAGTTCGGCGCCGTCGCGAAGCTGCCGCACGACGAGTATTCGCTGATGGTGCACGTCACCGGAGCGACCGGCCAGTGGGTGCGCGTCTCCGAAGCGGAGAGGATGGAGTCGGGCGACAACGTCTTCAAGGGCGCGGGCTGGGTCTACGCGCCGGGGCTGGCCACGCAGACGAAGGACTACGGCGGGCTCGACCCCGAAGCGCCGCGCGTCAGGCTCTACAAAGAGCCGAGCAAGCGCGGCGCCGTCGTCCTCCGCCTGCCCAACGAGACCGAGGTCACGTTGACGGGCTGCAAGGGTCGCTGGGCGCGCGTGCGCCACAAGAACGTCGAGGCGTGGCTCGACCCCGACTCGCAGTGCCACAGCACCATCACGACCTGCTCCTGAAAAACTTCCTCCTGTCTACTGTCTTATGAAAATCCTTGTGCTCGGCGCGGGGCGGATGGGGCTCGGCGCGGCCTACGACCTCGCGCACAACTCCGAAGGCGTCGGGCGCGTGACCGTGGCGGACGTGGACGGCGGGCGCGCGCTCGCCGTCGCCGAGACGCTCGCGGACGCGCGCGTCCGCGCCGAGCAGGTTGACGTGGAAGACCACGCGCGCGTCGTCGAGCTGATGCGCGGCCACGACGCGGCCGTCAGCTGCGTCACCTACTTTCACAACCTTCAGCTCGCGCGCGCGGCCGTCGAGGCCGGGACAAACTTCTGCGACCTCGGCGGCAACAACGCGGTGGTGGACTCGGAGCTGGCGCTCGACGCCGAGGCGCGCGCGGCCGGGATCAACATCGTCCCCGACTGCGGCCTCGCCCCCGGCATGGTCTCGGTGCTCGCCGCCCACGGCGCGGCGCGCTTCGAGAAGCTGGACGAGTTGCGCATACGCGTCGGCGGACTCCCGCAGCGGCCGCGCCCGCCGCTCGACTACCAGATCGTCTTCTCGGTCGAGGGGCTGATTAACGAGTATGTCGAGCGCGCGCGCGTCATACGCGACGGCCGCGTGGCCGAGGTCGAGTCGATGACCGAACTCGAATCGCTCGACTTCCCCGAACCCTTCGGCCGGATGGAGGCGTTCCAGACTTCGGGCGGCACCTCGACGCTTCCCGAGACCTTCCTCGGCCGCGTGCGCGAACTCGACTACAAGACGATCCGCTACCCCGGCCACTACGAGCGGTTCAAGCTCCTCATCGACCTCGGCCTCGCGTCGGGCGAAGAGGTTGAAGTCGGCGGCGCGCGCGTCGCTCCCCGAAAGCTCCTCGGCGAACTGCTCAACCGCCACCTGCCCGCCGACGAGCCAGACCTCGTCTTCATCCGTCTCGAATTCGCCGGCCGGCTTGCGGGCGGCGGGCGCGCCGCGCGGCTGCGCTACGACATCATCGACCGCTTCGACGAGCGCACCGGCCTCTCCGCGATGCAGCGCACCACCAGCTTCCCCGCCTCCGTCATCGCGCAGATGATGGCGCGAGGGCTGACGACGCGGAAGGGCGCCGTCCCGCAGGAGCGCTGCGTCCCGCCCGACGCCTTCGTCGCCGAACTCGCGCGCCGCGGAATACGCATCGACGAGAGCTTCCTCGCCTGACCCGAGAGACTTTAAATTTCAAATTTCAAGTCTTTGAGCCGAACTCAAGGCGGCGCGCCTTCGTTATCCCCATTGTTCACGCCCGCGAAGAAGGAGGCTCCCCTCAAAGTGTCCCCCGAACAAATCTTCTCGCTCTGCGGCGCGCTCGTCCTGCCGGGCTGGCTGCTGCTCGTCCTCCTGCCGCGCTGGCGCCCGTCGGCGCGGCTCGTCTGCCCCGTCGTGATTCCGCTGCTGCTCGCGCTCGTCTACCTCTGGCTGGTGGCGACGACCTTCGGACGGACTGAGGGCGGCTTCGGCTCGCTCGCCAAGGTGTCACAGCTTTTCCAGAATCGGTGGGTGCTGCTCGCGGGCTGGATTCATTACCTCGCCTTCGACCTCTTCGTCGGCGCGTGGGAGGTGCGCGACGCGCAGCGGGTCGGAGTTCACCACCTGCTGGTCGTGCCCTGTCTCCTGCTCACCTTCCTGTTCGGCCCCGTGGGGCTGCTGCTCTACTTCGCGCTGCGCGCCGCGCTCAGACGAAGGCTAACGGTCGGAGGTGAAACGCCGTGAGCGCACGCGAATTTCTCGCCGAGGTCTACCGTCGCGACCGCGCGCTGGCGCTGACGGGGTGGGGCACGGTCGTGCTCTTCGCCGCGCTGCTCGCGATCGCGCCGTTCGACGCGCGCACGGTCGCGGGAATCAACCCCTGGGTCAAGCCTCTCAAGTTCTGCCTGTCGGTTACGGCCTACGTGTGGACGCTCGCCTGGTTCGTCGGCTACCTGCGCACGCACCCGCGCGCGGTGCGCTTCGTCAGTTGGGGGACGGCGCTCGTCTTCGTCGGCGAGATGGCGTGCATCGTCATGCAGGCCGCGCGCGGCGTGACTTCACACTACAACGTCAAGCTCCCCTTCGACGCCGCCGTCTTCGGCACGATGGGGATGCTCATCACCTTCAACACGCTGCTCGTCGCCGTCACGCTCGCCCTCTTCTTCCTCCGCACGTCGCGCCCGCTCGCGCCCTCCTACCTCTGGGGCATCCGTCTCGGCCTGCTGCTCTTCTTCCTCGGGAGCATCGAGGGGATGGCGATGGTCTCGAACATGGCGCACACGGTCGGCGCGCCCGACGGCGGGCCCGGCCTCCCCTTCGTCAACTGGAGCACGCGCTCGGGCGACCTGCGGGTCGCGCACTTCCTCGCCTTCCACGCGCTCCAACTGCTCCCGCTCGCCGGCTTCGCCCTGAGCCGCTACAAGCCCGACTGGCCGCGCCGCCGTCAGGTCGCCTGCGTCCTCGCGCTCGCGCTCCTCTACGCGGCCGGCGTCTCGCTCGTCTTCTGGCAGGCCACGGCCGGCCGCCCCCTGCTCGGCCTCGGCGCGCTCACCCTTTAAGAAGGGGCTTTTATCTTTAAGAACAGGCGGCGCGTTTAAAATTTCCGCGCGCGCGCCTTCGTGTTTATAATCTCCGCGCTCTTGCCCCGCCGGGGGTTCGGACGGAGGTTCCTGCCTTGAGCCTGACTCTTCTCGCCATCGGATTTCTGCTGGTGCTCGTCGCCGCGTACCACCTCTACGGCGGCTGGGTCGCGCGGCAGTTCAACCTCGACGACACGCGCCCGACGCCCGCGCAGGAGGTCAACGACGGCGTTGACTTCGTCCCAACGCGCCCCTTCTACCTCTTCGGCCAGCACTTCTCGGCGATCGCGGCGGCCGGCCCCATCGCGGGCCCCATCCTCGCCTGTCAGGCGTTCGGCTGGCTCCCGTGCCTGCTCTGGATAGGCGTCGGCGTCGTCCTCATCGGCGCCGTCCACGACTTCGCTTCCCTCGCCGCCTCCGTCCGCCACGGCGCGACCTCGGTCGCCGAGATCACGCGCGAGCACCTCGGGACGAAGGCGGGGCGCGCGATGATGGCCTTCATCTGGATCGCGCTCGTCTACGTCATCGTCGCCTTCGCCGACATCACGGCCGGCACGTTCGTGGCCGGCTCCGAAGAGTTAAAGGCCGCGACGGTCGCCTTCAACCCCGGCGGCGCGGTCGCGGCGGCGAGCGTGCTCTACCTCTTGCTCTCGCTCGCGCTCGGGCTGGTGCAGAAGTACCTCGACCCGCCGCTCTGGCTCGTCACCGTCATCTTCGTGCCGGCGGCCTTCGCGCTTTCGTGGGCGGGGACGCTGATGTCGAACACGTTCGTGATGTCGCACAAGGCTTGGGGGCTACTCATTCTCGCCTACTGCTGCGTCGCGTCGGTCGTCCCCGTCTGGTCGCTCTTGCAGCCGCGCGGCTACCTCGGCGGGTTCATCCTCTACGCGGCCATCGCGCTCGGGATCGTCGGCGTCTTCTTCGGCGGCTACGAGATTCAGCAGCCCGCGTTCAAGGGCTGGACTGTGCCGGGCATGACCGGCTCGCTCTTCCCCTTCCTCTTCGTGACCATCGCGTGCGGCGCGTGCTCGGGCTTCCACGGCCTCGTCTGCTCGGGGACGACCTCGAAGCAGGTCGAGCGCGAGTCGCACATCAAGGCGGTCGGCTACGGCGCGATGCTCGCCGAGGGGTTCGTCGCGCTCATCGCGCTTGTCACCATCATGATCGCCACGCAGCTCACCGACGCCGCGGGCAAGCCGCTCGCCGCCGGCACCATCTACGGCAACGGCATCGGGCGCTTCCTGACGCTCCTCATCGGCCCCGACCACCTCGCCTTCGCCACGACCTTCGGCGCGATGGCCTTCTCGACCTTCGTCTTCGACACGCTCGACGTGTGCACGCGCCTCGGCCGCTACATCGTGCAGGAGCTTTTCAACTGGCGTTCGCGCGCCGGCGCGCTCGCGGGCACGCTCCTGACGGTGGCGCTCCCCGTCTACTTCGTCGCGTTCGCGCCGCCGAACTCATGGTCGAAGTTCTGGACGCTCTTCGGCGCGTCGAACCAACTGCTCGCGGCGCTGACGCTCCTGACCATTACGGCGTGGCTCTATCAGGCGCGCCGGCGCATCGCCTACACGCTCGTCCCGATGGCGTTCGTGCTGGTCATCACGCTCTGGGCGCTCTCGTCGATGGTCGTCGGGAACCTGCGCGCGACGCGCGGCTTCGACGTGGAACTCATCAACGCGGTCGCCTCGGCCGCGCTCGTCCTGCTCGCGCTCTACCTCACGGTCACCGCGCTCCTCAAGCTGCGCAACGACCGGCGCAACGACACGCTCACGCCCGCGCACACGGCCGTCGGCCTTGAGTGAGAGTGAATTTCAAAGCCTTGTCCGGAGGGGCGCTCGGCGGCGGGAGCGGCGCTGCGGCTTTGAACTTTCGGGCTTTTTCGGAGATAATGCCCCTCTTTTAGCGAGACCAAAAAAACGGGTCTGTGCGGACTATAGGGAGCACGTCCTCTTCGTGCGACCGAAGGGAAGTCGGGCGCGCGTGTGCCGCACGGAAGCCTTCGCCCCCGGAGGCGTTTTCACTCGCAAATTTTCAGACGAACCACAGGAAAGGAATCGTTCAACTTGTCTAAGATTTTATCGCCGACTCTCTCGAAGGGGCTGCTCCGAGTCTTGACCGTTCTCTTCGCGCTGGCCTCCGGCGCGACGGCCGTCCTGGCCCAACCGTCGCACGGCGCGGGCGCCGGCAGCGGCGCGCAGACCGGCCACCGCCCCGGCGGCGAGGCCAACCTGCTGCTGCCCGACCTCTCGTCGGTCAAGTTCCTCGGCATCGACGGCCACACGCTGCTCCTCGCCGGCCTCGTCGTCTGCGCGCTCGGGCTCGTCTTCGGGCTGATGATCTTCACGCAATTGAAGAACCTGCCCGTCCACCGCTCGATGCGCGAAATCAGTGAGCTGATCTACGAGACCTGCAAGACCTACCTCGTCACGCAGGGCAAGTTCATCATGATCCTGTGGCTCTTCATCGGGGCCATCGCCGGACTCTACTTCGGCTTCCTCGCCGAGACGGTCAACGACGCGGGCGGCGTCGAGCACGGCTTCCCGGCCTTCAAGGTCATCGTCATCCTCCTCTTCAGCCTCGTCGGCATCGCGGGCAGCTACGGCGTCGCGTGGTTCGGCATCCGCGTCAACACGTTCGCCAACTCGCGCACCGCCTTCGCCTCGCTCGAAGGCCGGCCGTACCCGATCTACGCCATCCCGCTGAAGGCGGGCATGTCCATCGGCATGATGCTCATCTCGGTCGAGCTGCTCATCATGCTCTGCATCCTGCTCTTCGTCCCGAGGGATTACGCCGGCCCCTGCTTCATCGGCTTCGCCATCGGCGAATCTTTGGGCGCGGCGGCGCTGCGCATCGCGGGCGGCATCTTCACCAAGATCGCCGACATCGGGTCGGACTTGATGAAGATCGTCTTCAAGATTAAGGAAGACGACGCGCGCAACCCCGGCGTCATCGCCGACTGCACGGGCGACAACGCCGGCGACTCGGTCGGCCCCTCGGCCGACGGCTTCGAGACCTACGGCGTGACGGGCGTCGCGCTCATCACCTTCATCCTGCTCGCGGTGCCGCGCGCGGAGATTCAGGTGCAGCTCCTCGTCTGGATTTTCGTCATGCGCGTGATGATGATCGTGGCGTCGGCGGCCGCCTACTTCCTCAACGAGACCGTGGCGAAGTCGCGCTACCAGGGCGCCGCGACGATGAACTTCGAGGCGCCGCTGACCTCGCTCGTCTGGGTCACGTCGATCATCTCGGTCGTGCTCACTTACGTCGTCTCGTACCTGATGATTCCGAACCTCGGCGACGGCTCGCTCTGGTGGAAGCTCTCGACGATCATCACCTGCGGCACGCTCGCGGGCGCGGTCATCCCCGAGCTGGTCAAGGTCTTCACCTCGACCGAGTCGGCGCACGTCAAGGAGGTCGTCACCTCCTCGCGCGAGGGCGGCCCTTCCTTGAACATCCTGTCGGGGCTCGTCGCCGGCAACTTCTCGGCCTACTGGATCGGCATCGCCATCACGGCGCTGATGGCCATCGCCTACATCTTCAGCACGCAGGGACTCGGCGCGCTGATGGCCGCCCCGGCGGTCTTCGCCTTCGGCCTCGTCGCGTTCGGCTTCCTCGGCATGGGCCCCGTCACCATCGCGGTTGACTCCTACGGCCCCGTCACCGACAACGCGCAGTCGGTCTACGAGCTGTCGCTCATCGAGCAGGTGCCGAACATCGAGGAGGAGGTCAAGCGCGACCACGGCGTCACCATCAACTTCGAGCGCGCCAAGCACCTCCTCGAAGAGAACGACGGCGCGGGCAACACCTTCAAGGCCACCGCCAAGCCCGTGCTCATCGGCACGGCGGTCGTCGGCGCGACGACGATGATCTTCTCGATCATCCAAGTGCTGCGCGGCGAGGCCATTGCGGGCGCCACGCGCGCGTCGCTCTCCGAGGCGCAGGGGCTTGCGACCTTCTACGAGAATTTGTCGCTCCTGAACCCGCTCTTCCTGCTCGGCCTCGTCACCGGCGGCTCCATCATCTACTGGTTCACCGGCGCTTCGATTCAGGCCGTGACCACGGGCGCGTACCGCGCGGTCGAGTTCATCAAGGCCAACATCAAGCTCGGCGACGAGATCGAGAAGGCTTCGGTCGAGGACTCGAAGAAGGTCGTCGAGATCTGCACGCAGTACGCGCAGAAGGGGATGTTCAACATCTTCCTGACCGTCTTCTTCGCCTCGCTCGCCTTCGCCTTCGTAGACCCCTACTTCTTCATCGGCTACCTCATCTCCATCGCGCTCTTCGGGCTCTACCAGGCCATCTTCATGGCCAACGCGGGCGGCGCGTGGGACAACGCGAAGAAGATCGTCGAGGTCGAGCTGAAGGAGAAGGGGAGCGCGCTGCACGACGCGTGCGTGGTGGGCGACACCGTGGGCGACCCGTTCAAGGACACCTCCTCGGTGGCGATGAACCCGGTCATCAAGTTCACGACGCTCTTCGGGCTGCTCGCCGTCGAACTCGCCCTGAGCGTCTACCGCAGCCGCGGCGACCACACGCTCAACTACGCGCTGGCCGCGGTCTTCTTCCTTGTCTCGGCCTACTTCGTCTGGCGCTCGTTCTACGGGATGCGCATCCGCTCCGGGAGCGACACGAACACGCGCGAGATGGGGACGGACACCGAAGGGCTTTCGGGCCGCCGGCTCGAAGGCGCTTCCGACTTCGACGCGGCCGGAGCCTCGGCGCGGGCGGGGGCGCGGCGCGACTCGGTTCGCTAAAAGGGCGGACGACTTAAACGACCCGACCGACGAGGAGGACTACGACTGTGAACAGCTACGCGAAAGCCGAGACGCTGGTGGGCGCGTTCGCGGCGCCGCTGGATTGGACGCGCTCGGCGCTGCTGGTCGTGGGCTTCAGCCTTCTGACCGCGGCGGCGGCGCAGGTCGTCGTGCCGCTTCCGTGGACGCCCGTCCCGCTGACGGGGCAGACGTTCGCGGTGCTTTTGACGGGGGCGCTTTTGGGCCCGCGTCTCGGCGCGCTGGCGATGCTCGCGTACCTCGCCGAGGGCGCGGCCGGGCTTCCGTTCTTCCGCGGCGGCGCGGGCGGGGCCACGCACCTCTCGGGCGCGACGGCCGGCTACCTCTTCGCCTTCCCGGCGGCGGCCTACGTCACCGGGTATCTCGCGGAGCGCGGCTGGGACAGGCGTGTCGAGACGGCGGCGGCGGCGATGGCCTTAGGCTCGCTCGTCATCCTCGCGTCGGGGTGGGGCTGGCTCTCGCTGGCGCTCGGCGGCGCGGAGGCGTTCCGGCTCGGCGTCCTGCCGTTCCTCGCGGGCGACGTACTCAAGATCGCGCTCGCGGCCGCCGCGCTGCCCGCCGGCTGGGCGCTGCTGCGCAGGACGGGACGGCGCGGCGAGTAGCGGGCGGAAGTCCACGAAAAGTCACTGACACAGAAAGCCCCCGGCCCCGTCGGCCGGGGGCTTTCTTATTGAAGACGCGGCCCCGCCGCGCGCGGGCGGCGCTTCTTGAAGTCGGGCGGCGGCGGAACCTATAATCGTGCCGCCTCGCGCGGCCTTCCAATTCCTCCCCGCGCCGCGAGAGCCCCGACGCGACGCTTCAAAGGGAAAACCGAAATGAGACTCGCAAGGCTCCGCCCTCTCTCCGCCGCACTCTTCGCGCTCGCTCTCCTGGCGCAGTCGGCCGCCGCGCAGTCCGAACCCGCGCTCCGCATCGCCGAAATCGGCCCCGCGTCCGGCGCCGCGCCCGGCCAGATCGTCGAGCTGCGCGTCGAGGGCTTCGCCGAGCGCTTCATCACGCCGCCGCCGGGCGACGCGCTGCGCGTGCTGGTGACGCAGGACGGCTCGACGCGGACGGCTCGCGCGCGCACCGCCTCGCCCGTCATCGTCCGGGAGGGGCCGCCCGCCGTGGGCGCCGGAAGCTCGGTCGGGATGAAGATGTTTCAGGGCGTCACCTTCGCCGTCCCGAAGGGCTTGCGCGCGGGCGAGGCCGAGGTCGTCGTCTCGTACAAGGGGCGCCGCAGCGCGCCCTTCAAGCTCAACGTCCTCGAACGCCCCGGCAGACCCGTCGTCGGCTCGACCGGCGTCGTGACGATCGCGCCCGCCTCCCTGCCGCCGCCCTTAGCCGCCGGCACGGTCGCGACGCGCGCGACGCTCGGGCTCAAGTTCGAGCGCGGCGCGAAGGGCGTCGAGCTGCACGTCCGCCCGCTCTCAGACCCCGACGACGCGGAGGCGGGCGTCGCGGTGCGCTTCAAGCAGGGCGGCGCCGTCTACGAGGCGAACGCGCGCGTCGTCCACCGCGAGGGCGGGCGCGAGAACATGCAGGGCGGCGCGTTCCGCCTCAGCCCCGCGCGCGACGTGCTCGAAATCGACGTGCCCGAGATGCTCGCGCCCGGCGAGGCCGAGTTGGAAGTCACTTTGCGCGCCGCCGGGATGACGGGCGACCCGGCGCTCGTCCCCGTCACCGTCACCGACGCCGGGCGCGCGTACGAGGCGCCGAAGGAGGCCGCGCCGCGCGTGCTCGCCGTCAGCCCGCGCCGCGTCGGGGCCGGGCAGGCCGTGATGATTTCGGTTGACCGGCGCCGCGCGCTCGACCCAGACCCCGACAAGGTCGAGGTCGTCTTCGAGACGCCGGACGGCGCGTGGAGCTTCAAGGCCAAACCCGTGGGGATGAGCGCCGCCCACGCGCGGGCGGCGCCGCCCGACGCGCCCGTGCTCCTCATCGTGCGCGCGCCGAAGCAGATCACGGGCGACGTGCGCGTGCGCGTCCACAACCCGGCGCGCGCCGACTACGAGGGCGCGGCGAGCGAGCCGGCGCAGGTCGAGATAGTCTCGGAGCCGATCGCGCCCGAGGTGCAGTCGGTCTCCGAGGCTTCGGCGGCCGAGCTGTCACAGCTCCGGCAAATCTCTTCGGCGCAAGGGGCAGACCCGCGCGTGCGCCCCGCCTTCGAGCCGGGCGTGCGCTACGTCTCGATCCGCGCGACGGGGCTTGACCCCGACCCGAGGTACCTGCGCGTGCGCTTCGAGCAGGAGGGGCGCGGCGCGGTCACGCTCGAACGGTCTGACTTCGCTCTCTACTCGAACGGCGCGCTCGTCGTCCGGCTGCCGAAGGGCTTCGGCTCGGGGCGCGTGACGGTGAGCGTCGAGAACCGGGGCGCGGACGGCTACAGCGCGCCCGTCGTCAGAACCTTCGAGCTACAGTAGCCGTCCGGGACGCCGCCGGCATCCAAGGGAACGCCATGAAGACTCAACGCACGCGCGCTCTCGTCGCCGCGCTCGTCATGCTCTGGGCGGCGCAGGCCGCCTCCGCCAAAGACACGTGGACGGGCGTCCGCTCGCAGAACTTCTACCTCGTCGGCAACGCCTCGGAGAAGGACATTCGGCAGGTCGCCACCCGGCTTGAGCAGTTCCGCGACGTTTTCAAACGCCTCTTCGCGCAGGTCAACTTCAACTCGCCGGTGCCGACCACCGTCATCGTCTTCAAGAACGACGCCGCCTACAAGCCGTTCAAGCCGGTGGCCGACGGCAAGACGGTCGAGTTGGCCGGCTACTTCCAGCCGGGCGAGGACGTGAACTACATCACGCTGACGACCGAGCGCGGCTCGGACAACCCCTACAGCACCATCTACCACGAGTACGTTCACCTGCTCGTCAACAACTCGCTCGGCAAGACCTCCGTCCCCGCGTGGTTCAACGAGGGGCTGGCCGAGTACTACAGCACCTTCGCCATCGAGGACGACCGCAAGGCTCACCTCGGCAAGTTCGTCGAATACCACCTTTACCGGCTGCGCGAGCAGCGGCTGATCCCGCTCTCGCAGCTCTTCGCCGTGGACCACTACTCGCTGGAGCGCAACCGGCACGACGTGCGGAGCCTCTTCTACGCGGAGTCGTGGGCGCTCGTCCACTATCTAATTCTAGGGAATGAGGGGCGGCGGCTGCCGCAGCTCGGCCAGTTTCTCGCGCTCAGCCGGCAGGGCGTCCCGACCGAGGAGGCTTTCAACCGCGCCTTCCAGACCGACACCGCCGGGATGGAGAAGGAGCTACAGAAGTACATCCAGGGTCACACCTTCCAGAGCAAGGTCGCGACCTTCGAGCAGAAGCTTGAGTTCGACTCGCAGATGACGGCCGCGCCGCTCACCGAAGGGGAGGCCGAAGGCTACCTCGGCGACCTCCTGCTCCACATCAACCGGCCCGAGGACGCGTCCGCCCGTCTGGAGCGCGCGCTCCGGCTCGACCCCTCGCTCACGATGGCGCGCGCCTCGCTCGGCATGACGCGGCTCAGGCAGAAGCGTTTCGGCGAGGCGAAGGAGGAGCTGCGCAAGGCCGTCGCCTCGGGCGCGCAGAACTATCTGGCGCACTACTACTACGCCTACGCGCTCAGCCGCGAGGGGACGCGCGAGGACGGCTACAGGCACGGCGGCTACGCGCCCGAGGTGGCGAAGGAGATGCGCGAGTCGCTGCGCAAGGCCATCAGCCTGCGGCCGGACTTCCCCGAGAGCTACCACCTGCTCGGCTGGATTAACCTCGTGATGGGCGAGGAGCTTGAGGTGTCGGCGGCGCTCTTGAGGCGCGCGCTGACGATGGCGCCGGGCAACGAACACTACGCGCTCGTGCTGGCGCAAATCTACCTGCGGCAGGAGAAGTTCGATCAGGCGCGCCAGACGGTCGAGCCGCTGACGCGCGACGGCACCGAGCCTTCCTTGCGCTCGACGGCGCAGGCGGTGATGGCGTCGATCAAGAACTACGAGGAGCAGGTCAAGCAGTACCGCGCGCGGCGCGAGGAGTACGAGCGCGGCGGCGCGGGCGGGGGCGAGCCGCGCCTCCAGGTGCGCGAGGGGGCGAAGGAGATCGACCCGCGCGACACGGCCGCCGACCCGCCCGAGAAGGTCGCGCGCTCGCAGGACGAGGCGATGGCCGAGGCGCTCAACGAGGCGCTGCGCAAGCCCGCGGCCGGCGAGACGCGGCTGCGCGCCGTGCTCACGCGCATCGAGTGCGGGCCGAAGGGTCTGGTCTTCGTCTTCCGGGCGGGCGAGCGCACGCTGCGGCTGACGAGCGCCGGCTTCAACGGCCTCCACATCGTCGCCTACACGACCGAGGCCGGCGCCGAACTCTCCTGCGGCGCGCGCAAGACCGAGGCGCACGCCGTCGTCACCTACCGCGCCCCTTCGGACGCGCGCTCCAAGACCGACGGCGCGCTCGTCGCCCTCGAATTCGTCCCCGCGAACTTTCAGTTGAAGTAGACAGTAGACAGTAGTCCGTAGCCAGTAGAAAAACCCTTTTCCGCCGGGCGGTTAGTCTGAAAGGGACGCCGTCGGCGCGCGGAGCGACTACTGGCTACTGGCTACTGTTTACCGTCCACTTCCTCCCCCATTTTCCTTCCCAAATGAATCCGCCGGTGGTAAAGATACCGTAACTCTTTGAGGGGAGAGGTGCCGACAGTGACTCCACCCCCAGCACGGCCGCCGACCGACGCCGAGTCGAGGCAGGCCGAGATGATCCGGGGCGTCGCCGAAGGGGACAATCAGGCGCTCGCCTCGCTCTACGACGCCACCAGCCGGACGGTCTACGGCCTTCTGCTACGCATCCTCTCCGACCCTTCGTCGGCCGAGGAGGTGCTGCTCGACGTTTACGCGCAGGTCTGGCGGCAGGCCGCGACCTACCGCCCCGAGCGCGGTAAGCCGATGGCGTGGCTGACGACCATCGCGCGCAGCCGCGCCATCGACCGCGTCCGCCGCACGCGCCAGGAGCACCGACGCGAGGCGCCGCTCGACGAGGCCGCGAGCGCCTCCGCGGGCGAGGGCGTGGAGGAGGGTGTCCTGGCGGGCGAGGTGAGCGCCGTCGTCCGCGCCGCGCTCGACACGCTCCCGGCCGAGCAGCGCGAGGTGATCGAGCTGGCCTACTACGGCGGGATGAGCCACAGCGAGATCGCCGCCGCGACGGGGCTTCCGCTCGGGACTGTGAAGACGCGCACGCGGCTCGGGATGATGCGGCTGCGCGAGATGTTGAAGCCGGCTTGGGAAGGGATTTTATGAGCCACACGACCTTAGACGAGGAGGCGGCCGGGCGGGCCGCGCTCTACGCTCTGGGCGCGCTCGAAGGCGAGGAGGCGCGCGACTTCGAGCAGCACGTCGCCTCGGGCTGCGCGGCCTGCGCGGCGGAGCTGCGCGAGTTAGAGGGCGTCGTCGCCGCCTTGGGGCAGGCGGCCCCGGAGGCCGAGCCGCCCGAGGGCGTGCGCGCGCGCCTGCTGGCGCTCGTCTCCGATGAGGGAGGCGGCGGGGGCGCGACGGCCGCGCGCGCGGAGCCGGCCGGCGCGCCCGCCGACGACTTTGACGCGCCCGGCGGTAAAGGTTTTCTCGTCGTCCGCGCGGGCGAGGGCGAGTGGCTCCCGACCGACGACGAGGGCGTCGCCTACAAGCTCCTCTTCGCCGACCCCGGCCGGGAGACGGTCACGACGCTCGTCAGGATGCGGCCCGGCTCGCGCATCCGCTCGCACCGCCACCTCGGCGTCGAGCAGTGCCTCGTCCTCGAAGGCGACGTGCGCTCCGGCTCGACCCGGATGAAGGCCGGCGACTTCAACTGCTCGCTGCCCGGCAGCGTCCACGAAGAGCTGGTCACCGACGGCGGCGCGCTGCTCCTCCTCGTCTCGCCCGAAACTTACGAGCCGGTCGAGCCGCGCGGCCACGCGCGGATTTAAAGCCACTTTAGTTTAAAAAGAGGGGGCCGCCCGGCGGGCGGCCCCCTCTTTTTGTCCCCCCGACCCTTCCGCCGCCCGCTTCCGCCCCGGCGCGGCGCGCGTGCTATAATCCGCCGCGACAGCAATCCCTACAGGCCGCTCGTACGTAAACTTTTTGCAGGAGGATTTACATCCATGGCCACCGAACTCAAACGCGAAGGCTCGGCGCTCGGGCGCATCGAGGAGCTGCTGGGCGATGACGGGCGCGCGCTGCTGGAATTCGACTCGCCGAAAATCTCCCGCGACCTGATTCAGGCGCCCGGCCCCGACTTCGTTGACCGCGTCTTCGCGCAGTCCGACCGCACCCCGCAGGTCCTGCGCTCGATCCAGTCGCTCTTCGACCACGGTCGGCTCGCCGGCACCGGCTACCTCTCCATCCTCCCCGTCGATCAGGGCATCGAGCACTCGGCGGGCGCCTCGTTCGCGCCCAACCCGCTCTACTTCGACCCCGAGAACATCTGCAAGCTGGCCATCGAGGGCGGCTGCAACGCCGTCGCCTCGACCTTCGGCGTGCTCGGCATCATCGCGCGCAAGTACGCGCACAAGATTCCGCTCATCGTCAAAATTAACCACAACGAGCTTTTGACCTACCCGAACAAGTTCGACCAAATCTTGTTCGGCACGGTCGAGCAGGCGCACGAGATGGGCGCGACGGCCGTCGGCGCGACCATCTATTTCGGCTCCGACGAGTCGGGGCGCCAGATCGTCGAGGTCGCCGAGGCGTTCGCGCTGGCGCACGAGCTGGGGATGGCGACGATTTTGTGGTGCTACCTCCGCAACCCGAAGTTCAAGACGAAGGACGGCGACATGCACGCGGCCGCCGACCTGACGGGGCAGGCCAACCACCTCGGCGTCACCATCGAGGCCGACATCATCAAGCAGAAGCTGCCGGAGCGGAACGGCGGCTACAACGCCTTGAACATCGAAAGCTCGTACGGCAAGACCAACCCGAAGGTTTACACCGACCTGACGAGCGACAACCCCATCGACCTCGTCCGCTATCAGGTGGCGAACTGCTTCATGGGGCGCGCGGGGCTGATCAACTCGGGCGGCGAGTCGAAGGGCGCGAGCGACATGGCCGAGGCCGTCCGCACCGCCGTCATCAACAAGCGCGGCGGCGGCATGGGACTCATTTCGGGGCGCAAGGCGTTCCAGCGCCCGATGCAGGAGGGCGCCCAACTCCTCAACGCCATTCAGGACGTTTACCTCGCGGAAGAGATCAGCATCGCTTGAAGAAGTAGACAGTAGTCAGTAGTCAGTAGGAAAAATCTTTTCAGCCGGCCGTCAATCTGAAAGCGGAGGCCGTCGCCACGCGGAGCGCTACTGTCTACTGTCTACTGAATCTAAACGGCCGCGCGCCCTCGTAGGTATGAAGGTGCGCGGCCTGAATCTTCTTGAGCGGGGCTTGTAAGGCTTTTGTCTCTGCCGAACCAACAGAATGACGCGGAAGACGCCGGACTCCTGCGCGCGGTGGCGCGCGGCGACGAGTCTGCGTTCGCGCGCGTTTATGACCGCTACAGCCCCATCCTCTTGGGGCTTCTGCTCCGTATATTACGCAGCCGGGCCGAGGCCGAGGACGTTCTACAGGAGGTCTTCCTCCAGGTCTGGCAGCAGGCGCGCTCGTTCGACGAGTCGCGCGGCCGCGCCTTCACCTGGCTGGTGACGCTCGCGCGCAGCCGCGCCATCGACCGCCTGCGCGCGGTGGACTCGCGCGAGCGAGCCGCGCAGCGCTCGGCCGAGGACGGCCTGCCCACGACGCAGGCGCGCGTCCTGGCCGACGAGGAGGCCATCCAGGGGGAGCGCGCCGCGGCCGTCCGCACCGCGCTCGGGGAACTCCCCGAAGAGCAGCGGCAGGTGCTCGTACTGGCTTACTTGGAGGGCATGTCGCAGTCCGAGATCGCGGCGGCGAAGAACCAGCCGCTCGGCACGGTGAAGACGCGCACGCGCGCGGGGCTGAAGAAATTGAGCGAGTCGCTGCGCGCGCGGCCCGGCCGGCAGTTCGCCTGAGGGCGCGCGTGCCCGGCGGCGGAGTTTGAGGGTAAGATTTAAGTCTGATGCGGCACGAAGACTACAAACAGTTGCTGGCGCTCGAAGCCGTGGGCGCGCTCGACCGTGACGAGCGCGCGCGGCTCGACGGGCACCTGTCTTCCTGCGCCGAGTGCCGCGAAGAGTTGCGCGAGATGGCGGACGCCGCCGCCTCGCTGGCCTACACGGTCGCGCCCGTCCAGCCGCCGCCCTCGATGCGCGCCGACCTGCTCGCGCGGGTCCGCGCCGTAGTCCCCTCGGAAGTTTTCGTTGACCCTTCGGAGGCCGTTGACCCTTCGGAGTCCCGCGGCCCGCTCGCCGCGGCGCGCGAGGCGGCCGGCGGCGGACGGCGCGACGCGCGCTCGCTCCTCGACGGCTTCAGCCTGTGGCAGCTTTTGACGGGGCGACCCGCGCTCGGCTTCGGCGCGGCGGCGGCCGTGCTGGCGCTCGTCCTGCTCGGCGCGGCGACGCTCTCGCTCTGGGGGCGCAATCAGACTTTGAGCGCGGAGGTGGCGCGACTCTACGACCGCCTGCGCGCGACCGAGTCCGAGGTGAACACGCAGCGCGAACAGCTCGCCAGCGCGCGCGACGTGAAAGACCTGCTCTCCTCGCCGGGCGTGCGCGTCGCCGAGCTGTCGGGCAAGACGCCCGCGCCCGAAGGGCACGCCATGCTCGCCTACGACCGCTCGACGGGTCGCGCCGTCATCATGGCCACGGGGCTTCCGCCCTGCCCCGAAGGCCACGCGTACCAGCTCTGGCTCATCGCAGACAACAAGCCTCTGCCCGGCGGCACCTTCAAGACCGACGCCGGGGGGCGTGCGCAGATGGCCGACCGCCTCCCGCCCGGCCACGCGGCGCCGACCTTCGCCGTCACGCTCGAACGCGAAGGCGGCGTCCCCGCTCCCCAAGGCGACGTGTTCCTCGTCGGCGCGTCGAAAGGATGAAGGACGAAGGACGAAGCATGAAGCATGAAGTGAAGACGGCGGCACTTTCCTCCTTCCTCCTTCATCCTTCATCCTTCTTTTGCTACACTGTCTGGCAGACAGAGACCCGAAGGAGCAAGGCGGAAGTGGCGGAAGAGAAACCGAAGGTGACCAACGAGATTCCCGAAGGGACGGGGCAGTTCGACAATCGCTTCGTCCTCTGGCGCGTGTTCTGCGCCGAGGCCGGCATCCCCGTCGAGACACTCCCCAGCGACCTCACCGGCGACGCCCGCGACAAGTGGGAGAAGCTGAAGAACGACCGGCTCCACAAACCCGCCGAAAAATCTTAAAGCCGCCCACGGCTCTACGAGTACCCCCCCGCCCCGAATATAAACCGGACTCCCCCGACGGCCGCCGGCGGCCGGGAGGTTTTAAGGCGATGCCACTGGGCGAGCGCTCCGCGAGCCTCGCGGAAGTTCTGGACGCGTTGACGACCGAGGCGGCCGGCGAGTTGACCGAGCGCCTCGAAGGCCGCGACCTGCGCTGCCACGCCTGCGGACACCGCTGCCTCATCCGCGAGGGAAAGCGCGGCATCTGCAAGGTTCGCTTCAACGAGGCGGGGAGCCTGCGCGTCCCCTCGAACTACGTCGCCGCCCTCGCCTGCGACCCGACCGAGAAGAAGCCCTTCTTCCACCTCCTCCCCGGCTCCGACACCCTCACCTTCGGCATGCTCGGCTGCGACCTCCACTGCAACTACTGCCAGAACTGGGTGACGAGCCAGTCGCTACGTGACGAGGCGGCGGGGGCGGCGCCGCGCCGGGTGTCGGCGGAGAGTTTGGTGCGGGCGGCGCGGGAGTGCGGGGCGGGGGTGGTGGGGTCGAGTTACAACGAGCCTCTGATTACGGCGGAGTGGGCGGTCGAAGTTTTCAGGGGGGCGAAGGCGGAGGGCTTCAGGACGGCGTTCATCTCGAACGGGAACGCGACCGGGCGCGTGCTGGATTATCTGAGGCCGTGGACGGACTGCTACAAGATCGATTTGAAGTCGATGAGCGACCGCGCGTACAGGCAGTTGGGGGGCGTGGTGGACAACATCCTCGACACCGTCCGCATGGTTCACGAGCGCGGCTTCTGGGAGGAGGTCGTGACGCTGGTCGTGCCGGGCTTCAACGACTCGGAGGACGAGTTGAGGCGCGCGGCCGATTTTCTCGCGTCGGTCTCGCCCGACATCCCCTGGCACGTGACGGCGTTCCACCGGGACTACCGGATGACGGAGAACGCGAACACGACGGCCGAGCAGCTCGTGCGCGCGTGCGAGTTGGGGCGCGAGGCGGGGCTTAAATTCGTCTACGCGGGGAACCTGCCGGGACGCGTCGGCCGTTGGGAGAACACCTACTGCCCGGCGTGCGACGAATTGCTCGTCGAGCGTCGCGGCTACCGCATCATGCGGATGCGCCTCGGCGCCGACGGCCTCTGCCCCGGGTGCGCGGAGAAGATTCCCGGCGTGTGGGGGTGAGGGAGAAGGGTGAAGGCGGAAGGATGAAGTGACGGCCGTTCGGCGTCGCCTTCATCCTTCCGCCTTCACCCTTTCGTCGTTACTGCGGGCCGGGGGTTCGCGCGTAGCTGCCGTGGTGGAAGGCGGCCTTCCACTGGCCGCCGTGATTTGTCCAGAGCGTCGAGTGGTGCATCTCGACCGTGCGCCCGCGCTCGGGGCCGGTGGTCTTGTACGTGACGAGCGTGGCGTCGGCGTCGAGCTTCGTCTCCTTGAAGTCCGAGAGCGTGTACTTCGAGAGGTCGGACGACGTGATCATCTTGGCCGAGGCATCCCTGTCGAAGACGCCTTCGGGCTCGACTTCGAGCGCGTCGGGCAGCAAGTAGTTTTTGAAGGCGTCGCCGTTCCTAGCCTTGATCGCTTCCCAGACGGCCTTCTCGGCGTCGGTCGCCGAGGCGATGGCGGCGGGGCTGGCGGCCGGCGACGCGGCGGGGCTCGCGGCCGGGCTGGCGGCCGGCGCGGGCGTCGGCGCCGCGCCGGTCATCTCCACCGCCTCCGACTCCTGATGATAGACCGCGAGCCACTTGCCGCCGCGGTTGGCCCACGCGGTCGAGCTGCGGACGGGCTTGCCGCCGCTCGGCTTCCCCTCGTAGGTGCTCTTATCGACGGCCGTGTAGGTGAGGACGCCGAGGTCTGCATCCACCTTGACGAAGCGGAAGTCGGAGAGCGTGTATTCGAGCAGCTCCAACGTCTTGAGCGCCGAGACGGTCTCGGCCTTGCCCATGACGCCGGGTGCGCCGACGAAGACGAAGTCGTCGGCGAGCGTCGCGGCGAAGGCGTCCCAGTTCTTCGACTTCATCATTTCCCAGCTCTGGCGCTCCTTGGCCTCGATGTCGGCCTGCGTCGGGCCGGCGGCGACGGTCGCGGGCGTGGCGGCCGCGTTGGCGTTCGAGCCGGCGTTGGTGTTTACCGCCCCCGTGTTCGTATTGGTCGTGGTGGTGCAGGCCGAAGCGGCGACGAGCAGCGCGGCCAGCGCGAGCGATCTTTTCATGGCAGAAACTCCGCCGAAAGGGTGGTAGAACGTCAGGCTTCTACGCCAAACGCGGCGGCGAGTCAAGGTGGGAGAAGAAATAGACAGTAGACAGTAGTCAGCAGGCAAACATAAGGCGGCGCGTCTCAGCTATCAGCCGGGACGCGCCGCCCGTTCTTTTCTACTCACTGCTGTCTACTATCTACTGTCTACTGTCTCCGGCCAGCTTCCCTTCGTCCTTCATCGCTCCGCCTTCGTCCTTGTCTTTGGCGAGGCGGAGGCGCCAGGGCATGAGGACGGATTCGAGGATGACTTTGCGCGACATCTTGGACTGGCCCTCGCGGCGGTCTATGAAGGTGATGGGCACCTCGGCCACCGTCAGCCCCTCGCGGTGCGCGCGGTAGACGGCCTCGACGAGGAAGGCGTAGCCCTCGCCCGCGATGCGCCCTTCGAGCAGGCGCGAGAGCGCGCGGCGCGTGTAGCAGCGGAAGCCGCTCGTCGTATCGCGCACGCGCAGGCCCGTGATGCGGCCGACGTAGGCGTTGGCGAAGCGGCTGAGCGCGCGCCGCCTGAGCGGCCAGTTCTCGACGCCGCCGCCCTCGCAGTAGCGCGAGCCGATGACCACGTCCGCCCGCGCCGACGCCTCAATCAGCGCCGGCACCCTGCGCGGGTCGTGCGAGAAGTCGGCGTCGAGCTGGACGAGCCGCGCGTAGCCGCCCCCCAGAGCCTTGCGGTAGCCGTCCACCAGACTGCGCCCGTAGCCGCGCGCCGCGCCCTTCCGGCAGAGCACCGTGAAGCGCGGCTCGCCTTTGAACAGCCCGCGCGCGTGCTCGGCCGTCCCGTCCGGCGAGTCGTCGTCGAGCAGGCACACGTCCGCCGCGGGCGCGACACCCAGAAGCTCCGCGACGAGGCGGGGGACGTTGTCGCGCTCGTTGTAGGTCGGGACGACGATGAGCGTGCGGTCGGTGTTCATCCTTCGCAACGTGTGGGCGTCGTTCAGTCCTTCAGCCTGTAGAGGTAGATCGAGCCGCCGAAGACTTTCTCGGGCGCGCGGCGGCGGTACCGGTCGAAGTAGTTGACGCGCTGTTCCTCGGTCAGCTCGGTCCCGTCGTCGAAGGTGGACGGGACGGTCGAGCCGTTCAGGAGGCTCGCGCCGACGGCGACGTAGCGCGTGTCGTCTGACTCCTCGCCCGGCAGCACGAAAACGTCGGTCGGCTCGACGCCGTAGAGTTCGAGCAACTGCCAGCCGAGTAGCGCCGCCCCCACCCTCTCCTCGCCGCGCCCGCGCAAGTATAGCGCGAGCGCGCGCACGTCGTCTCCCCACTCGACGTTCGAGTCGGACAGGTACCACCAGTGCGGCCGCGCGTAGGCGAGCTGGTTCACGTACGTCATGTGGTCGGGGAAGGCGCGCGCCGCCTCGACGGCCGTCCAGCACAGCGCGGCGGCGGCGAGCGCGGCCGCCAACGCGCGGCGGCGTGCGCGCCTGAGCAGGTCGTCGAGCGCCGCGCCCGCGAGGATGAACAGGAACGGGTAGGCCGGCAGGTAGTAGCGCACGCCGATGTTGATCGTCGAGAGCATCAGCAGGCAGGTGAAGAGCGCGGGCGGCAGGACGAGCACGAGCACGCGCCCCTCGGCCCCGCGCCTCAGACGCGACGCGGCCCAGACGATTCCGAGGAGCGTGAGCAGCAGGACGGGCAGCGGCGTCTTGAGCGCGAAGGCGACCGGGAAGTAGTACCACCAGCCGTAACGGCTGTGCTCGCCCAGAAGCCCCGCATTGTGCCCGAGCTTCGCGTGGCCGAGTTGCCAGCCGACGCCCGAGACGAAGTCCGGCGGGAAGACTATCTGAAGCGCCCGGTGCCCCGCTTCGAGCGCCGCGCGCTTAAGAGTCCCCTGCCCCGCGTCGAGTTGGACGACGGCGCTCGCGAGCGCGTCGTCGAACGACTGGACGGGCCCGCGTCGGAAGAAGTAGCCGGCGTTGACCGCGACGACGGCCGCCAGCGCCAACGCGCACGCGTGCGCCGCCATCCGCCGCCGGCTCAAACCCTCCCGGCGCGGCGCGAGCGCGAAGAGGCACGCGAAGACCACGCACAGCACCGGCGCGAGCGCGACCATCGAAAACTTCGTCACCGCCGCGAAGCCCGCCGCCCCGCCCGCCAGCGCGGCCAGCCTCGCCGACGGCGCACGCAGGTATTCGTAAAGCGCGAAGGAGAAGAGCAGGAGGGCGAGCGCCGAGGGCACGTCGGTCTGCACGACGCGGCCGTGGGCGAGCAGCGTCGGCTCGAAGCTGTAGAGCGCGACGGCGAAGAGGGCCGCGCGCGGCCCCCAATACTTGCGCGCGAAGACGAAGACGAGCGCGCCCAACAGCAAGGCGACGACGACCATCGGCACGCGCGCCCAGAAGCAGAGATAGTCGAACCTCCAAGCGTTCGCGTCCCAGAACTCCTGAAAATTGTCGAGGAAGTGCCCGTACTCCTGCGCGCCCGGCGCGGCCGGCGGCGGCTTCGCGCCCGCGACGAGGAGCGGGGCGGCGCCGAGGACTTTGGCGACCGGCGGGTGCTCGTTGACCGGGCGGAAGTCGCCCTCGGCGAGGTGGTAGAGGCCGGCGGGTATCAACACCCACTCGTCCACCGTGATGCTCTTCCGGCTGACGACGGAGAGCATCTGCGCGCCCATCAGCACGAGCAGCGCCGCGCACAGCACGGCCGCGCGCCGCGTCAGGAAGTCAGGCGCGGGCGACACGACTTCGAGGCTCTCTCCGGCGGGCGTCATCGTTCAGGGCTTGCGGGTCGGGCGGCCCTTAGAATGGCTGGCAACAAGGTTCCAACCTTTGAACAGGTGGACAAGCACATCCAGAACGCCGACTTGGTCCGTCTTTCGGGCCGGCGGGTCGCGCGCGACGCGCTGACACCTGACGCGCGGGAGGCGTGGCGACCACGCCGCCTCGGCCGACGAGGTCGGAAGGCGGCGTGGTCGCCACGCCTCAATTTTTTTTCGCGCCGGTTCGCCGACGCCCCGACGTTCTTCGCCCGCTAGTCGTCCGCGGGGCGCGGGCCGGGGTCGAGTCCGCGGACGCTGGCCTGCCCGAGCACGCGCACGTGCAGGTCGCTCGCCACCCTCACCTGGCAGGAGAGGCGCACGTTCTCGGCCAGCCCCGTCTCGGCCGCGAGGCGGTTGCGCTCCGGCTCGCCCATCTCGCCGGGGTCGCCCGCGAGCACCTCGACGCGGCACGTCGTGCACTTCGCGTTGCCGCCGCAGCGGTGCAGGATGTCCACGCCCGCGTCCTCGATCGCGAGCACCAGCTTGCGCCCTTCGTCGGCCGCGAACTCCTTCGTCTCGGTCGCGGTCTCCGCCTGAATCCTCGGCATGTTCTTCTTCCTTCGAGTCGTGTAGTTGTTGAGAGCAAAAGTACGCCGAGTCTACACGAAGACCACGCTTAAAACCACAGACGACGACGCCGCGCCGACGGCGTTCGCCCCTACTGCGGGCAGCCGACGTAACAGCTCTGCCGGCACCTGTATCCGGCGAACACGCACGAACGCGGGTCGCCCCCCGAATCCAGGCACTCCTGTTGCATCACGTCGCAGCTTTCGGCGCAGCCGGGGCAAGGCTCCTCCGGCTCTATATAGCAGTTGCCGCCGCCGCCCGGCGCGGTACACGTGGCGTACTGGTTGTTGCACCCCGTCTCGCAGTTATAGTCAGAGTGGCACCCGCCCGCGTCGCAGATGGGCGAGCACTGCGCGTTGCACGTGTTGAACTGGGAGATGCAGCAGTCTTCGTCGGCGCGCACGCCGGGCGCCGCCGTCGAGAAGGCCAGACACAACAAGAGGAGCGACAGCGTGAAGAGCTTCCGCCAGAGTCCGCGCGATTGAGCTTTTGACATCGGAAATCTCCTTTGCGTTAAGGACGGGAGGCTGACGAAACACGGGTTCTTTCGTCAACGTGAGAGGGTGTCGGGCTAAGCGGGGTGAAGATATGACGGGGCGCGGCGGGTGTCAACGGATATTTACGCGGGCCGGAGACAAGACGGGGCGGCACGGCGCGCCGTCGAAGCGCGCCGTGCCGCCCAAGTGTTGAGAAGTGACGGGGCTTAAGCCTAGGCCGTGAACGACGAGCCGCAGCCGCAGCCGCCGGTCGCGTTCGGGTTCGTGAAAGTGAAGCCCGAGCCCATCATGTTCGTCACGTAGTCGATCTCGACGCCGTTCAGGTACTGCGCGCTGAACATGTCAACGAACATGCGGACGCCGTTCGACTCGATGACGTGGTCGTTCGGGCGCGACTCCTCCTCGACGTTGAGGCTGTACTGGAAGCCCGAGCAGCCGCCCGGCACCACGCGCACGCGCAGTCCCGCCGTCTCGGGCAGCCCCTCCTCGCTCGCGATGAATTTCCTGATCTCCTCGGCGGCCGGCGCGCTGACGCTGAGCGCCATCGTCGGAATCTGCGTCTCTGTTGCTGCCATTGTCTGTCTCCTTAGAAATTATTTCCTGACCCTTGAATTTTAAAGCTCGGCGGCGCAGGCCGCTTCAAGCCTTCTTGCCGAGGACGACTAGCTCGGGCTTCATCGCCTCTATCGAAACCTGCCGCGCGACCTCCTCGGCCACGCGCCGGAACGCCTCGGCCTGCGGCGATTCGGGGTCGCCGACGACGATGGGCACGCCCGCGTCGCCGCCCTCGCGCACCCCCATCCCCAGAGGCACCGCGCCGAGGAACGGGACGCCGTACTCTTGCGAGAGCCGCAGGCCGCCGCCCTCGCCGAAGATGTTGTAGCGCGTGCCGGTGTCGGGCGCGACGAAGTAGCTCATGTTCTCGACGACGCCGAGCACTGGCACGTTCACCGTCTCGAACATGCGGAGCGCGCGGCGCACGTCAGAGAGCGCCACCTCCTGCGGCGTCGTCACCAGCACCGCGCCCTGCACGGGCACGAGCTGCGCCAAACTCAACTGCACGTCGCCCGTCCCCGGCGGCATGTCAACGATGAGGTAGTCCAACTCGCCCCAGTCAACGTCCTGTAGGAACTGCCGGACGAGCCCGTGCAGGATGGGGCCGCGCACGATCATCGGCTCGTCGCCCGGCTTTAAGACCGCCATCGACATCAGGCGGATGCCGTGCGCTTCGAGCGGGACGAGCTTGTTGCCGCTGATGGTCGGCTGGACGCGGCTGACGCCGAGCATCAGCGGGACGTTCGGCCCGTACACGTCCGCGTCCATCAGTCCGACGCGCGCGCCGTCGCGCGCGAGGCTCACCGCGAGGTTGACCGCCACCGTAGACTTGCCGACGCCGCCCTTGCCCGAACTGACCGCGACGATGTTGCGCACGCCCGGCACGCTCAGCTTCTCGCCCAAGCCGCGACCTTTGGGCACCTCCGCGTCCATCGTCACGCTCACCGAAGTCACGCCCGGAAGTTGTGCGACGACGGCGCGCGACTGCTCCTGCAACTGCTCGCGGACGGGGCACGCCGGCGTCGTGAGCACCACGCGGAAGCTGACGGCGCCGCCCTCGATCTTCAAGTCCTTGATAAAGCCGAGGCGCACGATGTCCTTGTGCAGGTCGGGGTCCTTCACCTGCGCCAGCGCGCCGTAAACGTCGGCCTCGGTCACTTGTGCCATTCAGTCCTCGTTCGGTCTCAAAACTCTGTACGCGCAGCGCGAGGCGCCGCCCGCGATGCGCGACTCGCGGAAGACCTCGGCGCCGAGCAGCTCGCGGTAGACCGTCAGCTCCTGGTCGCAAAGCTGTCGGTACTCGCGCGCCAACTCCGCCTGCGGGCAGTTCCACTCGGTCAAAAGGTACGACCCGTCGCCGAGGCACTCGGCCTCGGCCTCGTAACCCGTCTCGCGCAGAAGCTCGGTCAGCCGCCGTATGCGCGCGTCGAAACTCAAGCCTTCGAGCTGCGGCCGCAAGCCCGTCAACATCTCCGAGGCGCAGCCGCAGAAGACCGCGTTCAGGCCGCGCTCGCCCCAGACCTCGCCGATCTGCCGGAGCACGGAGCGCGCGAACAGGTCGTAGCGCTTCGGGAACAGCTCCTCGGCCTTCGGCGTCAGGCGGAAGACGTGCGCCGGCCGGCCCCGGTCGCCGCGCGCCGGCGCGTGCTCGACGTAGCCCTCGCGCTCCAACGCGTCGAGGTGCTTGCGGACGCACTGCTTCGTCACGCCGAGCGCCTCGGCCAACTCGTCCGCGCCCGAGGTCCCGCGCGCGCGCAACTGCTGCACGACACCCGCGCGCGACGCCCCCAGCCCGTTTTTCAGCATGGCTACCACGACGTTTTCATGCTACTTTTGGGTGCAGACTTTGTCAACCGGGCGGTTGCTAAAATAGCCGGATGCCCCGTTTTAACGGACTTTTTCGCCGCCGTTGGCCAACATTTTCTTTGGCAAATCCGGCCGCGCGCCGGTTTCCGCAATATGAGCAAAGACCCCACGACACGCTTCTCGACGCGCGTCTCGGACTACGTCAAGTACCGGCCGGGCTACCCGCCGGCCGTCCTCGGCCTGCTCGAAAGTGAGTGCAAGCTCAACCCCTCGTCTGAGGTCGCGGACGTAGGCTCGGGGACGGGGATTCTGTCGGGGCTGTTTCTACGCCACGGCAACCGCGTCTACGGCGTCGAGCCGAACCGCGAGATGCGCGAGGCGGGCGAGCGTCTGCTCGCCGCGTACCCGAACTTCGTGAGCGTGGACGGCCGCGCCGAGGCGACGACGCTGGCGGACGCGTGCGTCGATTTCGTCGTCGCGGGCCAAGCCTTCCACTGGTTCGACCCGGCGGGCGCGCGCCGCGAGTTTTTGAGGATACTGCGGCCGGGCGGCTGGGTCGTCCTCGCGTGGAACGACCGGCGCACGGCGGGCACGCCCTTCCTCGAAGACTACGAGCGGCTGCTCATCGAATACGGCACCGACTACCGCGAGGTGAGCATGAAGTACATGGAGGAGATCTCACTCTCGACGCTCTACGGCGGGGCGGAAGTCCGCACGCGCGGCTTTGATAACGAGCAGGTCTTCGACTTCGACGGCCTGCGCGGGCGGCTCACCTCCTCCTCCTACGCCCCGCAGCCCGGCGACCCGAACTTCGAGCCGATGATGCGCGAACTCGAAGCCGTCTTCGGCAGGCACGCGCGCGGCGGCCGCGTCGTCGTTGCTTACGACACGAAGGTCTTCTACGGCCGACTTGCCTTTTGACCCACGCCTTCTTAGCATAGCTTTCGGTCTTCCCTTTAAATTTGTCCGCGCCGCGCCGAAGGCCGCCGCGCGCGTTCGCCGCTCGAAAACCCGATGCCGAACACACCCCGCGTCTGCGAGAAGGGCCGCGCCCGCGCGCGCGCCGCGTTGCTTTCACTCTGCGCGCTGCTCTCGGCCGCGCCCCACGCGCTTGCGACGACGGCGCCGCAGAAGAACAGGCCGAAGCCGGCGGCCGACAAGCCCGCGCCCGCGAAGCCGAGGGCGGGCGCGCGCGTGCCGCAGGAGACGCTGCTGCGGATCATGGCGGCCGAGGACGAGCGGCGCTGGGAGGAGTCGGACTTGGGCGCGCTGCTCAGGGACGCGAGCGCCGCGGTGCGCGCGCGCGCGGCGCTGGCGGCCGGCCGCATCGGCGACGAGGGCGCGGTCGCGCCGCTCGCCGCGCTCTTGAACGCCGACCGCGACCAGACGGTGCGCGCGACGGCCGCCTTCGCGCTCGGCGAGGTGGAGGCGGAGGGCGGCGCGCCCGCTCTGCTCGAATCCCTGCGCCTGTCGAAGTCGCCCGAGGTGCGCGCGCGCGCCGTCGAGGCGCTCGGCAAGATCGCGGCGGCGCTCCCCGAAGCGCGCGCCGACGTGAAGAGAAGAATCGGCGACGCGCTCGTCAGCACTCTTACGGCCGAACACAGGCTGGCGAAGCCGAACCGCGCGCTCGTCCTGCACGGCCTGACGGCGATGCTGCGCGCACGTCCCGAAGCCGGCGCGCGCACATTGGCGCTCTTCCTCAACTCGACGGACGCGCGCGTGCGAGCCGACGCGCTCAACGCTCTGGCCCGCACGCGGGCGAAGGAGTCGCTCGAACGCGTGCGCGCCATCCTCACCTCGGACGCGGACGCGGACGCGCGCGCCAACGCCGCGCGCGTGCTGGGCACGGCCGAGGACACCGCCGCCTTCGACCTGCTCGTCGCGCACGCCGCGACGGACGCAGACGCGCGCGTCCGCGTGAGCGCCGTCCGCGCGCTCGCGCTGTTGAAGGAGGCGCGCGCCGCAGCCCCTCTGGTCAGGCGCGGCGGCGAGTTGTTCGCCGCCTACAAGTCGGCGCGCGTCGGCGGCGCGGCCAGCCCGCCCGAGGTGAACGAGCTTCTTGAAGTGGCGACCGCGCTCGGGCGCGTACTCCCGAACACGAACGACGAGCGCGCCGTCACGCTGCTGCGCGCGATGCGCGACGCGGGCGTCACGGCCGCCGAGGTCGAGACGGCGCTGGCGCGCATCGCGCCCTCGCAGTACCTCCGCGACCGCGGCGTCTCAGACCTCGTCTCGCGCGTCTCGCGTCAGGCGGACGCGGCGCTGACGTGGCAGAAGGTCTCGGCCGTCGCGCAGGGACTCGGCGAGATGGCCGGCGTGACGAGCGCGCAGGTCGGCAACAGCGTCGTCAGCCTCCAAGCCGACGCGCAGATCGCGCTCCGCACGCTCGTCCAGAGCAGGCACACGCCGCCGTCGGCGCTCCCAGACCTTCTGCGCGCGCTCGCCGCCTTCAAGCCGGCCGACCTCGCCTCGGTCGCGCGCGAGGCGCTCGCGGCCGAAGACGTGATTGCGCGCGCGGCCGCCGCCGACATCCTCTCGGAGTTGCCCGCCGACGAAGAGACCTCGCGCGCGCTGGTCGCCGCGCTGCCGCGCGCGCTGCGCGACGAGACGGACGACGCGGCGCTCTCGGTGCTCGGCGCGCTCGCCAAACAGCCGGGCGCGGACGCGACCGCCGCCGTCCAGTCGGCGCTTGAGACGACCGACTACCTCGTGCGCCGGCGCGCGGCCGACATCCTGCGCGAGCGCTCGGGCGGCGCGGCGGCGGCGCGCCGCGTCGAGACGGTCAACACGCGCAACCACCGCGAAGACTACGAGCGCGCCGCCGCGCGCATCGGAAAGACGGTGCGCGCCGTCGTCTCGACCGACAAGGGCGCGGTGACGATAGAGCTTCTCCCCGAAGACGCGCCGCTCACGGTGGACAACTTCGTCCAGCTCGCGCGCAGGAACTACTTCAACAACGTCCTCTTTCATCGCGTCGTGCCCAACTTCGTCGTGCAGGGCGGCGACCCGCGCGGCGACGGCAACGGCGGCCCCGGCTACCAGATACGCTGCGAGATCAACACCGTGCCTTACGCGCGCGGCGCGGTCGGGATGGCGCTCTCGGGCAAGGACACGGGCGGCTCGCAGTGGTTCGTCACGCATTCGCCGCAGCCGCACCTTGACGGCGGCTACACGGTCTTCGGCCGCGTCGTCGAGGGGATGGAGGTCGTTGACCGCATCGTGCGCGGCGACCGCATCCGCTCGGTCACCATCACCGAGCGCGGCCGCTGAAGAAGTGAGCACGGTTTGAAATTTCAAATTTCAAATTTCAGATTCTTGAAGTCCGTCGTCTTGGCGTCGCTCGCCTTGCTGTGTGCGTCGGCGGCGCCGAACGGCTCGCGCGCGCGTCAGGCCGACGCGGCGAAGCAGGCGAAGGGCGAGGCGTCGGCGGCGCGCACGCTCTACCGCATCAACGTCGAGCTCGACTTCGAGGCGCGCGCCTACTCGGGGCGCGCGCGCGTGCGCTGGGTTAACCGCGACGACCGCGCCACGTCCGTCCTCTACTTCCACCTCTACCCGAACCTGCGCGCGGAGGACGAGCGGCCGGGCGCGCCGGCGGCCGCCGACTCGTCCGCGCCCGAAGAGCCGCGCCTCGAGGTGACCGAGGTGCGCGCCGGCGGCGCCGCGCTCGCCTTCACGCCGGAGGACGACGGCGCGACGCTCCGCGTGCAGTTGCGCGATCCGGTAGCGGCCGGCGCGTCCGCCGAGGTCGAGCTGACGTTCAAGGGCGCCGTCCCCGAGATCGACGCCGACGAGACTTCCCTCCCCGCCCACGTCGTCCAGCAGGTCGGCGCGGCCATGCGCGACACGCGCGAGATACGGCGCGCGCGCGACACCAACTTCGTCTCGCGCGGCGTGATGCTTCTGGGCGGCTTCCACCCCGTGCTCGCCGCACGCCCCGACGGCGACTGGCGGCGCAGGGTCGAGCCGAGCGTCGGCGACCTCTTCTTCGCCGACGTGGCCGACTACGAGGTCGAGATCGCGACCGTCTCGGACGCGAACTTCTTCACCCCCGGCGAGCTGAGGTCGGACGCCTCGGTCGGGCGCAACCGCCGTCTGCTCTTCGCGGGCGAGGGGTTGCGCGGCTTCCCCGTCGTCGCCGGTCGAACCTTGCGCTCGGAGGAGCGCGAGGTCGGGGACTTGCGCGTGCGCTCGGTCTTCACGCAGGAGCACGAAAAGGTCGGACGCCGCGTGCTCGCGGTCGCGGCCGACGCGGCGCGCACCTACGCCGCGCGCTTCGGCGCGCTCCCCTTAAAGACCGTCACCGTCACCGAGGCGCCGCTCGTCGCCGGCTTCGGCAGCGCCGAGTTCTCGGGGCTCGCCGTCATCGCCAGCGCCTTCTACGTTGACTTCGACTCGCCGGCGATGCGCTCGCTCCCCGAGCTCGTGCGCGAGCAGCGCGCCAGCGTCGAGGACAGCGTTGACTTCGCGGCGGCGCAGGGCGTGGCGCGACAGTGGTGGGGCGAGGCGGTCGGGAGCGACCCGGCGCGACAGCCCGTCTTGCACGAGGCGCTCGCGCAGTTCTCCGCGCTGCTCTACGTGCAGGACGTGCGCGGGGCGGAAGCCGCGCGGCAGGTGCAGGAGGATCAGCTCCGCGGCGTCTATCAGGTCTACCGCACCTTCGGCGGCGAGGACGTTTCGGCCGACCGCCCGGCGCGCGAGTACCGCAACACGTTCCAGTACGCGGCGGTCGTCGCCAGCAAGGGCGCGCTGATGTTCGTCGAGCTGCGCCAGCTCTTAGGCGAGGAGCGCTTCTTCAAGGCGCTGCGCGGCTACTACGAGGCGAACCGCCGCGAGGTGGCCGAGACCGAAGACCTGCGCGCGGCCTTCGCGGGCGTGACCGAGACGCAGCAGCGGCGCGCGCTCACGCGCACCTTCAACCGCTGGCTCTCCGAGCGCCACGGCGACGAAGACATCGCCCCGCCCAACCCACAACTGCTCGCCGCCATCGGCTTCACCCCCGAGCAGCAACAGTCCGCCCGCGACCGCAACGCCTTCTCACGCCTCGGCCGCTTCTTCTGGCGCCAGATGACCCGCATCCGCTGACTCTCGACCCCGCGGCGTCACATACATCGGCTGATTGACATTCAAGTCAATCGGCATATGATTCATCCGTTAAGCCTATGCCAGTCATCTACACCATCGACAGACCCGCGCGCGTCGTCTACCTGAGTAGTGCGGGCGAGCCCTCCTTCGACGAGTGGCGCGACACACTCCTCCGCGTCTTCTCCGACTCCGCCTTCGAGACCGGCTTCAACTTCATCAGCGACCGCCGTCAGGCCGCGGCGCCGGACGGCGAATTCGTCGAGCGGCAGGTCGTCTTCATCCGGGAGCACGAGGCGGAGTTGGGACGCTGCCGCTGGGCGGCGGTCGTCCCCGACCCGGCGACCGACGAGGCGGCGCGGACGGTGACGAGCCGCGCCGGCATGGCGGACGTGGAGGTCGAGTTCTTCTACGACCTCGCGGCGGCGCGACGCTGGCTCTTCCGGCCGGAGTGAAGAGGTGCGGCGTGACTAAGTGATGAGGGTGCCGCGGCGGCGCGCGGCGACTTCGAGAGAAAAAAAAGAGTGGCGGGTCTCGGAAGAGACCCGCCACTCTTTTTTGTAGGTGCGCCGCGCGACTACTGCTGACCCTTGTCGTGCGTGTCGGCGCCGATGGCCGTCAGCGTCGTGGCGCCGGCGTTGCCGGCCGCGCGGTTGTTGCCGTAAGAGCTCACCGTCCCCACCGTGCCGTTCGCGGTGTTGTAGACGATGTCCGAGTTGCCGACGCGCACCGTGCCGCCGGGGTCCTGCCGGATGCCGATGCCGTTGCTGGCGATGCGGCAGTTGGTGACGTGCATGTCGGCCGTGCCGACCGGGCTCTCGACGCCGAGGCCGTGGTTGACGTTGTTCGAGATGACCGAGTTGCTGACCAGCATGCGCACGCCGCTGCTGGCGACGATGCCGAAGCCGCAGTTGTGGACGCGGACGTTGTCGATGGTCGCGTCGATGCGCGTGGAGCCGCTCGCCGGGACGACGACGATGCCGGCGCCCGACATGTTGCGGACGGTCGTGTTCGTCACGACCAGGCGGCCGCCGCCCGAGCGCACGTCCTCGACGCCGCGGCCGGGGCTGACGGTCGAGCCGTCGAAGACGCAGTCCTCGATGAAGACCTCCGAACCGGCCGAGGCCGCGCCGCCCGTGATGCGGACGGCTCGCAGCCCGAAGTTGGCGGCCGTCGCGCCGCCCGAGCCGTTGATGCTGAGGTTGCGCAGGCGGACGGTCTTCTGCGTCTCGCCGGCCGCGGCGAAGCTGTCGAAGTTAATCGTCACGCCGCTGGTCTGCGAGTTGAGGATCGAGCCGTAGCCCTGGCCCTGCGTGCCCTCGATGGTGATGGACTTGGTGACGGTGACGGCGCCGTAGCCGCCCGGATCGAGCGTGCTGATCTCGCCGTGGACGGCCGTCTTCGAGATGGCGCCGGCGTAGGTCTTGCACGGCGCGGTCAGGCTGCACGGGTTGGCGTCGTTGCCGATGCCGGAGACCCAGGTGCGGGTGGCCTGCGCCTGCGCGACGGAGGAAAGGGCGGCGATGAAGATCGCGCACGTCAGGGCTTTGATGATGTTGGCGGAAATGGTTTTCATGATGATTCTCTTTACAGTCTTCTCAGTAGTGTTGGCGTTGGGGCGACGCCCGTGGACGCGCCAGTTTCGGTTGCCGTGCTCCGGGCCGCCCTTACGGCTGGACGAGGATGTCGCCGGCGCCGTCCTCCGAGTCAACGAAAACGAAGGCCGAGAGCATGAAGGTGGCGGCGTCTATCTTCGGCTCCCTCGGCACGATGATGGGTGTGTCGTCCCGGCGCTCGTTGTCGGACGCCTCCCAGCGCGTGCCCGCGCCGGGGTCGTTCTCCCACTCGGCGTCCGAGACTTCCCAGCGCCCGGCCGGCCTGTAGACGCCCCACGTCAATTTGTCCGGCTCGCGCGAGTTCTCGCCGCTGTCCTCGACCGTGAGCAGCACGCGCTGCCCGATGAGGTCGGGGATGCTCGAATCGCGCACGTCGCCGCTCATCACCGCCTGGTTGCCGACGACCGTCATGCCGTCGAAGCTGGCGCTGATGTAGAAGCCGCGGTAGGTCTCCTCGCGCAAGCCCTCGCCGTCGGCGTCCTGGTAGGTCAGCGGGGCTTCGTCGCTCAGGAAGAGCGAGCCGGTGGCGCCGCCGCCCTCAAGCCCCTGCGCGTCGAACTCGACGTACTTGGCGTAGCCGTCGCTGAGCGTGAAGCGGTAGCTGCCGCGCGCCGAGGGGTCGCCGGCGCGCGCGCCGGCCGCGAGGGGCGCGGCGAGCGCCCCGAGCGACAGGGCCGCCGCGAGCGTCGCGCGCTTTATCAGTGCCATGCGTTTCATTGCGGTACTCCTTTAGTCCGAATTAAAAAGTCGGGCGTCGCCGAGCGGGTCGGCGCGCGCTACTGAAACCGTTGCACGGGTCTGCCGCTCGGCAGGCCGTTGGGGATAAGCTCTCGCAGCTTCTCCGGCGTCGCGCGCGGGTCGCGCAGCCCGTCGCGCAGAAGGCGAGGAGCTGGCGGAACCGCGATGAGCGTGAACAGGGTGACCGCCGCTTTGAGTCTCTGTAAGTTCATCGGGGTTCTCCTCGGTCAGGGCGCGTAATCGACGGCGACGACGGGGCTGCCGTGGATGCCGAACTTGACGTTGACGGTCGCGCCGGGCGAGAACTTCTGGCGCGAGGCGTCAGGGACGGCGCAGTGCGTCTCGGCGCGGAAGGCGGGGCGCCCCGTGGGCTGGACTTCGAGCCCGAACCGCAGCATCGAGGCGCCGTCGCCGATGCGGATGCCGGTGTCCGTCAGGTTGAGGATGCGCGCTCGCGCCGCCTCGCCCGCACGGCGGAGCTTGTCGAAAGAGACCTCGCGCGAGAGCAGCTCGTCGTGCGTCCGGCGCGCGACGGTGCCGAGCGGCGGCGCGCCCGCCGTGTCGAACGCCTCGGCCGCGCCCGCGTACGTCTCGAACTTCTCCGGGGCGGCGCCCGCGGACTCGGCCCCGTCGCGGCTCGGGTCGGAGGCTTTGAGCACCCGCACGACGATGTAGGCGGCGACCGCCAGGAAGGGCGCCGCCGCCAGCAGCGGCAGGACGACGGCGAGTGTGCCCGAGTGGGCGGTGTAGAAAGACATGACCTTGACCCTTCTCCTTAAGTTTCCCGGCGCCGCCCGCGCGACCCCGACCACGCCACGCACTCTACGCCAGGCCCCGAAAGCGGTCATCAGGGTTTGGTGAGGGTTTGGTAAAGGTTAGGTAAGGGGCTTTGAGGGAGGTCAAAAAGGCAAAAAATAAAGGGAAAAAGGCAAAAATAAAAGACGGGAGCCGCGCGGCCCGCCGTCCTCACTTTTACCCTTTTCCCCGTTGCTTCTTGCCTTTTGCCTTCAGCGGATGTGGCGCGCGCGGGACATCTCTTCGCGGCGGCGCGTGTCGTCGGGCGGGAGCTGGTCGCGTATCTCGCGCAGCAGCGTGTCGGCGCGGCGGTGCCCGGCGCGCGAGCGTTCGCTTTCGCCGCCTTCGGCTTCGAGCGCGAGCGCCAGAGCCTTGTGGCCGCGCCAACGCTCGCCCGAGCCGGTGTCTTCCAGAAGGCTCACCGCCACCTCGGCCGAGCTGACGGCGCGGCTCAGTTCGCCCAGACCGCGCTCGGCGTGCGACTGCTCGACGAGCGCGAACCCGAGGCCGTCGCGGCAGTTCAGCTCGGCGGCGATCTTCGCGGCGTCCGCCGCCTTCGAGAGCGCCTCGCTAAATTCCGAGCGCGCCGCCGCGACGCGCGCCTGATCGACGAGGATGCGGAACTCGTCGTCGCGGTCGCCGATGCGGCGGATCATGTCGAGCGCGCGCCCGAGCGCCGCCTCGGCCTCCGCGAGCCGCCCCGCCTCGCAGTGCGCGCGGCCGAGCAGCCAGAGCGTCTCGGCCTCGCAGTGCGCGTCGCCGTTCGTCTTCAGACTCTCCAACGTGCGGCGCAGGTGGCCGATGCCCTCCTCGTAAAGCCCCTGCGCGATGCGCGCCTGCCCGATGCCCATGTAGGTCTTGGCCTCGCCGAAGAGGTTGCCGATGGCCTGAAAGTCTTTCTGCGCGCGCTCGGCGAGCGCGACCGCCGACTCGTACTGCCCGCGGCTCAGGTCGGCCCAGTGGAGCCGGCGCAAGACCTGTGCGCGCAGGCGGACGTTCCCGCAGCGCGCGTGATAGTCGAGACACTTCTTCATCAGCTCGACGCCCTCGTCGTAACGCCCCTGAAGCGCGCGCGCCCAGCCGAGCATCCCGGCCGCGTCGGCCGCCGTCCCCTCGTCCACGCCCTCCTCGTCGAGCACGCCGCGGATGAGCAGCCCCGCCTGCTCGTAGTCGCCCATGCTGGCGCGTATGCGCCCGAGCTGCACGACGGCGAGACGCGCGCGCGCCGCGTCGCCGAGCCGCCGGTAGATGGCGAGCGCTCGCTCGACCGAGGCGTGCGCCTCTCGGTACTGGCTGAGCGCCGAGTGGACGAGCCCGTCCTGAAACATCACGTCGGCCTCGGCCGACTCGTCGCCGAGCGTGCGCGCGAGGTGAAGCGCCTCGGGCAGCACCGGCTTCAAATCCCTGTTACGCCCGACGGCGTGGAGGCTCTCGCACAGCGCGAGCAGCAGCGAGAGTTTTTCCGAGAGCGGGAGCGCGGTCGGCTGGCCGTAGGGGGAGTCCGTGTCGTGCGGCCTGAAGAAGTTGGCGGTGTTGTCGCCCTCGGCGTAGGTCGCGTCGCGGCGGAATTCGAGCCGGGCGGCGGCGCGGTGCGCTCGCTCGGCGCAGGTGACGGCCTCGGCCCAGTGCCAGCGCGCGCTCGCCGCCGACCACGCGCGCATCGACCAGCGGAAGGCGCGTCGCGCGTCGCCCGCCGCCTCGTAGTGCGCGCTCAGCGCCTCGGCCAGACGCTCGTGCTGGCGCGCGTGCACCTCCTCGATGGCCGAGGCGGCGAGCAGGTGGAGGCGGCGCCGTCGGCGCGGCGCCAGACTCTCGTAGAGCACGCGGCGCAGTATCGTGTGGTAGAAGCGGTAGTCTTCGCCGAAGGAGAGCCCGCGCTCGGCGAGCACGCCGAGCTGCAAGCCTTCGCGCAAACTCTCGTCCAACTCGTCCTCGCCGCGCCCAGCCATGCGCGCCAATGTCTCGACGCGGAACTCGTCGCCGATGACCGCCGCGTGTTCGAGCAGTTCTCGCAGGCTCGGGGGCGTGCGTTCGAGCTTGCCGAGCGCGGCCATGACGAGCGAGTCGGGGAGCGGGACGTTCTCGATGCCGTTCCACTGCCATCGGTTCTCGTCAGCGCCGCCGGCCGCGCTGATGGCGCCCTCGGCGACGAGCAGCCTCAGCGTCTCGACGAGAAAGTAGGGGTTGCCGCCCGTGACCCGGAAGACGGTCGAGGTGTCCGTGCGCGGGATGAGCGGCGCGCGGAAGGCGCCGCCGAAAGCCTCCTCGACCGCCTCGCGGACGGCCGGCTCGCCGAGCGGCGACAGGCGCAGCGACGTGAAGCTGCGATACTCGGCCTGACGCTTGAGCCACTGCGCGAGCTTGTGGCGCGGGTCGGTCGCCTCCTCCGCGCGCGCGAGCAGGACGAGCAGCAGCGGCTCCGACGCGCGCACGCGCATCAGGTAGCCGAGACAGTCGAGACTCACCCCGTCGGCCCACTGCAAGTCGTCTAAGACCATTACGAGCGGCCGCTCGCCGCTCAGCCGCAGGAAGGCGCGACCCAAAGGCGCGACGAGGCGGAAGTGGTCGCCCGAGCCGACGCGCGCCGGCGTCGCGTTCGACTCATCGACGCCGAACAGCTCGTCCGGAAGCTGTTCGCCGCAGCGCGCCGCGACCGCCTCGCGCAGCTCGCGCGCGGAGTGTGCGCGCGAGGCTCCCGCCTCCGCCCGACGCTCGGGCGAGAGCGCCGCGCTCAAAAGATCGACGAAGGTCTCGTAGGGCGCGAGCCGGCTCCCCTCGTAGTCGAAGAAGCGCGCGTAGATGAAGGCGGCGCCCTCCGAGCGCGCCCAGCGGCCGAAGTGTCTGGTGAGCTGCGTCTTGCCGATGCCCGGCTCGCCTCGCACGACGACGGGTTGCCCGCTCCCCGCGAGCACGCGGCCGTACTCGGCGCGCAGCAGCGACAACTCCTTCTCGCGCCCGATGAGCAGGTCGTAGTTCGGCCCCGCCTCGGCGTGCGTCGCTTCGGAACGAGACTCGGCGCGTGCGCCCGCGGCCCCGCCGTTCGCATCTCCCACCTTCGCCGCGGCGGCCCGCGCGTCGGCTTCGGGGGCCGTCTCGCCGTCGCCGGTCTCGACCGTGACGGGCGCGATGAACTGGTAGCCGCGCGCGTGGAAGGTGCGTATGTAGCGCGGCGCGTCGGCCGCGTCGCCCAAAGCGCGACGCACCTGCGAGACGGCCTGCTTGAGCACGGCGTCGGTCGTGAAGACGTCGGCCCAGACCTGATCGAGCAGCTCCTCCTTCGGCACCACGCGCCCGCGCGCGCGGATGAGGTAGTCGAGCACCTTGACGGCGCGCGGCTCCAGCGGCACGGGCACGCCTTCGCGGTAGAGCAGGCCGACCGCCGTGTTCAGGTTATAGGGTTGGAAGTGGAACGTCTCGTTGGGCATCATCGTCCGGCGACGCGGGGCGGCATTGACCGACGACTCGAAACCGGCGACAAGTTTATAACACCGGCCGCCCGCGAGGCACGTAATTCCGGGAGAACGGCGCGGCCGCCAACGATTGCGCCGCGCCGGGGGATTTCGCGCGGCGCGGGCGTCGTTTTTTTCGTACTATCGTGGGGGTAGGGCGCGCATCTAATTTGCCGCCGGTGTGGGCGCCGCCGGCGGCGCTTGCGTCGAGCTTGAAGGAGGAGGAGTTGCCGATGGCGATGAGCAAGAGCGTGGCCGCGCGCGGTGCGGAAGTGTTGCCGGCCGAGCAGCGTTCGCGCGCCGACGTGGAACGCGGCCTCGACCAGTTGAGCCGCCTGATGGACGGGCTGTTCCGCATCCCCGGCACGGGCTGGCGCGTCGGGCTAGACGCCTTGGTCGGCCTCATCCCCGGCGTCGGCGACTTCGCGACGACCGCCGTCTCGTTCTACATCCTCGCGGCGGGCGTGCGCTACCGCGTGCCGAAGGCGACGCTGCTGCGGATGGCGGCCAACGTCGGCGTCGATTACCTGTTGGGCGCGGTGCCGGTCGTCGGCGACCTCTTCGACGTGGCGTGGAAGTCGAACCAGATGAACGTCGAGCTGCTCAGGCGCCGCGCCTCGGTCTCGGCCGAAGAGGCCAAGAGCGGCCGCTTGAGCGACTGGCTCTTCCTCGGCGTCATCCTCGCCGTGCTGCTCCTGCTCCTCGTCGGCTCAATCGCGGTCAGCCTCTGGCTGCTCGCGCAGCTCGTCGGCGCTTTCACGTAAAAAACTTTAATCGCAGTGAAGTGGAGACGACGCGGAGACGCGGCTTGAAGGCAACAGTCTTCAAGCCGCGTCTCCGCGTCCGTGCGGTTAACTTCTGACGCCGCTCAGCCCGCCGCCGCCTTGTTCGCCGCGAGCACGCGTTCGAGCGCCGGCCCCAGAACCTTCAGCCCGAACTCGCCGGCCGCGAAACAGCGGAGCTTGCCCTCGGCGTCGAAGAGGTAGTAAGCGGGCACGTACCCCTGCTCGTTCTGGAAGGCGTCGCGCAGGCGGTGCTGGTTGTCCACCGCGCACGGCTCGGTGATGTTGTAAGTCGCGACGGCCTCGCGCACCGCCTCGGCGTCGGTGTCCGCCTCGTAGCGCGGCATGTGGACGGCGACGACGCGCAGCCCCTCGGCCGCCCTCTGGTCGCGCCACTCCGCGACGCGCGGCAGATTCTCCTTGCACGTCCCGCAGCTCACCGACCAGAAGTGGACGAGCGTGGGCTGGCCCTTCGCCTCCGCCTCGGCCGCCGCGCCCGTCGCGTTGAACCACTCGGTCGCCCCCTCAAGCGAAGGCATCTCCGTCCCGATTCTCATTGGCATAGGTCGTTCCTCAAAAGCATGACGGGTGACGAGCTAAGGCAAATGCTAACTCGTCACCCGTCACTTGTCACTCGTCACGCCTCAGACCTTAAGCGTCTCCTGACCCGGCCGCCAGTCGGCCTGGCAGAGCCCGCCGGTCTGGAGCGCCTGGATGACGCGCAGCGTCTCGTCGGCCGAGCGCCCGACGTTGAGGTCGTGGACGACCGCGTAGCGCAGCGTGCCCTCGGGGTCGATGACGAAGAGGCCGCGCAGCGCGACGCCCTTCTCCTCGATGAGCACGCCGTAGTCGCGCGCCACCGACTTGGTGATGTCGGACGCGAGCGGGTACTTGAGCCCCTCGACGCCGCCCTTGTCGCGCGGCGTCTTCAGCCACGCGCGGTGCGAGTGCACCGAGTCGGTCGAGACGCCGACGACCGCCGCGCCGATCCCCTCGAAGTCTTCGTAGCGGTCGCTGAACGCGGTCAACTCCGTCGGGCAGACGAACGTGAAGTCGAGCGGGTAGAAGAGCAGCACGAGCCACTGGCCGCTGTAGTCGGAGAGCTTAACGTTTGCGTCCAGCTTCTCGATGTTCTTCGTCGAGGGCATGTCGAAATCCGGCGCCTGCTGGCCGACCTTTGCTTCCGGCATAGTGTTTTTGATTCCTCCGTTATAGTTTGAAAAGAAGCCCCGTCCGCGGCCGGGCGCGCAACTTCCGCGCGGCGACGGCCGAAAAAAATTAACGCGCCGTCAGCCGTCGGCCTGACAGTCGGGGCACAGCCCGACGAGCGTCAGGTGAATGGACTCGGGCTTGAAGCGCGAGCGGCGGGCGGCGGCGCGGATGAGCTGCGGCGTCTCGGCGAGGTCGAAATCGACGAGCTTGCCGCAGCGCGAGCAGACGGCGTGGTCGTGGCGCGCGGTCTCGCTGTCGTAGCGGCTCGACCCCTTGCCGAAGTGGATTTCGCGCACCAGCCCCGCCTCCCTGAGATACTTCAAGGAGTTGTAGACGGTGGCGAAGCTGATCGAGGGCAGCTCCCGGCGCGCCGCCTCGAAAATCTCGTTGGCCGTCGGGTGCTCCGGCGACTCGGTGACCACGCGGAGCACGGCCCGCCGCTGCGGGGTCAGCCCGTCCCGGCCGCCGCCACCCTGATCTCCCTTACCCGCCATAAATTTTCCCGTCGTTGAAGTGGAATTAGAATAATTCTAAATCGCTCGGCTGTCAAGTCGTAAAAGGTCAGAACTGCCTGCTAAAGCTTCGGGTGGCGTTCGACGAAGTCGAGGAGGGCGGGGACGTAGTCGGGGAAGCTTGGGCAGCGGAGGCCGTGCGGTTCGAGCAGCGCGGAGGCGCGCGCCGTGTCGTAGGTCTGCTTGAGGAAGAAGTACGGGACGCCGACGCGCGGCAGCCCCGTCACCTTCTCGTTGAGGGGGATGCTGAGCGTCGTCCGCACCAGCGGCGCCGGCACCGTCACGAGCGACTCGCGCCCGGCGAGGTTGCGCGAGATGACGTCGAACAGCTCCTCGGTCGTGAGCGGGGCGGGGTCGGCGAGCTGGACGGTCTCACCCGACGCGCGCCCGTCCCGTGCGAGCGCGGCCATCGCCTCGACGACGTAATCGACGGGCACGACGTTCAGACGCACCTCGCGGTTGCCGATGTTGGCGAGCGAGAGCGCGCGCGGCGACATGCGCAGATATTGGATGAGGTAGTAGACGCCGTCATACTTCGCCGTCTCGCCGGTGCGCGAGTCGCCGCAGACGACCGAGGGGCGGTGAATCGTCACGGGCAACTCACGCTTGAGCGCGTCCACCTCCAGCTCGGCGAGGTACTTCGTCTCCTCGTAGTAGTTGCGAAAGCCCGCTTCGTGGCGCAGCTCGCTCTCCAGGATGACGCCCGTCCGGCGCCCCGCCACGTAACAGGTCGAGACGTAGTGGTAGCGCCTCAGCTTCGAGAGCGAGAGCGCGAAGCGGTTGACGTTACGCGTGCCCTCGACGTTGACGCGCATCGCGACCTCGCGATTCACAGCCAGGTCGTAAACGGCGGCGAGGTGAAAGACGACGGTCGCCTCGCCGCGCGCCTCTTCCGAGTCGGACGCGGAAAGCCCGAGGTCTTCGCGCGTGATGTCGCCTTCCATCAGGCGGAAGTTTTCCGCGGGCGCTCCCGTTTCGCGCGCGAGGCGCCCGACTTCGACGCGCGCGCGCTCGGCGAACGCGGGCTGGACGAGCAGTTGGAAGCGCGCGCCCTCGCGCGCGAGGCGCTCGACCAACCGCCCGGCGATGAAGCCGGGGAAGCCCGTCAGGAAGATCGTCTCGTCGGACAGCATCACTCTTCGGGGGCGTTCGGCCTCACGCTTCCGGGGCGAGGACCAGCTCGACCAGCGTGCGGACGCCCGTGCCGCTCGCGCCCTTCGGGGCGTAAGGCGTGGGCGCGTCGTACCAGGCGGTGCCGGCGATGTCGAGGTGAACCCACGGCGTCTCGCCCGCGAACTTCGAGAGCAGCAGCGCGGCGCCCGTCGCGTCGGGCTTGCCGCCGTAGTTCTTGAAGTCGGCGATCATGCTCTCAACCTTCTTCTTGTAGTCGTCGGAGACGGGCATCCGCCACGCCGGCTCGCCCGCGCGCTCCGAGGCTTTGAGGACGCGCGCCGCCCACTCGTCGTCGTTCGAGAAGAGGCCAGTGCGGTGCGAGCCGAGCGCGATGATGATCGAGCCGGTGAGCGTCGCGAGGTCTACGACGCGCGTCGCGCCGAGGTGCTTCGAGTAGGCGATGCCGTCAACTAAGACGAGACGGCCCTCGGCGTCCGTATCCACGCACTCGACGGTCATCCCGGCGAAGGTGCGGACGATGTCGCCCGGCTTGATAGACTTGCCCGACGGCATGTTCTCGGCCGCGGGCACGACGGCGACCAGCCGCCGGTTGAGTTTGAGCAGCGCGGCGGCACGCAGCGCCCCGAGCGCGGCCGCGCCGCCCGCCATGTCGGACTTCATCTCGTACATTTCGAGGCCGTGCTTGATGGAGATGCCGCCCGTGTCGAACGTGATGCCCTTACCGACGAAGGCCCACAGCTCGTCTTCGGCGCCCGCGCCCTCGGGCTCGTGGCGCAGGACGATGAGCGCCGGCTCCTCCTCCGAGCCTTGGCCGACGCCGGCCAGCCCGCCCATCCCGCGCGCGCGAATCTCCTCGGCGCCGAGCGACTCGACCGTCAGTCCGACCTCGCCCGCCATCTCGGCGGCGCGGCGCGCGAACTCGCGCGGCGGCAGGCTCAAGCCCGGCTCGTCGGCGAGCGTGCGCGCCCAGTTCGCCGACTCCGCGACGACGCGCGCGCGCTCAAGCTCAGCGGCGAACTCGCCCGCGCCGCCTAAGCCGACCAGCGTCAGGCGTTCGAGCCGCGCCGCTTCGTCCTCGTCCTTCTTCTGGTAGAAGTCGTTGTCGTAAAGCCCGAGGTGCGCGCCCTCGGCGAGCGCGCGGATGCCGCGCCCGACCTCGACGCCGCCGTCCGTGGATTGGGGAACGACGAAGTGGAGCGCGCGCGTGCGCGCCGAGCGTGCCGCGCGCACCGCCGCGCCCGCCGCTCGGCGCATCGCGCCCGCGTCGTAGTCTTCCAAAGAGCCTAGCCCGACGAGCAGCAGACGCCTGACGCCGCGCCGGGCATCTTCGCCGGCGGGCGCGTGGATGAGCAGCGTCGTCTCGGCCTCGCCCTTGAACTCGCCCTCGGCCGCGACGCGCTCGCACAGCGCGCGCAACTCGCCGCCCAGCGCCGAGGACGCGGGCAGGCGCTCGCCGCCGTCCGCGAAGACGCCGACGGCTACCGTCTCGGAGGCCGAGGCCGTCTCGGGGAGCGAGTCGCCGAGTTCCACCATGAGGCTTGTCTGTTCGCGCATCGTGAGTTTCTTTTTGGGATCAGGGTTTGTTTCGACTTACGCGCGACGAGTATAATTCAAACCAACGGCACAGCCCTAGCAGCGAGCGGTCGGGGACGGCCGCCGCCCGACGGACACACTCCCGAACATTTTCAAGGAAGGGATTTCCAGACCGATGCCACTCATCCGCGCACGCGCACGCCGACTCGCGCTCGCACTCCTTTTCGCGCTGCTGGCCCTCCCGCACGCGCCGCTCGCGCAGCAGGCGCAGCGCGCCGCCTGCACGGTGCGCGTCACGCTCTTGCAGGTCAACGACGTGTACCGCTTCACGCCGGCCGACCGCGGCGCGCGCGGCGGGCTGGCGCGCGTCTCGACGCTCCGCAAGCGCATCTTGAGCGAGTCGCCCAATGCGCTCTTCCTGCTCGCCGGCGACACCATCTCGCCGTCGGTCGAGTCGATCACCTACAAGGGCGCGCAGATGATCGACGCGTGGAACCAGGCCGGGCTGGACTACTCGGTCTTCGGCAACCACGAGTTCGACTACGGCGACGAAGTGCTCATGCAGCGGATGCGGGAGTCGAAGTTCAAGTGGCTCGGCGCCAACGTCGTGGACTCGAAGACGGGGAAGACCTTCGGCGGCGCGCCCGAGTTCGACGTGCGCGACTTCGGCGGCGTGCGTGTAGGCATCGTCGGGCTCGTCCTGCCCGAGACGAAGACGACCTCGAAGCCGGGCCCCACGACGGAGTTCCGCGACCCCTGCGAGACGGCGCGAGCCATCATCCCGAAGGTGCGCGCGGCCGGCGCGCACGCAATCGTCGCGCTCACGCACCTCTCGCTCGAACAGGACAAGCAGCTCGCGCGCTGCGCGCCCGGTCTGGACGTGATCATCGGCGGCCACGAGCACACGCTCTTGCAGTCCGCCTCGGGCGGCGTCCCCATCTTCAAGATGACGGCCGACGCGCGCGAGCTGGGCCGCATCGACCTCAACATCGACCCCGCGACCGGCAGGGTCGAGTCCATCGACTGGCAGATCATCCCCGTCACGGACGCGGTCGAGGACGACCCGGCCTTCGCGCCCGTCGTCGAGAAGTACGCACGGCTTACGGCCGAGCTTTCCGCGCCCGTCGGCCGCACGACCGTCGCGCTCGACGCGCGCAGCGCGACCAGCCGCAGCGAGGAGACCAACGTCGCCGACTTCATCGCCGACGCGTTCCGCCGCGCGGCGGGCGCCGACGTGGCGCTCATCAACGGCGGCTCGATCCGCGCCGACGACGTGCTCCCGGCGGGCGAACTGACCGCGCGCGACGTGCTCTCCATCCTCCCGTTCGGCAACAACCTCTCCGTCATCGAGGTGTCGGGCGAGGTGCTGCTGCAAGCGCTCGAACACGGCGTGAGTTTGACGGGGCCGGGGGCGGAGCCCGGACGCTTCCCGCAGGTCTCGGGGCTGCGCTTCTCGTTCGACGCGTCGAAGCTGCCGGGCGTGCGCGTCGGCGGGGTGACGGTCGGCGGCAAGCCGCTCGACCCGAAGCGGACTTACACGCTCGTCACGACCAGCTTCGTCGCGGAGGGCGGCGACCAGTACGCGATGTTCAAGGGGCGGCCGAACGTCCTGAAACAGAAGCTAACCGACTCGGGCGTGCTGCGGAGCGCCATCGAGCAGGCGAAGACGATCGCGCCGCAGACCGACGGCCGCATACGCCGTCTCGACCGTCCCGCCGAGGCCAAGCCCTGCGCGTCGCCGACGCCGACTCAGACACCGGCTCCGAGTCCGACGCCGGCCGCGACCCCGGCCGCGCCGCCGGCGCGCGCGGCCGCGGGCGGGTGCTGAGCGACGCGACGCCTTTGAGCTTTATGTTTGAAGAGGAAGAAGAGACGCCGTCGTTCGAGCCGAGGTTGCGCGCCGTCGAGCTGTTCCGGCGCGCCTACGAGGCGCAGGTCGAGAAGAACTATACGGAGGCGGTCGAGCTTTACCGGCGTTCGATAGAGACGTACCCGACGGCCGAGGCGCACACCTTCCTCGGCTGGGTCTACAGCTTCGAGGGGCGCTACGACGAGGCCATCGACGAGTGCCTCAAGGCCATCAACGTTGACCCCTCGTTCGGCAACCCCTACAACGACATCGGCAGCTACCTCATCGCGCGGGGCGACCTCTGGACGTGCGTGCGCTGGTTCCGCCGCGCGCTCGCCGCCACGCGCTACGAGTCCTACGCCTTCCCGCACTTCAACCTCGGGCGCGTCTACGAGGAGCGCCACCGCCCGCTCGACGCCGCCCGCCACTACGGCCTCGCGCTCGACGAGCAGCCCGGCTTCGCGCAGGCCGCCAAGGCGTTGCGCCGCGTCCAGTCGCGTCTGAATTGAAGTGACGAGAGATGGCTTCGGGCGAAGAGTATTTCTTGTGTCGGAGTGCCGGCCCCGAGGCGATGGACAGGCTGTGGGCCGAGGGGTGGCGGCACTTCGGCGAGATTTTCTTCCGCTACCGACGCTGGCGGCACGACGGGCGCGAGTACACGGTGACGCCGCTGCGCGTTGACCTCGCGCGCTTCTCCCCGTCGCGCAGCCAGCGGCGTGTGCTCTCGCGCAACCGCGACCTGAGAGTCGAGGTGCGCCCGACCGAGCTTGACGCCGAGCTGTGGCGGATGTTCGCGGCGCACCGGCGCCGCTTCCGCGCCGACGTGCCCGACTCGCTCCACAACTTCCTCTCGCAGAGGCCCGCCGACGTGCCCTGCCCGAACGAGACGCTGCGCGTCTACGCGGGCGACCGCCTCGTCGCGGCGCACTTCCTCGACGTGGGGCTGGAAGCGACCTCGGCCGTCTACTCGATGTTCGACCCCGGGGAGTCGCGCCGCAGCCTCGGCATCTACACCATCCTCACCGCCGTCGAGCTGTCGCGCCGGACGGGTCGCCGCCACTTCTACCCCGGCTACGCCACGCGCGAGCCTTCGCCCTACGACTACAAGAAGGGACTCCCCGCGCTCGAAGAGTACGACTGGCGCGGCCGCTGGTCGCCGCTCGAACGCGGCGGCGCGGGGCGGTCGTAAGCCGTCCGGGCGCCGCCGCGCGGCTTCAACTCGCGCGCGCCCCGTGATAGATTCGGCGCTGCCGGATTCCACGGCCTCCCGACTTCCGCGCGCGCCCCGCGGCGCGCGAACCCTACACGAACCTCGAAAGGACTTCCCCCGCAAATGACCCGCACACACGTCCCCCTCGCCGCGCGCGCTCTGACCGCCGCGGCGGCGCTCTGCTGGCTGACGCTGGCCTCCGCCCCGGCGCTCGCGCAGGGGCTCGCGCCCTTCGACCGCGACAACGCGCGCGCGATGCTCGACGCCGTCAAGGAAGACCTGCGCAAGAACTACCACGACCCGTCCTTGCGCGGCATGGACGTCGAGGCGCGCTTCCGCGCCGCGGAGGAGCGGCTCAAGCAGGCGCAGACGCGCGACCAGCTCGTCGTCGCCGTCGCGCAGGTCTTGCTGGACCTCAACGACTCGCACACCTTCCTCCTGCCGCCGCCGCGCGCGGCGCGCGTCGAGTACGGCTGGCGGATGAAGATGTTCGGCGACGAGTGCTACGTCTCGGCCATCAAGCCGAAGAGCCACGCCGAGGCGGCCGGCCTCAAGGTCGGCGACCGCATCCTCTCGGTGGACGGCTTCCGCCCGTCGCGCGCGAGCATGTGGAAGATGTACTACCGCTACTACGCGCTCGCGCCCGCGCGCGCCGTGCGCCTGAGCGTCCAGAGCCCCGGCGCCGACGCGCCGCGCGAGGTCGAGGCCGGCACCAAGATCGAGAAGGCGGCGGCCGTCAGCGAGTGGCGCGACATCTTCGTGCGCGCGCTGCGCGAGGAGTGGGACATCGACCACGACCGCTTCTTCGAGTCGGGGACGGAACTCCTCGTCTGGCAGATGCCGACCTTCGAGGTCGCGCCCGAGCGCGTGGACGACATCATGGCGCGCGCGCGCAACTTCAAGACGCTCGTCCTCGACCTGCGCGGCAACGGCGGCGGCTACAACGTCGCGCTCGAACGCCTCGTCGGCCACCTCTTCGAGCGCGACCTGAAGGTCGCCGACCTCAAGGGGCGCAAGGAGATGAAGCCCATCCTCGCCAAGACGCGGGGCGCGGGCGGCTTCAAGGGTCAGCTCGTCGTGCTGGTGGACGCCGACTCGGCCTCGGCCTCGGAGCTTTTGGCGCGCGTCGTGCAGTTGGAGAAGCGCGGGACGGTTTTGGGCGACCGGACGGCGGGCGCGGTGATGACCTCGAAGCACTTCGACCACCAGACCGGCGTGGGGAGCGTCCTCTACTTCGGCGCGAGCGTCACGGTCGCCGACGTGATCATGCCCGACGGCAAGAGCCTCGAAGGCGCGGGCGTCACCCCGGACGAGACGCTGCTGCCGACCGGCGCCGACCTCGCCGCGCGACGCGACCCCGTCCTCTCGCGCGCCGCCGCCATCGCCGGCGTCAAGCTCGACCCCGACAAGGCCGGCGCGCTCTTCCCCGTCCAGTGGCGCAAGTAGCCGCCCGAGAAACTTAAACGCGGAGGCGCGGCGTTGAAATTCCACATTTCAACGCCGCGCCTCCGCGTCTCCGCAGGTAAATTTTCCCGCCCGCCCCCCGCCTAAGAAGTCTCGTGCTGCTCGATGTCTTCGAGACCTTTGACGAGGTCCTTGTTGATGCGCATCTTGCGGCGGTTGGCGTCCACGGCGACGTAGACGACCTCGGCCTCCGTCACCTTTATCCGCTCGGACGTGCCGCCGTAGCGCTCGGCCTCGACGACGACGCGGACGGTGATGGAGGTCGTCCCCACCTTCAACGTCTGCGCGTAGAAGCTGACGAGGTCGCCGACGAAGACCGGCTGGTGGAAGATGACCTCGCGCATGGCGACGGTGACGAAGCGCTCGACGCCCGTGCGGCGGTGCGCCTCGACCGCGCCGGCGATGTCGATGTAGCTGAGGATGATGCCGCCGAAGATCGTCCCCTGCGGGTTCGTGTCGCGCGGCAGCAGCGTGATGCGGATGGCCGGATCGCCGTATGAGTCCATGCCCGCGAGGATGGAGGCGCGCGGCCGGGGCTGTCAAGCGGCGTGCGCGAGGGGGCGCCGCGCCGCCTTTTGCGAGCCGGGGCGCGTACAACGGTGCGGGCGGAAGGGACATCAAAACGCTTGCCGAATTAGCGGAAACGCGCCCCCTGCGCGGCCTTACGACTAAAGACGGGGCGGCGCGGCGCGGCCGAAAGGTTGCCGGAAGGGGACGCGTCGGCGTATCGTTCGGGTATCATTTTCAGCAGGAAAATTCAGACGATGAAGAGACTCTTTAACTACGCCCTTTTAATGCTGGTGTTAGTGTCGGCCGCCGCCGGCCCGGCCTCGGCGCAGCCGCGCGGCGCGCGCAGGGGCGCGCCGCCGCAGCGCCCGCAGGCGAAGCCCGCCGCGACGCCCACGCCCGCGCCGTCCCCGACGCCCGCGCAAACCATCGCCGAGACGCCGCTCCAGCCCGGCCAGCGCGCGCGCTTTGACGTGAACCACTACCGCGTCATCGCCGAACTCAACCCCGCGCAGCACCTCCTGACCGCGACCGCCGACGTTACCTTCACGCCGCTCGACAACACCCGCTCGGTCGTCTTCGAGTTGAACGGCTCGCTCAAGGTCGAGTCGGTCGAGCGCAACGGGCGCGCGCTGACGAACGTCGTGCAGGATCAGGCCGGCCTCGAAACCATCGGGCCGTTCGTGCGCATCGATCTGGGCGAGGTCGTCCCGGCGGGTCAGCAGCAGACGCTCAGGTTCCGCTGGTCGGGCGCGCTCGTCACGCCCGAGGGCGGTCCGCTTTTGACGAAGCGGCTGGCCTACGTCGGCCCCGAGATGTCGTACCTGATGTACGCGGCGCGCTGGTTCCCCTTCCACGAGTACGCCGCCGACCGCGCGACCTCCGACTTCACCATCACCGTCCCCTCCGGCTACACCGTCGCCGGGATGAGCGACGAGCCGGTGGCCGAACTCTCCGGCGCGCAGTTCCTCCCGCCCGCCGGCGGCGGGACGGGCGGCTCGGCCCCGGCGCGCGCCGCCGCGCAAGGGGCGGGGCTTCGCAGCTACCACTTCGTCACGCGTCAGCCGTCCTTGGTCGGCAGCTTCGCCGTCGGCCGCTTCATCACGCGCACGCTCAGGATGGGCGGCTACGAGCTGACGTTCCACGTCCAGCCCGGCAGCGAGAGCTTCGTCGAGCCTTACTCGCAGCTCGTCGGCGAGGCTTTGCAGTTCTACACGCAGAAGTACGGGCCGCCCGCCTTCGGCACGCGCCTCTCCATCGTCCAGATTGACGACGCGAGCCTCGACGCCTACGCCGCGCCCGGCATGCAGTTCCTCTCCCCGCGCTTCTTCACTCCGGGGCGGCAGGCTTCTCTGGACGAGCGGATGCTGCGCGAGGTCGCGTACCAGTGGTGGGGACTGACCGTCGGCCTGAAGTCCTTCGACGACGTGTGGCTCTCGCAGGGTCTCGCCGAGTGGAGCAGCTTCGCCTTCCGCGAGAACAAACTTTCGGGCGGGCAGCTCGACACGGCGCAGCGCGACATGCTTGAGCGCGCTTTGATGTTTGAGCAGGCGGCGTCAATCGCGCGCGCGCCCTCGACGCTCGACGACCAGTCGGCGGCCTATCAGGCGGTCGTCTTCTACAAGGGCGCGATGGTCTTCCGCATGCTGCGCGAGACCATCAGGCCGTCGAAGTTCGACGAGCTGCTCAAGCGCTACGCGGGCGAGTTCCGCGGCCGCAACGCCTCCATCGACGACTTCGAGAAGCTGGCGACGGCGGTCAACGGCGAGAACATGCGCTACTTCTTCGCGCGCTGGGTCGAGGGGACGGGCGTGCCGGAGTTCTCGGTTGACTACCAGATCATCCGCACGCGCTCGGGCAAGTTCCGCGCGCGCGGCACGATCAAGCAGAACATCGAGAACTTGAAGATGCCGGTCGAGCTTCAACTCCGCGCCGAGGGCGACGACGCCAACACGGTCGTCTTCGTCGCCGACCGCAGCGAGGACTTCGACTTCGAGGTCAAGGGCAAGCCCCTTGAGGTCGTCGTCGATCCGAACAACAAGGTGATGCGCTCGTCGGAAGAGCTGCGCATCTCCATCGTCGCGCGCCGGGGGCTTGAGCTGTTCCGCGAGGGGCAGTACCTCGAAGCGCAGCGGCAGTTGGAGGAGGCGCTCAAGCTCGACAAGTCGAACTCGTGGGTCTACTACAACCTCGGGCTGATCTTCCTTGAGCAGCGCAACTACCAGCAGGCGCTCGACAACTTCGACGCCGCGCTGCACGGCAACCTGCGGCCGTCGTGGATCGAGGCGTGGGCGCGCATCAAGCGCGGCAACGCCTACGACGGGATGGGCGACCGCGCCCGCGCCGTCCACGAGTACAGGCAAGCCGTTGACTCCGGCATCGACTTCGACGGCGCGCAGCGCTCGGCGCAGGAGTACCTCAAGACCCCCTACGACCCGAAGTCCACCACGCAGCAGGCCGCCTCGGGCGTCAGCGACTAAAGGCGCGCGGGCGCAAACGGTAGAAAAGTTAAAGGCCGCCGCCCCACTCTCGCGAGAGTGGGGCGGCGGCCTTCGCGCGTCCGGCGGGGTGAGACTCCTAGAACGGCTTGAACCGCGCGAGTATCTTGTCCATGTCGAAGGTGAAGCCGAAGTTGCCGCGCACCTCGCGCTCGCGCACCAGCTCGGTGCGGTTGGCGAAGGTGACCGAGAGCGGGAGCCGGATGCCGCCGATGAACGGCACTTCGAGCTTGAACTGGCCGGCGGCGATGTCGCCCTTCGTGCCCGGCAGCAGCGTGCCGTCGAGCGCCGTCGCGTTCTCCAACACGCGCTCGTACTTGCCCGCGAAGGAGAAGACGAAGCTGCCGACGTTCGTGACTTTGAAGGGCACGTCGAGCTGGCCGGCGAACTGGAAGTCGCGGACGCGCCCCGCCCCGGCGGCCGGGCGCGAGTTGAAGAAGGTGAGCGAGGCGTTCGCCGTCAGGTCGGCCTTGCCGCCGAAGACGCCCGTCTCGGCGATGAAGCGGAAGTTCGAGAGGTCGGGCGCGTTCACCTCGCGGTTGTTCGTGTACTCGAACGTGATGACCTTCCCCTTCGCGATCTCGTCGAGCAGCTTCTTTCTGGCCCTCAGGTAGCCGGCGAAGTTCTGCGCGAAGCCGCCGACGGCGTCGCGCGTCTCGGTCAGCAGCTTGTCGCCGACGGGGAACTTGTCCAACTGCTCCTTGAAGGTGGCCTCCACGTCGCCGGGCGCGGCGGCCGCGATGCGGGCCTTGGTCTCCTCGAACCACGCTCGCAACGCGGGGTCTTTGAAGCGCCTGCCCACGGTGCCCGGCGTGCCTTCGAGCAGCGTCTCGAAGGTGTTGTAGACGCTGAGGGCGAGGTTGTTGCCCTCTTGGGCCAAGAAGTCGGCGAACGCCTTCTCGTACTTGCGGTGGCGCGGGTCGCGCTCGTTGACGAACTCGTGGCGCACGGCGTAGGAGGAGACCTGCTGCCGGTCGGCGGTGAAGACGCCCGGCTCGCGCCCGCGGTCGGCGTCGAACGAGACGGCGAAGGAGGTCTTCTTGAGGAAGCGCGTGACGGGGTCGCGCTCGTCTTCGAGGTAGCTCTCGTCGAAGGTCTTGTTCTGGAGCAGCTTGACGATGCCGACGGGGTTGCCGCGGAAGGTGTAGGTCGTCCCGCTGCGGCTCTCGGTGAGCGCGCCGTTGGCGACCGCGAAGCCGAGCACGGTCGGCGCGCCGCCCTTGACGACGAGCGAGGTGGAGCCCGAGTTCTCCGGCCCGCCCTCGACCTGCTTGTCGGTGCGCGCCTCCTCGGCCTCGACGAGGAACTTGCCGCGCTCCTCGCGCCCGATGAGTTTCGCCGCGACGATCTCCTGAAGCAGCATGAAATTCCGGTTGATGGTGATGGAGGCGGTCGGCACCGGCGCGGTGTCGGTGATGTCGGGGTCGGTCGAGATGACGCCCGACTTCAGCGAGCGCACCTCGCCGACGATGGCGCAGACCGCCGACTCGTACTCCGAGAATTGCCTGCTCCTCGCGCCGGCGTTGTTGACCTCGTCGCAGGGGCTCAGCCTGCCGGCGTCCCCCGCGGCGGCCGCGCCGGACGCGACGACGCCCGCCGCCACGTCGGGTCTTTCGATGGGCTTCTCGTTGTCGAACACCTGGGAGGCGGCGAGCGGCTGCGCGGCCGCGGGCTGCGGCGCGTCCGCTGTCGGCTGTGTGGCCGGCTGGGCCGACGACAGCGGCGCGGACGCTGATGCTGTGGGCGGCGACTGCGAGAGACGGGGCGGCGTCGCGCCGGACGCGGCCTCGATGATGGCTCGGGCGGCCTCCGCGATGAGCGCGTCCTTCTCGCGTATCGCCTCCTCGACCTTCCGCGCCTGCTCCGCCGGGAGCGCGGCGCGGACGCGGCCGAGGTAAGCCTCCATCGCGTTCTTCTGCGCGACGAGCTTGTCGCGCAGGCCGAGGCGCAGCGCGGCGACGGCGGCGCGGTGCTGCGCTTCGAGGCCGGGCGGCGGCGTCTCGCGCTCCAGCGTCCGAATGTTCTCCCTGACCTGCTCGACCTCGGCGTCGGTGGGCACGCCGGCCTGCCGGCCGTGGGACGCGGGGGCGGACGCCGTCGCGCCCGCCAGCAGGATTAAAGCGACTAAAAACCTCTTCCTCATTTTCACCCCTCCGCGCCGGGCGGCCGCGCGTCCTAGACGACGTCGAAGCTGTAGATTTTCGCGGTCGCCTTGAGGTTGAACTGCTGCACGAGCATCCCGAAAGAGGTCGGCCCGCGGTCGCCCCTGATGATGACCTTGTACAGGCCGCCGCCCATGTTGTTGAAGAACTGGAAGAACAGCAGCAGGTGGCTCGGGTCGTTCTGCGCCATGTCGAGCTTGAAGCTGACGGAGCTCGCCTGCGCGGCCGTCGAGGTCATCGCGGCCGGGCCCCCGTCGAGGATGGCGTTGACCGCGTGCCTCGTGTTGACCGACTTGACGACGACGGTGATCGTCTCGCCGTCTTCGCCGGCGAAGAAAAGTTCGACCGGGTCGATGATTGTCATGGTTAGCTTCTCTCCTTCGGGCGTGGGCTTTTCCGGCGCGGGCGCGTCGGCGGCCGGGGGCGGCCTCCTCATAGGAATATGCCGAATCGGCGCGTTACGTTTCAGACGCTTCCGCGCGGGGGAAGTTTTCCCGCGCGGCGGCGAGGTTCGGACTTCGCGGGCGGGGCGGCGCGGCGTCCGCCTCCGGCGCGCCTAGACGGGCGGGGCGGCGACGACGGCGATGCGGTGGCGGTCGGCGAGGCGGAGCATCTCTTCGCGGTCGAACATCAGGGTCTTGCCGGCGGTCAGGCAGAGGCAGGTGGCGCCGGCCTCCGCCATCGTCTCGACGGTGGGGACGCCGACGACGGGCACGTCGAAGCGCATGTCCTGATTCGGCTTGGCGACCTTGACGACGGTGAGGCGGCCGCGCGCGAGCCGGCCGGCGCGCCGCACGGTCTCGTCCGTGCCCTCCATCGCCTCGACGGCGACGCAGGCGCGCGCGCGCACGACGATGGTCTGACCCAGGTCGAGCCGCGCGATCTCGCGCGCGACCTCAAGCCCGTACTCGATGTCGCCGCGCTCGGCCGCCGAAGGCGAACGCTTCGAGAGCACGCCCTCTTGCGGGAGCTGGTCTTGGAGGAAGTAGGTCGAGTCGATGAGCTCAATGCCTTCGCGTGCGAGTTCGGCGGCGACCCCGCCGATGAGCGCGTCGGTGTTGCGGCGCGGGAGCGAGATGAGCATCCTGAGCATCCGCACGTCGGGCAGCGCGCCGCTGAAGATTTGGACGTGCTTGACCTGCCCCGCCATGATCGCCTTCTCGACGCCCTCGCGCTTAAAGAAGCGGATCATCCGGCCGAGTTGGCCGATGCCAACCCACGTCAAACTGTCTGCGATTTTTTCAATCGCCGGGTCGGTCTCTTCCTTAATCGCCGCGACCGCCACCTCGGCGCCCGCGCGCCGCGCGCCCTCCACCACCAGGAAGGGGAACCTGCCGTTGCCCGCGATGAGTCCGTAACGCATAAGAATGGTGCCGGGGATTGAGTGAGGACGATTATAAATTCAGTCCTCAGCACTCAGCCCGCAGTACTTCATTTGACGACGCCGCGGCGCGACGTCTCGATGAAGCTGATGAGCTCGGCGACCTCGGGCGAGTCCGCGATCTCGTCGCGGATGCGCGAAAGCGCCTGCGTGGTGTTGAGCTTGGAGGAGAGCAGGAGGCGGAAGGCGTGGTGCAGCGCATCGGCCGTCTCCTGCGGGTAGCCGCGCCGCTTCATGCCGACCGTGTTCAGGCCGTAGCAACGGGCGTGGTTGCCGACGGTGAGCGCGAACGGGAGCGCGTCCTTGACGACGACCGAGTAGCCGCCGACGTACGCCTCGCGCCCGACGCGGCAGAACTGGTGGACGCCCGAGTAGGCCCCGACGTTCGCGCCGTCCTCGACCGTGACGTGGCCGGCGAGCGTCGCGGCGTTGGCCATGATGACGCCGCTGCCGACGATGCAGTCGTGCGCGACGTGCGCCTGCGCCATGACGAGACAGTCGTCGCCGATTGACGTGAGCATCCCGCCGCCCTCCGTCCCGCGGTGGACGGTGACGAACTCGCGGATGCGGTTCCGCCTCCCCACCCGCGTCTCGGCCGGCTCGCCCCTGTACTTCAAGTCCTGCGGCTCAAGACCGACGGACGCGAACGGGAAGACGTGCGTATCGTCGCCGACCTCGGTGCGGCCGTCAACGACGACGTGTGATTCGAGCCGCACGCGCTCGCCCAGACGCACCTCGTCGCCGACCGTGCAGAACGGGCCGACGTGCGCGCCCTCGCCCAACTGGGCGCGCGGACCGACGACGGCGGATGGGTGGACGAAGACGGACATTGGAAGTCAGTAGTCAGTAGACGGTAGACGGTAGTCAGTAGGGCTTCCGCTTATTGGACGTTGACGCTAACACCCTGACGATTCGACTGCGGGTGCTTTTCTACTGGCTACTGACTACCGTCTACTGTCTACTTTTTTATTTCACGTTTCCCCGGTCGGCGACGACGCTCATGATGTCGGCTTCGGCGGCGAGCTGGCCATCGACGTGCGCCTCGCCGTGCATCTTCTGGACGCGGCCGCCGACGCGCAGCGGGGTGACGGTGATGGTGAGCGTGTCGCCGGGGACGACGGGGCGGCGGAAGCGCGCGTTGTCGATGCCGCTGAAGAGGACGAGCTTCGACTCGCGCCCCTCGATCTGCTGGAGCGCGTAGACCGCGCCGACCTGCGCCATCGCCTCGACGATGAGGACGCCGGGCATGACGGGCGCGCCGGGGAAGTGCCCCTGAAAGAAGTGCTCGTTGATGGTCACCTGCTTGACCCCGACGATGCGCACCCCTCGGGTCAGCTCGACGATGCGGTCAACGAGCAGGAACGGGTAGCGGTGCGGCAGGATGTCCTGGATGGCGCGGATGTCGAGAAGGGTTTCCATGGGGAGGCGGTGCGTGACGCGTAAACCGCGAACCGTAAACCGTGACGAGAAAGAGCGGGTCTGCTCTCGTCACGGTTTACGGTTCGCGGTTCGCGGCTCTTACGGGCGGGCCGCCGGCGCGGCCGCGGCCGTCGTGGCCGGGTTGCGCTGGTTGTAGTCGGCGATGAACGCGCCGGTGATGTCAACGGAGTCGTTGACGACCATCACGACGCCCTGCATCTTGCTCACGTCGAAGATGACGGTCAGGCCGCGCGCCCTGGCGTACGCCTGCAAGGCGTTGCCGATGTCCTGGTAGACCGGGCCGGTCAAGTCCTGGACGCGCTTGTCGAGCGCCTTCTGGCCGTCCTCCTGCTTGCGCTTGATCTCGACCTCAAGCTGCTGCGCCTGCTCGGCCTTGGTCTGGAGCGCGGCCGGGGCGGCGACCGCCTTGGTGCTCTCGATCTCCTTGACGAGGGCTTCGAGCCGGGTGCGCAGGCCCTGAATCTCGTCGCGGCGCGGCTTGAACTCGCGCTCGACCGTCTGGAAGGCGGCGACGAGGCGCTTGATGCCGTTCGCCTGATCGTTGAAGGCGTCGGTGTCGATGATGGCGAACTTGCCCTCGGCGATGGCGGCGACGCCGCCCTGCGGGGCGGCCGGGCGGGTGGCGGGGGCGGCCGTCTGTGCGGCGGCCGTCACGGCGGCGAAGGCCGCGACGACGGCGGCGAAGAAGGTGTTGCGAATCGCTTTCATGGCTTTTCCTGTACTGCTCCTTAGCTCAAGTTGCGGGCGAACTTTCTCGCGCGGGCGCGGGCTTCCCCCGTGGTTTTAGAGTTTCCTTGAAGGCTCTTAGAAGGTGCGCCCGATGCTGAACCGGAAGACCCTCTTCTTCTCCTGAATTAGCGTGTCCTGTGCGTTCGGGTTGATGGCGTAGATGAAGCGGAACGGCACGTTGATCACAGGCATTTGGATGCGCAACTCCAGCCCGAGGCTGGATCGGTAGTCGCTGATTTTTGAAAAAAGGCTCTGCGAAATGCGCGCCACGGTGTTGGTCTGCGCCTCGCCGCGCAGGAAGACGGGCTGGACGCCGAGCGGCAGGTTCGTCAGCGGGTCGGTCGGCCCCACCCTCAGCAGCGACGCGAACTCCTCCTTCGTGATCAGCCGGTCGCCCTGGACGAGCAGCGCGCGCTGGATCGTCCCCGAGGTCGGATCGACGAACCGGCTGCCGGGCGAGATCGCCAGCTGCGGGTTGCGGCGCACGACCAGCTCGGTCAGCCCGCCGGTGCGCCCCAGAAAGGGCTGGTCGGCGAGGAAGCGCGTCGAGAAAATCTGGTCGTCGCCCGACGAGAGGTTGAAGGCCGTGCCGATGTCGGCGAAGGCCGCCAGCGCCACGGGGCCGAAGAGCGGCACGCGGTACTCGAAGTTACCGAGGAGCTGCGTGTCGCCGCCGAGGAACCGGAAGTCGCGCGCGATCAGCACCGAGTTCCCGCCCGACGGGCCGGTGAAGGTGCCGAGCCCGATGAGCTGGTCGCGCAGGGTCGTCGGGAGCTGACCGCCGATGTCATCGACGGTTTCGCCCGTCGCGTTCGACGCGACCCTCACGTTCTGCGAGGTGACGAACACGTCGAGCGGCGCGATGGGCGCGATGGAGCGGACGTTGTAGCCGCGGATGGTGAACTCGTCGCCGAGGAAGAAGCGCTCGTAGATGGGGACGCCGTTGATGAACGAGAGCGAGCTCTCCTGCGCCTCGCGAATCTTGCCCGTCAGCCCGAAGCTGCGGACGTGGCCGGCGACGATGCGGAAGCCGAAGACCTCGGGGTGCTCCGAGCGCTTGCGCCGCATCGGGCGGAAGTGCGTGAGCGAGAGCGTGGGCTGGATGGTGCGCACGTCGCCGAGGAGCCCCGCGACCGCCAGCGAGAGCGCGACCTGCGACCCCTGGGTCGGGTCGATGGTGCCGTTGCGCGTGTCGTAGACGAACGAGGGCGTGACGCGGCTCGTCGAGATGTTGGGCTGCGAGAAGACGACGGGGATGAAGGTGTTGGGGTCGTTCTGCTCGTTGACCGGCGGCTCCTCGATGGAGGAGCGCGAGAAGGCGTAGGAGAGCCCGATGCGCGAGGCGCGCGCGATCTGGACGAAGCGGCGGCTGCGCGGGCGCCAGAACTCGGAGAGCGGCGAGGTCGCGTAGACGCTCCCGCCCGTCGTGTTCTGCGTGAACAGGTTCTCCTCGCTGGTGGTCAGGAAGCTCTGCACGTCGCCGAAGGCCCCCGACAGCGCGTCGAGGTTCGACGAGAGCAGCGTCCCCTCGCCGAAGAACTTCCGCGACTCGGTGTAGAGCGAGAAGCCGACCGAGATGGGGCGGTCCTTGACGTAAGGCTCGGTGAACGAGAAGAGGATCGACTTCTGGCGGTTGCCGAAGGCGAACTGGAACGAGAGCGATTCGCCGCGCCCGAGCAGGTTGTTCGTCGAGTAGTCGAGCCCGAAGAACGAGCCGCCGATGCCGGAGACGCCGCCGTTAAACGCGATCTGGTTGCGGCCGCGCTCCGAGACGCGGAGGTTGATGTCAACCTCGCCCGTCTCCTCGACGGTGCGGAACTCGGCGTCCTTGTCCTTGTCGATGGGGTCGAAGAAGCCGAGCTGGTTGAGCTTCAGCACCGAGAACTCCCACAACTGCCGGTCGAAGATGTCGCCCTCGTTGACCGCCACCTCGCGGCGCAGCACGTTGTCGCGCGTGTAGGTGTTGCCCAAAAACTCAAGGCGGCGCAGGGAGAACTGCTTGCCCTCGTTGATGGTGATGGTGAAGTCGGCGATGCCCTCTTCGGGCTTCTGCGGGTTGGGCTTGAGCTCGGGCGTGATCTCCGGCTCGTACTGGATGAAGCCCGAGCGGCCGTAGAGGTTCTTCAAGTCCTCGTAGACGGCCTTGCCGAGCCGCGCGCCGTTGGCGATCTCGCCCGCGCGGAGCCCGATGACCTGCCGGATCAGCTCCTCGGAGTAGATGGAGTTGCCCTCGATCTTGATCTGGCCGAGGCGGTAGAGCCGCCCCTCGGTGACGGGGACGGTGACGCGCAGCGCCTCGTCCACCGACGAGATGATCGGGAGCGGGAGGACGGGGAAGCCCGTGCGCTTCGGCCCCAGCCCCTCGACGCGCGGCTCGCCGGTGCGCGCTTCGAGGTAGCCCTTCGACCGCATGTGGTCGATGACGTTCTTGCGCAGGTCGTAGTCGAGCTTCTCAAGGTGGAGGATGTCCTGCCCCTTGAAGCGCGAAAACAGCCCCGCCTCCTTGACCAGCTTCATCGCGCCGCGCAGCTCGCCGTCGGAGAAGTGCTGGTTGCCCTCGAACTGGATGTCCACGATGCGGACGCGGTCGCCCTCGTCGATGTCGAAGGTGAGCGCGACCGAGGTCTGCGAGACCTCCTCGACCTGCGCGTCGATGGTGGCGTTCGGGTGTCCGTGCTGCGAGAGCAGCTCCTTGATGACGCGCTTGGCGTTGTTGACCTTGACGGGGTCGTAGGTCGTCTCCTTGGTGACGCCGACGCGCTGCTCGCGGAACTCCTTGAGGAGGTCGGCCTCGCCCACGCTCGACAGACCCTTGAAGGTCAGCTCGCGGATGACGGGCAGCTCCCTGACGTAGAAGATGACGACCTTGCCGCCGAGCGGGCCGTCGGTGACGGCGACGCGGGTCTCGGTCTTGTCGAAGAAGGGGAGGTTGAGAAGCGCCTGGAGGTCGCGCTGAATCTGCGCCTCGTTGTAGGGGTCGCCCTTGCGCGTCTGGACGTGGTAGAGCACGTCCTCGTCGCGGAGTCGGCGGTTATTCTCGACCTGCACGTCCTCGACGAGCACGCGCTGCTGCCCCGCGGCGGCGGCGGGAGCCGGCTCCTGCGCGCGGGCGGGCCGGAGGAGGGTGGGCGCCGTCGAGAGGAGCGTGAGGCAGCCCAACAGGGCCGCCGCGAGATAAGTCCGGGGCGCGCGAATTCGCATAAAGTTAGTTTTTCGCCTCTTGAAATGCGGTCGAATGAATTCGGGAGACTTTAATAGAGAAAAACTTTTCGAGATTTTCTACCGGGCGGCGCAGCTCGGCGCGCGTCCCCGATTCAGGCGTCTGGTGTTAGAACAGGCGAAACTTGGATTCGCCACGCACGCCCTACAGTTGCCAGCCGCACAACCCCCGCAAAGTGGCGCATTATAAATGAGAAAACGGCCAATATCCAACCGCAGAAGTAGACAATAGGCAGTAGTCAGTAGCCAGTAGAAAGCCCCGGCGGGCGCTGCGGGTTAAAACCCGACGCCCGCCGGGGCTGTTTTTCCCTACTGGCTACTGACTACCGTCTACTGCCTACTCGTTTTTCAGTGAATTAAAAGCGCGTCGCCCGGCTCCTCGACCCTGGCGGGGCGGTACGTGAGCTCGCCGCCCTCGGCGTAGACCTCGACGAGCGTGGCGCCTTCCAGACTCCCCTGGATGAGCGCCTCGGAGAGCGGGTCTTCGACGTGCTTCTGGAGCGCGCGGCGCAACGGGCGCGCGCCGTAGGAGCGGTCGGCGCAGGTCTTGTCCACGATCCAGCGCTTGGCCTCGTCGGTCAGCCGGACTTCGAGGCCGCGGCGGCTCAAGGTCTTGTTCAGCATATCGACCTGGAGGCCGACGATTTCGACCAGCTCCTCGTCGAGCAGCTGGTCGAAGATGATGATCTCGTCGAGGCGGTTGATGAACTCGGGGTTGAAGGTGTGGCGCACGGCGTTCATCACCATCTCCTCCATCTTCTCGCGCGAGGCGTCGGGGCTGGCCTGGAAGCCCATCGCGCCCTTCTTCTGGATGTAGCGCGCCCCGATGTTGGAGGTCATGATGATGATCGCGTTCTTGAAATCGACCGTGTTGCCCAGGGCGTCCGTGAGGATGCCGTCCTCGAAGACTTGCAGCAGCACGTTGAAGATGTCGGGGTGCGCCTTCTCGATCTCGTCGAAGAGTAGCACGCTGTAGGGCGAACGCTTAATGCGCTCGGTCAACTGCCCGCCCTCCTCGTGGCCGACGTAGCCCGGCGGGCTCCCGATGAGCTTCGAGACCGAGTGCTTCTCCATGAACTCCGACATGTCGAAGCGGATCATCGAGCGCTCGGAGCCGAAGAGGAACTCGGCCAAGGAACGCGCGACCTCGGTCTTGCCGACGCCCGTGGGGCCTAAGAAGAGGAACGAGCCGACGGGCCGGTGCGGGTTCTTCAGCCCCGCGCGCGAGCGGCGGATCGAGCGCGCCAGCGCCGAGATGGCCGGGCGCTGCGCGATGACGCGGCCCCGAAGCTCCTCCTCGATGCGGAGGAGTTTCTGCGTCTCCTCCTCCTTGAGCGAGGTGATGGGGATGCCCGTCCAGCGCGCGATCACGTCCTCGATGTCGTCGCGCGTGACCTCGACCGACATGATGAGGTCGTCCTCCTCCGAGAGCGCGGGCGCGGGGAGCGCCGGGCGGAAGTAGCCGCCGCGGTCGCGCTCGTCGTAAGAGTGCGCCGGGCGCGGCGGCATGTCGCGCCGCGCGCGCAGCTTGACGCGGGCGCCCGCCTCGTCGATCACGTCGATGGCCTTGTCGGGGAGGAAGCGGTCGGGGATGTAGCGGTTCGACTGGTAGACGGCGGCCTCGATGGCCTCGTCGGTGTAGCGCACCTGGTGGAACGCCTCGTAGCGCTCGCGGACGCCGTCGAGGATGGAGACGGCCTCCTCCTCGCTGGGCGGCGGCACCTTGACGGCCTGGAAGCGCCGTTCGAGCGAGCGGTCTTTCTCAATCGACTTGCGGAACTCGGCGGGCGTCGTGGCGCCGATGCACTGTATCTCGCCGCGCGAGAGCGCGGGCTTCAAGATGTTCGCCGCGTCGAGCGACCCCTCGGCCGAGCCCGCGCCGACGAGCGTGTGCAGCTCGTCGATGAAGACGACGTACTGCGGGTTCTCGATCAGCTCGCGCATGATCTGCTTGAGCCGCTCCTCGAACTGGCCGCGGTACTTCGTCCCCGCGACGATGAGCGACAGGTCGAGCGAGAGTATGCGCTTGTTCTCAAGGAACGACGGCACGTCGCCGCGGATGATGCGCTGCGCCAGCCCCTCGACGATCGCCGTCTTGCCGACGCCCGGCTCGCCGATGAGCACGGGGTTGTTCTTCGTCCGGCGGCAGAGTATCTGGACGACGCGCTCGATCTCGGCCTCGCGGCCGACGAGCGGGTCGAGCTTGTCGTTGGCGGCGTCTTCCGTCAGGTCGCGCGAGAACTCGGCGAGGTGCGGCGTCTCCTTCTTCGCCGCCGCGCGCGGGTCGTTGCCCGACTGTCGCGAGACCTCCTCGCGCACGGCGTTGAGGCGCAGGCCGCGCTCGTAGAGAATCTCGGCGGCCATCGAACGCTCCTCGCGGAGCAGCCCGAGCAGCAGGTGCTCGGTGCCGATGTGCCGGTGCTGAAGGCGGTCGCTCTCCTCGTGCGCGAAGGCGAGGACGCGCTTGGTCTCGGGCGCGAGCGGCAGCTCGACCGAGGTGGAAATCTTCTCGCGCAGGGGGGCGCGTCCCTCGATCTCCTTGCGGATGGCTTCGAGGGAGGTCTGCGCGCGCGCGAGGAAGCGCGCCGTCAGCGTCTTGTCTTCGCGCATGAGGCCGAGGAGGAGGTGCTCGGGCTCGATGGCGGGCGCGCCGAATTGGGAGGCTTCGTACCGCGCGAAAAAGATGACTCTCCGCGCCTTCTCCGTGTATCGCTCAAACATAAGAGATTGTTTCCGACCGGACAGATAAGGACGTTCTAGGGATTCCGGCGTGTCTAAAAAGTCGGGAGAACCGCCGCAGGGCACCCGCGACGCATTATAACTGAAACCGGGCGCCGCTGTCAGATTTTAACGCCCGGCCTCTTCCAGCAGCCCTCCGCGCAGCGCGAGGCGCCGGTCGCAGAGCCGCGCGAGGCTTTCGTTGTGCGTGGCGACGAGGACGCAGGCGCGCGCCTCGCGGCAGAGCGAGAGGAGGAGCGCGCCGACCTCTGAGGCCGCGCGGGCGTCGAGGTTCCCCGTCGGCTCGTCGGCGAGGACGAGCCGCGGGCGCGTGACGAGGGCGCGCGCGACCGCGACGCGCTGCTGCTCGCCGCCCGACAGCTCGCCGGCCGCGTGGCGCAGCCGGCCCCCTAGCCCGACCCGCCCTAACATCTCGCGCGCGCGGGTCAGCGCCGCGCCGCGCCCCTCGCGCGCGACGAGGAGCGGGAGCGCCACGTTCTCCTCGGCCGAGAGGTCTGCGAGCAGGCGGTGCGACTGGAAGACGAAGCCGACCTCCCGGCCGCGCCAGCGAGACAGCACGCCGGCACCAGCGCGCGTGACCTCGAACGCGCCGAGCCGCGCCGAGCCGGAGTCCGCCGCCTCCAACCCGCCGAGCACGTGCAGCAGCGTCGTCTTCCCCGCCCCGGAAGCGCCCACGACCGCCGCCATCTCGCCCGCCCCCAGCCGGAACGACGCGCCGCGCAGAACCTCCAACACGCCGCCCGACGGCTCGCTGAAAGACTTGCGCAGGTCTTCGACGACAAGCTCAAAGCTATTTGAAATTTCAAATTTCAAATTTGAAATTCCTACTCGTGCCTCAGGACTTCCGCCGGGCGCACGCGCGCCGCCTGCCAGGCCGGGTAGAGCGTGGCGAGCAGGCTGACGGCGAAGGCCGCGAGCGCCGCCAGCAGAACGTCCGACGCGTGCGGGTGGAGCGGGACGGCGCTCAGCGCGTAGACATCCGGCGGCAGCCGCACGAGCCCGAAGCGGTCGGCGACGAAGCAGGCGGCCAAGCCCAGCGCCACGCCCGAGAGCGCGCCGACCGCGCCGACTATCGCGCCGGAGATGACGAAGACGAGCATGAGGCTTGGGGCGCGCGCACCGAGCGTGGCGAGGACGGCGATGTCGGCGCGTCGCTCGACGACGACGAGCGCGAGCGTCGTCGTGATGTTGAGCGCGGCGACGACGGTGACGAGCATGATGATGAGGCCGACCGCGCGCCGCTCCAACGCGAGCGCCGCGAAGAGCGGGCGGTTCGCCTCGCGCCAGTCGAGCGCATCCCAGCCCGCGCCCAGTTCCGCGCGGGCGCGCCGCGCGACCTGCGCCGACTCCTCCATGTCGAGCGCCTCGACGCTGACGACCGTGCTTGAGAGGGCCGCCCCCGACACGCGCCCGACCTCCGCGAGCGGCGCGTAAGTCCACGCCGAGTCGTAGTCGTAAAGTCCCGAGCGGAACAGACCCGCGACCCGCACGCGGCGGGCGCGCGGCTCGAACGCGACGGCGCCCGCGCCCGCCGCGCCGGTCAAGACCCACCCCTCTTCGCCCACGCGCGCCAGCCCCGTCCGCGCCGCAAGCTCCTCGCCCAGGACGACCGGCAGCGGCTCCTGCTCGTCCTGCGCGCGCGAAAGCTCGTCGCCCTGACGCGACACAAGTGGGTCGGCCGCGCCCGCCGTCAGGGTCGCGCGCACCTCTTCGAGAGCGCGCGCGGAGGTCGCGTCCAAGCCGCGCAGGAGCGTGTAGGCCGCGCCCGCCGGGCCGCTCAAAAGCGCGCCCTCGTAGGTCGTCGCCGCCGCGTCGCGCACGCCCTCGACGCGGCGCACGCGCGCGGCCGCCGCCACGGCTTCCTCGACGCTCAGGCCGCCCTCGCGCGAAAGCGTGACGTGCGCCGTCCCGCGCAGAATCTTGTCGCGCAGCTCGTCGCGGAAGCCGTTGGCCAGCGCCGTCGCCAACACCAGCGCCGCCACCCCGCACGCGATCCCGACGACGGCCGCGACGGCAGTCCAACGCGCGACGCGCCGCCCGCGCCGCACGCGCAGGTACCTGAGCGCGAGAAAGAGTTCGTAGGGCATGACGGAAAAAGTAGACAGTAGTCAGTAGTCAGTAGAAAACCTTAACAGCCGGGCCGCCGGCCTGCCAGCGTCTACGTCCGTCTAGCGGAGCCTGCCGGCTACTGACTACTGTCTACTGTTCTCGACGACCGCGACCCACTGTCCTTCTCTTTCTTCGTGGAAGACGACGCGGCCGCCGAGGAGGCGGGCGGCCTCTTCGAGTTCGGGGCCGCCGTGCGTCGAGTAGAGGAGCGCCACGTCGTAGTCGGCTTTGCGCGCGGCGGCGCGCTCAAGCTCGGGGCGGAGGAAGTTCTCGACCGCGAAGACTTTCAGCGGCCGTCCCGTGTAGCCGTAATAGGGGTTGCGCAGCTCGTCGGTCGCGGGCCACGCGGTGAGCACGCGCGCGTCCGCGTATTTCGATTCGAGGAAGCGCGCGGCGTCGCGGTGGAGCAGGACGAAGTCGCGGTAGGCGAGATTCTCCTCCCAGGGGAAGCTGTACGACGGGTTGACCTCCGCGCGGTACGCGAACGCCGCGCAGATGAGCGCGACGGCGAGCGGCCACGCCGGCACGCGCCGCCAGAGCGTCGAGACCCAGATTAGAATCACGAGCGGCAGAACGGGCAGCATGTAGCGCGCCAGCACCGCGCCGCCTACGACCGAGAGCGCGAAGACGTGCGTGAGGATGAGCGCGAGGAAGAGCAACTGCACGGGGATGTCTATGCGCGGTCGCTCGCGGCCGCCGCCGCCCCGCCGCGGCTTCAGGAACATCGCGGCCAGCCCGACTACGGTGAGCGCCCACAGATTCATGTGGACGGTGACGTGACCGAGCCGCCGCCACGCGGTGTCGAGTATGCGCGCGAGGTTGAGCGTGGACTCGACGTTGTAGCGGAAGTACTCGGGGTTGCCGAGCGTGTAGCCGGTCTGCGCGCGGTGGTACGCGAACCACAGCGCCAGCGGCACGCACGCCGCGAGCAGCGCGAGCGTGCGCCAGACGGTTCCGCCGTGCTCGACGCAGGTCATCGCCCTCGTCTTGTTTCTGAAGAACCGGCAGGTCAGCAACTCCCACCCGCACAGTACGACGGGGACGAGGACGGCCGTCTCCTTCGCCAGCGCGGCGAGCGCGAGCAGCGCGACGCACGCCGCGCGCCGCGCGCCGCGACTCTCGGACGCGTCCGCGCCGCTTTCGTCTTCGTCGTTCGTCGCGGGCGGCACATAAAAGTAGAGCGCCCAGACGGTCAGCGCCGCCACCATCATGTCGAGGTGCGCGAGCGAGCTTTGCGCGAAGAAGACGGGGTAGGCGGCCGTCAGCACGACGGTCGCCGCGGCCACGCGCCAGTTCGCCACGCGGCACCCGAGCGCGAAGACGCCCGCGAGCGCCAGCGCCGAGACCGCGAGCATCGCCGTCCGCGCGGCCTCGATGTCGAAGCCGAAGACTTTCCACGCGAGCGCGATCCACGCCATCACCAGCGGCGGGTGCGCGTTCGAGAGCGTCGAGTGCGGGATGAAGGAGCCGTCGGCGTAGATGTCGCGCGCGGCCGGGATGAAGTAGCCGGCCTCGTCCCAGTAGTAAGGGAGACCGAGTAGCGAGGCGTGAGAGATGTGGAGACCGGCGAAGGCGGCCGCGAAGACGAGGAGAAAAAGGAGCGGCTTGAGAAGCTTCGGGTTCAAGGGCGCGGCGGTCGAGGCGGGGCGCGCGTCGGGTTCGGAGTCGCGCCCCGCGCCGTCAGCTCTTCTTCGCGGGGGCATCTTCGTCGGGCGAGAGCGACTCGATCAGCTCGTGTTCGAGCGAGGGGTCGGGGCGCTTGACCATCGTCAGGCGGTTGCCGCGCTCGTTGTACTCGACCTGATCCATGATGTTGTAGATGAGCAGCACGCCGCGCCCCGAGGTCTTGAAGAGGTTCTCGGGGTCGCGCGGGTCGGGGATGGCCGCCACGTCGAAGCCCTCGCCCTCGTCCTCGATGGTGAAGCGCGCCTCCTTCGCCGAGAGGTCGGCGGTGATGCGGACGAGCTTGTTGGCGTCCTGCTTGTTGCCGTGCTTGACGGCGTTGACGAACGCCTCGTCGAGCGCGATGAAGAGGTTCGAGGCGTCGGGCTTAATCACCCCGAGCGCGGCGACGCGCTCGATGAGGTAGTGGAGCACGCCGTTCATCAAGGAGATGTCGCTCGGCAACTCGAACTCGATGTGCTCGCGGACGTAGGGCAGGACTTTGAGGTCTTCGACGAAGCGCAGCTTGTAGCCGAGCGTCTTCTCGACGATCTGCGACAGCTCCTCGGTGTCGTAGGGCTTGCGCAGGTAGTTGGACGCGCCGAGCTTGAACGCCTTGACGAGGCCCGCGTGCTGCGCCTCCTCGCTGGACACGACGACGGGGACGAAGAGGCGCTTGCGCTTGAGTTCGGAGACGATCTGGACGGCGGAGTCGGAGTACTCGGCGAGGTCGGAGATGATGAGGTCGAAGTCTTCGAGGTCTTCGCGCTCGATGGCCTCGGAGCGGTCGCCGGCCGTCACGACCTCGTGGCCGAGCCCGGCGAGCGCGTCGGCCAGGACGGTGCGGAGTTCGGCGTTGCCTTCAACGATGAGGATGCGACGTGTGTCCATCCGAAACGAATTTTCCGCGTGCCTTGAAAAACCGGGGAGGGCGCGAATGAGCTTCCGATTCGCAGTTCCAAAAGCTTTCCGTCAACGCTGTACGACGCCGGGTCGGTCGGCGGTTTCAAAATATATCACACGGCAGGTCAGAACCACCTGCGGCAGCGGGCGGGGCGGGCATACGCGTCAGAGACCCCTTTGAGTTAGACACACCCGCCCGCTACCGCAGGCGGTTATGGCCCGCTGCCCGTCACTGCTTCTCGTAGTCAACGTCTTCGATGAAGCGGCTCGCGCGCGGGACGCGGGTGGTCTTCGTCGAGGTGGACTCGCGCCCGCCGCGCAGGGTGCGCGAGGTCTTGAAGACGCGCACGCCGGTCAGGTAGTTGGTGCTGGTGCTCGTGCCGTTCGCCTCCAACCGGTCGTATTCGCTCAGTTCCTCGCCGATGAGTTGGAAGCGCCCCGAGGCGGCGTCGTGGCGGAAGCGCAGCGTGTGGTCGCGCGCCTCGCGCGAGCCGCTGAGCTGGCTGACGTTGAGCACGCCCTTCTCGATCTCGACCTGGATGTTGCCGCCCTCCGGGTCGCCGAGCACGCCGAAGCAGAGCGAGCAGCCCAGCAGCTTCGTCGCCACGGCCGCGCGCATGTACCCGCCGCCGGGCTTGGCGAAGAGGACGACGAGCGCGCGGTAGCGTGTGTTGTAAACGCCCTCGGAATTTTGCAGCGGCATGTCTTCGACGAGCCGCACGACCGCGTCCGCCGCGCCGTCGCGGTTGAGGTCGCCCGTGACGACGGCCTCGTCGGTCTCGGTCTTCCACCCGCGCGGCACGAAGTCGGCCGGCTTCAAACCCTCGGCCGGGACGAGGCTCGGGTCGAGGAAGCGGCGCGGCTCGTCCTGACGCGCCCACGCGCCCGAGGCCGAGAGGATGATGATTGCCGAAAGAATAATTGTTCGCATCGTTGTCTTTGTCCTTATGAAATTTTATTTGAGTGCCCTCGGGCGCGTGAACTTAACTCAGGAGGTCTCGCCCTCGCCGTTGAGAAAATTTTCCAGCTCGGGCGCCGAGGGGAGCGCGGTGCGCGCGCCCAGAGCGCGGCACTTGAGCGCGGCGACGGCGCACCCGAGCGTCAGGCAGCCTTCGATCTCCTCGCCGCGCAGCAGCCCGTAGAGAAAGCCCGTGTGGAAGGCGTCGCCCGCGCCGGTCGTGTCGCGGCAGCCGCCGGGGACGGCGAAGGCCGGCGTCTCGACGAAGCGGCCTTCGTGGTAGACGACCGCGCCGCGCTCGCCCAAAGTCATCCCGACAACGGTGTCGGCCCGCAGACGCCTCTTCGTCTCGGCGAGCGCCGCGCGCTCGTCCGACACGCCCGTCAGGCGTCGCGGAAACTCCTTCGACGAGACGAGCACGTCAACGTGCGGCAGCAGCTCTTCCAGCCCCTCGTAGATGTTGTCGATGTCGAGCGAGACGACGGTGCCGGCCTCCCGCGCCTCGCGCGCGACGACGGCGCAGGCGCGCGGGTCGTGCGCGTCCATGTGGACGACGCGCCCGCGGCGGGCGAAGCCGCGCGGGGCTTCTTCCGGCGCGTAGGCCAGCCGCTCGTCCCTGTCCCAGAGAACGGTGCGCTCGCCCGTCCGCGCGTCGATGAGGATGTAGGCGATTTGGTTGCGCGCGCCCTCGACCACCTCGGCCAAGCCCACATCGACGCCCTCCGAGCGCAACGTCTCGAAGCCGAAGAGGCCCGAGTCGTCCGAGCCGAAGCGCCCGGCGTAGGCCGTCCGAAGGCCCAGACGGCGCAGCCCCGCCATCGTCGAGGCGGTCTGCCCGCCCGCGCCGCGCTCGTGCCCGACGAGCCTGATCTTGGTGTCGAACTCGGGGTAGTGCGGGACGACGACGAGGTGGTCTACGGCGTTTAAGCCGAAGCCGACGGCGTCGAACTCTCTGGCGGGCGGGGGCTCGAAGGGGAATCGCAAACGCTCGCTCCTCTGGCTCGGGGGACCGTGCGAGAATGTAGCAACTTCTCCGCGAAAGGTGAAACGGGCGCGCGCGGCCGAGGCGGGTTTGCGGGCGCCCGGCCCGCTCCGTTACCATGTCCGGCGCCGAACCCTTCCCGACCGGCCCCGAGCACCGCCTGAGGCCGTTGAAAAATTTCGACCTTACTGTCGTCGCCCCAAGGAAGTCCGCGAATGAGCCCCATCAGATTTTCACGCGCGCGCCCGTGCGCCCTCCTTCTCCTCTGTCTTTCGGCCGCGCCGCTCGGCGCCCGGCAGACGCGGCAGACGCCGCCTCGGGCGGTCTGCCAGCAGCCGGTCGTCTCGGCCGCCTCGCGCGCGCAGAGCATCTTCACGCCCCGGCAGGAGATGGACTTGGGCGACGTCATCGCCGAGCACGTCCAGCGCGACTACCGCGTCGTCGAAGACCCGGAGATCACGGGCTTCCTCCGCCGGGTCGGCGAGCGGCTCGTCGCGCAGCTCCCGCCCTCGGAGATGCGCTACCAGTTCTTCGTCGTTGACCTGCCGGACGCCAACGCCTTCACGACCGCGGGCGGGCGCGTCTACGTCACGCGCAAGCTCGTCGCCTTCGCCGCCAGCGAGGACGAGTTGGCCGGCGTGCTGGCGCACGAGCTGGGGCACTCCGCCTCGGGTCAGATCGCCGCCGACATGACGCGCATCTTCCGCGACGTGCTCGGCGTGACCTCGGTGTCCGACCGCCGCGACATCTTCGAGAAGTACAACCGCCTGCTCGACAACGCCGCGCGCAAGCCCGGCGCCTTCAAGCGCGGCGACCGCGAGGAGCAGGGCGAGCAGTACGAGGCCGACCGCATCGGCATCTACGCGATGGCGGCGGCCGGCTACGACCCGCAGGCGTTCGTCTCGATGTGGAACCGGCTGACCGACACGAAGGGCAAGACCGGCGGCTGGCTCTCCGACCTCTTCGGCACGACGCGGCCCGAGGCGCGGCGGCTGCGCGAGATACTGAGGGGCGTCTCGGCGCTCCCCGCGCAGTGCGTCGCGGCGCGAGCGGCCGCGCCCCCCGACGAGTTTAAGAAGTGGCAGGCGTCGGTCGTCCGCCTGACGACGACGCGCGGCGAGTCGCTGCACGGCGTCGTCTCGAAGACGCGGCTCGACCCGCCGCTGCGCGGCGAGGTCAACCACCTGCGCTTCAGCCCCGACGGCCGCTACATCCTCTCGCAGGACGACGGCGGCATCGACGTGCTGACGCGCGAGCCGCTCAAACACCTCTTCCGCGTTGACGCGCCCGAGGCGCACGCCGCGCAGTTCACGCCCGACTCCTCGACGCTCGTCTTCCACAACGCCGAGCTGCGCGTCGAGGAGTGGGACGTGGCCGCGGGGAAGATGCGGTCGGCCAAGGAGCTGTACGCGCGCGACGGCTGCCTCCAGACGGCGCTCGCGCCCGACGGGAAGACTTTGGCCTGCCTCGACGGCAAGCTCACGCTCGTCCTCTACGACACGGCCACGGGCGAGCCGTTCTTCCAGAAGAAGGAGTTCTACACCCCCGACGTGAACGACCGCTTCCGCCTGCTGCTCCACCTCATCCTCGGCATCCTCGACGAGGACTCGACCTTCGAGTGGGTGAGCATGGGCTACTCGCCCGACGCGCGCTACTTCGCCGCCGGGCAGAAGAGCTTCAGCGTCAACGCCCTCGGCTACTACAACAAGCTCTCGACGGCGGCCGTTGACCTCTCGACGCGCGCGCCCGTCCAGCTCAAGGACGATGTCAAGAACATGCTCGGCAACGGCTTCGTCTTCGTCGCGCCCGACCGCGTCCTCGGAATCAACCGGATGGAGCCGAAGAAGTCGGGCATCTACACCTTCCCGGCCGGCGACGTGGTCGAGCAATTCCACGTGCGCGGCGGTACCTTGCCCGCGCCCGTCACGCGCGGCGACTACCTGCTCGTCTACGGCCTCGGCAACGTCGGCGGCCAGCGCCTCGCCGTCGGGCTTTTCGACATCAAGACGAAGAAGTTCACGCGCGGCAACAAGACGCCCGCGACCGACGTTTACGAACGCTGGATGCTGAGCGAGCGGGTGAACGGCGAGCTGGGACTTTACGACGTGACGACCAACGCGGAGCCTGCGTCGGTCGTCATGCCGCGCAACCCTCTGGGGCGGCTGCGGGCGACGGCCGTCTCGCCCGACCTCAAGTGGCTCGCCGTCTCGGAGCGCAAGCGCGGCGCGGTCTGGGACTTGACGAAGGGAGAGCGGCTCTTCCACGTCCGCGGCTTCCGCGGCGCTCACTTCGGCGCGGACGGCGCGCTCTACGCCGACTTCCCCAAGTTCGAGGAGGCCGAGCGCGCCGTCGGGCGGCTCGATTTGCGGACGCGCCAGATTAGCGAGCACCGGCAGGTGGGCGACGCGCCCGACACGATGCGCGGCGGCTTCGTCATCCGCCGCAAGCCCCTCAAGAAGGACGGCGACGTGTCGCAGAACATGACGCTCTCGGTGGCGGACGCGGTGTCGGACGCGCCGCTCTGGTCGCGCGACTTCCCGCGCGAGGCGCCGCGCGTCTACGTGGACGAGTACGAGGGGACGATGGTGCTTTCGTGGGCGGTGCGCTCCGAACACGCGAAGGCCGAGATCAAGGCCGACCCCAGACTCAAGGAGCGCCTCGCCGCGATGGGCGACAAGGAGGGCGACTACTTCATCCAGACCGTTGACGCGCGGACGGGCCGGGCGGCGGGGACGCTGCTGGTCGAGACCGGAAAAGGCTCGTTCCGCATCGAGGACATGTTCGCGGCGGGCGACTACCTCGTCGTCTCGGACTCGTCGAACCGCGTGCTGCTCTACTCTCTCTCGTCCGGCGAGCAGCGCGGCAAGTACTTCGGCCGCGCGCCCGCCATCTCGAAGGCGGCCGGCCTCCTTTCGGTCGAGACCGAGCGCGGCCAGCTCACGCTCTTCGACCTCTCGACGGGCGAGCGCCGCGATCGCTACGACTTCTCCTCCCCCGTCTCGCTCGCGCACTTCGGCGACGACGGCAAGCGCCTGCTCGTCCTCACCGCCGACCAGACCGTCTACCTCCTCGACCTCGCGGCGAAGGCGAGCCAACAGTAAAAAGGCGACAGGCAAAACTGAAGGGGGAACGAGAGCCGCGCCGCCTCCCGTCCCCCCTTCCCTTCCGCTTTACTTCTCCGGCCGAACGTTTCCCCGCGGCGAGCGGCGTGCGCTACACTGTCCGCAAACAGTCAGCGTTAACGTGCGAGCCAGCGGGGTGATGCCCTTGACCCTGGAAGAGAAACTGAAGAACCTGCCCACGTCGCCCGGCGTCTACCTCCACAAGGACGAGTCGGGCAAGATCATCTACGTCGGCAAGGCGAAGAATCTGCGCAACCGCGTCCGCTCCTACTTCCAGTCGGGGCGCGGGCACGACCGCAAGACGCGCGAGCTGGTCAAGCGCATCTTCGATCTAGAGTTCATCGTCACCGACACGGAGGTCGAGGCGCTCGTCCTGGAGTCCAACCTCATCAAGCAGCACAAGCCGCGCTACAACGTGCTCCTGAAGGACGACAAGCAGTACCCGCACCTCAAGCTGACCATCGCCGAGCCTTTCCCCCGCGTGATGATCACGCGTCGCATCCAGCGCGACGGCGCGCTCTACTTCGGCCCGTTCCTCCCGGCCTCGCTCGCGCGCCGCACCATCGACCTCATCAACCGCACCTTCCAGCTCCGCACCTGCGACATCGAGATCGACGGGCGGCTGCCGCGCCCCTGCCTCGAATACCACATCAAGCGCTGCCTCGGCCCCTGCGTCAAAGACCTGTGCAGGCCCGACGAGTACGCCGAGGCGGTGCGCGACGTGCGGATGTTTTTGGAAGGCAAGAACAGGGAGCTGGCCGACGAGTACGAGCGGCGGATGACGAAGGCGTCCGAGGAGATGCGCTTCGAGATGGCGGCCAAGTACCGCGACCTGCGCAAGACCGTGCTCGCCGTCTCCGAGCAGCAGAAGATGGCCGTCGTCCAAGACCTCGACGTGGACATCTTCGGCTTCCACCGCGAGGGCGCGCGGCTCGCCTTACAGCTCTTCACGATGCGCGAGGGCAAGATCGTCGGCCGCCGCGAATTCTTCTGGGAAGACTTGCCCGAGGACGACTCGTTCGACGCCGCGCAGTTCCTCTCCGACGTGCTGACGCAGTACTACTCGACCGACTACGTGCCGCGCGAGATTCACGTCCCCGTCGATTTTGAAGACCGCGAGCTGCTGGAGAAGGCGCTCAGGGAGCGCAAGGGCCGGCGCGTCCGCATCCTCGACCCGCAGCGCGGGCAGAAGCGCGAGATGATCGAGCTGGTGGAGAAGAACGCGCAGATCGCCTTCGAGCAGCGCTTCCGCGTCCTCAAGCCCGACATGGAGCGCGTGCTCGAAGAGTTGCAGGAGGTCTTGGAGCTGCCGCGCTTCCCCGCGCGCATCGAGTCGTTCGACGTGTCGAACATCTCGGGCGCGGAGAACGTCGCCGGGATGGTGGTGTGCGAGAACGGGAAGATGAACCGCGCCGAGTACCGCAAGTTCCGCATCAAGACGGTCGAAGGCTCGAACGACCCGGCCTCGATGCGCGAGGCGGTCTTCCGCCGCTACCGGCGGCAGTTGGACGAAGGCAACCCGCTGCCCGACCTCGTCATGATCGACGGCGGCAAGGGTCAGCTCTCGGCCGCCGGCTCGGCCATGCGCGAGTTAGACCTCGAAGCCGTCCCGATGATCGGCGTCGTCAAGCCGCCGCGCCGCCACAACGAGGTCTCGCACCTCTTGCAGAAGGGGCGCGAGGACTCGCCCGTCTACCTCGACTCGCACTCGCCGGTGCTGCGCCTCATTCAACTCATACGCGACGAGACGCACCGCACGGCCGTCACCTACCACCGCAAGCGCCGCGAGCTTCGCGACTTCACCTCGGAGCTGACGGCCATCCCCGGCGTCGGCGAGAAGCGGAAGAACCGCCTGCTCCGCAACCTCGGCTCGATCAGCAAGGTCGCCGAGGCCACGGTCGAACAGCTCTCGCCCTTCGTCGGCCGCAAGGCCGCCGAGGACATCGTCGAACACTTCCGACGCCAGCGCGCACTCGCCGGCGTCGCCGAGCCGGAAGAGGCGCCCGACGGCGGCGACGCGGTCGTCGTCACCACGCCCGACGGCGACGTGGCGGGACTCCACCACCCCGACGACCCGACCGTGATGACCGACGAGACCATCGCCGACGAGCACATCGAGACGCGCCTCGTTGACCCCGAAGGCGACGCCGAAGACCTCCAACCCGTCCGCTCCGTAGACCACGAAGGCAACCCGCGCCAGCGCCGCAAGTCCACCCGCAAACGCGGCGAGCGCTCGACCAACCCGCACGGCGTCAAGAGGGAAAAGCTGTCGGGTGAAGAGCAATAGTCAGTAGACAGTAGTCGGTAGCCAGTAGATAAAGAACGGGCGGCGCGCCTCAGCCTTTTGGTGGGGACGCGCCGCCTTCGGTCTTTCTACTGACTACTGGCTACTTCTTCCGATGCTTCTCGATGTAGGCGCGCGCGAACTCGTTGAGGTGCGGGGCTTCGCGCAGGCCGACCTTCTCGGCCTCCTTCTCGGCGTCTTCGACGGTCCAGCCGTCGCGCAGCACGCGGCGGATCATCCAGAAGGCGCCGACGCGGATGGCCCCCGTGCAGTGGATGAAGGCGGGGCGGTTCGCCGGGTCGTCCGTCAGTTTGAGAAACTCCGTGGCCTGCTCCTCCTTCGGCTCGCCGAAGGCGACGGGGATGTTGAAGTAGCGCAGGCCCAGACGCTCCGCCTCCGCACGCTCCTCCTCGGCGCGGTGCTCGCCCGGCTGGCGGAGGTTGATGACGGCGCGGACGCCCTCCTCTTTCAGCTTCGCCAGGTGCTCGTTGCGCGGCTGGCCGCCCGTGCAGAACTCCTTGTTGACGCGCAGGAAGTTGCGTATCGGCGGCGCCTCCTGACGCGCGGCGAAGGCCGTCGTGACGAGGAGCAGCGCGGCGGCGACGACCGCCGCGAGTTCTCTTTTCAAGATAAAGTTCATGGAGTCTCTTTTCATCGGGACTTGTTCGAGCGTTCCCCCGCGCTACCCGTGCGCGCGTAAGCTGCGGGCGACGAGGCCGATGCCGCCGGCGAGCAGGACGAGCATCAACAGCGTGTTGAAGAGGCTGGTCGGCTGGAAGTAGACGCCGAGGTTGGCGATGATGCCGACGAAGATGATGACGACGCCCGCGAAGGTGAGCAGCCACCCGGCGACCGACTTGCCGTTGAAGAACAGGAGGCCGACGCCGAAGAGCAGCGGCAGCAGGCTGAGGCCGAAGGCGTTGTAGCCCCACAGCGTCCAGTACCCGCTCGACACCGTTACGCGCTGCGTCAAAAGGTACGCCCCCGCGACGCTCATCCCCAGGCCCAGCAGGAACTCGCCGACGCCGCCGCTCGTCCCGCCCGCCCCGCGGCGCTCCCCCGTCCCGTCCTCCATCAACGCCCTCCCTGTAGCGCGTTATACTTCTTCAGAATCTCAATTGTTCTCTCAATCGGCAACGCCTCGACGCGCGTGCCGCCGCGGCCGTTGACGGCGGTGGCGCGCAGGAGCGAGTTGTAGACGGCCTCCTCGGTCGCCTCGACGCAGGCGAGGAAGAGCGGCGACATCGCGTCGTTGGGGAGGAGTTCGACGCGGCGGAGCGCCGTGTCGCCGTGTTTGATTCGGTTCTGCGCCGCGGTGCTGAAGGCGATGACGTAGTCGCCGCTCCCGTTGGTCGAGGGCGAGCCGGTGCGTGCGAGACCCAGCATGGCGCGCGCGGCGAGGCGGCGCAGGTTGCGCGCGTCGAGCGGCGCGTCGGTGGCGACGACGACGATAACGGAGCCGTCGGCGCGGTCGGCGTCTAAAGAAGTCTGAGGTGAAGAAGGCCCCGCGCCTTTGTGTTCGACCCCGCGCGCCGGCTCAAGGTCGTCTTTGAGGTAGTAGCGGCCCAACTCTCTCCCGACTGGCGCGCCGTTCATCGTGAGCACGCCGCCGTAGTTGGTCTGGACGAGCACGCCGACCGTGTAGCCGCCGAACTTCGCGGGCACGACGCGAGAGGCCGTGCCGATGCCGCCCTTGAAGCCGAAGGCGACGGTGCCCGTCCCCGCCCCGACCGAGCCCTCTTCGACCTCGCCGCCCTTCGCCGTCCTGAGCGCCGCGAAGACCTCGTCGCGTCCGACGTGGCGGCCGCGAATGTCGTTCAACTGCCCGTCATTAGTCTCGGCGACGAGCGGGTTGACGCTGCGCACGTCCTCGTTGCCGGGGAGCGCGAGCATCCACTCGACGAGCGCGTCGGCCGCGCGCGGGACGCTCAGCGTGTTGGTCAGAAGGATCGGCGTCTCAAGCTCGCCCAACTCTTCTACCTGCGTCGAGCCCGCGAGCTTGCCGAAGCCGTTGCCGACGAAGACGGCCGCCGGCACCTTCTCGCGGAAGAGGTTCCCGCCGTGCGGGACGACGGCCGTCACGCCCGTCCGCACGTCGCCCCCCTTAATCAAGGTCGCGTGGCCGACGCGCACGCCCTCCACGTCCGTGATGGCGTCGAGCCGGCCAAGCGTCAGCACGCCGACGCGCAGGCCGATGTCGCGCGCGCGCGGTCGCGGCGGTTCGTTGCCTTTCTGAGCCATCGCGTTCGGGAGCAAAAGGAGCGTTGCGAGTGCCAGCTTTGAAGTCCTCTTCAGCATAACTCAGGTGCAGGGGGCGCTGAAGCTCACGACGCGCGTGCGGCCGCCGGAGCGGAAGCGCATGAAGCCGAGGTAGACGTTTGAAGGGTCCTTCGGGTGCTCGTCGATCCACTCGCCCCCGCCGGCGCCCACCTCGTTCGCCACGCGGAAACGCGCGCGGCCGTCCTCCCTTATTTCCAGCACCAGCTCGTCGAGCCCGTAGTCGTCGTAGAAGGACACGTAGAGGCCGCGCCCGTCGGGCGAGACGCCGGACGGGATGGTCTGGTGTGGGAGCTGCCACGTCCGCAGGACGGTCTTCAGGTCTTCGGCGACGAGATACGCCTCGTCGAGCACGAACTCGGGCGGGCGTTTCAGATCGTAGACCGCGCCGTCGGCGACGACGGTCATCTCGCCCTTCGTCACGCGCAGCGCGGGGAAGGACAGGTAGCACTCGCCGCACGGCGCGCCGAAGTTGCTGGTGACTATACGGAAGGTGGCCTCGCGCCCGTCGAGGCGCGTCAGACGTTGGTCGAAGATAACGTCCGTCTCCGCCGAGGCGTTTGCGGGCGCGTGCGGCATGAAGACCTCGCAGGCGTTGAAGTCGTAGTCGAACCCGCGGCGCGCGAGCAGTTCGTTGGCGTAGCGCGCGAGCGCCGAGGCCGAGAGCGCCGGGCGATCCGCCTTGCGCCGCTTCAACGCGTCGAGGATGTTCGCGGGCTTGAGCGTCGGGAGGCGACTCTGCCCCTCGGCCGCCCGCGCCGCGGCCGAGGGGACGCGCGACGGCCGCGCGTGAGCGCAAAGCAACGCGGCCGTACACACGGCGACCAGCGTGCGGCTCAGTCTGTACAAAAGTTCCTCCCGTGCGTCGCCCGGCGGCGCGGCGAGACTTCAGCGCCCGCGCCGCTTCCCGCCCGCGGCCTTCGACGCGCCGCGCGAACTCTTCGCCGAGCCTTTGGCCGCGCCCTTGCCCGCGCCCTTGCCGCCGCGCTTCGACGCGGAGACCGCGCGAGTGGCGGCCGACGCAGAGCGCGACGCGGCTCCGCTCGCCGACTTAGTCGCCTGCCGCGCCGTCTTACTTGCCGATTTTGTAGCCTGCCGCGCGGCGCCGCTCACGGATTTCGACGCCTGGCGCGCAGCCTTACCGGCCGTCTTCGACGCCTGTCGCGCCGCGCCGCTCGCGGACTTAGTTGCCTGACGCGACGCGCCGCTTGCGGACTTGGTCGCCTGTCGCGCCGCTTGGGTCGCGGACTTCGTCGCGCGTGTGACGGCTTTGCCGGCCGGGGTCTGCGACGCGCGGCGCGCGACCGTTTCGGCGGAGCGCGAAGCCTGACGGGCGACCTTGTCGGCCGACTCGGAAGCCTGACGCGCGGCACGGCCCGAAGACTTCGGGGTCTGGCTCTCGGCGTCCAGCGCCTCGGCGGCGGTGACGCGCGCGGCGAGCGTCGTCGGGAGCGAGCCGGGGTCTGTGACGGCCTCCGACACGACCGACGCCGCGCTCGACGCCGCGTTCGACACCGTCTCAATCGCGGAGTCGGCGGCCGCGCCGCCCGCGTCCTTCGCCGCCTCGGCCTCGGTGCGCGCCATCTTCGCGTTCTCGCGCGCGGCCGCGTCGATGGCCCGCTCGGTCGAAGGCTCGGGGCGCAAAGCCTCGCCCGCCGTCGCGCTGACGACGCCGACCGCGCCGGCGGCCGTCTCAAGCGCCGTGTTCGCCAGCCCCGCCGCCGTCTCGCCCGCCTGACCGACGACGCTCGCCGCCGTGTCCACCACCCCGCTCACGACCCTGCGCGCCGCGTCGAGCACGCCGCCCCCGCCGCCTTCGCGTCTCCCCTTCTTCGTCGCCATCTTCACCTCCTCAGGAAATTAGTAGACAGTAGAAAACCTTCGTCTGTTGAATCATGCGCGTCACGCGGTCAATGACCGCGGCGCGGAGCGCCACTGACTACCGGCTACTTTTTCAATTCACATCACTCCGCCCTCGCGGAAGCGTTCGAGTTGCGTGTCGGCGAAGCGCCGCTCGCGCGCGTTGAGCAGGAACTTGGCGGCCGCCGCGCCGAGGAGCGCGCCGACGCCCGCGAGCGCGAACAGGCCCCGGTGCGTCGTCGCCCAGAGCTGCGCGCTCGACTCCGACGCCTGCTCGTCGAAGCGCCCGCGCGCGCCGTGGTCGCCCGGCAGAGGCTCCCAGAGGTTGTCGCGGCGCGCGGGCGAGACCGGCTCGTCGGTCTGCTGCGCGTCGTAGCCCGCCTTCGACAGGTACCAGTCGGCGAAGCCGGGCGCGACCTTGTCGCCGACGACCGCCTTGACCGTCGGCCAGCCGACGTAGAGCTCGCGCCGCTCGTTGTGCGCCGCCCAGTAGACGGCGCGCGCGCCGACCTCGGGCTGGTAGATCGGCGGCACGGGCTGCGGCTCGCGCGGCAGCCGCGACTTGACCCAGGAGAACTGCGGCGTGTTCATCGCCGGCAGTTGCACCATCGTCACGCGCACGCTTGAGCCTTCGTGGAGCAGCTCCGCATGGAGCGAGTCCATGAAGCCCTGTATGGCGTGCTTGGCCGCGCAGTAGGCCGACTGCAAGGGGATGCCCCGGTAGGCCAGCGCCGACCCGACCTGCACGATCACGCCGCGGTCGCGCGGGAGCATCCGCTTGAGCGCCGCCAGCGTCCCGTGGACGTAGCCGAGGTATGTGACCTCGGTCACGCGCCGGTACTCTTCGGCACGCATCTCGCGCACGGGCGAGAAGACCGAGACCATCGCGTTGTTGACCCACACGTCTATCGGCCCCAGCTCGCGCTCGACCGCCTCGGCCGCGCGCTCGACCGCGTCGGCGTCCGCCACGTCGAGCGGCAGGACGAGCGCGCGCCCGCCCAGACTTTCGACCTCGCGCCGCGCGGCCTCCAGCCCGTCGCGCCCGCGCGCGACGAGCGCGACGCGGGCGCCGCGCCGCGCGAACTCGCGGGCGGTCGCGCGCCCCACGCCGGCCGACGCGCCGGTGACGACGACCACCTCCGCCCTCTTCGTCGGGTTACCCATCGGAAAAACTCCCCCTCGTCCCCCTCGAAAGCTTTACAGCACGCTCCCGCGTGCGTCGCCGCGCGCGTCGTCGGTGGTGAGCGAGTTGGGCGCGTCGAGGTGCGCGCCGTCGTCCACGCCGACGCCGAGGCGGTCAACCAGTTCGCCGCCGAGCCAGCCCGTCACGCCCGCGAGCAGGAAGGCGACGATTGACGCGGCGAGCGCGGCCGTCGTCGGCCGGTGCGCCGGCGTCGGCGAGTTGTAGCGCATCCAGAGGCTGATGGCGAACAGCGCCAACACGAAGACGTTGCCGACGCCGTGGAGCAGGCCCACCGACTTGGCGCGCGTCCCCGTCGGGATGGCGAGGTAGTCGATGAGCCCGAACGGCGCGGCGACGAGCCCGCCGACCAGACCCGACGCCGTCATCCAGAAGGCCACGGTCGAGAGCGTGTCGGCCGTCGAGGGCGTGTCGGTGAACAGGTAGATGACGTCGAAGATGACCGCCGTCGCCAGCAGGCCGAACGGGAACGGTATCAGCATCTGGTGGATCGGGTGCCCGAGTGCCTTGGCCCTACTCTCCATACTTCTTACCTCCTCACGCGTCTGGTGCCGGCGCGCGCCGAAAGGGCGGCCGGGCCGGCGGGGGAAAACTTTCGGGGGAATTTTGTCTGTAAGATACTTGCCGCGCCGCGGGCTGTAAAGCGCTTTCCGTCGGGGCGGGGCGCCGGCACACGCGCGCGCGAAAATTGCTATACTCCCGGCAAAGATTTTCCATCACGACGGTAGCGGAGGACGGCCGGGGATGAGCAAACGCAGGTCGGAAGAGCCGGGGAGTAAGGCCGCGCTCAAGCGGCAGATGGAGGAGACGCGCGACTCGATCAGCGATACCGTGGCCGAGATCAAGTCGGTCGTCACGCACCAGTACGAGGAGGTGCGCGAGACGGTCGAGAGCGTCAAAGAGGGCGTCAGCGAAGTGCTCGACTGGCGCGCCGATTTCGAGCGCAACCCTTTGGTCTGGGGCGCGGGCGCCGTCTCGATCGGCATCCTCGTCGGCTTCGGCATCGCGCGCGCCTTCGACGAGAAGGAGGAGCCGCGCCCGCGCGGCCGGCGCAAGACCGTCACCACCGGCGAGCACGTCGTCGCCGAACTCTCCGGCTTCGCCGAGGTCGTCCTCCCGACCATCTCGTCGAAGGTCAAAGAGCTGTTCGGCCTCGACCTCGACGCCTACCTCCGCGCCGCACACGCCGAGCGCCCCGCCCCCAAACGCCTCGCCAAAAAGAGCGCCTCAAAGAAAGGCGCCGCGAAGAAGGCCGCCGCCAAAAAGGGCGCCGCGAAGAAGCGTATGAAAGGGTAAGCCGTCGGGCGGACGCCCGGCCCCGCGAGCCGAAAAGTTCCCCCGCCAGACCTCCCTGTGTAGAATGTCGTCACCCGCCACATAGACAAGGGGATGGTATAGCCGTCCCCGCCGAAGGAGGGTCGGGACAAGATGACTTTTGAAGAGATGGAACGCACCATGCAGTTCATCCTCGAACAGCAGGCGCAGCTCACCGTCAGCCAAGCGAAGGCCGAGGAGCGCGCAGCCAGAGCTGACGAACGCACGGCTCGCCTTGAGGAGGCGCAGGAAAGCCTTGCGCGCACGCAGGAGAATATAGGACGTTCGCAGGAAAGCCTCACGCGCACGCAGGAGAACTTCGCGCTAACTCAGGAGAGCATTCAACACACACAGCAGAATACGGCGCGGCAGATCGAGCACTTGGGCCGCGCTCTCGTCGAACTGACGGAGGCGCACACGCGGACGCAGGGGGCGCTGACCAGACTCGCCGAGGCGCAGGCGCACAGCGACGGGAGACTCGACGCGCTGATTGACAATGTTCGTGGCGGAAAGGGTACGGGGCAATAGTCGCGGCCGGCGCGCGTGAGCCTTTGCTTTCCCGCGTCGCGGGTGTATCGTTTCCGCGTCGCTCGACGGCCCCCGCCGGCTCGCCGCGACGCGCAACCCGCCTGAAAAACCTCGCCTTCGGCCGCCGCCGTGTGACGCGGCGCGCCGCTTGCTCTTCTCCACGGGCGTCGCTCGGACGGATACAGAAACGATACGCCCCGCGGCGGCCGGGGGCTTCGAGCGCGTAGGACAAACCCTGACAGTCGGAGGACAAAGAGATGTTTGCGATTATTGGTTGGATAGTCTTCGGTTTGATCGCGGGGATTATCGCGAAGGCCATCATGCCGGGCAAAGACCCCGGCGGCGCCATCGTGACGATCCTGCTCGGCATCGCCGGCTCGGTCATCGGCGGCTTCATCGGCCGCAGCCTGTTCTACCGCGGCGACAACGAGCCCGGCACGATCATGAGCATGGTGTTCGCCGTCATCGGCGCCATCATCCTGCTGGCCGCCTACCGCATGATCAAAGGGCGCAGCGCGACCGTCTAGCTCCCGCGCCGAAGCTGAAAATCGAGAGCCGCCGCACGCCCGACTCTACAGTGGGCGCGCGGCGGCTCTCTGCTTTGAAACAGTCTCAACCCCCGAAGCGCCGCCCGTACTCGGCCGACGTGATGAACGCCTTGACCATCTCGGCCGCGACGTAATCCCCTTTGAACTGTTCGAGCTTGTTGAGCCAGAAGCCGAACCCCTCGGCGTCCGGGTCACGCCTCAGATACCCGAAGTACTGCATCAGCACGAAGGCCGGGTTGACCTCCCGCTTAATGAACTCCTCGTTCTCGGCCACGCGGCGGACTGCGCCGGCGCGCGTCTCGCGCCCCTCATTTAAGGCCGCGACTAGTTCGGCGCGCTCGGCCGTCGGAGGCTGCACGCCCGCGTTCGCGTAGAGCCTATCGACGAACTGCTCGTTGGTCAGTCCGTCGAAGGCCGCCTTGAACTCCGCGCGCGCGACCCACTGCTCGGCGAAGGCGCGCTTGTTCGCCTCAACCTTCTCGCGCCACCCTTCGGCGCCGACGACGAGGCCGCGCCCCGCCTCCTGCGTGTCGGGCATGAACTCGACGAGCGAGGGCCTGCGCCCGTACGCCGACTTGTAGAGCCGCTCGACGAAGTAGCCCGTCTGCTGAAACTCAATCGACAGGAAGAAGGCCGCCGAGACGTTGACGCGCCTCGCCTCGCGGCACTGTACGTCCGTGCCGCACTTCTCGATCTCGGCCGTCCAGAACTGCAAGCCCGACGCATCCGGCTCGCGGTTGAGGAAGTCGTGGTAGTGCTCGCGGACGAAGAAGGCGGGGTCGTCGGTCGGGTTCGACGCCGAGGTCACCGCGTCGTTGTCCAGAACGGTGACGACCGCCGTCGCGGCCTCGCCGACCGCGCAGCCCGAGCCGGGGTTGGCGAGCGAGAGGTTGACCTGCTCGTCGCCCTCGGAGAGGGCGTCGTCGGTGACGAGGAGCGTGATGGTCTTCGTCGTCTCGCCCGGCGCGAAGCGGAGCGTGCCGCGCGCCATCGTGTAGTCCGAGCGGTCGGAGGCCGAGAGGTCGGTCGTCAGGTAATCGACGCTCGCCTCGCGCGTCACGTCGCCCGTGCGCACGACCTCGACCGCGCAACTGCCCGCGCCCTCTTCGACGCGCACGTCGGTCGCCACGAACTGCGTCCGCGCCAGCGTCGTCGTCCCGCCAGAGCCGGAGCCGCCGGAGCCGCCCGAACCAGAAGACGAGTTGAGCGGCTTCGAGAGCGAGAGCGAAATCAGGTACGCCTCAAGCGCGTCGATCTCTTCGGCCGAGAGGTGCGACGTACGGCCGTGCGTGTCCTTGATGACGCGGACGCCGGCGGCGTTGAGCGCGGGATTGATCTGCCCGCCCGAGACGACCGGCGCCAGGTTCGACGTGCCGAGCCGGTCGATCTGCGCGCGCCCGTTCTGGACGACCGTGGGGCTGTCGAGGCTGACAAGGACGGGGCCGAAGCCGTCGCCCGCGAGCGCGCCCGTGCGGTCGGCGACCGTGATGGGCACCTCGGTCGGGAGGTTGTTGCGGCCGCGGCGGTGGTCTGCGCGCACCGTGCGGAAGTTGAAGCCGCGCTCGCCCGGCCGGAGGTGCGGCGAGTCGGGCGCGAGCAGAATCTCGCGGACGGTGTGCGCGAAGCCGTGGTGCAGGTAGCGCGGCACGGCGTCCCAGAAGGTGCGCAGGTGTTTGGTGTTGCGCGAAGAGAAGTTCTGCGGCGTGCCCACGTCCTGCGGCGGGCCGAAGCGCGTGAAGAAGTAGTCGTTCTCGGGCCGGAAGAACGGGCCTTCGCCGTCTACCGTTGACTCGCTGATGACGCCGGGCTCGTGGATGTTGAAGTCCTGGAAGGTGTCGTCGAGCGCGCCGTTCGTCAGCTTGTTGCCGTTGTGGTGGCACTCGGCGCAGCCGGCGCCGCCCTGCTCGACCGCCTTGGTGAAGATGTCCTTGCCGCGCTCGACCTTGGCCGCCTCGGTGTCGGACTCGGGGAACTGGCCGAGCGGCGAGGGCAGGCGGCGGACTTCGTTGGCCGACCAGAGAATCTGGAGGTAGGCCATGTCGTAGTAGCCGACCTTCTGCGCCTTGCCGTTCAAGTCAGACCGGCCGATGGCCTTCGAGTTCTCCTCCGTCTTCTTCAAGACGAACTCCTCGCGCGCCTTGAAGCGGTCTTCCGGCTTCGCCTGCGGGAAGAGCGGCGTCGGGTCGCGCTCGCCCAAGAGCACCTCGCCGTTGCAGGCCGAGGCGTAGGCCATGAAGTCGTTGTTCAAGCCCTCGTACCACTCGGGCCAGTTGTCGGAGAGGTCTTTGTTCTGCGGGCAGACCTTGGTGCCGCCGACGGCGTTGGCCGCGACGTTCCACTGGCAGCCGTCCTGCCGGCCGTCCCAGTGGCAGAAGCCGCAGGACTTCTGGCCGTCGTCCGAGTAGCTGGAAGAGAAGAACCAGCGGAGGCCGACCTCTTCGTCGGTCGAGAAAAGATTTTGGCCGTGACCGCCGGTGGTCGGGTCGGGCGTCGAGGGCGTGACGCCGACGGGCGTGAAGCCCTGCCGCGCGAGGTTGCCGTTCGAGTCCACGTTTAAAAATGAAACGTCTTCGGTCTGGAAGTTGGCGACGTAGACCGTCCGGCCGTCGGCCGAGACTTCGACGCCCTGCGGCGTGATGCCGCCGGTGTACTGGAGGCCGAGCGGCTTCAAGACCTGCGAAGGGTCGCCCGTCGAGAGGTTGATGCGGAACGCCTGCACCTGCTCGGAGTGCGCGTAGGTGACGAAGAGCAGGTCGCCGCGGACGAACAACTGCTCGGGGCCGCTGCCCCGTATGATCTTCTGGGCGGCGGCGTGGTCGCCGAGGTCAACGAACTGTCCGGGCGTGACGAGCTGCGACACGTCGCGCCCCTCGTCCACGTAGCGGAAGACGAAGCGGTTCGTCGCGGTGTCGAAGACGTTCAGCTCCGAGCCGATGTCGTCGAAGGTCGTGGCCTTCGTCGCGTCGGTCATGACGGGCGTGTAGCCGAGCGGCGCGCCCGAGTTCTTAATCGCGACGCCGTCGGCGCGCTTGGTCGGGAGGCCGTGGCCCGACTCGGACTCGTTCAGGCGCGTGTTGGTCTCCTGCCCCGAGACGATGCCCCAGCGCCCGGCGACCTTCACGTCGGTCGCGAGTCCGCCGAGCGGCATCACCTTCGTCAGAGTGTTGGCGTCCGCCTCGATGTTGACGGCGGCGACGGTGTGGCCGATGGTGTTGGCGACGTAGAGCGTGCGGCCGTCGGCCGAGATGTCGAGGTCGCGAGGGTTGGCGCGCTCGAGCTGCGTGTTGCCGGTCGGGATGACGGCTATCTGCGTGAACGTCGGCCCCCGGTCGATGCGGAAGGCGCGCACCGCGTCCTTGTAGCGGTCGGTGACGTAGAGCCGCGTCCCCGTCTTGTTGAAGACCAGCTTCTCGCCGTAGAAGCCGGTCTCGAACTCTCCGACGACGGTGTCGGTCGAGGCGTCGATCACGCTCGCGAAGTTGCCGTACTGGTTGAGCACGACGACGTACGGGAAGCTGCTCACGGCCGGGTTGACGGGCGCGGCCTTGACGCCGATGGGGCGTAGGCCCTTGGTCTCGCCGGCGGGGCGGAGGTCGATCCAGCGTGAGACCTGCCGGCTGTTGGTGTCAACGACCGCCACGCGCCAGTCGGGATAGCCCTCCTTGCCGGGTAGCGTGACGTAGAGCTTCTTCCCGTCCTGCGAGAGGGCGAGCGCGCGCGGCTGGCTGCGGAACGGCTGTTTGCGGAACGGCCAGAACTGGTTGCCGCTCTTGACCTGCGGGTTGTTCGGGTCGATGCGCGTGCCGGGGTCGGGGCGCCCGTCGATGTAGCTGGCGCCGTACATGATCTTGGTGAAGCGGTCGAGGCCGGCGCGCCTGCCGGCCGGCTCGGCGCCGACGATATTTTTGACGGGGTCGCTGGTCGGCCCCGTGATGATCTCGCCCTTGGAGTTGGTCTTGACGGCGGTCTCGAAGAGTCGCAGCTCGAAGGGCGCCTCGGGCGCCATCTCAAGCACGCGGCGGTCGAAGGCGGCGGAGAAGGTCTGGTTGGTGCGCGTGGCGCGCGCGGCCGAGGCGGCGAAGAGGAGCCACGCCGCGCCGCCCGCGAAGACGAACGCGGTGACGAAGAGTTTCAGTTTTCGGCTCATGACAGTTAACTCCCCTGAAGTGACTTCGGAAGGCGGCCGCCGGGGGAACGACCTTTTCAGGCTGATGACGGACAGAGCGGCGCCGCGTGCGAAAAATACACGCCCCGCGAAAATTATTTCGGCCGCCCAACAAACCCGCCCCGGCTCACGAAAAAGCATTTGCGCGCGGGCGGGGCCGGTGCTAATTTCTAACCACACTTTTTGACAGACAGAGAGACAGCACTTTGAAGTGGAGCAGGCGATTCCGAAAGGCGCGCCGCGACACACGCCCGCCGGAGCGCGTGAGTTGGCTCGGACTGCTCGCGGTGGCGGTGGCGCTGACGGCCTTCGCGTTCATCTACGCCTGCCCGCGCCTGCGGAAGCCGCCGGTCATCGAGCGCGACTTCGTCGGGACTGTCCTGGACAAGTCTCTGACGCTGCGCGAGTCGCAGACGGGTACGACGCCCAAGCTTCGCCTGCTCGTCAGGGCGCGGGACGGGCGGCAGTTCGAGGTCGCCGTCACGCCCGAGCAGTACGAGCGCGCGCGGGTCGGCATGTGGGTGACGCGCGTCCGGGGCGCAATCGGGCTTTCGTGGGAGGAACCAGGCCCGAGCCACGCGGGCGAGGGCGGTGGCAAGGTCGAGGGACGCTAGACGCGCGCCGACGTCGCGTATTGCAATTGACTAAAGGGGAGATGAGATGAAGAGCGATTCGGGTCAGACGACTTCCGTGTGGATGGCGACGGGCGACGTGGAGGCGTTCGAGCCGCTGGCGGCCGACGCGAGCGCGGACGTGTGCGTGGTCGGCGCGGGGATAGCGGGGCTGACGGTCGGCTACCTTTTGGCGCGCGAGGGGCGCAAGGTCGTCGTGCTCGACGACGGGCCGGTGGCGGGCGGCGAGACGGCGCGCACCACCGCGCACCTCGTCAACGCGCTCGACGACCGCTACTACGAGCTTGAGCGGCTGCACGGCGAGCGCGGCGCGCGGCTCGCCGCCGAGAGCCACACGGCGGCCGTCGATCAGATAGAAGAGATCGTCGAGCGCGAGGGGATAGACTGCGACTTCCAGCGACTCGACGGCTACCTCTTCGTCGGGCCGGGTCAGTCAACCGAGGAGCTTGGGCACGAGCTGCGCGCGGCGCACCGCTGCGGGCTGACCGAGGTCAAGTACGTCGAGCGCGTCCCTTACGACGGCTTCGACTTCGGCGCGGCGCTGCACTTCCCCTACCAGGGGCAGTTCCACATCCTCAAGTACATGGACGGCCTCGCGCGCGCCTTCACGGGGCTCGGCGGCCGGCTGTATACGCGGACGCACGCCGACAAGATCGAGGGCGGCGAAGAGGGCGCGCGCGTCACCACGGCGGACGGCCACGTCGTCACCTCGGGCGCGGTCGTCGTCGCCACCAACACGCCGGTCAACGACACGGTCGTCATCCACACCAAGCAGGCGCCCTACCGCACCTACGTCGTCGGCGCGCGCATGCCCAAAGGCTCCGTCCCGAAGATGCTTCTGTGGGACACCGAAGACCCATACCACTACGTGCGCCTCCAGACGGTGAAGGACGAGGCGGGCGCGGGCGAGCACGACGTGCTCATCGTCGGCGGCGAGGATCACAAGACGGGTCAGGCCGAAGACTTCGACGAGCGCTTCCGCCGGCTCGAAGAGTGGACGCGCGAGCGATTCCCGTCGGTCGAGTCGTTCGACTACCGCTGGTCGGGTCAGGTGATGGAGCCGGTGGACGGCCTCGCCTTCATCGGCCGCAACCCCGGCGACGCGTCGAACGTCTACATCGCGACGGGCGACTCCGGCAACGGGATGACGCACGGCACCATCGCCGGGATGCTCATCCGTGATTTGATTCTCGGGCGCCCGAACAAGTGGGAGACGGTCTACGACCCTTCGCGCATCTCCCTGCGCGCGGGCGGCGAGTACGCCAAGGAGAATCTCAACGTCGCGGCGCAGTACGCGGACTACCTGACGGGCGGCGAGGTCTCTTCGGCCGACGAGGTTGCGGCCGGCTCGGGCGCGATTCTGCGGCGCGGGCTGACGAAGGTCGCCGTCCACCGCGACGACGCGGGCGCGCTCCACGAGTTCTCCGCCGTCTGCACACACCTCGGCTGCATCGTCGCCTGGAACGACCGCGAGAAGAGCTGGGACTGCCCCTGCCACGGCTCCCGCTTCGACTGCCAAGACGGCCACGTCCTCAACGGCCCCGCCATCGAAGGGCTCTCGCCCGCGGGCGAGTAGCGGTGGCGAAAGCCCGACCGCGAGTGAGGGCATCAAAAGATAAAGGCGGGAAGATGAGAGGCGCGTCGTCTCTCATCTTCCCGCCTTTATCTTTCGCGTCTTTGGCCTTGCTTACTGCCCGCCCTTGGTGCCGTGGAAATCGTAGGTGACGTAGAGGCGGAGTTTGCCGTCTTTGGCCTCCTGGCGGACTTCGCGCGCCTGTGCGCGGAGCGTGCCGCCGGCGGCCTGGACGGGGATGGCGAGCGTGAGCTGCTGGCCGCGCATGAGCACCAAGGGGTTGACCCTCTGGTTGATGGCCCCTTGGACGAAGGCCGTCGCCAGCCCGCTCACGATGGGCGGCATCCCTTCGAGGTTGACGCCCGCGACGTTGAGCTGGCCGTAGAGCGTCTGCTCGTCGGCGGCGAAGCGGAAGTCGATGTTGGCCTCGGCCGTCCCGCGCATGTTCTGGCAGCCCATCAGGCTGTACGAGCCGGTGAAGGCCAAGGGCACGATGACGCGCCCGTCCCTCATCAGCACGCCGGTCTTCACGTCGCCCGCGTTCGGCTCGACGACGACTTGGTTTTGGCAACCCTCGCCCGGCTGCGGCGGGAAGGTCGGCTTGTTCAGGTCGCGGAAGATCGAGTCGAGCAGCGCGCCGAAGAACTGCTCGTCTAGCTCGACGACCGCCGTGCCCGGCGGCGGCCCCGCCGGGTCGGGCGCGCGCACCGGCTCCCCCTTGAGCGCGCCCGTCCTGGGCGCGCCGACGAAGAGGAAGTAGGCGCTCGCGCCGCCCAGCAAGACGCCGAGCACGAGAGCGAGTATGAATTTCATCGTGCCCCCTTGTTGAGTCCTAGCGAGCCGGAGTCGCCGACGGCGAAGGCGCGGCCGGGGCGGCGCCGCCCGCCGCCGCCTGCGAGTTGATGAACGACATCAGCATCTGCAACCCTTGCGCGAGCTGCTGGCCGTACTGCCTGACCTCCTCGGGCGAGAGCTGCTTGTAGCCCTGCGGCAGCTCGAAGTCGGCCGGGTTGGCCTCGGTCTTCAGGTCGCGCGTCTCGATGACGACGTTGCCGCCCGTCACGCCCTGCACGTTGCCCGACGACTGGCCGAAGCCCTCGATGCGCAAGGGGAGGCCCGTCTCCTTATCGACGTAGATGAAGGTCTCGCCCTTGACCTGTCCCGCGGTGGTCTGCGTCTGCGTGCCGCCGGCCGCGCGGTACTTGATGGCGGGGCGGCCGTTGAAGGTCTCCTCGCCGACCTGCTGGACGCCCTGCTGGCGCGAGACGAAGGCGACGAGTTGCCCCGGCGTCATCGAGCGCACCTGATCCATGTTGACGCCGGTCATCTCCTGCGTCAGTTCGGCGTACTGCTTGCGGCCGTGGATGATGACGTAGCGCTTGTCGGCCTTGTCGAGGAAGACCAGCTCGCCGACGACGGGCAGCGTCACCGAGTAGCGGCGGTCGGCGCCGTTGCGCGCGACCTTGATCTCGGCGTTGCCCTTCGCCTGCTGCGCGCCCGAGGTGGCGAGCATGACGGCCATCGTCGCGGTGTACTTGTCTGGCTCGCGCGCCTCGATGACTTGCCCGGTGTTGGTCTGGACGGTCGAGTTCGTCATGTTCGCGTTCGTGTTGCTGTTGACGCTAACCGTCGAGTTGCCGTTCGCGTTCGAGTTCGTCGTGCTGTTGCTCGTCTCGGTCGCCTGCTGGCAGCCCGCGAGACCCGCGGCCAGCGCGGCCGCCGCCAAAATCACTTTCGCTACGTTCCAAAGGCGCATGAAAATATTCTCCTCCCTCTTCCGGCAGAGATGGTCTAAAGCAGATTGTTCAGGGGCAGTTAAGCGGGAGAAGAATAACACAAGTAGACAGTAGAGGGTAATCGGTAGTCAGTAGAAAGAAGGTTTGTCTACCGGCTACCGACTGCCGTCTACCGTCTACTGCTTTCAGAAGAGTGACGGCTGATTCTCAAGGTCTTCCGGGGTGACGACCGGCTCGCCGAGCAGGCGCTTGAGCTTGTTGGCGCTGGCGGGGGCGTGCCCCTCGTAGAAGTTGCTGAAGTAGGCGTAGACGGCGCTGCCGCGCTCGCGGAGTCTTTCGATTGCCGTCGCCCAGCGGTCGAGGTTCGTGTCGCGCGGGCGCACCACCTCGTCGAAGCGCGCGAGGTCGCGCGCGCCCATCCAGCGGACGTAGGCGAAGTCCGAAGTGTCCAGGAGCGGGGCGGCCGCGCGCCACACGCGCTCGCGCGTCGCCCACGGGCCTTCGACGAGCGCGAGCGAGACGTTTCGCCGGAGCGAGAGCGGCACGAGCAGCTCATCCTCGAACCAGAAGGGGTCGCGGAACTCGACGGCGAAGCGTATGTCTTCGGGCAGCAGCGGCAGGAACTCCGAGAGCGCGCGCAGGTTCTCGCGCGTGGCCTCGAACTGCGGCGGGAGTTGGACGAGCACGGCGGCGAGCTTGGGCCCGAGCCGCCGCGCGCCGCGGCAGAACTCCGCGAGCGCGCTCTCGGCGCGCGGGCCGCGGAGCGCCTGCTCGTGCGTGATCTCGCGCGGCAGCTTGAGCGCGAAGGTGAAGCCGCCGGGCGTCCGCGCGGCCCAAGCCTGGTAAGTCGAATCCGAGGGAGCGGCGTAGAAGGTCGAGTCCACCTCGACGGTGTCGAAGGCGCGCGCGTAGAGGTCGAGCATGTGCTCGGCGCGCGTTCCCGTAGGGTAGAAGACAGGGCGCGCGGAACCCTTCGGCGTCACCCAGTCGTCGTAGTTCCACCCCTGGGACCCGACGCGCGCGAGCGGCATCGGCGGCAAGTCTGTCTGCGGCTCCGTCATGCGTTGACTTTTTAATTCAGGGTCGGGGCAAAGGGCAATTCGAGATTTGAGATTTCAAATTTCAGACCGAGATTTCAGGCGCGGCAGACGATGAGTTGGACGGCGCCGAGCAGGTGGTTCTCGACGCGCTCGACCGCGAGGCCGGCGCCGCGCGCGGCGTCGGTGGTGCGGCGGTTGAAGTGGTCTTCGAGGAGCGGGACGGTCACGAAGTTCAGCGCGTCGAAGACGTAGCCGAGCGCGCCCGCCGGCCGGACGTGTTCGAGCAGCACGACGCGGCCGCCCGCGCGCACGACCCGCCGCAACTCCGCGAGGCCGCGCGCCGGCTCACTCACCGAGCAGAAGACGAGCGTGGCCAGCCCCGCGTCGAACGCCCCGTCGGCGAACGGGAGCCGCTCGGCGTACGCGCGCACGAACGCGACGCCCGGCGGGCGCTCCGGCCTCTCCCGCGCGCGCGCGATCATCTCGCGGCTCGGCTCGGCGCACGCCGCGCGTGCGGCCGTCGGGTAGTAAGAAAAGTTCGCGCCGGTGCCCGCGCCGACTTCGACGAGGCGCGCGCCCTCGGGCACCTCCGCGAGCGCCGAGGCGCGCAGGCGCGCCAGCCCCGCGCGCTCGAATGGACGCATCCAGCGGTCGTAGTAGGAGGCGACGCGGTCGTAGACGGGCGGCTTGTGCGGCATCGGCGGCGGGCGCGGGAGAGGCGCGGGATTTTCAGAAAAATAGTGTTACATCCGAAAAAATGAAGACGGCCGCGACGCGCCGCCGGCCAATCGGCCGGAAAACCCGCGCCGCCGGGACGCGCGCGCGAGGGCACGACGGTTGCCTCGCGGGACTTTCGTCAACGGCAGTAAATTCTCTTGCCTCCTCCGAAGACGAACACGGGACGCGCCTCGCACAGCTTTCGCAAACAGCCGCCGGCGGTTCGGCCTTAGCGCCGGACGCACTTAAAAGGCGGCCGTTCGGTTCGCGACTTTTATAACACGTCTTTCATCCGTCGGCTTTCGGGCGGCCCTCGCCGGCCGCGCCCCCTTCGACCTTCATTCGTCCGGCCTAATCTTCGACGGCGGCTCGGCGCCCCCCCCGGGCGGGTTCCCCGGCCGCGAAACTTCGAAACCTCAGGAGGGATGACGATGATGAAGAGAGCGACCATCTATACGGCGCTGCTGGCGGCGTTGCTGCTGACGGCCTTCGCGCCGCGCGCCTTCGCGCAGACGACCGGCACCATCGCGGGCACCGTGGCGGACGAGAAGGGCGCGGCCATCGCGGGCGCGACCGCCACGGCGCGCAACGTCGAGACCAACCTCGCGCGCACCTCGCAGACCGACGGCGACGGCCGCTACCGCTTCACGGGCATGCCGGTCGGCAGGTACGAGATCACGGTCGAGGCATCGAACTTCGCCAAGTACGTTCAGACCGGCGTCCAGCTCCTGCTCAACCAAGACGCGGTCGTTGACGTGACGATGCGCCCCGCGGGCGTCGAGGCCGTCGTCACCGTCTCGGAGAACGCGGCGCTGCTCAACACGACGAACGCCGAGGTCTCGACCCGCTTCGACTCTCGCCGCGTCTCGGAGCTGCCGCTCGCGCCGAACCGCAACGTCTTCAACGTCGCGCTCTCGGCGCCCGGCGTCAGCCAGCTCGGGTCGGGGCAGTCGCAGTTCTCGCAGGGCGTCCAGTACTCCTCGAACGGCGGGCGCACGCGCTCGAACAACTTCATGATCGACGGGCAGGACATCAACGACCCGTCGGTCGCGGGCGGCCAGCAGGCCATCAACAACCCGGACATCGTGCAGGAAGTCCGCCTCATCACCAACCAGTTCCTCGCCGAGTACGGCCGCAACTCCGGCTCGGTCTTGAACATCGTCACCAAGGCCGGCACGAACGACTACCACGGCACGCTGTTCATGTTCCACAACAACAACGTGCTGAACTCGTGCAGCAACCTCAACAAGTCGGGCGGGTTCTGCCGGCCGGAGGGCTCGACGCTGGCCGCGGGGCAGAGCCACAAGCGGCCGTTCCGCATCGAGAACCAGATCGGGTTCACGGTGGGCGGCCCGCTCCACCTGCCGCGCTTCGGCGAGGGCGGCCCGGCCTACATCTCCGGGCGCGACCGCACCTTCTTCTTCGGCTCGTACCAGCGCTGGAGCAACCGCCAGCTCGGCTCGGGCTTCAAGCTCGTCGGAGCGCCGACCGCCGAGGGGCGCGCGCAGCTCAACGCGGGCGCGGGCAACCGCCCGCAGGTGCAGGCGCTCCTGCGCTTCCTCCCCGTCGCGCAGACCAGCGACGGCCCGACGCGCACATTCTCGGTCGGCGGCCAGAGCTTCCAGGTGCCGACGGGCAGCATCACCGGCGCCGCCTCGTCCTTCTTCGACGACCACCAGGCTTCGTTCCGCGTTGACCACCGCTTCAACGAGGCCAACACCTTCAGCGGCCGCTACCTCTACGACGACGGCGACTCGGGCGGGACGGGTCAGGTCACGCCGCCGGGCAACACCTCGCGCACCAACTTCCGCTCGCAGGCGGTCAACCTCACGCTGACGAGCGTCATCACGCCCAACCTCGTCAACGAGGTGCGCACGGCCTTCTCGCGCTACGCCAGCGTGACGGCCTCGGACGACCCGGCGTCGGAGACCATCCCCTCCATCGAGATTTCCGACCTCGGGCTGGCGGGCTTTAACGCCGCCACCAACCGCACGGCCATCGGGCTGGCGGTCAACCTCCCGCAGTTCCGCAACAACAACACCTATCAGGTGCAGGACAACCTCGCGTGGACGCGCGGCGCGCACGCGCTCAAGTTCGGCGCGGACATCCGCCGCGTCCAGGTCAAGAGCTTCTTCGTCCCGACCATCCGCGGGCGGCTCGCCTACTCGTCCTTGCAGAACTTCGTGGACGACGTGGCCGACACGGCGTCGCAGGTCAACCGGCCGTTGCAGGGCGGGCAGGAGATTCAGTACTACTACTGGTACGACCAGTACTACTACGCGCAGGACGAGTGGAGGATGGCGTCCAACTTCACGCTGACCTTCGGCCTGCGCTACGAGCTGCCGGGCAACAACTTCGACGACCTCGTCCCCGTCAACGACCGCATCGTCGCCGCCAACGGGAACGACGAGCGCTTCCGCTTCACGCCCGTCCCCAGCGCCGACACCAACAACTGGCAGCCGCGCATCGGCTTCAACTGGAACCCGCGCACCGAGGGCGGCCTCTTCAACTGGCTGACGGGCGGCGACAAGCTGGTCGTCCGCGGCGGCTACGCGCGCACGCACGACAGCAACTTCATCAACATCAACCTCAACATCGCCTCGGCCTTCCCCTTCGTCGCCGCCATCAACCTGCCGGCGGCCGGCGCCTTCTCGGCCATCCCCAACGCGCAGCCGGCCGGCCTGAACCCGGCGACCTTCGCGCGCACCATCGTCGCCGAGGACTTCCGCGCGCCCGTCTACGACCAGTTCAGCCTTGAGATGCAGCGCGAGCTGACGCGCGACCTCGTCCTCAAGGTCGGGTACGTCGGGACGAAGGGGCGCGACCTCTTCGCCAGCCTCGACGGCAACCCGCGCCGCGTGACGAACAACATCTTCGTCTCCGACACGCGCTACTCGCGCGCCGACAACGCGACGGCCTTCCCGACCGTGGACGCGGCGACCCGCGCGCTGATCGCGGCCGGGCGCGTCGCCGGCTCGGCCAACAACCCGTGCCGCGAGAACATCGTCAGCACGGCCAACTGCACGCTCGGCGTCATCCGCCTGCGGGCCAACGCCGCCGAGAGCGACTACCACTCGATGCAGGTCAGCCTCGACAAGCGCCTCTCGCGCGGCTTCTCGGGCGGCCTCCACTACACCTGGTCGTCGTTCATCGACACGGCCTCCGAAATCTTCAACCCGTCGGGCGGCGAGGTCGCCACCGCGCAAAACCCGCGCGACCTACAGGCCGAGAAGGCGCGCTCGTCCTACGACCGCCCGCACCGCCTCTCGGGCAACTTCGTCTACGAGCTGCCGTGGTTCCGCGGCCAGAGCGGCCTCGTCGGCCACGTCCTCGGCGGCTGGCAGTTCAACGGCTTCGTCACCTTCCAGAGCGGCGCGCCGTTCACGCCGCTCAACGGCTCAGACCCGACCGGCGCCCTGAACGGCATCGACGGCCTCGTCGGCAACGCCGTCCGCGCCAACGTCGTCGCGCCGCTCCCGACGACGAACGCCGAGGAGCTGTTCAACCTGATCACCAGCGGGCAGCAGTTCTTCCGCCAGCTCCAGTGCACGGGGCCGCTCGCGCCCGACGCCACGCCCGCGCAGCCGCGCTACCTGCCGTCGGCGACCTGCGAGCGCTTCGGCAACGCCGGCCGCAACATCCTGCGCGCCGACGGCATCGGCAACCTCGACTTCGGGATCATCAAGAACACGAGCCTGAGCGAGACCGTGCGGCTGCAACTGCGCGCCGACATGTTCAACGCGACGAACACGCGCAACTTCGGCATCCCGACCGCGGCGGTCAACTCCGGCGCGTTCCTCAACCAGTGGACGACCGACGGCGGCAACCGCCGCGTCGTCATCGGCGCCCGCCTCGTCTTCTAACCTTTCGGCCCGCGGCCGCGCGCTCGGAGAAAGGCGCGGCCGCGGACGACACGACCGGGGGCTGAAGTCTTCGCGCTTCAGCCCCTTCACTTTTAACAATCACGCTGATAACCTTCGGCCCCGCGACGTAGCGGGAGGGAGGCGGCAGATGAGAAGAGTCCTATCGCTTTGCTGTCTGGCGCTGGCGCTCTGCGGCGCGGCGCGCGCGCAGGCTCCGGCGCCCGCGCCGGCTGACGCGGCGGCGCCGCCCGATGTCGTGGTCTTGAAGTACGGCTGGGCGAAGGAGCGGCTCAACTGGCAGAGCGACCCCTTCGCCGGGACGAACGAGACCTTCGACGACGTGCGCCGGCGCCTCGTAGACCAACGCCGCGCCGAGCGCGCGCGCGCCTCGGGCAACACCGCCGAGGCCGCGAAGGTCGAGCAGGAGATGCGCTCCGAGCAGGTCATCAGGTCGCGCCCGCCCGCGCCCCCGCGCTACGCCTTCCGCTACAAGATTTCGATCCGCAACTCCGGCCCGAAGGCGATCAGGGAGATCGACTGGGACTACGTCTTCACCGACGCCGCGACCGGCGAGGTCTTGGGCCGGCGCGAGTTCACCGGCGTCGAAAGAATCGCCCCCGGCAAGGAGAAGGAACTCAACTTCCTCACCGTCTCGGCGCCCGCCGGGCGCATCAGCCTCCAGTCGCTCAACAAGAAGGAGCGCGACGGGATGACAGAGCAGGCCGTCGTCGTCCGCGTCCTCTACGAAGACGGCACGGTCTGGCATCGCTAAAGTCTCCGGCTTGACGCCGCGGGGGCGCGGTGATAGGTTCTAGCCCTCGCGCGGGACTTGCCCCGCGCGAAGGCGCCGGACGAAGGCGCACGCTCTTTGGAACTTTAGATTTTCATCGCTGATTCGGCCGCGCGCGCGGGTTTGCAGAAGCCCGCCGCCCGGCCGACCGTCGCAGGTCAAAAAGTCGGACGCCCCTTCGCAAGGGGCGCCGGCTTCAAGGGAAGTCGGGTGTAAAGCCCGCACGGTTCCCGCCACTGTGAACCGGCGAATTCGTGAAGCGCTCTTCCCCGCCGTCGGAGGCGGGGGCCACTCGACCGCGAGGTCGGGGAAGGCCACGGGGCGCGGCGCGTCCGAGCCGGGAGTCAGGAAACCTTGCCTGCTAAAAAGCTGTGAACCGCGAACCGTCAACCGTGAGGAGAGAAGACCCGCTTCTCTTGTCACGATTCACGGTTGATGGTTCACGGCATTTCTGACGGAGGCGACCGCTTACGCTCCGGGAAAGGGCGGGTGGCGTCGGGCGTGAAACGCTGTAGAGGCGCGCCGCCCCCTTCCGCGGGTTCGGCCGACGCCGCCGCGCTTCGCGTGAGTTTTAACCGGCAAGCCCTCGGTCTTCCTACGTGAAGACCGAGGGCTTTTCTCTTTCAGGCGTCGCGCCGCCTTCGGCGCACGGCGCGGCCGGGGGAAGACTCTTTAACCACCGCTCCACTCTTTCGGCGCGCGCGGCCGCCCGGCCCGTCCGCCGCGAGAGGTATTTTGAAATGAGAAGAGAGACTTTCATCCGCACGACCGCCTTGACGACCGCCTTCGCCTGCGCGCTCGTCCTGCTTTCCGCCTTCGCCCCCGCGCACGCGCAGGGGCAGGGCGCGTCCCTTTCGGGCCGCGTCACAGACCCGCGCGGCGCGGCCGTCGCCGGCGCGACCGTCACGCTCCGCGAGCGAGCGCGCACGCAGGTTCGGCTCTCCACGCAGACCGACGCCTCGGGCGCGTACCGCTTCGGGCGGCTCGCGCCCGGCGAGTACATCGTCGAGGCCGAGGCCGAGGGCTTCGCGGCCGGCGCCGCGCAGGCCGTCAATGTCTCGCGCGATACTGGGGCCGCGCTCGACCTGCGGCTGGAGGTGGCCGGCGTCTCGGCCGAGGTGGTCGTCACCGCCGCCGACGCGCCGCAGACGGCGGACGAAGTCTCGAAGGCGGTCACCACCGTCAACGCGCGCGAGATAGACGAGCGCGACGAGGCGACCGTCGCCGAGGCCCTGCGCACCGTGCCGGGTCTCCGCGTGCAGCAGCTCGGCGGCCCCGGCTCGCTCGTCTCGATCAAGACGCGCGGGCTTCGCAACCAGGACACGTCCGTCCTCATCGACGGCTTTCGCTTCCGCGACCCGGCGACCCCGCAGGGCGACGCGACCAGCTTCCTCTCCGACTTCAACGTCACCGGCGCCTCGCGCGTCGAAGTCCTGCGCGGCTCCGGCTCCTCGCTCTACGGGACGAACGCCGTGGGCGGCGTCGTCAACCTCGTTACCGAAGAGGGCGGCGGCCCGTTCCGCGGCCAACTCTTCGCCGAGGGCGGAAGCTCGGGCTTCGCGCGCGGGCGCGCGCAAGTGTCCGGGTCGGCCGGCGAGGCCGACCGCCTCGCCTTCAGCGCCGGCGTCTCGCACCTCAACTCCTCGGGCGGCGTTGACGGCGACGACGCGGCGCGCGCGACCAACGCGCAGGGGCGCGCCCTTTTCCGCCTGACGCCGACCGCGACTCTTTCGGCGCGCGCCTACGCCTCCGACTCGTTCGCGCAGCTCAACGAAGACCCGCAGGCCGTCGGCGCGCTGCCCGCGACCGGCATCGTCGAGGCGCGCGCCGTCCCGCGCGCAGAACTCCGCCGCTACGAACGGGGCACGCCCTTGAGTCAACTGAACCTCAACGGTGCGACCTTCCTCCCGGCGGCCAACGACGCGGACTTCTCGCGCACCGGCCGCTTCTTCTCCGGCGCGCTCGCCTTCGCGCAGCGCCCGTCCGAAGCCTTCGGCTACACGGTCAGCTATCACGGCCTCGTCACGCGCAACTCCTTCCGCGAGGGGCCGGCCGTACCGGGCGACCCGGCCGACTTCTTCTTCGAGCCGCAAGGCTCGACCGTCAACGACTTCGACGGCTCCGTCCACACGCTCAGCCTCCGCGCCGACTTCCGCCTCGGCCGTCACAACCTCTTTGACGTGGGCTACGAGTTCGAGCGCGAGAGCTTCTTCACGCGCTTCCTCGACGTGACGCCCGCCGGCAACTCCTCGGCCGACGTGGACGAGCGCAGCCACAGCTTCTTCGTCCAGGACCAACTGCGCTTCCTCGACGACCGCCTGCAACTCTCGGCCGCCTTCCGCGCGCAGACGTTCCGGCTCGGCACGCCCGCCTTCACGCCGTCGGCGGGCGCGCCCTACGCCGCGCTCTCGTTCGACTCGCCGCCCAACGCCTACACGGGCGACGGCTCAATCGCCTACCTCTTCCGCTCTTCGGGGACGAAGCTGCGCGGGCACGTCGGCAACGGCTTCCGCAAGCCGTCGCTCTACGAGCGCTTCGGCACTTTCTACAGCAGCTTCTTCGGCTACAGCGCGCTCGGCGACCCGCGGCTCGCGCCCGAGCGTTCGATAGCCTTCGACGCCGGCATCGACCAGACGCTCGCCTCGAACCGCGTGCGCTTGTCGGCCACCTACTTCTACACGCGTCTGCAAGAGGTCGTCGGCTTTGGCGACACGCCCGGCGACCCGTTCGGACGCTTCGGCGGCTTTCTCAACACCGGCGGCGGGCTTTCGCGAGGGCTGGAGCTGAGCGGCGAGTTCGCGCCCTCGCGCCGCTTCGACCTCTTCGCCTCGTACACGCACACGAACAGCGACCAGCGGCGCCCCGTGGTCGCGGGCGTGCTGCGCGCCTTCGCCGTCGCCGACCACCAGTTCACGCTCGTCGCGACCGCGCGCGTCGGCACGCGCGTCGCGGTCAACTTCGACCTCGTCGCGTCGTCGGACTACCTCGCGCCGATCTTCGACCCCTCGACGTTCACGAACCGCGCCTACCGCTTCGACGGCATCCGCAAGGGCGACCTGACGGCGAGCTACACCTTCCCGCTCTCCGACACGCGCCGGCTGCGTTTGTTCGGCAAGGTCGAGAACGTCTTCGGCCGCGACTACTACGAGAACGGCTTCCGCACGCCCGGCCGCGAGGGGCGCGCCGGCGCCGCGCTCCACTTTTAAAGAGGCGCGCGCGTGGCGGATTTGAAAGACAGCCCGGCGCCCGTCGAGGGCGAGGATTTTTACCGAGAGGGCGCGTACGTCGTCTTCACCGCGCGCTACCACCTGCGGCGCGGCTACTGCTGCGGGAGCGGCTGCCGTCATTGCCCTTACGACCGGGACGAGAAGGGAGTCGAATCCGATGAAGAAAAGCGGGACGGGTAAGACCGTTGTCGTCGTCGCCGCGCTGCTGGCGATGCTGGCGGCGCTCGTCGCGGGCGGCTGCAACACGGGGCCGGTCGTGCCCGCGTCCGTGGGGAAGCCGGCGCGCATCATCTCGCTCACGCCGAGCACGACCGAGATACTCCACGGCGTCGGCGCCTTCGACCGCGTGGTGGCCGTCTCGGACTACTGCTCTTACCCGCCCGAGGCGTCGAAGCTCCCGCGCGTCGGCGGCTGGAACAACCCGAACATGGAGCAGATCGCGTCCTTGCGTCCCGACCTCGTCATCTTCTCCGACGCGCAGGCGCAGTTCGTCAAAGACAAGGTCGAGGCCGCCGGCATCAAGACGCTCGCCGTCCCCAGCCAGACGCTCGAAGACGCCTACACGGCCATCACGCTCGTCGGCCGCGCGACCGGCGACGAGGCGGCCGCGCAGAAGCTACTCGAACAGGCGCGCATGAGCGTCGAGACCGTCCGGCTCGCCACCGAGCGTCTGCCCAGGCGGCGCGTGCTCTGCGTCGTTGACCGCGTGCCGGGGACGCTGCGCGACCTCTACACGGCGGGCGGCGACAGCTTTATCGCGCAGCTCATCCGCGTCGCCGGGGGCGAGCCCGTCTCGCCGCCAACGCGCGAGGGCTGGGGCAAGATGCAGAAGGAGGCGGTCGTCGCGCTCGACCCGGACGTGGTGCTCGACCTGATGATGCACAAGGAGGCGGGCGCCTTCGACGAGGACACGCTCGCCGTCTGGAAGGAGCTTCCCACCCTGCGCGCCGTGCGCGAGGGGCGCGTCCACCCCGTCCGCGACGAGACGGTGCTCCACCCCTCGCAGCTCGTCGGCGACTCCGCGCGCAAGTTCGCCGCGCTCATCCACCCCGAGGCGTTCGAGAAGAGGTGACGACTGAGGTGACGAGTGTCGCACTCATCGAAGGGCGCGAGCTTCGCTTCGCGTACGGCGACCGCCAGCCGGAGGTCGTGCGCGGGGCGTCGCTCGTCGTCGAGCGCGGGCGTCTCTCCGCGCTCGTCGGCGCGAACGGGTCGGGGAAGTCAACGCTCATCCGCCTGCTCGCGGGTCTGCTCAAACCGACGGCCGGCGAGGTCATGCTCGGCGGCGTCCCGCTCGAACGCGTCGATCCGCGCGCGCGCGCGCGCCGCGTCGCCTACGTGCCGCAGACGGTCTCGACCGTCTTCCCGTTCACCGCGCTCGAAGTCGTGCTGACGGGTCGCAGCCCGCACTCCTCGCGCTTCCGCTTCGAGACGGGGCGCGACGTGGAGGCCGCGCGCGCCGCGCTCGCCGCCGTTGACGCCGCGCACCTCGAAACGCGCCCCGTCACCGAACTCTCGGGCGGCGAGCGGCAACTCGTCGCGCTGGCGCGCGCGCTGGCGCAGGAGCCGGAGTGCCTTCTGCTCGACGAGCCTTCGGCGGCGCTCGACCTCAAGCACCGCGCCGGCCTCATCCGCCACCTCCGACGCCTGCGCGACGAGCAGGGCATGACCGCGCTCGTCGTCACGCACGACCTGATGCTCTTAGACCCCGCCTTCGACCGCGTCCACGCCGTCCGCCTCGGCGAAGTCATTGCCGAAGGCACGCCCGCGGACGTGCTCCGCGACGAAGTGCTCGCGCACATCTACGGCGACGAACACGTCCGCGCGCGCCAGGCGTTCGGCCGCACGTTCGTCTGGTCGGAGCTGTGAATCTGGTACGATTCGGCCGGGGGTTTTCAAGGAATGGATAAGCTGAACCCGGATGTCATACTCTCGAACGTCTCGGAGGCGCGCGAGGAGCTTGAACAGATTGAGGCGCTCATCCGCGGCGGCGAGGAGCTGACCGAGGGGGAGCTGTGGGTGATGTTCGGGCACGCATACCACCACTTGAACTTCGCGTGGAACGCGCGCCGGGTCACGGACGCACAGTACCGCAACCTGACGGACAAGGACTTCAACGCGTGGGGCGGATTCCCCACCGACATCCTGCTCTACACGGCCGGAGAGGACGACTGAGAGTTGGGCGTTGAGGCGGAGAAGATTGAGGTGCGCCGCGCCGCGGCACGCGCGGAGACGGCGGGCGCGCGTCTCTGGCGCGCGCTGCTGTGGCTCCTCCTCGTGCTCATTCTCTCGACGCTGCTGTCGCTGTGGGTCGGCTACCAGCGGCTCGACTTCGCGGCGCTGTGGACGGACGAGCGGGCGCGGCTCATCTTCTTCGGGCTGCGCCTGCCGCGCGTCGTGATGGCGGGCGTGGTCGGCGCGTCTCTGGGGCTGGTGGGCGCGGCGTTGCAGGCGATGTTCCGCAACCCTCTGGCCGAGCCTCTGACGCTCGGCGTCTCGGGCGGCGGCGCTCTGGGCGCGAGCGTGGCCATCGCGTTCGGGATGGGGGCGCGCGTGGCGGGGCTGCCCATCATCTTCGTCGCGGCGTTCGCGGGCGCGTGTCTGAGCGTCGTGGTGGTCTACCGTCTGGCGCGGACGGGCGCGACCGTGCTGCCGGGCGCGCTCCTGCTGGCGGGCGTGGTGATGAACACGGTGGCGGCGGCCGGCGTCGTCGTCATCCAATACTTCGCCGACTACTCGCGCGCTCTGCAAATCCTGCGGTGGACGATCGGGAGCCTCGACGTGGTCGGCTTCGACCTCGTCTGGCGGATGCTCCTCTTCCTCGTCCCCGGCTGGGTCATCCTGCTCCTGCTCACGCGCGACCTGCACCTGCTCGCGGTGGACGAGGAGACGGCCGAGAGCCTCGGCGTCAACGTCCGCCGGAGCGAGCGCCTCGTCTACGTCGCGGCGTCTCTGATCGTCGGCGTGACGGTCGCGGTCGGCGGCACCATCGGGTTCGTCGGCCTCATCGTCCCGCACGCCGTCCGCCTGCTCTTCGGCGAAGACGTGCGGGTGGTGATGCCGTGCTCGTTCGTCCTCGGCGCGGCCTTCCTGATGCTGGCCGACGCCGTCGCGCGCACGGCCTTCGGCGCGGGCGAGCTGCCCGTCGGCGCCATCACGGCGCTCGCCGGCGGCCCCGTTTTTTTATGGCTCCTGCGCAGGCAGCAGCGCTACGCGGCGATGTGAAGGGGGCGGGCGTTGGCCGAACTCAAGAGCCTTGACGAGTTGATAGGCAGGTGGCGGCGCGAAGGGGTCAAGCTGCTGCCGCCGCGCGACGAGCGCGAGGTCGTCGCGGCGCTGCGGCGCACGGGGCGCCCGTTCGCGCGCGACCTCGTCGGCCTCTACCGCGCCACCGGCGGGATGGACGACGGATGTATGGACGGCGAGTGCATGACGCTCTGGGCGCTGGAACGCGTGGCCGGCGAAAACGAGGCGCGCGCGGGCGCGCAACTGCTCTTCATGGACTTCCTCATCAACTCGCACGCGTACGGCCTGCGCTACGAAGACGCCGAGACCTCCTCAGTCTACGTTGACTACTTCGGCGACCGGCCGCCGCGGCGTGTGGCGGACAGCCTCGACGAATTCTTCCGGCTCTATCTGAGCGACCCTTTGAAACTCTTTCTGTGAGGCAAGGCATGAGCATCGCGACGAAACACGGCGACAAGGGCGACACGGGACTCATCGGCGGGGCGCGCGTGTCGAAGTCAGACCCGCGCGTCGAGGCGTACGGGACGGTGGACGAGCTGGGCGCGTCGATGGGGTTCGCGCGCTCGATCTGCGACGACGAGGAGGTGCGCGAGCTGACGAAGACGATCCAGCGCGAGCTGTTCACGGTCGCGGGCGCCATCGCCAGCCCGGCGGGCGGGCAGGAGTCGAAGACGACCTACGTCACGCCCGAGATGGTCGAGGCGTTGACCGCGCACGTCACGCGCGTCGAGGCGACGGAAGGCATCCTCTCCGACTGGTCTCTGCCCGGCGACCACGCGGCGGCGGCCGCCTACGACGTGGCGCGCACCGTCTGCCGACGCGCCGAGCGCGCCGTCGTCCGCCTCTCCGAGACGGGCGCCGAAATCAACCCGCACGTCGTCCCCTACCTCAACCGCCTCTCCGACCTGCTCTGGCTCATGGGACGCCTGCTCGAACTGCGCGCCGGCGTAGACGCGCGCCTCCGCGACGGCGAACACACGGGCCCCCGCTGGTCGCGCGCGTGGTGAAGCACTCGCCGCCGTCCGTCTCAGGCGTCGCCGCCCAGTATCGTCAAGGTCACTTCGCGCTCGCGGGGGCCGTCGAACTCGCAGAGGAAAATTCCCTGCCAGCGGCCGAGCAGGAGTTCGCCGTCGGCGAAGGGGACGGTGACGGAGGGGCCGACGAGCGTGGTCTTGATGTGCGCGTCGGAATTCTCTTCGCCGTGGCGGAAGCCCATGCCGTGTTGGGGGATGAGCGTGCGCAGGGCGTGGAGCATGTCGCGCGGCACGTCCGGGTCGGCGTTCTCGTTGACCGTCAGCCCGGCGGTCGTGTGGCGCGAGAAGAGCACGCAGACGCCGTCGCGCGCGCCCGACTCGCGCAGCGCACGCTTAACGTCCGACGTGAACTCGACCAGCTCCTCGCGAACGCGCGAGCGCACCTTGATTCTGTGCGTTGACATACGGCCGCATTCTACACGCGGCCGCGGGCGGGTAAAAATTTAGCCGGAGACGCGTCAGCACGGCCCGGAGCCTTTGGGCCGT
>DASVQX010000085.1:0-15387 GCA_036388915.1 Pyrinomonadaceae bacterium
GCCCCGGGCGCGAGCGTCGAGCGATACCACGCGATGGTGCGCCGCAAGCCCTCGACGAAATCGACGCGCGCGCGGAACCCGAAAAGCTCCTCCGCCCTCGTCACGTCGAGCGCGCGGCGCGGCTGCCCGTCGGGCTTCGAGGCGTCCCAGACGAGTTCGCCGCGGTAGCCGGTCTCCCGCGCGATCAACTCGGCGAGGTCTTTGATGCTGATCTCCATCCCCGACCCGAGGTTCACGGGGTCGCGCCCGTCGTACTCCTCCGCGGCGAGCACGATGCCTTCGGCCGCGTCGTCCACGTAAAGGAACTCGCGCGTGGCCGCGCCCGTCCCCCAGACCTCGACCGAAGGCTCGCCCCGCCCCTCGGCGTCGACGAACTTCTTAATCAGCGCCGGGATGACGTGCGACGTGTTCGGGTCGAAGTTGTCGTTCGGGCCGTAGAGGTTCACGGGCAGCAGGTAGATGCCGTTGAGGCCGTACTGGTCGCGGTACGCCTGGCACTGCACCAGCAGCGCCTTCTTCGCCACCCCGTACGGGGCGTTCGTCTCCTCCGGGTAGCCGTTCCAGAGGTCGTCCTCCCTGAAGGGGACGGGGGTGAATTTGGGGTACGCGCAGATGGTGCCGACCTGGACGAACTTCTCGACGCCCGAGAGGCGCGCGGCCTCGATGAGCTGGACGCCCATCATGATGTTCTCGTAGAAGTAGCGGCCGGGGTTCTCGCGGTTCGCGCCGATGCCGCCGACGACCGCGGCGAGGTGGATGACGACTTCGGGGCGCGCGTCCGCGTAGAGGCGCTCGACGTCCGCGCCCCTGACCAGGTCGTAGTCGCGCTTGCGGACGACGTAGACGTCTTCGCACCCGCGCTCGCGGAGCTTGGCGACGACCACGCTGCCGAGGAAGCCCCCGCCCCCCGTGACCGCCACCCTCTTGCCCTGTAGGAAGTTCCCCATAAGCCCCGGCTCACCCCCCCGCGCGCGCCGCGTCGAGGTCTTCGAGCCACGCCGCGAGCAGCGGCAGCTCCTCCCGGCCGACCAGAGACATCTCGGCCAGCCGCTCGTAGCAGGCCAGCATGTTCTCGCCGATGCGCCCGACGCCGGGCGCGAGCCGGAGGCCGGCGAGCGCCTCGCAGATGGCGGCGTTGTTCAGGTAGCCCGGGACCTCGTCGCGGAAGTCGCGCATGAGGTTGTGCTCGTTGCGCTCCTGCCAGACGGTCGGCTCGTGGAAGAGCACGCCCCAGCCCTGCTCCCAGCCGATGCGCTGCGCGACGAAGCTGCGCCAGATGTCGGTCATGCGGAACGAGCAGTAGGCCGGGAGGTAGAGCAGCGGGAAGGCTTCTGCCCACCACGTCGTGTTCTGACTGTTGAAGGGGCACCACGAGCCCGAAGCCAAAGCGACGCGCCGGTCGCGGCGGAACGACTGCGGCAACTCCGAGACGAGCCGGTAGATGGCGTCCACGTCCGGGTTCTCGTCGGCCAGCCCCTGCTGGATGGGACAGTCGGCGTCCGAGACGTTCAGCGACTCGAACCCGGTTACTTCATCCCGCACGCGGTCGAGTGGAAGCCCGCGCGGCCAGATGTGCGTGTCGGTGAAGTAGCGGTAGGCGTTGACCCAGCCGGCGCCCGCGTTCGTGGGGACGGACTGAACGCGGTGACGCTCGGCCCAGAACTCTTCGCGCGGGACGTTGTCGTCGTCGGTCTCGGCGATGAGGGCGGCGCCGCCTCTAATCGCGAGCAGGTAGCCGAGGTTCTTGCGCGCGTAGTGGCGCGTGGGGCAAAGGCGGGCGAAGCGGAAGCCGGTCTCGTACTGCGCGGGGAGGTCGTAGAAGTCACAGCCTTCGAGGCGGAAGTCTGTGGGGCTTTTCTCGTCGCCGACGACGACGAAGCGGTGGCCGCGCGCGGCCGAACCCTCGGCCAGCTCGCGCAGCACGCGGTTCGGCCCGGAGATGGAGGTGACGACGACCGCCAGCGCCTGCGTCATCCGAGCTCGTCCCGCTTCAGCTCGCCGCCGGAAGAGGCGCGCGCCTCGGCGACGCGCGCGCGGAACAGCCGCCAGAGGTTGCGCAGCGCGTCGCGGAGCACGTCGTTGTTGACGCTGTCGCTGGCCGCGCGGTAGTGGATGGGGACTTCGGCGACGCGCAGCGGTTGGCAGTGCGCCTTGATCTCTGTCTGGAAGAAGTGGCCGCGCGAGTTGATGCCCTTCGCCAGCACCTCCTGGAGCGCGGCGCGCGAGAACAACTCGAAGCCGCTCGTCATGTCCGAGAGGCGCGTGCCCAGCAGGAGGTTGGCGAGGAAGGTGCCGCCCCGGCTGATGACGCGGCGCTTGAAGGAGCTTTCGGTGATGCGACCGCCCTTCGAGAAGCGCGTGCCGAAGACGCAGTCGTGGCCTTCGAGCATCTTCTCGAAGAAGGCGGGCACGTCCGACGGCTGGTGGCTGTAGCCGGCGTCGATCTCAAGAATCCAGTCGCAGCCCGCGTCGAGCGCCTCGCGGTAGCCGCGCAGGTAGGCGTCAACAACCGAGCGGTTCTCCGGCGCCCAGACGACGCGCAGTTGCGGGAGCTTGGCCCCGAGTTCGCGCAGGATGTCGAGCGTCCCGTCCTTGCTCACGCGGTCGAGGACGGCGAAGAAGGTGACGCCGCGAAAGCCGAACGGCTCGCACGCGGCCAGCACCTCGCGGACGAAGCGCCCGGCGGACGCGCGCTCGTTCGCCATCGGGCAGACCACGCCCAAGGTGATGTGCTTAGTCTTGGAGCCGAGGGAGACCGCACGCGAGGCGGCAGCGCTGCTTATCAAAATCCGTCCCGAACCTTCCCTGTTGAGATTTCCGACCAGAGCTCAAGCGACAGACTCTAACACGCGGGCGAGAGTTGCGCGAAGCGTGGCGGGCGCGCCCCGACAACCTTCAGGCGTCAGCCGGCGCCTCCGCCCCCGCGCGCCCCGCGCGCAGAGCCTCCCACGCACGCCGCGCCACGAAGTACCACAGCCCGAAGGCCGCGAAGAATTTGACGGCGTTGACGAACGCCAGCGGCCCCTTTATCAAGAACATCTCGTCGCGCGGGAAGTCCCACGCGAGGACGAAGAGCGCCGCGACGACCGCGACCGCCGGCGCGCGCACACGCCCGCGCAGCAGGAAGTCGATTGCGAACAGCGCCGCCGGCAGCGCGTAGACTAAGTGGTGCTCCCACGACAGCGGCGCCACCAGAAACATCATCAGCAGGAAGAGCGCGAACTCAAGGTCGAGCGTCTTCGCGCCCGTCCCACGGCGCACCGAGAAGTACGAGAAGCCGACCGTCGCGGCGGCGACCGCGCCCGCGACGAGGTACGTGAGCGGCCTCGTCAGCCAGCGGGTCGGCATCCCGAGGAGCGTGTGCGTCCGGTCGTCAACGAAGATCAGAAAGCCGTTGATGCTGTGGTTCCACGGCTCGGCCGGCAGGAACAAGTTGAACGGCCTGAGGCCGTACCCGCCCGTCGGCATCACGTTCCGCGCCCAGTCGCCCCAGAGCTGCGACGGCAACACCAGCCACGCGGCCAGCGTGTAGAGCATCAACAGCCCCACGACGGCCGCCGCCGCCCCGTAACGCTTCCTGACGAGCAGGAGCGGCAGCAGCAGCACCGGGTAGGTCTTCAGCAGTATCGCCAGCGACAGCGGCACCGCGACGCTCAGCGCGTGGCCGCCGCGCTTGAGCGCGAGCCAACTGAAGCAGACCAGCGCCAGCACGATTAAGTTGATCTGTCCCCACGCGAAGTTATCAGCGACCGGGTAGTAATTCAGTACGAAAACGGTCATCAGCGCGGCCGCCAATCCCGGCGGGCCGGGCAGCGGCTCAAACGGCGCGATGCGGAAGAAGAGCAGGTAGAGGATGACGAGCAGGCAGACGTGGCTCGCGCCGAGCAGACACACCTTCGCCGCGTCGTAGGTGACCGTCGAGAAGGGGTAGAAGAGGAGCAGGCTCGGCGGCGGGTAGAGGTACGGGAAGATGCGCCGCTGCTCGCGCCGCGCGACCTCGTCGAAGGCGCCGTCAACGTATGGCGAGCGCCCCTCGTCGAAGACGGCCTTCGCGCCCCAGTAGAGCGTCGGGAAGTCGCCCGGACTCTGGAAGACCCGCTGGTAACCCTGCTGGTACAGGTACGGGACGTAGAGCAGGACGAACAGGCAGACGAGCGCCCGCTTTATCTTTTTGTCATCCACGCTGTTTTATTCTGAGATGGAACGCCCGCTCACGTCGGCTCGCTCAGAATCTTCAGGAGGTCTGAGCCGCCGCCGTAGACGATGTTTGAAATCTTCCAGACGCCCTTCTCCCTGACGAGGCGGAAATCAATCTTCACCTGCTGGTCGAAGTTGACGAAGGTGACGGCGACGCCGGCCGCGTCGCCTTTGACCGTCCCGGCGCCGACGCGGAAGTTTTTAATCTGCGTGTCCTGCGCGTTGTAGAGCGGGTCGAAGTCGATGCGCCCCAGCTCGCCCTCCGGCGTCTCGCTCAAATTCTTCCAGAGGAGCGCGGCCAGCTTCGCGTCGAAGAACTTCTGTTGGAGCCTGCGCCCCTGCTTCTCGAAGACGTGGCCGCGGCCGTTGCGGTGCGCCTTGTAGAGTTCGCGCACGACCGAGGCCGGCGTGGCGGGCGCCGGGTCGTTGATGACGAGGGGCGGCTCGGCCGGCTTCCTGACCGTCTGCGCGGCGGCCGGCGCGGCGGCGAGCGAAAGAATGGCGAGGGCGAGAATCAAACTCTTCATGAGCGCGTTGCGTCTCCTGTAGGCAATCTCAGATGCTTGTAATTATCGACTCGAAAAACTCTCTGTCCTTCGGGTGCGTCAGTAGCTCCGAGACGCGCGCCCTCTCGACCCACACCGCCTCCGGGTTGTCGGGGTCTACCGGCTTTAGCTCGGTCGCGGAAGTCCTGAAGAGGAAGAGGTGAATGGTCTTCAGCTCGGACGCGTCCTCGCCGCCTTCCGGGCCGAGGCGGTGGCGCGTGTAGCTGCCCAGACTTCGCAGCAGTTCAAGTTCGCCGACGCCCGACTCCTCGTAAATCTCCCGCCGCGCCGCCTCAAGAAGGCTCTCGCCCTCCTCGACGTGCCCCTTCGGCAGAGACCAACTCGTCCCGTGCTGGCTGACCAGCAGCACGCGACCCTCCGCGTCTAGCACCACCCCGCCCGCGCTCTCGGTGTGAATCATAACTTATTAAAGCTCAAGCGACCTTTCTCGCCACGACGGCGATGTGGCCGCGCGAAGAAGGGTCGTCCACCTCGCAAAGCTCGACCGCGAACCCTTCCTCCGCGAGAAGCCGCACGGTCTCTGTCGGTTCGTATCCGCTGTAGAAGAATTCGCTCCCGTACATCTCGGACGTAAAGCCCTCGTCGCCAGAGCCGCCGGCCGAAAGCAACAGCCGCCCGCCCGCGTCGAGCAGCCCCCGCAGCTTCCGAAAGATTTCGCGGTGGCTCGCGCGCTCGACGTGGAAGACCGAGTCCCACGCGACGGCGGCCGCGAACGCGCCCTCAAGCCTGAGCGCGCGCATGTCCGCGCGGACGAACTCCGCGCCGGCGACGACGCGACGCGCTATCTCAAGCATCTTCTCCGACTCGTCCACGCCGACCACGCGAAAGCCCCTCTCGGCCAAGTGGCGCGCGATTGGCTCGCCCGTCCCGCAGCCGAGATCGAGGACGCGCGCGCCGGGCGCGAGGCCGTCGAGAATCAACTCGACGTACCTGCGCGCCTTGAACTCCCTCGGCGCGGCGTGCCAACGTTCGGCGATGTGGTCGTAGGGCGTCTGCAAGTCAGCCTTCGCCTCCGTCTAAGTCCGGCGCAGAAGGCGCCGCGCCGCCGCGCGCGCGTGTCCGACGTAGTCGCCCAAATCATCGACGCTCCAATCGAGCGCCCAGCGGAGTTTGTCGAACGCGCGCAGCGTCAAAAGCGCCTCAAGCTCCGGCATCATCCTTTCCAGCTCGGCCGGCGAAATCCCGTAGCCGTCGAGGAACGCTCGGAACTCGACGCCGCTTGGGTCGCCCTCCGTCATGCCCGTCTTCAACAACTGTATCAGGTCGTGGTGCGGGACGGCCGCCGCCTCCGCCGAGCCCCAGTCGAGCAGCGTCACGCGGCCTTCCGCGCCGACGATTGTGTTCCTCAAAGAGAGGTCGCCGTGGTTAAGCCCGAACCTGAAGTCGCGCCCGCGAAGCCCTTTGAAGACTTCGCGCACGGCACTCGACTCTTCGCGCGTGACGACACGCAGCCCGAGCAGCGCGTCGTCTTCGTTCAGACTCTCGACGTTGTATTCGAGGTGGCGCGCCCACGCCTCGCGCCCGCCGCCCACGGTTATCTCCGACAGCTTCAGCCCGAAGCCCGGCACGTCGATGGAGTGGATGAGCCGGGCGTAGCCGCCGAGCGCGCGCCAGACTTCCGACTCTGCGGCGGGAGCGTCGCGCCCCTCATCCCCGGCGACGAACGATTCGACCATGTAGGCGTGACGGCCGCGTCGGCCAACCCGGAGCACCGAGGGGACGGGGACGCCGAGCGCGGCCGCGCGCCCGATGCACCAGACTTCCTTCGCGTACTCGTCCGGCGCGTCCGGCCTGTCGCTCATACGGATGACGACCTTGCCGCCCGGCGACTCGACGAAGAAGACCTTGTTGACGCTGCCCCTGCCGACGACGGGCGTCGCGCGCGCCGCCGGCCCGAACAGCCCGACGGCGATTGCCGAAGCCGCCTCGTCGTCGTCGCTTAACTCGTCGGCCATTCTCACCCACGCATCACGACGCCGAAGTGCTCGACGAGCGCCCGCCGGTACTCTTCCTCGCCCGCCAGCTCGCGCTCGCGCCGGCCGCCGGCGTCGGTCGTGATGAGGCGCGACCCGCTCAGCGTCACGCGCCCGCCCCCGCCGGTCAGCCGCGTGCAGACGCGCCCCCGCGTGAAGTGCGACTCGGGCGAGGTCTGGTGGAAGTGACACATCCCCGCGTAGTCCGCGTAGACGTGCGGCGTCAGCGTGAAGCGGTACTGCGCGTCCCACTCGCCGCCCGCCTCCTTTTGCAAAAGAATCAGGCGGTCGCCGTCGTCCTCAATCCGGTAAGACTTCGCCCCCTGCCGTTGCTCGCCGCGCTCGTCCAACCGCAGCGGCTCGACGAACGAGTCGCCGAAGCCCACGTCGGCCAGCCAACGCTCTTCGAGTTTGACGAGCAGCGCCATGTGGTCGAACTCCGGCCCGAACACGCCCGCGCGATTCATCACCTCCGCCGAGAGCATCTCGACCTCGAACCCGAGCGCGCCGAGCAGCGCGGCGAACAGCCCGTTCAGCTCGTAGCAGAAGCCGCCGCGACGGCGCGCGACTATCTTGTCGAAGAGCGCCGCGTCTTCGAGGACGACGGGCTCGCCCGCGTGGATGCTCAGATTCTCGAACGGCACCGCGAGCAGGTGCGCGACGTGAAGGCGGCGCAGCGTCTCGGCCGTCGGTTCGAGCGGCCCGCGGTAGTCGATGCGTTCGAGGTAAGCGTTGAAGTCCAACGGAAGCTCCTCAAGTCCTGTTCAACTCCGGCCCGGCCGGGTTATCTTACTGCCACCACATGGCAGTTTGCACCTGAGAATAAAGCCGGGAGTTATGAGACACGGAGACGCGGAGACACAGCCTTAAGTTATTAGCCGTGTCTCCGCGTCTCCGTGTCTCCGTGGTTCAAAACCCTTTCACCAAAGAGACCTTCGATGAAACAGGAACGCGCGGGCGTGTGGTTCACGCTGTGGGTCTTATTCGCCGTCAACACGATGAACTTCTTCGACCGCCAGATACTCGGCGCGGTCGGCGAGGCCGTGCGGAAGGAGTGGGCCTTGAGCGACGGCGCGATGGGCGCGCTGGGGACGGCCTTCACGCTGCTCTACTCGTTCGTCGGCCTGCCGCTCGGGCGTCTCTCAGACCGCGCCGGGCGCAAGTGGATTCTCGCGGGCGGCGTCTTCGTCTGGAGCCTGCTGACGGTCGCCTCGGGCTTCGCGAGAAACTTCTGGCAGCTCTTCGTCTTCCGGCTCGGCGTCGGCGTCGGCGAGGCTTCGTGCGCGCCGGCCGCCACCTCGCTCATCGGCGACCTCTTCCCGGCGCGCGGGCGCGCGAAGGCGATGGCGGTCTTCATGCTGGGACTGCCCGTCGGCGTCGCGCTGAGCTTCGCGGTGTCGGGGCTGATCGCGCGACCCTACGGGTGGCGCGCGGCGTTCTACGTGGCGGGTCTGCCCGGCCTGCTCTGCGCCGTCGCCGCGCTCTTCATCCGCGAGCCGAGGCGCGGCGCCGCCGAAGCACACGGCGTCGGCGGGCGCAGGCGCGAAGGCTCGCCGTACCTTCTGGTGCTGGGCACGCCGACGATGCTCTGGCTCATCATCTCGGGCGCGCTGCACAACTTCAACATGTACGCCATCGGCTCTTTTCTCACGCCGTTCCTGATGCGCTACCACGGCGCGGACATCCTCTCGGCCAACTTCATCTCGATGGCGGTCTACGGGCTGGCGGGGGCGCCGGGGCTTCTGCTCGGCGGCGTCGTCGCCGACCGCGTCGCGCGACGACGCCCGAACGGCCGTCTGCTCGTCGGCGCGCTGGCCATCCTCTGCTCGGTGCCGCCGCTCTTCCTCGCGCTCGGGCGCGCGGCGGGCGACACGGCCGGCTTCATGCTGCTGATGGGCGCGGGCTGCGCGCTGATGTACGTCTACTACTCGACCGTCTACTCGACGATTCAGGACGTGACCGAGCCGGGTTTGCGCGGGACGGCGATGGCGCTCTACTTCTTCGCGATGTACGTGCTCGGGGCGTCGCTCGGGCCTTACGGGACGGGACTGGTGAGCGACTTCTTCACGGCGCGCGCGGCCGAGGCGGCCGGGGTGACGGCCGCGACGCACGCCGCGCTCGAACCCTTCCGCGCCGAGGGCTTGCGCACGGCGATGTACGTCATCCCGGCGCTCGGCGCGCTCCTCACGCTCGTCCTCTTCGCGGCCTCGCGCACGGTGACGAAAGACGCCGAGCGGCTGCAACGCTGGATGCGCGAGTCGGCGGACGAGGCCCCGGCGGCGGGGTGAGTCCGCCTACCTCCAGTGCCGCCAGGGGGCGAGGTCCTTGCGCACGCTGAGCCCGTAGTCGGGGGGCTCGTTCCAGTCAGGCATGCCGCCCCGCTTGACCTCCTCCTTCCACTTCGCGAGCCTGCCGCGCTCCAACGCCCAGAACATGGCGCACAGGTCGAAGTACTGGACGGCCGCCTCTCGCTCGCCCTTCTCTATCAGCTGCTTCGCCAGCAGCATGTGCGGTCCGAACGACTTGAGCGCCGGCGAGCCCGGCACGCGCCCCGCCGCCAGCAGGTGCTCTTTGGCCTGCCCCACGTCGCCGGCTTCGAGCGCGAGGTGGCCGAGTACGAGGTTGCCGACGTGCATGGCGTCGCTGTATAAGTCCGCGCCGAAGCCGGGGCGCGACTTCAGCTCGTCGCCGAGCGCCATCAGGTCGCGTGCGAGCGAGGCAGCCTTCGCCTTGTCGCCGGCGGCGAGCGCGGCCCCCGCGAGGCTCTGGAGCAGGTAGAGCCTCCGGCTGGGCTCGGCGATCTGCGCCACCTGCGGCTCTTGCTCGGCGACGAAGTGGACCGCCGCCGCCGCCACAGATTCCTGTCCCGCCTGCCGCGCCTGCGCGCCCTGTGCGATTGCCAGCGCCAGGCAGAGCGCTGCGCAAGGCGCGTAGAATGTCCGTGACTCTCTCTTCACCGTTTGCGTCTCCCGTCCTGATTCGGGTCTGACCCCGAAGCGTGATGCGTTGTCTTCACAGAGCACGCTACGGACGCCCGCGAGTTCCATAATCAGCCCGCCGCCCGCGCCACTTCACGCCTCAGGCGCCGCCGCGCGGCGCGCGCCCGAAGACCATTTTCGCGCGCCGGAGTGAGCGCGCGCGGAGCGTGTCGGGCGGGGCGAGGGCTTCGAGAGCCGCGCGCGTGCGGCGGAGCAGTTTCCAGCCGACCGAGTCTTCGACCAGCTCGTCGGCGAGCCGCGCGAGACGCTCGATCTGCGCGTAGCTCTCGAACAGCCGTTCGGCGCTCAAGCCACCCGACCCGCCCTCCACGCCGAGCCTGAGCAGCAGCTCGTCACTCAGGGCGACGCGCTTTTCGATGACGCTCCACACGGCGTCGCGTAGTTCGGCGGCCCAGCGCGACGGCTCCGCCGACATCGCCAGCCAGCACGCCTCCTGCTCGGTCATGCCCGCCGGCACGTCCAGCTTCAAAGCGCCGGGCATGAAGCCTTCGACCGCGTGCAGCGCCTTCCAGACGTGCAGCCCCGGTTGCGCCACGTCCGCCTCCTTCCGCCAGTTGGCGCGGAAGTGCAGGCACGTCGGCTCGGGCACGTACGCGAAGTTTTTGCGCCCGCCGCCCTCGACGATTCTGGCCCACAGGTCGAGGTCGGCGGCCGCCGGCAGCGACGCGTCCCAGTAGCCGTACTTGTCAAAACACTCGCGCCGGTGGACGACGCAGCCGGCGGGGATGCTGTTGAAAGTCCGGCCGACGAAACGGCTCAACGTCTCCGGGTGGTGGAGGTTGAAGACGAGCGGCGCGAGCAAGCCCACGGGGACGACCCAGAGCGGGCGGCTGTAGGCGATCTCGGCCCCGCCGCGTTCGAGACCGCGCGCGAGCAGCTCAAGGTGGTCGGCGAGCCACAGGTCGTCGTGCGCCATGAAGGCGACGAGATCGCCCCGCGCCTCGCGGAGCGCGACGTTGCGGTTGGCGTAGCCGAAGCCCGGCGCCTTGGGCAAGTCGAACCAGCGGAGCCGCGCGTCGCGGAAAGACGCGACCACCTCGGCCGTCGCGTCGGTGCAGCCGTCGCCGACGACGAGCAGCTCGAAGTCTCCGCACGTCTGCGCGAGCACCGAAGCGACGGCGAAGGGCAGCACGTCGGCGCGGTTGTGCGTCGGCAGGAGGATGCTGAACGTGGGTCGCCGCGCGCCGCCCGTCGCCATCGCGCGCGTCACCAGCCCCGCGGGTCGTCGAACTTGTGCGGGATGTAGTCGTTGTCGAGCGGCAGGCGGTACTTGTCCGGGCTTGAGTGGTCGTACTGGATGGTCGGGAAGTTGACGACGATCACGTCGCGGCTTCCGATGTTGCGGTCGGCGTGCCAGACGCCGGCCGGGATGTTCATCAGCCGGCGGCGGTACTCCGACATCACGACCTTCGCCACCAACCCTTTCGTCGGCGAGTCCTCGCGGTCGTCGTAGAGCACCACCTCCATCTCGCCGAAGAGGATGAAGTAGCGATCCTCATGCTTCTTGTGGACGCCCCAGCCCTTAATCATGCCGGGGCGGATCGTGAAGCTGTAGGAGAAGACGAGCGGGTCGGGGTGCCAGCCCCAGCGCGGGTCGTAGAGTTCGACGACCGCGCCGCGCTCGTCGGCGTGCGTGATTACGTCGTGGAAGGAGACGCCGGCGGGCAGCGCGTCAACGCGCTCGCCCTTCGGGGTCACTGTCTGTACGTCCTGCTCCGGTGTGGGCATACCGTCTTTTCGCAGCTCAACTTTGGGTGGATTTTTGTGACCCCGGAGGGCCGGGCGAAGGATAGCACAAAAGCGGGCGGGGACGGGCGTCGGCCTCGCCCGCTCGTCGTGCGAGAGGGACGCGGCCGCGCGCCTACTTGAACCAGATCGTGTCGGCCAGCCACTTGCCGTCGGTCTCGACGAGCGTGGTCAGCGCGCGGTCGTTCTTCATCTTGACCTTGGCGGTCTTCTTGCCGTCGGCCTCGCCCATCTCGGCGGAGGCGTAGAGGTCGTCGATAATGATAAAGCCCTTGATCAACCTGATGTAGGCGGCTTTCGCCGGAAGCACTGTGCGGTAACTCTCGACGGGGTCATTCAGTCCGTGCGGCGGACGAGGCTGTGTGTGACGGCGACGAGCTCCATCAGCTCGACCGGCTTGGGGACGTGCATCTGGTAGCCCGCGCGGAGCGCCTGGAGCCTGTCCTCGACGCGCGCGTAGGCCGTGAGCGCGACGGCCGGGGTGCGCCCGCCGGCTTCGGCCGGCCGCGCCCTGACCTTGCGGATCAGGTCGTAGCCGTCCTCAAGCGGCATCCCGATGTCGCTGATGATAACGTCGAAGCGCCCGGCGTCGAGCGCCGCCAGCGCCTCGGCCGCCGCGCCCGCCGTCTCGACCTCCGCGCCGCAGCGCGACAGCCCGATCTTCAACATCAGCAGCGTGTCCGGCTCGTCGTCCACGATGAGAACCCTCAACCCGTCGAGCCTTTCGGGGCAGCCGTCCGGCGGCGGCGGCTCCGGCGTGGAAGCGTGCTCTGAGCCGGCGGCGTCCGCAGACGCGGACGGAAGCATGACCGTGAAGGTCGCGCCGCGTCCCTCGCCTTCGCTCTCGGCGCGCGCCGTCCCGCCGTGCAGTTCGACGAGGTGGCGGACGATGGAGAGGCCGAGGCCGAGGCCGCCGTGCTGGCGCGTGATGCGGCCGTCGGCTTGGCGGAAGCGGTCGAAGACGTGCGGCAGAAAGTCGGGGGCGATGCCGTCGCCCGTGTCGCTCACGGAGATTTCGACTTGGCCGCCGGCGCGCGCCAGCCTGACCTCGACGCTCCCGCCCTGCGGCGTGAACTTGATGGCGTTCGACAGGAGGTTCCAGACGACCTGTTGGAGCCGCACCGGGTCGCCGGCGACCCGCGCGGCGCCGGCCCTCACCTCGCTGCGGAGCCGCACGCCCTTGCCCTCGGCCGCCGGGCGCACCGACTCGACGGCCGAGTCGACGAAGGACGCCGGATCGACCGTGCTCAAGTCGAGGCGGAGCTTGCCGGTGATGATGCGCGACACGTCGAGCAGGTCGTCAACGAGCTGCGCCTGCGTCCGCGCGTTCCGCTCGATGGTCTGGTAGACGGCCGCCGCGTCCGCGCCGCCGAGCTGTCCCGTGCGGAGCATGTACGCCCAGCCGAGGATGGCCGTGAGCGGGGTGCGCAGCTCGTGCGAGAGCGTGGCGAGGAACTCGTCCTTGACGCGCGAAGCGTCCTCGGCCTCGCGCCGCGCCTCCTCGGCCTCGTGCCGCGCGCGGCGCTCGCTCTCAAGGAGCCGCTCGCGCTCCTGCTCGGCGCGCAGCCGCTCGGTGATGTCGCGCGTGAAGCAGCGCGTGTGGCCGAACCGGCCGTCGTCCCACTTGACGCTGGAGTCGATGAGGACGTGCCTGATCGAGCCGTCCTTGCAGCGCAGACGCGCCGGGTATTCGTGCAGCACCTCGTCCGCCTGTAGTCGCGCGAGGATGTCGCCGATGGCGTCGGCGTCGGCGTGGAACTCGGAGATGTGACGGCCGACGTACTCGTCGGCCTCGTAGCCGAGCATCTCAAGCTCGGCGCGGTTGGCGCGCAGGATGGTGCCGTCGGGGCCGACCCAGTGAAGCCCGACCACCGCGTTCTCGAAGAAGTCGCCCAGCTCGCGCTCGCTGCGGCGCAGAGCCTCCTCGGCCTGCTTGCGGTCGGTGATGTCGCGCGCGATCTTCGACACGCCGATGACCTCGCCGCCGGGGCCGCGGACGGGCGAGACCGTGAGCGAGATGTCAACGCGCGAGCCGTCCTTGCGCACGCGCACCGTCTCGTAGTGCTCGATGCGCTCGCCGCGGACGAGCCGCGAGAGGATGCCCGGCTCCTCGTCGGGGCGGTCTTCGGGGATGAGGATGGTGACGGGCTTGCCGACGACCTCGTCGGCCGTGTAGCCGAAGATGCGCTCGGCGCCGCGGTTCCAGCTCGTGATACGGCCGTCGAGCGTCTTGGTGATGATGGCGTCGCCGGCCGAGTCGATGACGGCGGAGAGCCAGTAGGGCGACAGCTCGGGGCCGCGGAGCCGCTCGGCCCACTCCTCGGGCGTCAACTCTTCGTGCGCCGGCGTCTTGGGCGGGTCGAGGGACATGGGTGCGGGGTTTTCCGTCGAACTCTTTTACGTACTTTCTTGATTAGAGGCGCGGCGGATTATACAGCGCGAGCCGACCATACGCCACGGCCGCGCGCGGTCGGGCGGCGTCCGCAATCGGACAAAAAAAATCACTTGCGCGCCGGGCGAAAGGTGATTATATTGCACGCACTCACCCGTAGACTTAGCTCGTGTTCAAGGCAGACGTTCTACCCGCTCTTCTCTTGCCCACATTCGCATTGCCCTTCCTCTAACTTGAAGTGTGCGCGCTTCGTGCTCCCGCGTCGCGCCGTACGCATTTTTCCCGGCGTCGAAAGACTTATCGGCGGGGTGTTCTTGCGCCCGCCGTCCGGCCTCAACCATCAGACAAGACCTTTGGAGGGAAAATGAGAAAGAGTCTCCTACTTATCGCCGCGCTCGCCCTGTCTCTCACCGCCCTGCTCTCGGCCAGTACGCCGAACACGCGCTCCTCCGCCAGCCCCGCGCGCAAGAACGACAAGCTCCACAAGAAGGGCGCCAAGGCCATCCCCGGCCACTACATCGTCGTCCTCGACAACGTGGCGGCCGGCGAGCCCGGCCCCGCCTCGCAGGCGCGCCAGGTGGCCGACGTGCTCGTCTCGGCCTACGGCGGCAAGGTCAACAGGGTCTACGAGGCCGCGCTCAACGGCTACGCCGCCGAGATGACCGAGGACGAGGCGCTCGCGCTCAGCGAAGACCCGCGCGTCCAGTTCGTCGAGGAGGATCAAATCTACACCATCGACGCGACGCAGTCGGGCGCCACCTGGGGCCTCGACCGCATCGACCAGCGTAACCGCCCCTTGAGCGGCACCTACACCTACAACTGGACCGGCTCGGGCGTCCGCGCCTACGTCATCGACACCGGCATCCGCACCACGCACACGCAGTTCGGCGGGCGCGCGGCTGTCTCGGCGGACTTCGTCGGCGACGGCCGCAACGGGCAGGACTGCAACGGCCACGGGACGCACGTCGCCGGCACCATCGGCGGCTCGACCTACGGCGTCGCCAAGAGCGTGTCGCTCCGCGCGGTGCGCGTGCTCAACTGCCAGGGCTCGGGGACGACCTCGGGCGTCATCTCGGGCGTCAACTGGGTGGCGTCGAACCGCGTGCTGCCGGCGGTCGCCAACATGAGCCTCGGCGGCGGCGCCTCGACCGCCCTGGACACGGCCGTGCAGAACTCGATCAACTCGGGCGTGACCTACGCGATTGCCGCCGGCAACGACTACGGCGTGGACGCCTGCACCCAGTCGCCGGGGCGCGTCGCCGCGGCCATCACGGTCGGCTCGACGACCAGCACGGACGCCAAGTCGGACTTCTCGAACGTCGGCACCTGCGTCGACCTCTTCGCGCCGGGCTCTTCGATACTCTCTTCGTGGTACACGTCCGACACGGCGACGAACACCATCAGCGGCACGTCGATGGCGACGCCGCACGTCGTCGGCGTCGCGGCGCTCTACCTGCAAGGCAACCCGTCGGCGTCGCCCGCGACGGTCGCGAATCAAATCATCTCGACCTCGA
>DASVQX010000086.1:0-70573 GCA_036388915.1 Pyrinomonadaceae bacterium
CAGGGCGTGCCGCAGGCGGGCGAGACCTTCCAGGTCGTCGCCGACATCACGAAGGCGCAGCAGATTTCGCACCACCGCCAGATGGTCGCGCGCCAGCAGACGCTCGCGCAGACCACCAAGCGCGGCATCGAGGCGCTCGGCGAGGCGCAGGTCAAGGAACTCCTCGCCGTCGTCAAGGCCGACGTGCAAGGCTCGGTGGAGGTCTTGAGGAGCACGCTCACCAAGCTCTCGACCGACACCGTCAAGGTGCGGGTCGTGCGTTCGGGCGTCGGCGCCATCACCGAGTCGGACGTGCTGCTCGCCGCCGCGTCGCAGACCGAGGCGGCCGGCCGCGCGGTCGTCGTCATCGGCTTCAACGTGCGGCCCGAGGTGCGCGCCGCGGAGCTCGCGCGGCAGGAGCACGTTGACATCCGGCTCCACTCGATCATCTACAAGGTCGAGGAGGAGATACGCGCCGCGATGATCGGCATGCTCGACAAGATCGAGACCGAGAAGATTCTGGGCAAGGCGCTGGTGCTCACGACCTTCCGCGTGCCGAAGGCGGGCGTCGTCGCCGGCTGCCGCGTCACCGACGGCGTCATCCGTCGCAACACGCGCGCGCGCCTCATCCGCGACGGCGTCGTCGCGTGGGAGGGCGGCATCGGCTCCTTGCGCCGCCTCAAGGACGACGTCGGCGAGGTGCGCGAGGGCTTCGAGTGCGGCATCGGCTTGGAGAACTTCAACGACATCAAGGACGGCGACCAGATCGAGTGCTACATCATCGAGCAGATCGCCGCGACCGAGCTTTAGGAAGGATGAAGGATGAAGGCGGAAGGGTGAACAAGTCGCGGGTGGGGTGAGAGGCTTACCGCCTTTCCTTCACCCCTCGTCCTTCGTCCTTCGTCCTTTGCTTTATGAGACGGCCAGAGCAGTTAGCGGAAGTGATACGCGAGGAGGTCAGCCAGATCGTCGGCTTCGAGCTGGAAGACCCGCGCGTCGAGACGGTGACGGTGACGGACGTGCGCGTGACGGAGAATTTGCGCGACGCGACCGTCTACTTCACGGCCGAGGGCACGGACGCCGAGAAGGCGGAGGCGCTGAAGGCGCTGCACAAGGCCGCGCCCTACGTCCGCCGCCAGCTCGGCGTCGCCTTAAATCTCAAGTACACGCCCGAGCTGCACTTCGTCCGCGACACGGTCGAGGAGGCCGCCGCGCGCGTCGAAGCGCTGCTCTCCGAGATCAAGCAGGAAGAACAGGCCCGGCCCTCCCCCTCCCCAGACGAAGAAGGGGCCGGCGAAGAAGAAGAAAGGACGGGTGATGAGTGATGAGTGACGGGTGATGGGTGAGGGCGCTTGCTTTAACTCATCACTCGTCACTCATCACTCATCACTTTTGCATTGACATGCTCAGTCAAGTGGTTGAACTGATCGAGTTGAAGCGCCGCTTCGCGATCACGTCGCACATCCGCCCCGACGGCGACAGCCTCGGCTCGTCGCTCGGCCTCTACTGGCTGCTCCGCGCCCTCGACAAGGAGGTCGAGGTCGTCATGCGGGACGCCGTCCCGCACGCCTACCAGAAGCTACCCGGCGCGGAGTCGGTGCGCGTCACGCCGCGCATCGACCGCCCCTACGACGCGGTCTTCGTCATCGAGTGCTCTGACATCACGCGCCCCGGCCTCGTTGACCTCGAACGCCAGTTCGTCGTCAACATCGACCACCACTCGACGACCGCGCTCTTCGGCGACATCAACTGGATCGACTCGACCGCCTCGGCCGTCGGCGAGATGATCTACAACCTCTGCAAGGCCCTGGGCGTCCGCGTCACGCGCGAGATCGCCGAGTGCGTCTACACCGCGCTCATCACCGACACCGGCTCGTTCCACTACTCGAACACCTCGGAGCGCACCTTCAAGGTGGCGTCGGAGCTCGTGCGCGCGGGCGTCAAGCCCGCCAAGGTCTCGCAGGCGGTCTTCGCCAACTACCCCTGGAGCAAGATCGAGCTTCTGAGCGAGGTGCTCTCGACCGTCAAGCGCGACGCCTCGGGTCGCGTCGCGTGGCTGGTGCAGACGCTTGAGATGCAGGAGCGCGCGGTCGCGACGGACGAGGACGGCGACGGCTTCGTCAACTACCCGATGAGCTGCGGCGACGTGGAGGCGTGCGCCTTCTTCAAGGAGACCGCGCCCGGACTCTACCGCGTCAGCCTTCGCTCGAAGTGCGACGTCAACGTCGCGCGCATCGCCGAGCGCTTCGGCGGCGGCGGCCACCGCAACGCCGCCGGCTGCACCTTCCAAGGATCGTGGGAGGAGGCCGAGCGCGAGATGGTCGGGCACCTCGTCTACGCCGTCGAGCACCGCGGCGAGAACGGCACGGGGCCTCTCCCGCCGCCGCAGGAGGTCATCGCCGCCGTCGAGTCGCGCAAGGCCGAGCGCGACGCGCGCACTTAAAGGTCTCTTGGGCGGCCGAGGCGTCTGTGTTAACCTTCGCGGCTGAAAGCCCCCGCGCCGCACGCCCCGCAAGGAAGCAGACCCGAGCGAGAAGGCATGTCTTGGTTTCGTAAAAAGAACCAGCGGATCGAGTCCGTCCCGGCGGAGGAGCGGCGCGTCAAGACCGAGGGCGTCTTCGAGAAGTGCCCCGGCTGCGACGCCGCGCTCTACCGCGCCGACCTCGAAACCACGCACCACGTCTGCCCGCACTGCGGCCACCACTTCCGCATCGGCGCGCGCCAGCGCCTCGCGCTCCTCTACGACGAGGGCAAGTACGAGGAGCTGGACGCCGAGGTCATCTCGACCGACCCGCTCGACTTCGTAGACACCAAGCCCTACCGCGAACGGCTCGAACAGGCGCGCCGCAAGACCGGCCTGCCCGAGGCGGTCATCAACGCGCGCGGCCGGCTCGGCGGACACCCCGTGCTGATCGCGGCGATGGACTTCCAGTTCCTCGGCGGCTCGATGGGCTGCGCCGTGGGCGAGAAGATCACGCGGCTCGTCGAGCGCGCGGTCGAGGAGCGGTCGGCCGTCGTCATCGTCAGCCAGTCGGGCGGCGCGCGGATGCAGGAGGGCACGTACAGCCTGATGCAGATGGCGAAAATCTCCGCCGCGCTCGCGCTGCTCTCGGAGGCGCGGCTCCCGTTCGTCTCGGTGATGACCGACCCGACGACCGGCGGCGTCACCGCCAGCTTCGCCATGCTCGGCGACCTCAACATCGCCGAGCCGAAGGCGCTCATCGGCTTCGCCGGCCCGCGCGTCATCGAGCAGACCATCCGCCAGAAGCTCCCCGAGAACTTCCAGACCGCCGAGTTTCTCTTGGAGCACGGCATGCTCGACGCCGTCGTTGACCGCCGCCAGATGCGCGACTGGATCAGGAGCGCGCTCGACTTCACCTACAACCCCGAGGGGCGGCTCAAGCCCTTCCGCGCCGCGCCCGCCTCCGCCAACGGCGACGGCTCGCCGCAGCCCGAGTCGGAACCGCCTGCGGTAGCGGGCGGGCCGGACAAACGCCTTAAGGGCTCCCCAAGTTAGACCGAACCGCCCGCTACCGCAGGCGGTTCCGACCTGTCTATCAACTCCTCCCGTGAACTTCGACGAGTCGGTCAGCTACCTCTTCGGTCTCGGCCACGAAACGCTCGCCATCAAGTTGGGGCTTGAGAACGTCGCGCGCCTGCTCGGACGGCTCGGCCGCCCGCAAGACTCCTTCCCTTCAGTCCAGATCGCCGGCACGAACGGCAAAGGCTCGACCGCCGCGATGCTCGACGCCGTCTGCCGCGCCGCCGGCTTGCGCACGGGTCTCTACACCTCGCCGCACCTCGTCTCGGTCACCGAGCGCGTGCGGATAGGCGGGCGCGAAATCGCGCGCGACGAGTTCGCGCGACACGCGACGCGGGTGCGCGCGGCCGCGGAAGACGTGGAGCGCGAGTCGGGCGCGCTCCCCACATTCTTCGAGCAGGTGACGGCCGCCGCGCTCTGCGCCTTCGCGGAGGCCGGTGTCGAACTGGCGATTTTGGAGACCGGACTTGGCGGACGCCTCGACGCGACGACCGCAGCCGGCGCGCGCTGGGTCGCCGTCACGCAGGTCGCGCTCGACCATCAGGAGTATCTGGGCACGACGCTCGCCGAGATCGCCGCCGAGAAGGCCGCCATCATCCGCCCCGGCGTCCGCTCAGTGGTCGTCGCCGCGCCGCAGGAGCCCGAGGCGCTCGCCGTCATCCTCGCGCGCTGCCGCGAGTTCGGCCTTGCGCCGCGCATGGCGACCGACGAAATCAACGTTGAAGAAGCCGGCGCCGACGGGCGTCTGCGCGTCAACGTCCGCACGGCGCGCGCGGAGTACGCGGGCGTGCGACTCGCGCTCCGGGGCCGTCACCAGCTCGCGAACGCCGCGACGGCCGTCGCGCTCGCCGAGGCACTGGCCGAAGACGGTTTCAAAGTCTCGCGCGAACACGTCGTCGAAGGGCTTGAGACGGCCGAGCACGCCGGCCGCCTTGAGCTTCGCACCTACGGCGGCCATCGGCTCCTCTTCGACGGCGCGCACAACGCGGCGGGCGCGCTCGCGCTGCGCGCGTACCTCGACGAGTTCGCGGGCGGCCCCGTCACGATGGTCTTCGGCGCGATGCGCGACAAGCAGCTCGGAGAGATCGGCCGCGCGCTCTTCCCCGCCGCGCGCCACCTCGTCCTGACCGAGCCGAGAAGCCCGCGCGCGGCCACGGTGCAGGAGCTACTCCGCGCCGTGCCCGTCCCGCCCTCTTCGAGTACAATCGCGCTCGCGCCGTCGAGCCGCGACGCGCTCGCCGTCGCGCGGACGCACACGGAGGCCGGCGGCCTCGTCTGCGTCACCGGCTCGCTCTACCTCGTCGGCGAAATCAAAAGCCTTCTCGCAGAGGGCGGGGGCTGAAACTTTTATCCACGGCAAAGAGTCTAATCACGCATGAGTGACAGTTCGGAGTCGAAGCGCCTGTGGCGGACGGCGCTGATCGTCGCGGGCGTCGGCCTGCTCATCCTCGCGCCGCTCAGTTGGCTGGCGCTGCGCATGTACGACGACACCGTCCGGCGCCGCCTCGTCGCGGCCAACGAGTCGTCGGCGCTCGGCTCGCTCGAAGCCATCCAGGCCGCCGAGCAGCTCTACTACGAGACCTACGGCCGCTACGGGACGTTCCGGGAGATGGCCGACGCGGGCATCTTCCAGACCGACCTGACCGGCGACCCGCCCGTCGGCCACGGCTACGCCTTCACGCTTAAGGTTCGCCCGAAGACCGACGCGGAGGCGGCCGCCTACAGCGTCAACGCCGACCCCGTCCGCACGGGCGCGCGCGACGCCACCGGCCGCCGCCACTTCTACATCGGCTCCGACGTGATCGGCGTCCGCTTCAACGAGACGCGCCCCGCCAACAAAGACGACAAGCCGCGACCGACCATGCGCGGCTACTGATTATGGAAGAACTGCCGGAGGTTCTGTCGAGCGAGGAAGTGTACGCGGGGCGGCTCGTCCGCGTCGTGCGCGACATCGTGCGCGAGGGCGAGAAGACTTACGTCCGCGAAGTCGTGGGGCATCCGGGCGGCGCGGCGGTCGTCCCCTTCTTCGCCGACGGGACGGTCGCGTTCGTGAGCCAGTACCGGCACCCCACGCGGCGTTACGTGCTTGAGCTGCCGGCGGGCAAGCTCGACCCCGGCGAGCGCCCCGCCGAGACGGCCGCGCGCGAGTTGGAGGAGGAACTGGGCGTCGTCGCCGGCCGCATGGAGCAGCTCTCGGAGTTCTACACCACGCCGGGCTTCTGCGCCGAGCGCCTCTGGGTCTTCCTCGCCACGGACTTGCGCAAGACGGCGCTCCGCCGCGAGGACGACGAGATCATCGAGGTCGTCCGCATGCCCTTCGAGCGCGCGCTCGGCCTCGTCGCCTCCGGCGAGATCGACGACGCCAAGACCATCATCGGCCTCCTCCTCGCGGCCCGACGCCTCGGCGTCGGACAGTCGGACGGCTAACCCCTAACGAACGTGGCGCAGCGAACTCCGACAGCGGAAGTTGAGACGGCGGCGACTCGGGCGCCCGAAGACGCGCCGCGCACCCAGCCGCCGCGCGCCCCGACCTTCCTGAACTACGCGCACACGTCGGTCGCGTGGCCGCTCGTCGCGCTCTACACGGTTCTGATGGCGACCCTGTCGCTGGCCTGCTCGCCCTTCGACCGGCGCGGGCGGCTTCAGCACCGGTGCGCGAGCACCTGGAGCCGGATGATCGCGCGGACGGCGCTCTTGGACGTGCGCGTCCGCGGCGCCGAACACCTGCGCGCGGGCGAGAGCTACGTCTTCCTCTCGACGCACCAGAGCTGGATGGACATCCCCGTCATGCTCGGCTACCTGCCCGCGCAGCTCCGCATCGCCGCCAAGCGCGAAGTCTTCCTCATCCCTTTCCTCGGCTGGCACATGCAGCGCGCCGGCCACATCCCGATCAACCGCGGCTCGACGGCCGAATCAATCCAGAGCCTGCGGCGCGCGGCGCGGCTCCTCGGCGGCGGCGTCTCGGCCTTCCTCTTCCCCGAAGGCACGCGCACGCGCGACGGCTCGCTCCAGCCGCTCAAGAAGGGCGGCTTCCGGCTCGCCATCGAGTCCGGCCTGCCCGTCGTTCCGGTCACCATCACGGGGACGCGCCGGGCGATGCCGCGCGGCTCGATGGTGCTGCGCGCCGGCCCCGTCGAGATGCACATCGACCCGCCCGTCCCCACCGCCGGCCTCGGCGAAGCCGACCTCCCCGCCCTCATCCAGCAGGTGCGCGACGCGATGCAGAAGCATTTTGAAGAATCCGTTTGACCCTCGCGGGCCGCATCTCTTACACTCGCGTGCGTGGGCACGCCTCCGATTCAGTCTCCAACCGACAGCACGGAAGAGTTGACGCACGAGCCGCGCGATGTGCCGGAGGCGGCGACCGAGCGCGCCGTGCCCGACCCGGACAACCCGCCGTGGGGGTTCTGGGAGGCGCTGGGGCTGATGCTCGTCAGCTTCGTCCTGATGCTGCTGATGTTCGGCGTCTTCATCGTGCCCTACGCCGTCTACCGCGGCGTCGGGCTGCTCGGGTTCGCCGAGTTCGCGACCAAAGACCCCGGCGCGCTTCTCGTCCAGGTGCTCTCGATCCTCCCGGCGCACCTCATCACGCTGGGGCTGGCGTGGCTGGTCGTGACGCGCGCGGGCAAGTACCCCTTCTTCCGCACGCTCGGGTGGGACTGGCGCGCGGGGTTCACCCTCTGGCGGAGCGTCGGGCTGGCCGTCCTGCTGCTGGTGGTCGGCATCGTGATCGGCTTGCTCACGGGACCCTCCGACAACGCGCTCGAACAACTCATCCGCAGCTCGCGCGCGGCGACGCTCGCCGTCGCCTTCGTCGCGTCGGTCTCCGCGCCGCTCGTCGAGGAGGTAGTCTTCCGCGGCGTCCTCTACTCCGCGCTGCGCCGCCTCGCCGGGACGGCCGGCGCGGTCGTCTGCGTCGTGTTCATCTTCGCGGTGATTCACGTCCCGCAGTACCTGCCGAGCTACGGTGTCATCGCCACCATCCTCCTCCTCAGCATCGCGCTCACGCTCATCCGCGCGCGCTCGCGCGGGCTTCTGCCCTGCTTCATCGTCCACCTCGTCTACAACTCGATCCAGGCCGTCTACATGGTGATCGAACCGTACCTCGAACGGCTCACGACCCGCGAGGCCGCGCCCGCGCCGGGGCTGCTCGTCGAACTCTTCGCGAGACTCTTCGGCGGCTGACTTTCTCGAAATGACTTACGAGGTCGTAGTCGTCGGCGGCGGCATCGGCGGGCTGACGGCGGCGGCGCTGCTGGCCGCGCGCGGCGTCTCGGTCTGCCTGCTCGAACGCTCGGCGCAGGTCGGCGGCTGCGCCGCGAACTTCGAGCACTTCGGCCACGACTTCGAGGCCGGCGCCGGACTCTACGCCTGCTGGCAACCCGGCGAACTGCACGCGAGAGTCTTCGCCGAGCTGCCCGTCGAGCCGCCGGAGGCGCGCGAGGTCGCGCCCGCCTACACCGTGCGGCTTAACGACGGGCGCGACGTGCGCGTCGGCGGCCCGGCCGAAGAGTTCCAAGCGACGCTGCGCGAGTCGTTCCCCGAGTGCGCCGACGCGGCCGTAAAGTTTTATCGTGAGGCGGCCGAGGTCGCCGACGCGCTCCGACGCGCCGCGCGCCGCGCGCCCGCACTCGCCGAAGCCTCGGGGCTACAACTCCTCAAGCTCGCCGCCGCCGAGCCGCGTCTCGCGCCCCGCATCCTCTCGGCGCGCGGCGACCCGGCGGCCAAACATCTCGCGGGCACCTCCCGACGCTTCCGACATTTCATAGACGCGCAGCTACAGCTCTACGCGCAGACGCCTTCCGAGTCCTGCGCCTACCTCTACGCGGCGGTCGCGCTCACCGAACCCTTACGCGGGATGCACGCGCTGCGAGGCGGCGGCCGCGCGCTCGCCGACGCGCTCGCCGAGTCGGTAAAGAGAAGCGGCGGGGCGGTGCGGCTCGACACGACCGCCCTCAGGCTCGCCTTCGACGAACGCGGCCGCGCGAACGGCGTCACACTCTTGAGCGGAGAGACCGTCGGCGCCACGCGCGCCGTCGTCAGCAACCTCACGGTCTGGGACACCTACGGCAAGCTCGTCGGCGCGGAGCGCACGCCCGCCGAGTTGCGCGCGCGCCTCAAGCAGTTGAAGGGGTGGGGCGCCTATCAAATCTTCGTCAGCCTCGAAGAGGAGGCCGCGCGCCGGCTCCCCTCCGACAAAGTCCTCGCGCTCTCCGACCGGCGCGAGGGCGAGCCGTTCGACGCCGAGGGCGCACTCTTCATGCTCGGCGCGGCGCCCGGCTGGGACGCCCGCGCGCCCGACGGCCGCCGCGCCGCCACCGTCAACGCCTTCACCGACGCCGAACAGTGGTTCGCCTTTCACTCGGACGAGTCGGAGCACGAAGAGCAGGACGCGCGCGCGCTTCGTACGCTGTGGGCGCGCGTCCACGCCGCGCTTCCCGAACTGGGCGCGGGCGCCGAGGTCTTCGAGACGGCGACGCCGCGCACCTTCTACGAGCGGACGCGGCGGCGCCTCGGCATGGTCGGCGGCGTCGGCCAGTCGCTCGACGCCTTCGGCGCGAACGCCCCCACGCACAGGACGCACGTCCCCAACCTGCTCACGGTCGGCGACACTGTCTTCCCCGGCAACGGCGTCGCCGCCGTCACACACTCCGCCCTCATCGTCGCCGACGAACTCGCCCCGACCAAAAGCAGATGACCGGCTAACGCGCATACGTAGCCGCGCAAAAGAATTCGCCCCGCCGGCGCGCCGAAGCGGCTGGCGGGGCGAAGCTCTGAAGGATGAAAGTGTCGCTGACTTACGTTGCCGACTTACGTTTCGGCCGGCGCGTCGCTCGTCACTGGTCGCGGCGCGGCTGCCTGTCGGAGGAGCGCGGCTCGGCGCGCGGCGCGGTCGGCGTGCGGTCAACCACCACGTCGCCCCCAGAGGGGCGGAAAGGCGTCGTGCCGCCTCCGCCGCCGGAGTTACCACCGCCGCCGCCGGGGAATGTGCCGCCCGGCGGGTTCGAGCCGCCGCCTGACCCCGTCCCGCCGTTGCCGGGCGAACCCGGCCAGCCCCACCCGCCGCCCGCGCCCGGATAAATGACCACGCCCGTGTCGTACCAGTAGCCGTAGGGCGAGCGCCAGCCGTAGCCGAACGGGACGAAGGTGTAGCAGCGCGTCTGGTCGTTGTAGAACCAGAAGCCGCGGCTGTAGCCGCCGAAGAGGTTGTCGAAGCTGTTGCGCGCGAAGACGGTGCGGAGCGTGCGGCGCTGGAGCTTCTCGTTGGCCTTCGCCAGTTCCCTGCCGCGCTCGCGGCTCCAGAGGTCGAGCTCGTCGCGGTCTTTCTTGTCGAGCTTCGACAGCTCGACGCCCGAGGCCCCGGCGCGCGCGACCCTCCCGCCCCTGACCAGCGTCGCGCCGAGGAGCGCGCGCCCCTCGAAGACCGCCACCTCGGCCGCGCCGTCCGCCAGCGCGTTGACGCGGTAGACGCCGCTGCGGAGGATGCGGACTGTCGCGCCCGGCGTCGCGACCGTGATCGCGAGGTCGTCGTCGCCGTAGCCCATCGCCTCGACGACGGCGCTGCCGCGCGCAAGCTCCACGCGCAGGTCGTCAAGCTCGGCCTGCGCCAGCGTGAACTCGGCGCCCGCGCCCGCGCGGAAGTACGAGCCGGGGTTGAGCAGAATCTCGACGCGGCCGGTGGCGCCCACCGTGACCGTGTCGCCGCCCTTCAACTCGTCTTCGGCCGCCAGCGCGCGCCATTCGAGCGAGGCGGCGCGGCGCAGGCGCACGTCGCCCGAGACGAAGTTGACGCGGCCGGCGCGCGCCGAGATGACGCGCGAGTCGCGTATGTCGTTGATGTCGGCGCGCGCGTGCGTCGAGCCGACGGTCGAGATGAAGAGGAGGGCGAAGAGAATCCCCAGTGTTGAGGTCTTGATGTTTTTCATGGGTGCGCTTCCTCTGCGACGGTTAGGGGCCCCGGGGAGAGCCAATAGTTTTCGCCCAGAGCATACTCCGACGCACGCGCGCCCACAAGTGTCTCCCGCCAAAAGTTCGCCGCCCGCGCGCGTCGCCGCGCCCTAGCGCCCCAGCGCGAGCCGGAGCGCCTCGGCGGAGTCTTCCTCCGCGCCGCGGACGATTATCACCGAGTCGCCCTCGACGCGCACGCGCGTCAACGCCCCGCCCTCGCGCCACGCGCGCTCGGACTCCGCGCCTTCGACCGCGTCGGGCGCGGCGCCGCGCCGCAGCATCTCGTTGTAGGCGCGGAAGAACTCCTGCGCGTCGCGCGGCGTGTCCCAGACCGTCCGCCAGACGAAGAGCGGCGCGCGCCCCTCGCGCTCGAAGACGTACGAGCGGTCGCCGCCCCACCCGGCCGCGGCGCGCTTCGCCTCGTCGGCCGCGACGCCCGCCAGCAACAGCCCGCGCACGCCGATCTCGCCGAGCGGCGTCGTCGCCGTCAAGCCCCACCCCTCGCCCGCGAACCCTTCAACGTCCGTCTCGACCTCGCGCGGCGTCTCGCCCGAGAGGTACTTCTCGGGGTGGAGGATTTGCTCGGACGAGGCGGGCGGGCGGCGGAAGACCTCGTCAATTGAGACGGCGGGCTTGGCGCGCCTGAGCGTCTCGACGAAGCGCAGGCCGTCGCGGTAGCGGAAGATGAACGTCTCGGTGAGCAGCGGCGGGAAGAAGGCGCCGAGACCCTTGCGGTAAGAACTGAACCGCTCGTCCTCCTCGCGCGCCACGTCTTCGAGCGGCCGCTTGACCCAAGCCTCTCCGCGCACGGCCCTGCGCTCGACGCTCACCGCGTCGCCCTCGACCAGCGCGAAGGCCGCCTCCTCGCGGTCGAAGCTGAAGGGGCGCGCGAGCATCATCCGCAAAAGGTCGAAGTGCTGATCCTGCAAGGCGTGGACGAACTCGTGCGTGAGCAGCCCCGTGTCGCGCTGCCCGCCGCGGTCTGAGACGAGGAGCACCTGCTTGTCGAGCGGCGAGTAGGTCGCGCCCGCGGTCGCGGCCGTGAAGCTGACGGCGAGCGTGGCGAGGTCTGTCCCCTCGGGCAACATCCCGCCCGCGACGGCCAGACGGCTCAGCCCCTTCAGGTCGTCGGTGCCGAGCACGTCGGCGATCTCCTTCGTGCGCGTCCCGTACTCCCACCCCGAAAGCTCGGTCATCCCGACCTCGCCGAGCCACGCCAGCCCGCGCTCGCGCGAGGCGGCGTCGGCCGCGCGCTGGCGCAGAGACTTCAAACGCGGCGAGAGCGGACGCGGCGGGAGCGGCGGCAGACTACGCCTCGCCGGCGCGGGCGCCTCCGCCGCCGCCAGAATCGGCGACGCCTCGCGCGACCTCGAACGCTTCGTCATCAAGGCCAAAAGCCCGACCGCCAGCGCGGCGAGAATCACAAAGAAGACGACAATATGGCTTCCCCTTGCACGCATACCGAGACTTAGACGCCCCAAACGTCCCCCGCGCTGCCGCGAAAACGCCGCAGTTGTTGCGACCGTCGCTAAGTCTAATGACGGACACCCGCCGCTCCCATTTAAGGCCGTAATTCGCCCTCGATGCGCCACCACGCGATGCTATACTCCCGGCCAAGAGGCTTTTCGATGAGCACCCGAACCGACACTCCGCCGCTGGTCACTTCGCCGCTGGTCAAGACCTACACGCTTGAGGAGTTCTGGGAACTGCCTGACCCGCCAGACAGGTCGAAGCTCGAACTCATCGCCGGAGTCCTCTACATGTCCCCACCTCCCGAGTACACGCACGACGACGTTGTAAAAAAGTTAAATCGCATCTTGACAGTGCATTTGGTCGAGGCGGGCGATAAAGGCAGTCTTTACGTCCCGCGCGCGGCCATCTGGACTGGCACACGGACGTACCTTGAGCCTGATATGTTCTACGTCTCGGCGGAGCTTGAGGCGCAGCTCGACCCGAAACACAGGGAGACGGCAGACCTCGTTATTGAAGTCATCTCGCCCGGCTCGGCCTTCTACGACCGGAACACGAAGGCGGAGACGTACGCGGCGCTCGGCGTGCGCGAGTTATGGCTGATTGACGAGACGGCGCAGACCGTCGAAGTGCGCCGGCAGGCGGGCGGCGGCAGTTTCAACGAAAGCCGGACGTTCGGCGGCGACGAGTTGGTGGAGTCGTCAGTCTTTCCGACCCTGCAACTTCCGCCCGGTCGGTTGTTCGCCGACTAGAATCCCATCTCATTTGGCGAAGTAGCCGCGGCGGCCGCGTGCGACGGCGTCGGTGCGGCGCGGGAGGCGGACTTTGATGGCGCGCCAGGTGCCGTCGCGGCGCTTATTGGTGGGACGGTAGGTGAGGCCGTAAACGGTGCCGAGGTCGGCGACGACGCGCTCGTAAGCGCCCGCGAGGTCTTCGAGTTTTTCCACCTCGTAGAAGACACCGCCGCCCGCCTCGGCCAGCGCCTGCATGCGGTCGTGCGCGAGGTCGTAGGTCTCGGGCTGGATGTCCTGGGGGCTGAACGCCTCGTAGTATTCGGTGTTCGTCCAGACGGCGTAGACGACGCCCTCGAACTCCTGCACGCGGCTGCGTATCTCCTCGTACGAGAGGGTGGAGCCGACGCCCGTCACGTTCGGCAGCGTCGAGTCCAGCCCGTCGCTCATCACGATGAGCGCGCGACGCCGCGCCGTGTCGGCGCCGCGTTCGAGCAAGTCGAGCGCGCCGGCGAGCGAGTCGTGGAGCCGCGTGTCGCCCTTCGGCGGCGCGAGGCGTTCGAGCGAGGCGCGCAGACGCCCGCGGTCGCTCGTCAGCGGCGAGACGACCGTGGCCTCGCCCGCGAAGGCGATGACGCCGACGCGATCCTGCGGCCGCGTGGCGTCCACGAAGCGCCGCGCCGCCGCGCGAATCGTGTCGGTCACGCGCGCCGTCGAGCCCGAGAGGTCGAGCAGGAGCAGCAGGTCGAAGGGAGCCTCGGCCGTCTCGAAGTGCTCGACCGTCTGCTCGACGTTGTCTTCGTAGACGCGGAAGTCTGCGGCCGTCAGCCCGTGCAGGCCGCGCCCGCTCGCGCGGTCGATGACCGAGACGTTGAGCGTGACGAGGTCGGACTCGACGCGCACGACCTCGTCCTCTTCGACCTCCTGCGGCGTCTCGGCGGGCTCGGGCCGCTGGCGCGCGGCCGTAAACGGCGCATCGTCCGCCGTCTCCCTCACGCGCTGCGGCCCCGCCCCCGCTCGGCGCGGCGAAGGGGTCGCGCCCGCTTTCGCGCCGGCTTCGCCCGACCCCGAGCGGCGCGCCGCCTCGGGACGCCTCGCGCCTTCGGCGAGCGTCTCGACGCTAATGCGTCCGCGCCCGGAGAAGAGGTTGACCGCCGTGCCGCCCGCGCCCAGGCGCGTCTGGAATTTTCCGCGGAGCACGCGCCCTTCGCGGCCGCGCGCTTCGACGCCTTCGCCGAGGTTAACGAAGCCGTTGAGCGACTGAGCGGTGAGCGTCGCGTCCGCGCGTGCGGGCAGCGCCAGCCGCAGGTCGCCCGAGAGCGTCTGCGCGTCGAGCGAGGCCGGCACGCCGAGCACCTCGACCGCCCCGTCCGACGTGTAGACCTTGAGCCGCGCGCCGGCCGGGACGCGGAGCCGCAGGTCAATGCGCGGCGCGTTGGGAGTGGTCGCGCGCGCGGCCGTAATCTTCAGGACGCCGCCCGCGCTCTCGACGCCGACCGGCAGCCTCGCCTCGGGGGCCGCCCTGCGCCGCGCGGCGCGCTTCGGCGCGGGACGTGCGGCCGGCGCGCCCGTCTGCTCCACCGACGCCGCCAGCGCCACCTGCTCCCCGTCCCAGACTTCGACGAGCACGCCGCCCCGCCTGTTCTCCACCACGACCTCGCCGCCCGGCGGCAGCGCGAGACTCACGAAGCCCGCCTCGTCGGCGTCCGCCTGCCCCGCCGCGCCCGCCCCCGGCGGGAGGGCGGACGACAAGGCGAGCAGCGCCGCCAGCAAAAACGACGCCCACACGGCCCGACGACTGTGTCCTCTTCGAGTCACGAAGGTTTGATGTACGCCCCACGCCAACATGGTTGCCGCTATTTTGCACCCGCCTCGCAAGAAGGCAAAGGCAAAAGGCAAAAGTGAAGACGGGGCCACGCCCCTCGTCTTCACTTTTGCCTTTTGAAGTTTGCCTTTTGCCTTGCCCGGAAGGGGCTTATTCGATCATGTCGAGCATGGAGTTGCCGCCGCCCGGCGGTGCGTTCGGCGGCGGCATGGGGTGTGCGCCAGGGCCGGCGCCCATGTCGCTGAGGCGGAGGAGGAAGTTGCCGGGGTTGGTCGCGTAGGCCATCGCGTCCTCCTTCTTCACCAGCCCCTCGCGGACGTAGCGTTCGAGCACGCCGTCGAAGGTCTGCATCCCTTCGAGGTCGCCCTGCTCCATCGCGTCGGTGAGCGACTTGCCCTCGCGCTCGCCGTGCTCCATGTACTCGCGCGTGCGCGCCGTGGACTTGAGGATTTCGATGGCCGCGATGCGCCCCTGCCGGTCGGCGCGCGGGATCAGGCGCTGCGAGACGATGAAGCGGAACGACTGCGAGAGCCGCGTGCGGATCGACTGCTCCTCGTTCTTGGGGAAGACGCCGATGATGCGGTCTACGGTCTTGGCGGCGTCGATGGTGTGCAGCGTCGAGAGGACGAGGTGGCCCGTCTCGGCGGCTTCGAGCGCGACCTCGATGGTCTCGCGGTCGCGCATCTCGCCGACGAGGATGACTTTCGGCGCCTGGCGGAGTGCGGCGCGCAGCGCCAGCGCGAAGCTCGGCGTGTCCGAGTGCAGCTCGCGCTGGTGGATGGTCGAGTTCTTGTGCGGGTGGAGGAACTCTATCGGGTCTTCGATGGTGACGACGTGGTAAGCCTTCGTTTCGTTGATGAGGTCGATGACGGCGGCCAGCGTCGTTGACTTGCCGGAGCCGGTCGGGCCCGTCACCAGCACGACGCCGTTCTTCAGGCCGACGATCTCCTTCAAGACCGGCGGCAGGTTGAAGTCCGACCACTGCGGCGGGCGGTTGGGGATGACGCGCATGACGATGGCGTGCGAGCCGCGCTGCATGAAGATGTTGACGCGGAAGCGCGCGAAGCCCGGCGCGCTGAACGAGAGGTCGGACGAGCCGAGCTTCTCAAGGTTCTCGCCGGCCGTCTGGTGGTTGCCGATGATCAGCCTCGCGAGCGCGGCGGTGTGCGTGGGCAGAAGCTTTTCGAGTCCGGGCACGGGGACGGGGCGCAGCTCGCCGAGCAGCTCGACCTGCGGCGGGCGCCCCGGCGAGAAGATCAGGTCGCTGACCCTGTCCGAGACCGACAGCATGCGCTGGAGGACGTTCAGGAAGTTCAACTGCGGGGGCGCGCCGGGCGCGGGGGGCGGCGGCGCGGTAAAAGGCGCTTGGGGTGTGCTCATCAAATCGCTCCGGGGAAAACTTTGTAGGCAGTACGTCTCGGGTGTCGAGGCGGAGAATGAGGCGGGGGCTCCGGCGCGGCGGAATTCGCGGGGCGCTTCCCTTGTCTAAGATGACAGAAGCGCGCGCGACTTTGCAAGTGCGAATTTTGGGGCGGCGAAACTTCCGTGATTTCTTGCAACGGAAAAGACACTCGGCTTGCAAACAACCGTGCCCGCTTCGGCGTACATCAGACTGTCAGACGGCCGCGGGGCAAGCGCGTCACGCAGTAAAGCCCAGGCGAGACCGGAAAGGAGGCGTGAGCGAATTATGGCGACTTACAGAGACCCGGTGAGAGTCTTTGCTCCTCTGGAGATCATCGAGCGCATCCTGGAGATACGCGCGGACGCCGGCCACACGCCCGTTATCTTTCTGCGCTCGGCCGACGACCTCGTCGCGTACTTTGACGCCTACGGCTTCGACGTTTACAGCTTCGACACGCCCGAGGCCGAGTTCCGCTTCGGCGACTACCGCGCGCCCGTCGCCCCCGGCGGCGACCACGCGCACGAATCGCCCACGGCGCACTAAGGAAGTAGACAGTAGAAAGACAGGCGGCGCGCTCGGTTGATAACCGGGACGCGCCGCCTTCGTTTTATCTACTGACTACTGGTTACTGTCTACTGGCTACTGCTTTTCACAACGCCTTGATGATGACGAAGGTCACGTCGTCGCTGGCGCCGGCGCCGCCCGACCACTCGAAGATTTCGTTGTAGATGTAGTCGATCATCTCGCGGGCGCGGCGGTCGCGGCTGCGGCGGACGGCCTCGACGAGGCGGTCGCGGCCGTACTCCACGCCCGCGGGGCTTTGCGCCTCGGTCGCGCCGTCGGTGTAGAGGACGAGCGTCTGCCCCGCGTCAATCGGCAGGTAGTACTCGTAGTAGCGCGTGTCCTTGAAGAGCCCGAGCGGGAGGCCGCCGCGCTCGACGAAGCGCGGGGTGCCGTCGGGGTTGAGGATGAGCAGCGGGTTGTGGCCGGCGTTGACGAAGGCCAGCGTGCGGTTCGTCGCGTCGAGCATCCCGTAGAAGGCCGTGACGAACTGGTGCGGCTCGATGGATTCCCACAGAAGGTAATTGACCTTCGACATCGCGACGTTGGGCGCGTAGCCGACGTGGATGGCCGAGCGAAGGCTCGCGCGCAGGAAGGCCATCAGGAGCGAGGCCGGCACGCCCTTCCCCGACACGTCGGCGATGACGAGGCCGAGATTATCCTCGTACGGCTTGACGAAGTCGTAGTAGTCGCCCGAGACCTCCTCGGTCGAGAAGTTGTAGGCCGAGATGTCGAAGCCGTCCACCTCGGGGTCGCGCTCGGGCAGGAGCGCCAACTGCACCTGCCGCGCGACTTCGAGCTGTGCTTCGAGCCGCTTCTTCTCGACGAGCTGTTCGTGGAGCATCGCCTTCTCGACGATGATGGCGACCTGCGAGGCGAGCAGCATGAGGAGGTCTTTGTCGTCCTCGCCGTAGGCACTGAGGTCGTCCGATTCGAGGTCGAAGACGCCGATGACCGAGTCGTTCGAGATGATCGGGGCGACGACCTCGGAGCGCGTCGCGCGGCGCGCGTTGACGTAGCGCGGGTCGGCGCTCACGTCGGAGACGACGACCGCCTCGCCCGTCTGCGCGACCCAGCCGATAAGCCCCTCGCCGAGCTTGAGCCGCAGCTCCATCATCTCCTCAATGTCGTAGCCGCGCACGGCCTCGGCGTGGAAGACGAGCGAGGTGGTGCCGCCCTCGCTCAGGTGCGGGTCGCGGCGGATGATGTAGATGCCCGCCGCGTCGTAGGGCAGCAGCGAGTCGAGCGTGTCCATCACCTGCGCCAGCACCTCTTCGAGGTCGAGCGAGCGGCTGATCTTCCGCGTGATCTCCAGCAGCAGGCGCAGCTTGTCCACCAGGGTCAGCCCCGGCGCCGTCACGCCCACGTTCGCGGTCTCTTCGGCCATCAGCGGGGGATTATAAAGGATGAAGGATGAAGGATGAAGGATGAAGTGACGGCGGTCAGTATTCCTTTCATCTTTCATCCTTCATCCTTCATCTTTTCGACTGCCTTTTCCGTCAGGAGGTCGAGTTCGAGGCCGGCGACGGGGAGGCGGCGGAAGAAGTCGTTCACGTCCGAGGGCAGCTCGACGGCGGCGAGGCGGAGGCCGCGCGCGGCGAAGAGTTCGCGGTAGCGCGCGGCGGCGCGGCGGCCGGCGGCGTCGGGGTCGAGCGCGGCGACGACGCGGAAGCGACCGAGCGGCGCGAGCCACTCGTCCTTCAGGCCCCCCGCGCCGACCAGTCCCACCGCGTCGAAGCCGTTGGCGAGGAGCGTCAGCGTGTCGGTGAAGCCCTCGACGAGATAGACGACCGAGCCGCTGACGAGCGTCTGAAGTGAGTCGGCGTTGTAGAGCGCGGGGACGGGGCCGCGCATGTTGTGCCAGCGCGGCTCGACGCCGGCGGCTGTCGTGCGCGCCTGTAGGTAGACGGGGCGGCCGCCGACGAAAAACGGGAAGAGCAAACGGTGGTGGTAGAACGTCAGGTGCTCTTTGCGGTTGAAGAGGCCGGCGCGCCTGAGCGTCTCGACCGTGAAGGCTTCGAGCATCCGGCGCATCACGCGGCGGTAGGCGCGGCGCGGGAAGTACGTGACCCCGGCGCGGCGCGCGGTCGCCGCGCCGATGCCGCGCCGCGCGAGGTAGGCCACGCCTTCGAGCTGGTCTTCGGCGCGGCAGATTTCGAGGAAGCGAGAGCAGACCGCCGCCGTCTGTTCCTTGTCGAGCGGCTCAAAGCTCTCCGCCTGCGACTCGGCCGAGTCGGGCGCGGAGGCGGAGGCGAGCGAGGGGCGGCGGCGCCCGCGCCCGTCCAGGCCCAGCTCGCGCGCAAGCTCCGTGACGGCGCGCGCGAAGGTGACGCCGTGCATCAGCTCGTAGAAGGTGATGGCGTCGCCGCCCTCGTCGCGCGAGAAGCAGTTGAAGAGCCCCTGCTGCACGTCTATCGAGAGGCTGGGGTGCCCCTTGCCGCTGTGCGCGTGCGAGGGGATGGGGCAGAGTGATTGGAGCCGCGCGCCCGACTGACGCGCCTCGGGGCAGTAGCGCAGGTAGAACGAGCGGTAGTCGATGCGCCGCTTGACCTCGTCGCGCAGCTCGCGCAGTTTTTCCGGGGCGCCGCCCTCCTTCATCCTTGAGAAGTTAATAGGCGGCGCGCGAAATGTGAAGGAAGGGGCGGGACCCGGACGGCGGGCGCTCTCGAACTTGCCCAACCTTTCGGCGCGAGATAACATCTACGCGCTGCGTATCTTTTCAAACCCTTGGAGAAGTTAATTCAATGCACACCCCAAGTTTTACACGCTCGACCCGGCGGGCCTTCTTCGCCTTCGCGCTGACGGCGGCCTTCGCCGTCGCGGCCTCGGCGCAACTCGGCGGCTTAGGCGGCCTCGGCGACAAGCTGAAGAAGAAGACGCCCAACCTGTTCGGCGACAAGCAGCCGATCACGACGAGCCTCGACGACGCCAAGTGGGCCGACTCGTCGAAGGACGGCTTCACGCCGCGCGAGGCGAAGCATAGCTTGATGACCTTGCAGCGCACGCCCAACGGCGGCTTCGTCCTCCAGCCCGGCTTCTACGAGTTCGTGGATCAGAGCTACTGCCTGAAGGCCGGCACGCACGGCCCCGGCGGCGGCGACGGCTACCTCTACGCGCCCCCGAAGGGCCCGGCCGAGGACGCCGTGATGACCATCGTCCGCAACTCGGTCAACCGCCCCGAAATCCCGCAGCAGCGGATTCAGCAGCTCTTGTGGGCCATCATCGCGCGCGCGAAGTTCGAGGACTTGCAGCCCGAGATGAAGGCGACGGCCTCGCAACTGCTCACGCCGCGACAGCTCGCGGGGCTTAACCGCAGCGCGCTCGACGCGCTCCACGGCAACGCGCTGACCGACGCGCTCGGCGGCGTCCCCGAGCCTCTGCGGCAGATCGCGCAGGCCGAGGCGCAGCTCCGCCAGATGATGACCACGCCCGGCGCCACCTTCGCCGAGATGGAGCGCGTCGCGGTGCTCTCGGGCAACGCCCCGCTCGGCCCCGGCAGCCGCGACGTGCCCTCGGGGCGCTGGTCAACGCACCCGGACGGCTACTACGTGCGCTACCTGCCCTCGGGCTACAGCACGACGCGCGTGGAAATCTGGGTGCCGCAGGGCAGCCCCGCCGTCGGCAAGGAGTACGACCCGGCGACGCACATCGCCGTCCCCGGCAACACCGCGCGCCAGCGCCTCATCCAGTCGGGACGGGCGCAGCAGGGACACTAAGCCCGGCCGTCATCTTCGACTGACAAGACGAAAGGCACGCCCACTTTTCAGCGGGCGTGCCTTTTAACTTTCCCTATCTTCCCTTCTTAATCGCCCGCGGCGTCGCGCTCGGCGTTGGCGGCGGTGAAGGCGCGGCGGCGCTGCTCGCGCGCGGCGTCCTCCTCGGGGTGGCGCTCGCGGTACTCGGCCCAGAGTCGGCAGACTTTCAAACGGTACTCGACCAGCTCGCGGCTCACGCTGAAGTGGCGCGCCATCTCGATTGAAGTCCGCCCCTGCTGCAAAAGCCTCCGCAGCCCCGCGTAGGGGACGAGCGCGGCGGCGCCGACGGCGTACGCGGCCTCCTCGTCGGCATCGTTGTAGTCGCGCGCGACCGTCTTGCCCTGCTTGTTCTGCGCCACGATGGAGAGGCGGTTGGCCTTGTGGCCGAGGAAGACGTGGCAGACCTCTTCCATCAGCGTCGCGTTGTTACGCGCGCGGCCGTGCTTCGGGTTGAGGATGACCAGCCGCCACCCGTTCGGCAGCGGCCGCGACGCAGTCCCGCCCGACCAGTCGTTACCGCCCACCCCCAGAAGATGCTCGCGCGTCTGCTCCGAAAGCCCCGCGATCTCGTCGAAGTTAATCACCATCAACTTCGCGAAGTACGCCAACTCGAACGGGTCCAAAGCCTCGTCCTCCCGGCGCAGCCCCGCGAAGTCGCGCAACCCCAACGCGCGAATCTCGTACTGTCTCCCCTTGAACGTCGGCGGCAGCTTCTCAGTATCCACGGCTCAAATTATACCCGCACCGCGGGGCTTTTCTCCTACTAAGATTCGCCCCGAGGCTCAGACGTAGAGGCGGCCTTCGCGCGGGTAGCGGTGGTGGCGGGCGACCGCCGGGTGGTCGGTCTCGCGCCAGGAGCGCGCGGCGCCGAGGGCGGCCAGCACCGCGTCGAGGGCGTCGCCGCCGCCGTTGCGCATGATGCGGAGGCGGTCGCCGGGCGGGATGCAGACGTGGCGCGCGAGGCCGTCGAGGATGGCGCGACGCGTCCGGCGGCGCTTGGGCGTGAGCGGGCCGCCCTCGGGCTGCTTGTAGTTCTGGTGCGGGAGCTTCATCCGCTTCAGCGTCGAGGCCGGGCAGGCTTCGACGAGGACGCGGCGCGCGCGCAGCAGACGCCGGTACTGGAAGGGGAGGATGGCCGTGTCCCTTCGCCGCAGGAGCGGCGCGAGCACGTCGCGCATGCCGTGGAAGGTCTGGTAGATGATGCGGTAGTGGTAGGGGTCGAACGGCGCGCGCTCCTCGATGTCGGTCAGGCGTCGGATGTGCTTCGCCCCGCACAACTCCTTCGAGCGCCGCACGCACTCCAGCCCCGCCCCGTACCCGTCCTCGCCCCACTCGCCGATGAACTCAAACTGCCTCGCCCAGCGCTCGCCCAAGACCTCCACGGGCAGCCCGAACGGGAAGTCCAGACTCCACAGCGCCGACTCTGAAGCACCGATCAACTCCACCAGATGCCCCAGAGCCTCCGCGCGCTCCGCCGTCCCGCACAGGTCTTCCAGCCGCGCCAACTCGGCCAGCCGCCACGGACTCTGACACCCCTCGGTTCTCTTCCTGCGCTCGATTCGCGCCAGCCACGTATTCCGCCCCGCCAGACGCGCGCCGCTGAAATCGACGCCGTAAATTACACTGAACTTCATCTCTCAATCCCCGTGCTCGTTCTTTCGGCGGACGCGAAGAGGGACGGCCTCGGTCGCCCGTTAAGCCGCCCCTCCCCGCGCTCCGGATGAAACTTTAGCCCCCGGCCTGCTGCGCCATATAAACTTCGAGGCGCTGTTTGATCTCCTCCGGCGTCGGGTCTTCGATGTGCGTGGAGACGTACCAGAGGTGGCCGAACGGGTCTTCGACGCTGCCCGAACGGTCGCCGTAGAACTCATCCTTGACGGGCTTCTTGAGCGTCGCGCCCGCCTTGACCGCCTGCTCGACGCGCGCGTCAACGTCCTCGACGTAGATCATGAAATGGCACGAAGGGCCGCCGAGCGTCAGCGGGCTGCGGAAGTTCATCTCCGGCATCTCGTCGGCGAGCATGACGATGGAGTCGCCGATCTGAATCTCGGCGTGCCCGATCTTCCCGCCCGGCGCCTCCATGCGCATGCGCTCGGTCGCGCCGAACGCCTCCTTGTAGAACTCGATGGCCCGCGCCGCGTCCTCCACGCACAGGTAGGGGTTCACGCTGCGGAACCCTTCGGGGATGGGACTCACTGCCTTGTCTGCCATGATTCTCTCCTTTGCAGTTAAGAATCTGATCGGGAGATTCAGATTGTGCCTGATGTTTCGACGACCATTCCGGCCGAAGGCGAGGGAGCCTATGCGGTTAAAGCTGTCGTTGGGTAAGTACCGAATCGATTAAGAGGCGCCCGACCCAACCGAGTCGAGCGCCTCTTTTAGAACTGTCGCCCTTCGACTTAACGCGCCTACTTGCGGTTCTTGCGGCCGCGGTTGTCGGAGCCGGGCGCGGAGAACTGCTGGTAGGCGACACGGAAGAGCTCGGAGAGGGCCTTGGCCGTCTCGGGCGTCAGGTTCCGGTCGGCGCGCAGGTGCGCCTCGACGATGTCGGGCGTGGCCTCGTGCGGGAAGTAGACGACGGCCGAGTTGTCCGTGCCCTCTTCGGTCCGGCGCGCGCCCATGACGCGCTCCATCGGCATGTCGAGCCAGGTGGTGAGGCGCGCGATGTTGTCGGCGTCGGGCTTGCCCGTGCCGTTCTCGATGCGCGAGAGCGTCGAGGCCGAGACGCTCGTCTCGTCCGCCACGTCCCTAAGGCTCAGACCCATCTCCTCGCGTTTGCGGCGGATGGCGCGCCCAAGCTCCACGGTGTTGACTAAACTCTTCGATTGATCTGCCATTTTCGGCCTCCTTCGGGGCGCCCGGACGGCCCACACGGACTCCGGCGCCACCCTTTCAAGCCCCAACATAGCACAAGAAAATTTCCTGCGCAAGACCTTGTTTTATGCTTGCAACAAACCGGGAACGCTGGTACACTGTTTCACGTATGAAACAGAGCGTTGCAGTAAACATGCGGCGACTCTGAGATTCAAGGAGTGAAACAGAAGGTGAGCGACACGGTTTGGGAGACGTTCGACGGCCTGTTCAAGACCCTGCACCGGCAGGGTCGCCGGGTCGAGGAGTTGGAGCGCAGGGTCGTCGAGCTTGAGCGCCGCCTACAGGAGCGCGCCGGCTTCCAGGCGCAGCCCGAGGCGGCCGAGCGGGTGACGCAGATGCCCGCCGAGCGCGCCGCCTGAAGTCAGTCTCAGAGAGGTTCGGACGGAGGATTTCAAACGCCATGACTGCCGTACTCGACAAGAAAGCTTTGATGCGCGACAAGCGCGCGCAGGGCATCGCCGCGATGGGTTTGGTGAACCGCGAGGGCGACCGCTTCCGCGTCACCACGCCGACGCTGCGCGGCCGGCGCGCCTCCTACGAGGTCTGGCGCGACGAGGCGGGGCGCGTGCGCTGCACCTGCCTTGAGTTCGAGGAGCAGCAGGCGGAAGACCCGCGCTACCGCTGCGAGCACATCCTCGCGGTCAAGCACGCCGTCCTCAACAAGAACACGGAGTCAGCGGCCAAGCAGCCGCAGGCCCCGCAGAAGGTTTCCGCCCCGCAGGCGCAGGGCGCGACTCCCGAGAACGTTGTTGCGGCGGAGACGCCCAACGCAGACACGCAACCCGCATCCGAGAAGCTCGGCGAGGCTGCCGCGGAGGCCCAACTGAGGGCGCCGCGCAAAGCGCCGCGCTTCGTACGGGAGCAGAACGAGCAGCCGGAGGCTCGGCCGGAGGTCGAAATCGTCGCCGCCGCCGAGACTCCCCAGCGTTCGCTCGCGGAACACGAAGAGACAGAGGAGCTAGAGATGACGAAGAAAGCAACCGCACACGTTCAGCAGGCGGAAGAGTCGCAGGACTTCATCACCGCCGAAGAGTACGAGCAGCAGACGACCGCGCCCGTCGTGCCGCTCTCGTTCGCGAAGACCCTGAGCGCGCTGAAGCAGCCGGTTGACCCGCGCCTCATCAAGCAGCGCGAGGGCTGGCGCGACCGCAACGGCAACCAGCACATGGTCGAGTACGTCGAGTGGCACGCCGTCGCGGACATCCTCGACCGCCTCGCCCCGACCTGGTCGCACGCCGTGCGCGGCATCGTCCAGATCGGCGACATGGTCGCGGTCACCGCGGCCATCACCATCGACGGCATCACGCGCGAGGGCGTCGGCACGGGTAACGCCGAAAACGAGACCGGCATCAAGAAGGCCGAGCACGACGCGCTGAAGCGCGCCGCCATCAAGTTCGGCATCGCGCGCGAGCTCTACCAGCGCGAGTCCGAAGTCATCGAGCGCGAGGGCTCCGGCCCGCAGCCCGGCGACTTCCCGCGCGACCCGCTCGCCAAGTCGATGGCCGACCTCGTCACGCCCAAGCAGCTCGGCATGATCCGCGCGCTCGCGCGCGAGGCCGGCGTGGACATGGACGAGGAGAGCCAGCAGGTGATGCGCGTCCGCACCGAGGAGCTGTCGAAGCGCGCCGCGTCGAGCTTCATCGACCACCTCAAGGGGTTGCAGAACCAGCAGACCTTCGAGGTGCGCCGCGCGAGCTAAGTGAGCGGTCGGGCGGCGGGCAGCGAGCGTCGGAAGCGAACTGCCCGCCGTCTCGAACATCTAAACAAACGCTCACGGCTTACGGCTCACTGCAAGGGGGTGAAGAGAGATGACGACAGAAGAGTTGATCGAAGAGATGAAGCCGCTCACGCTCGAACTCGACTACGCCGACGAGGCGGTCGAGCGCGAGACGCGCGAAGCGGCGCAGGCGGAAACGACCGGGGTCGAGCCGGCCGAGCAGAAGACGAAGAAGGAGCAGATCGTCTCCCTCTTCGAGTCCGGCACGAAGGACATCGCGGAGATCGTCCGCAAGATCAAGGCGCGCCCGTCCTACGTCGCGCAGGTCTTGCAGCAGGCCGGGCACCTCGACGGCTACTTCGACCTCTACACGACGACGGGTCGGGAGCAGAACGTCTACACGCGCTACTTCCGCAACGTCCTGCACTTCCGCAACGTCGAGGCCGCGCGCGAATCGGTGGCGCGCATCGACCGGCTCTACAACTACTTCGAGCGCCTCGGCGACCGCGCCGGCCAGCACCAGGCGATGATACTGGCGCTGACGGGCAAGAACCGCGCGCGCTGGAGCGGCAAGCTCGAAGAGGCGGAAGTCTTCGGCGAGTGGCTGGCCGCGCACTGACGCCGCGCCGGCCCGGCCGGAACTTATTTCGAGTGAGTGGCCCGACTCTTTTAAGGGCCGAGCAAGTTTAAGAAGGAACACATTTTTTTCCCTCGCAAGGGTTTTCCTTTCCGAACGAACAAGGGGCGGTTTGAAGGTGGGTTTTCAGGTGTTGAAGGCCCGCCTTTCTTTTTTCTTTCAGTCTTTCGACCTCGCAGGAAGTTTTTCAAACGCTTCAACCAAGAGGAGACAAGAGAGATGTCCGAACACAAGATGCCCGCCGTCGGCACCTTCTGCTGGCAGGAGCTGGCGACGACCGACCTCGACGCCGCGCAGAATTTCTACAAGACGCTGCTGGGCTGGGAAATCAAGCAGGGGAAGGCCCCGGCGTGCGAAGGGTCGGAAGGCCCGCCGATGGCGTACAACGAGATCGTCGTCGCTGGCGATCACATCGGCGGCATGTATAAGACGGGGCCCGAGTACGGCGGCGCGCCCTCGCACTGGATGTCCTACGTCGCGGTGGACGACGTTGACGCCCGCGCCGCTCAGGCCGCGGAGCTGGGCGGCAAGGTCTGCGTCCCGCCCACCGACATCCCCAACGTCGGGCGCTTCTGCGTCGTCAACGACCCGACCGGCGCGACCATCTCGCTCATCACGCTCAAGGGCGCGCAGTCATAAGGCCGCTTCCCCGCCCGAAAACTTTTTCCCCTGAAAGGAGAAGGGTCGAAGATGAAGATCAACTACCCGGCCGTCGTCGCGTCGGCCATCGGCTACTGGGTGCTCGGCGCGCTCTGGTACTCGCCCGTGCTGTTCGCGCGCCCGTTCATCGCGCTCAAGGGCTGGACGCCCGAGCAGCTCGCGGCCGTCGAGGCGCAGAGCCACGCCGGCGAGATCGGCCTCGCCTTCGTCGGCTCGCTCGTACTCGCCTACGTGCTCGCGCACTTCGTGAAGTTCACGGGCGCCGAGACCGTGCCGTCGGGCATGCTCACGGGCTTCTGGCTCTGGCTCGGCTTCGTCGTGACGACCAGTCTGGAGACGGTCATCTTCGAGGGGCGCCCGCTCGGGCTCTACCTCATCAACAACGGCTACCACCTCGTCGGACTCCTCGGGATGGGCGCGCTGCTCGCCGTCTGGCGCCGCGAGCGCGGCCGCGTCCCGGCCTTCCAGAGCTGAGCGCGGGAAAGGCGGACTGCAAAAGGCGAAAGTTAAGACGGCGGCCGGCGCGGCCCTCGTCTTAACTTTCGCCTTTTGCCTTCCCCCGCGAAGTCGCGGCATAATCGCTGCCGAATCCTCCGGACACTTTACTGAACAGAACAAGGGGGCGTTTATGCCTGCGAAGAACGAAGACCTGCACGGCAACGTGCCGGACAAGTCGAACGTGGCGCTGCTGCTCATCGACGTGATCAACGACCTTGAGTTCGAGAGCGGCGAAGAACTTCTGCGCCACGCGCTGCCGATGGCCGAGCGGTTGGCCGCGCTCAAGCGCCGCGCGAAGGAGGCGGGCGTCCCCGCCGTCTACGTCAACGACAACTTCGGCAAGTGGCAGTCGGACTTTAAAAAGATTCTGGAACACGTCACGAAGGAAGACGTGCGCGGCCGCCCGCTCGCCGAAGCCCTGCGCCCCGACGAGGACGACTACTTCGTCCTCAAGCCCAAGCACTCGGGCTTCTTCTCCACGACGCTCGACATCCTGCTCGACTACCTACAGGCCAAGACGCTGGTGCTGACGGGGCTGACCGGCGACATCTGCGTGCTCTTCACCGCGCACGACGCCTACATGCGCGACTTCAACCTCGTCATCCCCGCCGACTGCGTCGCCTCGACCGACCCTTCGGAGAACGACTACACGCTCCGCAAGATGGCCGACCTGATGGACGCCGACATCCGGCCCTCGGCGGAGATAGACTTCGCGGCGCTCAAGAGCGACGCGCGGCGCCAGCCCCGACCCAAACCCGAGCCGGAGCCGAAGCAGACGGCCCGCTGAATGAAAGTTCAAATTTGAAGTTTCACACTCAGTTCTCAGTCTCCGCGCCCCCGCGGGGAGAAACGAAGAGGCCCGGCGAGCATTAGACTCGCCGGGCCTCTTCGTTCAAACGGGGACGCGCGCGGCGCGGCGCCCTTTATTCCTCGAACGTCTTGGTCTGCGGGTTGCGGCCGCGCATGGCCGCGGTGGCGAGGTCGCGCGCGCGCGGCAGCGAGTCGATGGCCTTCAAGACCTGCGGGTCGTCGGCCATCAACACCTGCGTCGCCTTGACGGACCCGTAGGCCGCGGTCGTCAGGTCGTAGCGGAGCTGGCGGACGATGTACTCGCGGCTGCGGTCGAGCTGCGCCTCGGTCAGCTTCAAGTCCTCGAAGTGGGCGGCGACGTACTCCTTGAACGCCTTGAAGACCTTCTCGTCCACGGCGAAGGCGCTCGCCTCGACGTTGCGCTCGAACTCGGGCATCCCGCCGACCTTGAAGGAGGCCGGGACGCCGGCGACGCGCCCGTTCACGGCGTCGCGCGCGAAGGCGAAGATGGGGTCGATGAGCCGCACCTGCTGCGGCGAGAGCGTGCGCCCCTTGACGCCCTCGTCGGGCGCGATGCCGCCGCCGCCGTAGATGGGGCGGCCGGTGTCGGTGTGCGTCTCGGGACCCTTCGGCTTCACGGTGGTCTCGGCGTCTTCCTGCGTGCCGTTGACGCGGCCGTAGATGTAGTCGTAGAAGCCCTGATTCGAGTAGTCGCGCTGGATGAGCCGCCCCGACGGCGTGTAATACTTCGAGGTCGTCAGCGTCAGCGCCGTGCCGTACTCCAATGGCATGATCGACTGGACGAGCCCCTTGCCGAAACTCGTCTCGCCGACGATGAGCGCGCGGTCGTGATCCTGCCACGCGCCGGCGACGATCTCGCTGGCCGAGGCCGTGCCGCGGTTGACGAGCACGACGAGCGGCGTCGGGTCGGGCCTGCGGTTGTCCGAGACCAGCTCGCGCTGCATCCCGCGCGTGCCGCGCCCCCTCTGCGTCAGGATGGTCTGGCCGCTCTGGAGGAACTGCTCGGCGACGATCTTGGCCTGATCGAGGATGCCGCCGCCGTTGTTGCGCAGGTCAACGACGAGGCCGTTCATCCCGTTCGAGCGCAAGTATTCGAGCGCGGAGACGAACTCGTCGGCGGTCGTGTAGTTGAAGCCGCGCGTCATGTCGATGTAGCCGACGCCGGGGCGGATGAAGTAGGCGTCCGGCACGGTCGGCTGCGCGACGGCGTCGCGGACGATCGCCACCGTCTCGGGCTGCCCCGTCGAGGCGCGCTCGACCGTCACGCGGACGGTGGTGCCGCGCGGCCCCCTCAGCATGTCTCTCACCTCGCCCGAGGCCTTGCCCTTCACGGGCTTGCCGTCGATCTCGACGATGCGGTCGCCGAACCGGAGGCCGGCGCGGAAGGCCGGCGTCTGCTCGAAGGTGGCGAGGACGTAGGTGTCTGTGTTGCCGCCGACGCGGCGGTCGCCGATGGTCGCGCCGATGCCGTAGTACTCCGAACGCCAGTCGGCGCGCTGCTCCTCGAACTCCTTCGCGTCGTAAAAGTTCGAGTGCGGGTCGAGCGTGCGGAGCATGCCGATGATCGACGACTTGAAGACCTCGTCGTACTTGACCTTGTTGCCATCGACGTGGTTGTCCTGGATGACGGTGAGCGCCTCGGCCACGTCGGCTTCGAGACCCTCGGTGGCGTCGGTCGGGCGCGGGCGGCGCGCGCGCGCGGTGCCGGGCGCCGCGGGGCCGTCCGCGGGCGGAGGCTGGCGGCGGGCGCCGGGCGCCGGGGCGGGCTGCGCGCCGCTCTGCTGCGCGATGACGAAGGCCGGGAGCGAGACGGCGAGCAGGAGGAGCGTCGCGAGCGCGGTGGAAATTCTCTTTTTCACGGAGATAAAAACCTCTGTTAGAAGCCCAAGAACAGTGTGGGGCACCGGGCGGGTCAGCCGCGGCGCGTGACACAAGCCGTAACTCCGCCCGTCCGCAGGCAGGTCGGTGTAGTGTAATTGATGAACCGACGGCCGGCAAGGTTGCAACCCTTTGAGGCGGGGCGCGGATTCGCCCCGCCTTGCGCTCGTATTCGGGCGACCTTAGAATGCTTCGCAAGCAGTCCGCCGCCACAAGTTTCGAGACCGGGAGACCGGGCGCCGCCGCCGGTCGCGCCGGGGCGTTGACGGCGGCGGCGCTCGACTCTCGACGGCCGTGAAGAGACGGCGGAAGACGGCAGGAGGTGGCCGAAAACAGATGAGCAGCCCAAACGACCCCAGAGACCCCGAAATCCTCGACCCCATCGACGACCTGATGATCGCCGACCATGACGACGAGCACGCGCACGGCGAGCGCGGCCACGGCTCGAACTCGGTGCGCGAGATCGCCTCGCGCATCCCGGAGTCGCTGGCCTCCATCGGCCGCGACATCAGCCGCACGGTCGAGCGCGCGCTGGCCGCGAAGGACGACTACGTCGTCGCCGTCAAGGTCTCGCACGAGGCGCAGGAGCGGCTCGAACAGCTCGTGCAGGCGGGCGTCTTCCGCACCCGCGCCGACGCCGCCGCCTTCCTCATCGACGAGGGCATCAAGGCGCAGCACGAGCTCTTCGACCGCGTCCAGCTCAAGCTCTCCGAGATCGAGCGGCTCCGCGCCGAGTTGCGCGGGATGATTACGAAAGAAGGTTGAGGGCGTTTCACTTGTCAACTGTCACGCTGCCGCAGATCGCGGTCGAGCGGTACACGCTGGAAAACGGGCTGCGGGTGGTCTTGAGCGAAGACCACTCGGTGCCGGTCGTCTCGGTCGCCGTCTACTACGACGTAGGCTCGCGCAACGAGCGCGAGGGGCGGACGGGCTTCGCGCACCTCTTCGAGCACATGATGTTCCAGGGCTCGGAGAACGTGCCGAAGGCGGGCCACTTCCAGTACGTCTTCAACAACGGCGGGACGATGAACGGGACGACCTCGACGGAGCGCACCAACTACTTCGAGACGCTCCCCTCCAGCCAGCTCCCGCTCGCGCTCTGGCTGGAGAGCGACCGGATGCGCTCGCTCCGCGTGACGCAGGAGAACCTCGACAACCAGCGCGAGGCCGTCAAGGAGGAGAAGCGGCTCTCCTACGACAACCGCCCTTACTCGTCGGCCTTCCTGCGCCTGAACGAGCTGGTCTACACCAACCCGCGCAACGCGCACTCGACCATCGGCTCGATGGAAGACCTCGACGCCGCGACGGTCGAGGACGTGAGCGAGTTCTTCCGCATCTACTACGCGCCGAACAACGCCGTGCTCACCGTCACGGGCGACTTCGACCCGGCGGAGGCGCGCGCGCTCATCGAGAAGTACTTCGCCACCATCCCCTCGCAGCCGGCGCCGCCGCCCGTGGACGTGAGCGAGCCCGAGCCGGTCGCCTCGCGCGGCGAAGTCTACCGCGACCCGTTCGCGCAACTGCCCGCCATCATGCTCGGCTGGAAGCTGCCGGAGCGACGCACTCCCGAGTTCTACGCGCTCTCGCTCGGCACCGACCTGCTCTTGGACGGCGACAGCTCGCGGCTCTACCAGCGGCTCGTCAAGGACGAGGAGTCGGTCGTCGCCATCCAGGGCGGCTTGGGCGAGCGGCGCGGCCCCTCGACGCTGTACGTCTTCGCCATCCCGAAGCCGGGGCACACGACCGAGGCCATCCGCGCCACCATCCGCGAGGAGGTCGAACGCCTCGGGGCCGAAGGGCCGAGCGCCGAGGAGATGGAGAAGCTCCACAACACGCTCCTCAACGACGCCGTGCGCAGCCGCCAGTCTTCGCTCTACCGCGCGCAGCGGCTCGCCGAGTACGCGCTCTACGACGGCGACCCGACGCTCTTGAACACGGAGCTTGAGCGCTACCTCGCCGTCACCCCCGAGGAGATTCGCGCGGCGGTCGGCCGCTACCTGCTCACGGACAACCACTCGATCATCGAAGTCGTCCCGGCGCACGCCGCCGGCCCCGAGGGCGAGCCGGCGCCGGCCGAGCCGGAGCCGCCGGGCGAGCCTGCGCAGCCCGGCGCCCCGCCCGCGCAGGTTCCCGCGCCGCCCCCCACAGACCCGCCGCCCCCGACCGGCCACGCGTCGCACGCCTCCCGCGAGACGGCGGCCGTCCAACAACAGGACTCCCCCTCGAACGAATGAAAGGCAGCGGCGACGAGTGACGGGCGATAGCTGATGAGAGAAGACAAGGCCCGGCCTTCTCTCTCGTCACCCGTCGCCCGTCGCTCGTCACTCAACTTATGAGCACCACCGACACAGAAGAGTTTCGCCGACAGCCGCCCGCGCCGCTGCCCGAGCGCGCGCTGAACCTGCCGCTCCCCGAGGAGACGACGCTCGCTTCGGGGCTGCACGTGGTCGTCGTCGAGCAGCCGCGGCTCCCGCTCGTCAGCTTCCGGCTGGCCATCCGCGCCGGCGACGCCAACGACCCGCTTGACATGCCCGGCCTGACCGACGTGATGACCGACATGCTCGTCGAGGGCACCGAGTCGCGCGGCTCGCGCCAGATCGCCGAGGAGGTCGCGCGCCTCGGCGCGGCGCTCACGGCCGGCACCTCTTCGGACTTCCTGACCGTCGCCGCCTCCTCGCTCTCGTCCTACGCCGACGAGGTGCTCGAACTCTTCGCCGACGTGACGCTGCGGCCCACGTTCCCGGAGTCGGAGCTGGCGCTGGCCAAGGCCAACGCGCAGCAGAACCTGATCGCGCAGCGCGCGCAGCCCTCGTTCCTCGCCTCCGAGGCGGTCGCGCGCGTCCTCTTCGGCCAGCACCCTTACGCCGTCGTCGCCTCGACGCCCGAGTCCATCGAGGCGCTGACGCGCGACGCGCTCGTCCGCCACCACCGCGCGCTCATCGTCCCGAACAACGCCGTTCTCTTCGTCGTCGGCGACGTGAAGCGCGACCACGTGCTCGCGCGCGTCGAGGAGCTTTTCGCCGGCTGGCAGCCGGGCGAGGTGCCGGAGCCCGTGTTCCCCGCCCCGCCCGAGCGCCAAGAGCGCACGGCCTACATCGTAGACCGCCCCGGCTCGGCGCAGACCAACATCCTCGTCGCCAACACCTCCATCACGCGCACCGACCCCGACTACTTCCCCGTCCTCGTCATGCACACCATCCTCGGCGGCAACGCCTCGGCGCGGCTGTTTATGAACCTGCGCGAGGAGAAGGGCTACACCTACGGCGCCTACACGCAGTTCGACGCGCGCCGCCACGCCGGCTCTTTCCGCGCGACGACCGAGGTGCGCGGCGAGGTGACGGGCGTCTCGCTCAAGGAGATTTTCTACGAGCTCGGGCGCATCCGCGACGAGGACGTTTCCGACAAGGAGCTGACGGACGCGAAGGCTTACCTGACCGGCATCTTCCCCATCCGCCTTGAGACGCAGGAGGGCTTGGTCGAGCAGCTCGTCCAGATGCGGATGCACGGGCTGCCGGACGATTACCTCCGCACCTACCGCGAGCACATCCAGAGCGTGACGAAGGACGACGTGCGGCGCGTGGCCGGCCGCTACATCACGCCCGACCGCGCGGCCGTCGTCGTCGTCGGCGACCGCGCGCAGATACTCGAACAGGTCGCGCCGTACGCCGACCGCGTCGAGGACTTCGTCGGCGCGCGCGGCGCCGGGGCCTGACTCTTTAAAACTAACTCGGACGGCGCGCCCCGCTCGGGGGCCGCCGCCCACAACTCGACAGAGGGGAAGAACGTTTATGAATCTGGTCGGAACCTGGAACCTCGAAGTGGCGACGCCCTTCGGCAAACACCCGGCGACGCTCGTCTTCGAGGGCACGGGCGGCGCGCTCACCGCGCACATCAGCTCGCGGCTCGGCGACTCGCCGCTCGAAGGTCTCACCGTCACGCACGACGGCTTCGACGCGCGCGTGCAGATGGATTTCCAGGGCAAGTCCTACGAGGCCGGCATCACGGGGCAGGTCGCGGACAACGACTCGCTCGCCGGCACCATCAAGGTCAAGCTCCCCATCGCGCCCCCGATCCGCTACACCGGCACGCGCGCGGGATGAATCGGCGGGATGAGGGGTGAAGCGACGGCCGTCTGACCTTCGCTTCACCCCTCCGCCGGGCGTTGAAGCCCGGCCGCGTTCTGAGTATATTTTAGTCAGCCATGCGACAGTTCTGCCGTCTACACTTCCGGCCGCTCGACTCCCGCGCGAACCTCTTCGCGGACTAGCGGCGGACGCCCTCCGCCGAAGCCCTTCACCTCGCAAGCCAAAGCCGTACCCGCCCTCGCTTTCCGACAGGAGGTTATTTCATCATGTCCACAATCACCGAAGTTAAGAGACCCGAGATCAAGACCGAGCTGCCCGGCCCGCTCGGCCGCGCAATCGTCGAAGCCGACGCGCGCTGGGTCACGCCCTCTTACCCGCGCCCCGACTACAAGCTCGTCGCCGACCACGCCTCGGGCGTCTGGGTCGAGGACGTTGACGGCAACACGTTCCTCGACTGCAACGCCGGCGTCGCCGTCTGCTCGACCGGCCATTGTCACCCCGAAGTCGTCAGGGCGATTCAGGAGCAGGCCGCGCGCCTCATCCACATGTGCGGCACCGACTACTACTACCGCCACATGCCCGACCTCGCGCGCAAGCTCGAAGAGATAGTTCCCATCGACGGCCCGACGAAGACGCACTTCGCCAACAGCGGCACCGAGGCGGTCGAGACCGCGCTCAAGCTCGCGATGCACGCCACCGGGCGCGAGAAGTTCATCGCCTTCTTCAACAGCTTCCACGGCCGCACGCTCGGGAGCCTGTCGCTCACCTCGTCGCGGGTCGCGCAGCGGCGCGGCTTCAAACGCTCCGCGCTCGACGTGACGCACGTCCCCTACCCCAACACCTTCCGCCACCCCTTCACCGGCGAGGCGAGCGACGGCGAGACGGTCAGCCGCGCCGTCCTCGACTGGATCGAGGGCCGCCTGTTTTTGACGACGACGCCGCCCGACGAGGTCGCGGCCATCGTCGTCGAGGCGGTGCAGGGCGAGGGCGGCTACGTCCCCGCGCCGCGCGAGTTCCTCCACGGCCTGCGCCGGATTTGCGACACGCACGGCATCCTGCTCGTCGTTGACGAGGTGCAGTCGGGCTTCGGCCGCACCGGGAAAATGTTCGCGTGCGAGCACTACGACCTCAAGCCCGACGTGGTCACGCTGGCGAAGGGCATCGCCTCGGGGCTGCCGATGGGCGCGTGCGTGGCGCGCGCCGACCTGATGGACTGGAAGCCGGGCGCGCACGCCTCGACCTTCGGCGGCAACCCCGTCGCCATCGCCGCCGCCCTGAAGACCATCGAGCTTTTAGAAGGCGGCCTCGTCGCCAACGCGGCGTCGGTCGGCGCGTACCTGCAAGAGGGCTTGCGCCGCCTGATGAGCAAGCACGACTGCGTCGGCGACGTGCGGGGCTTCGGGATGATGTTGGGCGTCGAGTTCGTCGCCGACGGCGCCTCGCGCCAGCCCGCGCCCGAACTGCGCGACCGCGTCGAGTTCGAGTGCTACCGGCGCGGCCTCATCCTCTTAGGCTGTGGCTACAACACCATCCGCTGGTCGCCGCCGCTCGTCCTCTCGCGCGAGAACGTGGACGTGGCGCTCGAAATCTTCGACGAAGCGATCACCGCCGCCCGCCGTTGACGGAGGTTTGAAACGCGGAGACGCGGAGGCCCGGCTAATTGAGTTTGGCCGGGCCTCCGCGTCTCCGCGTCGGACTCCACGGTTGACTTAAGCCACTGGCGGCTTTAAAGTTTTAGGCGGCTCCCGCCGTTACGTTACGGCGCGGCGTCGGCAGAACTTTTTCCGCGGCACGTCGGACCGACCCGCGCTCCCCATCGCCTTTTTAGTCCCTATTTCTAACCCTCGGCATGATACAGAAGGTCTAAATGCGCCATCCCTGGAAATTACCCCTGGCGGTCGTGTGCCTGCTCGCGCTGGCGTTCTTCCCGCTGCTCCCCGCGCCGCGCGGCTCGGCGCAGGCCGTGACCTACACGGTGACCGACATCGGCTCGCTCGGCGGCGGGCAGAGCACGGCGCTCGGGCTTGAGGAGTGCGGCAAGGTCGTCGGCGAGTCGCTCCCGACCGGCTCGTCCTCCTACCACCCGTACTTCTGGGACGGGACGACGATGATCGACCTCGGGACGTTCGGCGGCCTGTCCGGGGCGGCCACCGGCGTCAACGGCTCGGGCCGGGTCACGGGGTCGGCGCAGAGTTTGACGAGCGAGCAGCACCCCTTTATCTGGACGCAGGCCACGGGCAAGACCGACATCGGCACGGCGGGCAGCGGCGCCGCCGCCTACGACATCAACGACGCGAATCAGGTCGTCGGCCAGTGGGAGGTCGGGCCGCTTCAGGATCGCGCCTACGTCTGGACGCAGGCCACGGGCAAGCAGACCTTCCCCGCCCCGTGGGGGACGCCCATCGCGGCCTACGGCATCAACAACGCCGGCCACATCGTCGGCACGGCGCAGACCTCGGCCGGCGCGTCGCACGCCTTCCTTTCGAGCGGCGGGGTCGTCACAGACCTCGCCACGCTCGGCGGCACCAACAGCTTCGCCTACGACGTGAACGACTCGGACGTGGTCGTCGGCCTCGCCAACATCCCGTCCAACAACGCCAGCCGCCCCTTCCACGCCTTCCGCTGGACTTCGGCGGGCGGGATTAAAGACCTCGGCACGCTCGGCGGCGCGCTCAGCCTCGCCTACGGCATCAACGCCTCCGGCCACATCGTCGGCTACGCGGAGGTCTCGCCCGGCGTCAAACACGCCTTCCTCTGGACGGACGACAACGCCGACGGCGACTCCGACGCGGGCGAGATGAAAGACCTCAACACGCTGGCGCCGCCGCCGGCGGGCTGGACGTACGAGGAGGCGCGCGGCGTCAACGACCGCGGGCAGATCGTCGCCACGGGCGTAGACGGCTCGAACCAGCGGCACGCCTTCCTGCTCACGCCCGACAACGCCGGGCCTTCGCCCTGCGACATCCCCGGCACGCTCCAGTTCAGCGCCGCCACCTACGCGGTCGGCGAGGCGGGCGCGAGCGCCACCATCACCGTCACGCGCGCGGTCGGGAGCGACGGCGCCGTCTCGGTCGGCTACGCCACCTCGGACGGCACGGCCGCCGCCGGCTCGGACTACACGGCCGCCTCGGGCACGCTCAACTTCGCCGCCGGCGAGACGAGCAAGACCTTCAACGTCTCCGTCTCCGACGACGCGCTCGACGAGGTGGACGAGACCGTCAACCTGACGCTCAGCGGCCCCGCCGGCGGCGCGACCCTCGGGACGCAGACGACCGCCGTCCTGACCATCAACGACAACGACGCGGCCCCGTCGCTCTCGACCGGCGACGTGACCGTCGCCGAGGGCGACGCCGGCACGACGAACGCCACCTTCAACGTCACGCTCTCGGCCGCGAGCGCGCAGACCGTGACCGTCAACTATGCGACGGCCGACAACTCGGCCACGCAGCCCGCAGACTACGCCGCGGCCTCCGGCACGCTCACCTTCAACCCCGGCGACACGTTGAAGACCGTCACGGTCGCCGTCGCGGGCGACACGACGGACGAGGCGAACGAGACCTTCTTCGTCAACCTCTCGACGCCGGCCAACGCCACCGTCGGCGACGGTCAGGGCACGGGGACGATTAACGACGACGACGGCGCGCCTTCGCTCTCGGTCGGCGACGTGACCGTGACCGAGGGCAACGCCTCGACGACCGCCGCGACCTTCACCGTGACGCTCCTGCCCGCGAGCGGCCAGACGGTCACGGTCAACTACGCCACCGCCGACGGCACGGCCACGGCGCTGTCGGACTACACGGCCGTCAGCAACTCGCTCACCTTCACCCCCGGCCAGACCTCCAAGACCGTCACGGTCAACGTCAACGGCGACACCACCGGCGAGGCGCACGAAAACTTTTTTCTCAACCTCTCAAGCCCGTCCAACGCGACCATCTCGGACAATCAGGGACAGGCCACGGTCAACAACGACGACGCCGCGCTCACCATCGACGACGTGACGCACGCCGAGGGCAACGCCGGCCAGACCGCCTTCGAGTTCACCGTCACGCTCTCGCACGTCTCCGTCAACGCCGTCTCGGTCAACTACGCGACCTCGGACGGCACCGCGACCGCGTCTCCTACTCCGGGCGACTACACGGCCGCTAGCAGCACGCTGAACATCCCGGCCGGTTCAACCTCTGGCAAGTTCATCGTGCAGGTGAACGGCGACACGACGTACGAGTCCAACGAGACCTTCAACGTCACGCTCTCCGGCGCGACGGGCGGCGCCACCATCTCCGACAATGCGGGCGTCGGCAACATCACCAGCGACGACACTACCCCGCCCGCCTTCTCCATCAGCGACGTGACGCTCAACGAGGGCAACTCCGGTACGGTCAATTTTGACTTCAACGTCACGCTCTCCGCCCCGAGCGGCCTCGCGTCGAGCGTCAGCTACGCGACGACCTCGGCCGGCGGGACGGCCACCGAAGGTAACGACTACACGGCCAAGAGCAGCACGCTCACCTTCGACCCCGGCCAGACTTCCAAGACCGTCACCGTCCCTGTCAACGGCGACACTATCTTCGAGAATACCGAGACTTTCTTCGTCAACCTCTCCGCCCCGTCGGGCGCGACCGTCAGCGACGCGCAGGGGCTCGGCACCATCACCAACGACGAGGCGAGCAGCGTCATCGAGTTCCCCTTAGCTAATTACGTGGTGAATGAAGGTGAGACGTTCACCTTCACCGTCAAGCGCACGGGCGACCTGTCGGCGGGTGGCGTCACCGTCAACTACCAGACCGCGTTCGGCGGCACCGCGACGCCCGACTCCGACTACACTCCCGTCAGCGGCACGCTCACCTTCGCCCCCGGCGAGACCCAGAAGAGCTTCACGCTCACCACGAAGCTGGACTCGCTCGACGAGCCGACCGAGGACGTGGTGCTGACGCTCAGCTCGCCCTTCGGCGCGACGCTCGGCGCGAGGGACAGGGTCGTGCTCAACATCACGGACGTTGACACGTCGCCCTCCTTCACCATCAACAACACGGCCGTGAACGAGGGCAACACCGGCAGCACCGTCGAGACCGAATTCACCGTCACGCTCTCGGCCGCGAGCGGCATCGCCACCAGCGTTCACTACGCGACGGCCGACGTGAAAGCCACCGCCGCCTCGGGCGACTACGTGCCGACCTCGGGCACACTCAACTTCGCCCCCGGCGTGACGACGCAGAAATTCAAAGTCGTCGTCAACGGCGACAACATTTTCGAAGACCCCGAGAGCTTCCGGGTCAACCTCTCGGGCGCCACGGGCGGCGCGACCGTCGCGCCCAGCGACGGCGTGTGCATCATCAACAACGACGAAGCGGTCAGCGCCGTCAGGCTCAGTTCGGCTACCTACACGGCCGGCGAGGCCGGGGGGAGCGTCGAGATCACGGTCGTCCGCACGAGCGGGACGGCGGGCGGCGTCACTGTCCACGCCTTCACCCAGAACGGGACGGCCGTCACCACGCAGAACGGGCCCAACGACTACGTTTCGACCGACGTCACGCTGGCCTTCGCCGAGGGCGAGACGAGCAAGACCTTTAACGTCCCGCTCGTCAACGACACGCTCGACGAGCCGGACGAGACGTTCTCCGTCAAGCTCCCGACCAATTCCTTCAAGCTCTTTGGCGCGGCGCCGACGCCGGGCGCGCAGGACACCGCGACCGTCACCATCGTCGATAACGACGAACCGCCGTCCTTCCAGTTCAGCGCGGCCACGTACAGCGTTGACGAGAACGTTCTCGGCGGGCAAATCGTCATCTTCGTCACGCGCACCGGCGGCACCAACGGCGGCGTGTCGGTCAACTACGCCACCTCGAACGGCACGGCCACGGCCGGCACCGATTACACGGCCGCGAGCGGCACGCTCACCTTCGGCGAGGGCACGGCGCCCCTGCATTTCTTCGTCCCCATCACCAACGACTCGTCCGACGAGACGGACGAGACCGTCAACCTCACGCTCTCGAACCCGACCGGCGGCGCGACTCTGGGGACGCAGAAGACCTCCGTCCTGACCATCAAGGACGACGAGGGCGAGCCTTCGCTCTCCGTCGCCAACCTGAACGTGACCGAGGGCAACGCGGGGACGACCAACGCGGACGTCATCGTCACGCTCCTCCCGGCGAGCGGGCAGACGGTGACCGTCAACTACTCGACCGCCGGCGGAACGGCGGACGTCGTCAACGATTACGCCCCGGCCTCGGGCACGCTCACCTTCGCCCCCGGCGAGACGGGTAAAACCATCCCGCTCCAGATCGTGGGCGACACCGCGGTCGAGCCGGACGAGTCCTTCCACGTCAACCTCTCCGGCGCGGCCAACGCCTTCGTCTCCAAGGCGAACGCCGTCGTCAACATCCTGAACGACGACAACACGCCGACGCTGAGCTTCTCGCAATCGAATTTCTTCGCGGAAGAGTCGGCGCACTTCGTCACCGTCACCGTCACGCGCATCGGCGACGCGTCGGTTCCCGTGGCCGCCGACTTCGCGTCGAGCGACGCGACGGCGACCGAGCGTAAGGACTACACGGCGGTCTCCGGCACGCTGAGCTTCGCCGCCGGGGAGACCTCGAAGACGTTCGACGTTCTTCTGACCGAGGACGCCTTCCAGGAGCCGAACGAGGACATCAACCTCGCCCTCTCGAACCCGTCGGGCGGCGCGGTGCTCGGCGTCCGGCCGACCGCCACGGTCGCCATCTCGGCGAACGACAACCCGCCGCCGGCCGGGAACCCGATAGACGACTCCTCGAACTTCGTCCGCCAGCACTACCACGACTTCCTCAACCGCGAGCCGGACGCCTCGGGCCTCGCCTTCTGGACGGGCGAGATCGAACAGTGCGGCGCCGACGCCGGCTGCCGCGAGGTTAAGCGCATCAACGTCTCGGCGGCCTTCTTCCTGTCGATTGAGTTTCAGGAGACCGGCTACCTCGTCGAGCGGACTTACAAGGCGGCCTACGGCGACGCGACCTCGCCGGGCATCCCCGGCACGGTGCCCGTCGTCCGTCTGCGGGAGTTCCTGCCCGACACGCGGCGCATCGGCGAGGGCGTCGTCGTCAACTTCGGCGACTGGCAGGCGCAGCTCGAAGCCAACAAGAACGCCTACATGCTGGAGTTCGTCCAGCGCACGCGTTTCACGAACGCTTACCCGACGACGCAGACGCCGGCGCAGTTCGTGGACGCGCTCTACGCCAACGCGGGCGTCACGCCCGAGACCGCCGAACGGCAGGCGGCCATCGACGAGTTCGGCGGCGCGGCGACCTCCGCAAACGCGGCCGCGCGCGCCCGTGCGCTCAGGCGCGCGGCCGAGCACCCGGCGCTCGTTCAGGCCGAGTTCCGCCGCGCCTTCGTGCTGATGCAGTACTACGGCTACCTGAGGAGGAACCCGGACGACTCGCCCGAGCCGGGGCTCAACTTCGGCGGCTGGAACTTCTGGCTCGGCAAGCTCAACGAGTTTAACGGCGACCCCGTCCGCGCTCAGATGGTCAAGGCTTTCCTCGACTCGTCCGAGTACCGAAACAGGTTCGGACAGTAGAAGTAGTCAGTAGTCAGTAGAAAGACAGGCGGCGCGTCCCGGTTAATGACTGAGACGCGCCGCCCGTTGTTTTACCTACTGACTACTGACTACCGTCTACTGTCTACTCAGAATCTTTGAGTCACGCCGCGTATCAGGCGGACGGTGTCACGCGCGATGAGCAGCTCCTCGTCGGTCGGGATGACGTAGACGGCGAGGCGCGAGCCTTCGCGGCTGACAAGCCCCTCGCGCCGCCCCGTCGTCGCCTGATTCGCCGCGCCGTCCAGCTCGACGCCCATCCACCCGAGCCCCTCGCAGACGCGCTCGCGCACCTCCGCCGAGTTCTCGCCGATGCCGCCCGTGAAGACCAGCGCGTCCGCCCCGCCCATCGCGGCGAGGTACGCGCCGACGTACTTGCGCACGCGGTAGCAGAAAATCTCGACGGCGAGTCCCGCGCGCCGGTCGCCCGACTCGTGCGACTCGTCGAGCAGCTCGCGCATGTCGTTCGTCAGCCCCGAAATCCCCAGCAGCCCCGACTGCTTGTTCAGCACGGAGTCAACCTCCTGCGCCGACAGCCCCTCCTTCGCCCCGACGAAATCGGCGATGGCCGGGTCGATGTCGCCCGAGCGCGTCCCCATCACCAGACCTTCGAGCGGCGTCATCCCCATCGACGTGTCGAGCGAGTCGCCGCCGCGGATGGCCGCCGCCGAGCAGCCGTTGCCGAGGTGGAGCGTGATGATGTTGGTCTGGTCGCGGGCGACGCCCGTCAGCTTGCGGTAGCGGTAGGCGACGTAGCGGTGCGACGTGCCGTGGAAGCCGTAGCGGCGGACGCGGTGGCGGCGGTACCACTGATATGGGAGCGCGTAGAGGTAAGCGTGCGGCGGGAGCGTCTGGTGAAACGCCGTGTCGAAGACCGCGACCTGCGGAAGCCCCGGCCCGAAGACCTCGCGCGCGGCCTGTATGCCGCGGATGTTGCCGGGGTTGTGCAGCGGCGCCAGATCGATGCAGTCCTCGATGCCGCGCAGGACTTCGTCGGTGACGAGCGCCGACTGCTTGAAGCGCTCGCCGCCGTGGACGACGCGGTGGCCGACGGCGTGGATGTCCGCGACGCTCTTGACCTCCTCGATGCCCGAATCGGCCGAGGTCACCCACCGGATGACCGTCTCGACCGCCGCGCGCACGTCGCGCACCGGCGCGGTCGAGCGCCGGGCTTCGTCGCCCCGCGCGCGAAAGTCGATGATGGCCTCGCCGCCGACGCGCTCGACGACGCCCCCCGCCAAGTGCTCGTCCGCGTCCCGCGCGATGTGGTCGAGGTCGGTCGCGATCAACTGAAACTTCACCGTCGAGCTGCCGCAGTTCAAGACGAGTACGTTCATGCGCAAATCGTAAACCACGACGGCCGTGAACCGTAAACCGTCTTCACAGGTGGCGGAGGAAGGCTTCGGGGTTGTTGAGGAAGTCGCGTGTGAAGGAGACGTGTTCGACCTCTTCGTAGGGGACGCGGCGGAGCGGGGTGTGGTCGAAGCTGAGGATGTCGGCGCCGGGGAGCGCCATCAGGATGGGCGAGTGCGTGGCGACGACGAACTGCGAGTCCTGTTCGGCCATCCCCTTGAGCATCGCGAGGAGCGCGAGCTGGCGCTGCGGCGAGAGCGGCGCCTCCGGCTCGTCGAGCAGGTAGAGGCCGCCGGGGACGAAGCGCGACTGGAAGAGTTGGAGGAAACTCTCGCCGTGCGAGCGCGCGTCGGCGTCCTCGCCGTAGCGGCTGGTGAGAGCGCGCCGCTGCCCCCGGACGACGCCCTGCGCCAGACTCAGCCCGTAACCTTTCAGCCCGTCGCGCTCGAACTCGCCGGCCATCTCCTCCAGCTCGGCGCTCGTCCGGTTGACGCGCCGCGTGAAGTTGAAGAAGTCTTCGGCGCGCAGGAAGAAGCCGCAGTGCGTCCGCTTCGCCCACGCCAGCTTGAGCTGCGCGGCGAGCGCGCGCGCGTGGGCGAGCGTCTTGTCGGTGCGCACGTCCTCGCCGCCGACGACGACCGAGCCGGCCGCCGCGGCGACGGCTTCGAGCACCGTTGACTTCCCCGACCCGTTCTCGCCGACGAGGAACGTCACGGGGGACTGGAACTTGACCTCTTTAAACTTGCGGACGGCGGGCAGCTCGAACGGGAAGCCTTCGAGGCGGCGCGCCGCCGGCTTGAGGTCGATTGAGCGGAGGTGAATCATCTTCGCGCGCGTCGGGAGCCGGAAGGCTCTCAGAGGCGGGAGAGCCAGACTTCGTAGCGCGCCTGACGCTGCCTGAGCCAATCCTTGAAGCCGACGGCCGGCGGCTTCGCCCGCGACTCCTTCTCGAAACGTTCGAGGTCGTCTATCAGCTCGCGCCTCAGTTCGTGCATGGCGACCTCGATTGCTGACTGCCAGTTCGCCGGGTCGGCAGGCTTGGCGCCCGCGTAGTCTTTGAGCATCGCGTCCAACACCGGGCGCGGCACCTCGTCAGAAAGCGCCAGCGCCTTCTCCCTGAGTGCGCGCGCGGCGCCGGGGTCGGGCGGCGCGGCCTGCGCCTCGCGGAGCAGCGCGAGCAGGCGCGGAAGCTGCGCGCGCTCGCCCTCCAAGAGCGCCCTCTTCGTCGCGGCGTACTCCAACTCGCCCTCGTACGTGTAGTCCTCGAAGAGGACGGCGGCGACGACGAGCGTCTCGACGGCGGTCGGCAGAAACCCGGCCGCCGACGGCTCGCCGGTCGTCACGCCGAACGCCTTCTCGGCGCTCCCGCCCGGCTGCATCAGCGTCTTCCCTTCCGGCTCGGCCAGGAAGCCCTGCAAGCGGTTGCGCCCGTTGACGACCTGTATCACGTAGACGGCGCGGACGCGTTTGGGCGAGAGGTTCCTGAGCGTCAGCTTGCCGCGCGGCAGCGGCGACGGCGTGAACTCGCTGACGACGGCCTCGATCGACTGCGTCGCGTTCTGGACGGAAGGGGCGGCGGTGTCCGTGTCGCCGACGCTCAGCACCTTGAAGACGAAGGGGGCGACGCCGACGCGTTCGAGTTCGTTGGCCGTGACCGTCTCGCCCGGCGCCGCGTGGTAGGTCGCGACCGCCTCGAAGCGGTCGAAGAGTCGCTCGCCGAGGTGGACGCCGACCCTGATCTCGACGCGGCCGCCCTCGCCCACGAGCGTCTTCACGTCCACGGCCTGCACGGTGTCGGCCGCCGCGCGCGGCTGCGGCGTGGGCACCGTCGCGAAGCTCCCGTGCCACACGGCCCCCGGCACGGACTGGAAGGTCGGCCTGGCGCCCTTGTGGGACTCGACCTGCACGACGAGCCTCTGGGCGGGCGCGGCCTTCTGCTCGATAGAGGGCTTCGCCTCCTGCGCCGAGGCCGCGAGCGAGGCGAACAGGCAGGCCGCCAGCGCGCGCCCGAGTTTGTCGAAGAGTCTGGGTCTCATCACGCGGCTCCTTGCGCTAAACGAAGCGGCCGGTTCGGGGAGACTTTGTGTGTTGGTTTCTATGACACGCCGGGGAGAATGTCAACGCACAATTTTTTCGCCGCCGGCCGCGCGCGTGCGTCTGTCGCTAACGCGAGGCGGCGAGGCGTCGCGCGAGGTCTCGGACGCGCGCGCGCAGTTCGTCCTCGTCGAGCGTCGTCACGCGCCCGTAGCGGAAGACCTCGCGGCCGGCGACGACCGTGAGCAGCACGTCGCGCCCAGAGGCGGAGAAGATGAGAGCCGCCGCCGGGTCGTAGGCCGGCGTCAGGTGCGCGAGGTCGAGCCGCACGGCGACGAGGTCGGCCTCCATCCCCTCGTAGAGCGTGCCCGCCGTCGCCCACACGCCGAGCGCGTGGGCGCCGCCGCGCGTCGCCATGTTTAGGGCGTCCGAGGCGTCGAGCGCGCGGCCGCCCTCGACCGTCTCGCCCGCCGCGCGCGAGGCGAGCACGGCGTAGCGCGCCTCTTCGAGCATGTCGCAAGTGTTGTTGCTCGCGACCGAATCGCTCCCCAGCCCGACCTTGACGCCCGCGCCGAGCAGCGCCGCCAGCGGCGCGCGCCCGTGCCCGAGCTTGGCGTTCGACTTCGGGCAGTGTGCGACGCGCGCGTCGTGGCGGCTCAGAAGCTCGATGTCGCCCTCGTCCACGCGGACGCAGTGCGCGAGCAGCAGCCCGTCGAGCACGCCCAGCCGCGCGAGGTGGCGGACGGTCGTCGTGCGCGGCGAGTCGAACTCGAAGCCGCGCGCGGCGTAGGCCGCGGCGAAGATGCCGCCGCCCTCCGTCATCAGCGCCTGCTCGGCCTCCGACTCGGCCGCGTGCATCATCAGCGGCAGGCGCTCCTCGGCGGCGAAGCGCACCAGCATCTCCAACAGCTTCGGCGAGACCGAGTAGGGCGCGTGCGGCGACAGCCCCAGTGTGACGAGAGGCGGCACGCCGCGGCGCAGCTCGTAAACTTTCGCGCGCGCCGCGTCGAACTGCGCCTCGGCCGCGCCCGCGTCCGGGCCGAAAGCCTCCTTGAAGACGATGCCTCGCAGCCCCGCGTCGCCGAGCGCGCGCAACACGGGCGCGCCCGAGTCGCTGGCGTCGCCGACGCAGGTGACGCCGGCGCGCGCGGCCTCGACCGCTCCCCAAGCGGCGGAGACGTAGAGGTCTTCGGCGCTCATCACCTCGCCGCGCGAGGCGGAGAGGCGGCGCAGCCAAGCGAAAAAGTCGCCCTCCTCGGGTTCGAGGAAGCCGCGCATCGCGGTCAGCTCTAGGTGCGTGTGACAGTTGACGAAGCCCGGCAGGATGACGGCCTCGCCGAAGTCCTCGACCACGGCCGACGGGAACCTCTCTTCGACTTCCGCGCGCGCGCCCACGCCCGCGACGCGCGTCCCCTCGACGGCGACCGCGCCCCCCTCGATCGGCCCGGAGAGTATCGGCAGCACCCAGCGCGCGCAGTAAATTTTCGTCATGCGGTGTTATTGCTCACGTCTGAAAGACTCTTTCGCCTCCGCAGCGCGAACCACAGAAGCCCCGACAGCGCGACCACGCCGCCGCCGCCGGCCGCGACGGCGCGGATGCCGACGCGGTCGGCCGCCGCGCCCGAGACGAGCATCGAGCCGACCATCATCAGCGTCGTCAAAGTCTCGTAGGAAGCGAAGACGCGGCCGGCGAAGGCGTCCTCTGTGCGGCGCATCAAAAGCGTCTGCTGCGCCGTCCACCAGATGGCGAAGTTCATCTCGCGCGCGACGAGCACGGCCGCCGCGCCGAAGAGGCTCGGCGTCAGGCTGAAGAGCAGGAGGCCGCAGCCGTCGAGCGTCAAAGAGCGCCCCATCCGCGAGCCGAGTCCCTCGACCGCGCCGCTGTTGAAGCGACGCGCGAGCGGCGCGCCGAGCACGCCGCCCAAGCCCATCGCGACGAAGAGCACGGAGATGCCGAAGTCGGTCGGCCGCTCCGACACAGGCCCAAACGCCGCGCCCCACCCGGCGGCCGCCTGCTCGCCTAAGTTCGCGCCGAAGATGCTGTAGAGGGCGCGCGCCGCGCCGTTGCCCAAGCCCCACCCGGCCGCGACCACGAAGACCGCCGCCAGCACGCGGTCGCGCCGCACGTACCGCAGCCCCTCGCGGAAGTCGGCCGCCGCGCGCCGAAGCGCGGAGTAGGCAGACGGCAGTAGGCGGTATGCAGTCGAGAACTTCAGGCGACGAACGGTCGGGATGACGGCGTCGGCGTCCGTCAGGCGGAGCCTACTGCCGTCAGCCGTCCGCCTACTGCCCTCCGTCTTCCTGATTCTCCGAATCATCTCGGCGGAGGCGAGGAAGGTGAGCGCGTTGAGGACGAAGACCGTGTCGCGCCCGAGCGCGGTGGCGATGACGCCGCCGAGCGCCGAGCCGACCGCGATGGTCGCGGCGGTCGTCGAGGCCGAGAGCGAGTTGGCCGCGAGCAGTTCCTCCGTCCCGCCGACGAGGTTCGGGATCGAGGCGCGCTTGGCCGCGTTGAAGAAGGCCGAGACCGAGAAGAGCGACGCGCCGACCGCGTAGATGAGCGCGAGCGAGCCGGAGCGGTTCGCCGCGAGGAAGCCGAGCGCGAGCAGCGCGCGCGCCACGTCGGCCGCGATCATCACCCGGCGGCGGCTCACGCGGTCAACGACGACGCCCGCGACCGGGCCGAAGACGAAGAGCGGGAGGTGGCGCGCGATGGCGTAGGTCGCCACCGCCAGCCCGACGCTCCCGGCGCCAGCGAGTTGGATGGCGAGCGCGAGCACGGCGATGTTGTTCAGCCAGTCGCCCACCTCCGAGACGACCTGCCCCGCCCACAGCCGCCGGAAGTCCGCGTTGCCCGCGAGCAGTTCGCGGTAAGTCAACGCCGCCCGCCCGCCTTCAGCCCGCGGTAGCGTTCGAGGATGTTGGTGACGTAGGCGCGGGTCGAGGGGAAGTCGATGCGCGCGACGAACTCTTCGGCGGTGAGCGGGCGCGCGCCCGGCGCGACGCGGTTCCACTCGGCGGCGCGCGAGGGGCCGGCGTTATAGGCGGCGACGACGCGCGGCTCGGCGCCGGGCGTGTCCTGATAGTTCTTCCAGATTTTTTCCAGGTACCAGCAGCCGACCTGTATGTTGCGCTCGGGGTCGCGGAGCGCGCCTTCGGGGTCGCGCCGCATCCGCTCGGCCAGCTCGCGCATCCCGGTCTCGGCCGCCCACTCGCGCCCGACCGTCGGCGTCACCTGCATCAGCCCGACCTCGCCCGCCTCGCCCTTCATCCAGGGGCGGAAGTAAGTCTCCTCGTGGATGATGCTCCAGACGAGGTCCGGGTCGAGCCGGTAGACGGCGGCCTGCCGCTCGATGAGCGTGTCGAAGCGGTGAACCCAATACTGGTTGAAGAGGTAGAGACCGACGGCACCGGCGGCGAACAGGATGAGGGCGGCGAGGGCGAGACGTTTGAGGGCGCGCATCGGGGTCAAAGCTGTCGGCGTTCGTTCGTGCGGCGTGCGGACGTGCGTGCCGCCGCGCGGGCGCGCCTCAGTTCCTTCTCCTCAGGTGCGACCAGAGCGAGGCGCGGGTGGCGGAGGCGTCGCGCCCCTCGTAGCGGGAGAGGAGCGCGCGGCGGTCGAGGACGTGACCCTGGAGCCAGACCTCGGCCGAGAAGCCCGCGCCGACGGCCAGAGGCTCGCCGCGCAGCGCGCGCACGTTGACGAGGACTTCGAGCTTGAGCCGGCCGAGATCGACGTAGATCCAGTAGAGTTCGGTGCCGGAGAGCGGGTTGCGCAGCGGCTTGAAGGAGATGACGCGACCCGACAAAGACCAGTCGTTCTCGTGCGCGGCGCGCGAGGGGGCGGCGTCTTCGAGCGGCTCCCAGCGCGGCTCGCCCGGCTCCGCCGCGACGCGCGCGCGGTAGGCCAGCCCGCACAGCCCGACGTGAAGCTCCTGCGCGCGGAAGCCCTCGGGGCCGACCTCGGTCAGGTTCTGTAGCTCGAAGAGGACTTCCGTCTCGTGGCCGTCGTAGTAGCCGTGGACGATGGCCTCGCCGTCCTCGTCGTACTCGGTGAGCGCCCAAGGGCTGATGCGCTGCGCGTAGCGCGCGCGGAATCCGGGGCGGCAGTCGGCGTAGAAGATTTCGCCCGTGCCCGACTCGTAGAGCACCGTCCAGACTTCGAGCCCCTCGCCGAGCTTCCAGCAGCGGCCGTGGAGCACGGCCCCGCGGCGGCAGAGCTGCGTCGGCTCGCCCTGATCGCCGGCGCGCTCCGCGAGGTGGTTAAAATCCTTCTCGCTCGGCAGGTCGAGCCCGATGGCTTCAAACGTCTCTTCCATTGCTTTCTAAAAGTCCGGGGCTTTACCTCGACGCCCTCTTCTTCGGCGAGGGCTTCCCGCCCGCTTCGCCCGCGCGCGGGGCGCGGCTGCGGAAGCCGCGTATGTTGCGGACGGGGCCGGTGCGCGGCGCGACGCCCGAGCGAATCATCTCGGCGAACAGCTCGACGTCGTAGTCGGCCTCGCGCGACATCTCCTCGCGGATGGCGTGCAGCTCTTCCAGGAATCTAGGCTTGCGGTACATCGTCGTGCGCTAATCGTAAACCCTAAATCGTGAACCGTAAACCGTAAAAGGAGCGCGAGCCGTCAACCCTCAATCGTGACGAGAGAGAACGGGCTTCCTTCTCGTCGCGGTTCGCGGTTTACGGTTCACGGCTTTTCGGTCATCTCCGAAACCAGAAACTCGGGCGTCACGATCTGCGGGACGAAGAAGCCGGCGGCGGCGTTGAAGAGGCGGATGCGCGCCTGCCGCCGCACGTTCGCGAGGTGCCCGAAGTTCCACGTCACAAGGTAGTCAATCTTGTGGAACGAGGCAAGCGCGACGTGGACGGCGTCGCCGATGTACTTGCGGTGGAAGATGCCGCGCGTGACGTAGCCCTCGGCGAGGATGGCGACCTCGTCGGTGAGATCGACCGACTCAAGCGGCGAGACGAGCTTGAGGTAGCCCGTGCGGTGCGGCTCCGGCACGCGCTCAAGTTCCCTCACGACGAGCGGCGAGACGACGGGTCGGTACTCGCTCATCTCGTGCTCCCACCAGCGGATGGTCAGGTCGCGCCGGAACGGCTCGCCGTTGTCGAGGTAGGCGCCGACGACCGAGGTCTCAAGGTAGATGCTCTGCTTCATGATTGGCTCGTCACGACCGGCGTCTTGCTCTTGTCGTCGGCCGGCGGGGCGGCGCCCGTCGGCTGGAGCCGGATCAGCCCGCGCGCGAAGTCGAACGTCACGCGGTAGCGGCTCAGCACGTTGCCGCCGATGATGCCCGTCTGCTCGAACCCGGCCGTCTCGTTGATCGGGTCCATGTCGAGCACCGCCGCGTAGACGTTCTTCCACGCGTAGGGCCCGAGCGCGACGTTCGGGAGCAGAAGCGTCTGGATGTTCTCGGCGGGGCCGGCCGCGCCGTAGACCCTGATGCGCTCGCCGCGCTCGTAGCGCGCGAGCCCCGCGCGCTCGGCCAGCGCCGCCGAGACGACCGAGATCGAAGCGCCCGTGTCCACGATGAAGTTGGCCGGCTTCTCCAGCCCGTCGAAGAGGACCTCGCCGCTCCAGAAGCCGCTCGAAGTCGTGCGGATCGGCACCTCGATGGCGGTCGGCGGCGTGGCGGCCGTCTCGGCGCGGCGCGACTCCTCGTCGCGCAGCAGCGAGAGCTTGCGCGCGCCGTAATCGACGACCGTCATGTACTTGCCGAGCACCGAGAGACCGATGTAGCCGTCCACCGGCTCCTGGTCGTTGTAGAAGTCGCGCAGGTAGACGGGGACGCGCTCGACGCGCGCCTCGCCGATCTGGAGCGACTGGACGAAGCCGTAGACGATCTCGAAGCGCCCCTCGCCGCCGACGGCGCGCGCCATGCCGCCGCGCGCGACCGACTTGAGGCCGACGCGCTCGGCCGCCTTGTTCGAGATGACGCACATCCCCGCGCCCGTGTCGATGACGAAGCGCAGCGTCTCCTTCGACCCGTTGACGCGCACACGGACGAGCGGGCGGTTGTTAATCAGCTCGAACGGGAGCGTGACCGCGCCGGGGCCGCCCACGCTGAGCAGGTCGCGCTGCGTCCCGAGGTAGCGGAGGAAGTCGATCAGGCCGCGGATGCGCGCGCGGCGGTCGGCGTCGGTGCGCGGCGCGACGCGCAGGAACATCTCGTAGGCGTTGGCCGCCTCGGCGTAGCGCTCGTAGCGCGCGGCGACCTGGCCGAGGTTGTAGATGTAGTCGGGCTCGCCGGGGTCGATGGAGGCCGCGCGGCGCAGCCCCGTGAGGCTCTGCGCGATGCGGTTCTCGTAGAAGTCCACCATCGCGAGGCCGGCGATGGCGAGCGCCTCGTCGTCCTTGAAGCTCAAGGCCGTGCGGAACTCTTCGACCGAGAGGCGGAAGTCGCCCATGCCCAAAAGCGCCGAGCCGAGCAGCGCGTGCGCGCGCGGCGACTCCGGCTCGCGCGCGACGACGCGCGCGGCGTGGTCGTAGGCGTCGAGGTTCTTGCGCTGTTTGAGCAGCGCGCGGCTGAGTCCCAAACGCGCCGTCGTGTCCCGCTGGTCTTTCGCGAGGAGGTCGCGGTACTGCTTTTCGGCGCCCTCGAAGTCGCCGTCGCGCGCGGCGCGCTCGGCGCGGGCGAGCGCCTTTGCGTTAGCGGCCCCGGCCACGGGCGCGCCCCACGACGCGAGCGCGAACGCGATGGCGGCCACGACGCCGGCCGCCTGACGGGACAGTCTTGTCATCTGAAAACTCCCTTCCGGGACTTGCCGGTTAAAACTCACTTCAGAATCTCGCCGGTCTTCATCGACCAGAGCACGAGGTCGAGTTCGTCGAAGTCTATCCGAACGTCGCGGGCGAAGTCGCGGAGGCGCCCCTCGGTCGCGAGGTAGCGCGCTCGGGTCGCGGGCGGGTCTGGCGAGTCGATGACGCCGACCTCGGCCAGGCAGCGCAGGATGTGCTTGTCGAGGATGGCGTAACCGCGCAGGCCGACGTTGCGCAGGAAGTGGCTCGACTCCTTGTAGCCAAGGCCCTTGACGCCCCTCTCGCGCGCGAGCCAGTCGCGCCGCTCTATCGGGTCTGTGAACCCTTCGAGCCGCTCGCGCAGGCGCAACTGACAGTCGCCCTCAAGGTACTCGCGCGTGACGACGATATAGCCCGAGCGCGAGTTCGGGTAGCGGTGGCGCCCCGAGAGCGCGGCGGCGAGTTCCGCGTAGGAGCCGCGCGCGAGCAGGTGGCGGACGGCCTCAATCGAGCCTAGCCCCATCCGCGCCGACGCGCCCGCGGTGAAGATGCAGAAGACCATCTCCTCCCACAGCCGCGCGTCGTCGGCCGTGCGCCACACCTCTTCAAACTCGCCGAGGCGCGCGCGTATCTCGCCGCGTCGCGCGCGGTGCGCGGCGAGTATCTTCTCGACGGTGACGGGCTCTCTGTCTCGCCGCACTCTGCTCGACAAATTCAAAGGCGAGGGTTCGTAACGAACGTTGACGAAATTCTAGGGTCGCGGTTTCCGCGTTGTCAAAAGAAAGATTTCAGTTTTCAGTATTTAGTTTTCAGCGGGCGCTTGCTTCAACTTAAAATTGAAAACTAAAAACTGAAAACTCTCCCTTCGGGAACGGCGGTTGCATTGCGCCTGTTATAGCGCGGGGCGGTGCATACATCGCGTACGATGCCCTTCGGCATCAAAGTGTTTGCCCTCCCCTCAACTCTTCCCGCGAATTCGTCGTGCGAACCGGGGCGGCCCGCCCGTGCTATCATGGCGCGCCCTTCGTGCCTCGGGGGTTTTTGGAAGGAGTAAGTGGGTTGAAGACTCTACGTTTCATATTAGCTCTCGTCACGCTGCTCGGCCCTGCGGCCGGAGCGCACGCGCAGATCGCGCCGGGCGGGGCACAGCCGCCGCTCGCGCCGCCGACGAGCGTGCCGCCGCTGCCGCCCGCCGACGGCGTCATCCCGACGCCCTTCGCGGCCGAAGAGCAGCGGCCGACGTTCATCAATCAGGGCGTGCTCGTCGAGCGGCTCTCGGGCGAGGTCGTCCGCGAGGAGGCGGCCGAACAGGCTTACAACCCGGCCTCCGCCGTCAAGCTCGTCACCGCGCTCGCGGCGCTCAAGACCTTCGGCGCGAAGCACCGCTTCGCGACCGCCTTCTGGATCAACGGCACCTTCGACAAGGCGACGGGCACGGTCACGGGCGACCTCGTCGTCTCGGGTCGCGACCCCTCGTTCCACGACGAGCACGCGGTCGCGGTCGCGCGCGAGTTGAACCAACTCGGCATCAAGACCGTCACCGGCGACCTCGTCGTCGCCCCGATGTTCACGATGAACTTCAGCCCCTCGTCGCAGCGCTCGGGCGAGCGGCTCTACGACACGCTCGACGCCGAGCGGCGGCCGGCGGCCGCGACGCGCGCGTGGTACGACTCGCGCGTGGCGATGCGCGACGCCGAGGCGCTGCGCACGACGCCGAGCGTCGCCGTGATGGGCGCGGTCTACGTCGCCCCCGTCCCGAAGGGCGCGCGCTCGATCTCGACGCACTACTCGCCCGTGCTCTCCGACGTGCTCAAGGTTCTGCTCTGCTACTCGAACAACTTCATGGCCGAGCGGCTCGGCGACCAGCTCGGCGGCGCGCCGGGGCTGATGCGCCTGCTCTCGACCGAACTGGGGCTGAAGCCGGGCGAGTTCCGTCTGGCCTCTGCGAGCGGCCTCGGCATCAATCGCATGACGCCGCGCCAGATGATGAAGGTCTACCGCGCGCTCTTGGACGAGCTGCACGACGCGGGCTTGAAGGCCGCCGACATCCTGCCGGTCGCGGGCGTCGATCCCGGCACGCTCCAGAAGCGTTACGCCGTCAGCCCCGGCCGCGGCAGCGTCATCGCGAAGACCGGCACGCTCCCGCGCACCGACGGCGGCGTGAGCGCGCTCGTCGGCCAGCTCCGCACCGCGAAGGGCGACACGCTGCTCTTCGTCATCTTCGACCAGCGCGGCAGCGTCGTGCGCTTCCGCCAGTGGCAGGACGCGCTCGTCGCCGACATCCAGAACCAGCACGGCGGCCCCGCGCGCTTCACCTATGTGCCGCAGACGATGGCCATCCGCCTCTCCTCCTCCGAGTTCGACAGCGCCCGCGCCTCCTCGCTCGACGAGTACGAGCCGGAGACTCCTAAACAGTAGAAGGAAGTAGACAGTAGTCAGTAGAAAACATAAGGCGGCGCGTCCCGGCTGATGGCTGAGAGACGCGCCGCCTTTTTTTAATCTACCGGCTACTGTTTACTGTCTACTGTCTACTTCAAAAAAACGCGCCCCGGTGGCTCGGCGACCTCCGGGGCGCTCCTCGCCCGCGCGCGCGATGTGCGGACCGCGCGCGCCGCGGCGATTCTCGCGGGTTAGGGGTTTGGCGAACGGGAGTGGCCTGAGAAGACGCTCCGCACCGCAACTGCCGGCTCGCCGCCGCGAAAGCCCGCGCGCCGAGCGCGCCCGAAGGCCCTCTCGGGCCCGGCGGGCGCACGCCGACGGCGCGCGGCCTTATCACCCCGAGAGCAATTCACAAGCCGCCACGCCTCCGGCCCGCCCGCCCGACTCATAACCCTTTTTATCTTTCGAGACTTGCGCCGTGTGCCCGCCGCCGCGCGACCCGCGCGCGACGACGCGCGACCCGCGCGCGCCTGTTTCGGTCGGTAACAAGGTGTGTAACGGTCGTGCGTCCCGCGCCCGGCGTTTGGAAGCTCGGGGCGACGTTTCCAGAAACTTGAGCCGGCGGCTTCCGCGAACGGCCGCGGCGTCCCGACTGTGAAGCCGGCTACTCAGCTTGTCACGTATGGTGACGGCCGCGCCCCCGGCGGCGGGGCCGGCGCGACCGCCCCGTCCCCGCTTTTCCGAAAGAAACTTCGGTTTTCGCGCGTGCGGCGCCCGTGGCACCGGCCTTGCCCAAGAGGTGCGACGGGGGCGGCCCGAATTTCCGGGCGCCCGCCGAAAGTCGAGAGGGCCGAGGAGGCGAAAGATGGGCTTGCCTGTGAAAGCGAGAGTAAGGCGCGGCGAGGCCGGGTTCACGATGACGGAGATCGCCGTCGTGCTGGCCGTCGTCGTCATCGTGATGAGTTTCGCGGTGGTGCAAGTCGCCGTGGCGCGCGACCAGATGACGCTGACCAACGCGGCGCGCTCGTTCGCCGCCTACACCGAGAAGACGCGCCTCGACTCGGTCAGGCGTCACGGCGCCTACAACGGCGGCGACGGCGTCGTCACGCTCAACTCGTCCGCGCAGTACGCGGCCTTCCTCGACCACGACTACGACGGCACGCCCTCGGTCAACACGCTCACCTTCCCCGACGGCGTCGTCCTGAACAACGTCGAGGTGACGAACTCGGCCGGCACGACCACGATCAAGACGCCGAGCGCGGCGACGCCCGTCGCCATCACCTTCGACTGGCACGGCCGCACCACCGGCGGCGAGTCTTACCGCATCAACTTCACCAACTCGCGCGGGCACGAGGCGGTCGTCGGCATCACCGCCGCCGGCGAAGTCTCGCTCGACCGCGAGGCGATCTCGCTCTCGGCCGGCCACTACGACGCGACCGCCGGCGGCTCCGGCTCGCTCGGCCCGACCGGCACCGGCGCCGCCGCGACCCCCATCCCGACCGCGTCCGCGACCGCGACGCCGACGCCCACCGCGACCCCGACCCCGACGCCCACGCCGACCCCGACTCCGACGCCGACTCCCACCTCGCCCGGCAACAGCGGCAACAACGGCAATAACGGCAATAACGGCAATAACGGGAACAACACCACCGGCGGCACCACGACCGGCGGGACGACGGGCGGAACCACCGGCGGCACGACCACGGGCGGGACGACGACCGGCGGGACGACGACGACCACCACCACCGGGGCGGCGCAGTGCACGATGAGCCTTTCGCCGGCGAGCAGCTCGTCCTCCCGCCTCGCCATCCACAACGCCGGCAGCAACCGCACCATCACGGTCACGGCCACGCTCGCCAACGCGCCCGCCGGCGCCACCATCAGCGCCGCCGAGAGTCCGGCGACGCCGTCGCACGTGGCCGTCGTCGTGACCGGCATGACCATCAAGATCACCGCCGGGACGGGGCAGACCAACCGCGGCAATTTCACCGTGCGCGTGACGCCGCCCACCGCCTGCGGCGCGGCGCAGGACATCTACCTCGCGGTCTCGAACTGAGAGGGGGACGAGATGAGACTTGCCACCGACAGACCCGGCCGCCGGCGCGCGGGCGCCGCGCGCCCCGCAGGCGGCTTCACCATCCTCGAAACGGTCATCGCGCTCTTCATCGCGATGGTCGTCGGCTTCGGCGCCATCTCGCTCTTCCTCTTCTCGACCAGCTTCAACGCCGGGGCGAGCGACAGGGCGCGCGCGCTGGCGCTGGCGCAGGAGCGCATGGAGACGCACCGCGCGACGGCCTTCGACAGCCTCGCGTCGGGCACCACCAACGAGAGCGTTAACCTCGGCAGCACCGCCGCGGGCAAGTCCGACCGGCGCACCTTCAAGGTTCAGACGAAGATTCAAGACGACGCCGACGTGCCCGGCAGCAAGCAGAAGGTCATCACCGTCACCGTGACCCCCGAAGAGGTCGGCGGGCGCTGGACGGGCGGCGGCGTGACGCTCGTCATGCTGCGCGCCTCGGACGATGTCGGCACCAACTGAGCGGCGGCCGGGCCGGGTTGAGGAGAGCGATGGGAAAACGGAAAGAGACGCGTGCGAGGTCGGGCGAGGCCGGCTTCTCGCTCATCGAGTTGATGGTCGCGCTCGGCGTGACGCTCGTCATCATGGTCATCGCCAGCCGGATGCTCGCGATGTCGATGGCCGTGCGCACGCGCGAGAACCAGCGCTCCGAGGCGGTCGCCGACGCGCAGCGCGCGCTCCAGGCGATGACGCGAGAGATCGCGAACGCGGGACTCGGGATGGGGAGCAACGGGCTGGTCGCCGCCGACTCGAACGACCTCGCCATCCGCGTCCGCACCAACCTCAACGCCTTCTGCCAGATCACGACGGCCGGCATCGCCCCCGACTGCGACTCGGACACGGCCGACGCGGGCGAGGACTTGGTCTTCAGCCTCATCAACAACGTGGACAGCGCCGGCATCCTCCAGACCCTCATCACGCGGCAGGACGTGAACAACTCGAACGCCGTCTCGCCGCTCGCCAACCGCATCGACTCGCTCAGCTTCAAGTATTACAACTCCGCCGGCGCCCAGACCGCCGACGCCGCCCAGGCGCAGAGCGTCAAGATCGTCGTGACCGTCACGCTGCCGGCGGTCGGCACGTCGGGGCAGGCCGGCTACCAGCCGGCGTCGCAGATGGAGGTCGAGTCGCGCGCCGTGCTGCGCAACCTCCTGCTCTCGCAGTGAACAGCCGGCCCCCGAGGTGAAGCATGATGAAAGACAGACCCACTGAAGTCTCACAACGCCGGCGCGGCGAGCGCGGCGCGGCGCTCGTCACGTCGCTGCTGGTCGCGATGCTGATGCTGGCGGCCGGCGGCGCGCTCATCGCCTCGGCCGGCATGACCGCCTCGAACACCGTGGACGCCACCGCCGAGGCGCAGGCTTACTACGCGGCCGACTCCGGCATTCAGGCCGCGCTGACCGCCCTGCGCCGCAACAAGGCGGGGAGCGGCGGCCTCGCGGCGAACTTCCACAACTTCGCCTGCGGCGCGACCACGTCCTGCGTCAACGACGGCTACAACCTCGCGGCGTGGCTCGACTACGAGGCCAACGGCCGGGTCACGCTCTCGGCCAGCCCCGACCTCTCCTTCGCGGTGACGGTCACAGACCCGAGCCTGACCGCAGCCCAGACCATCGCGGCCAACTACACGCCGCGCTACCTCCTCATCCGGTCGGTCGGCCGCGGCCCCAAGGGCGCGACCAAGGTTCTGGAGATGATGGCGGACGACTTCGCGTTCGACTTCACGGCGCGCGCGGCCGTCGCCGTCCGCAGCAACGACAACAACAACACGGCCATGGGCGCCTTCTCCATCGGCAACAGCAGCCCGCACCTCTGGAACGGCAACGACGGCGCGGGCCTCGCCTCGTCCGTCGCCGCCTTCGCCGTCACCAACAGCGCGGACTACGACGGGGGCGACGGCCTCAACACGGGGACGCTCGGCAAGGCCGAGCGCGCCATCAGCAACGACGGCGCCAACGTCATCGGCGCGCAACAGTTGGAGAAGCTCGACCCCACGACCCTTGAGTCGTGGCTTCAGGACGCCGACCAGGCGCGCGCCTTCATCAGCGCCATGAGGGCCAAGGCGGAGGGGATGGGTCGCTTCAACCCTTCGAGCTACGGGACGAACGCGTCCCCCAAGTTCAGCTTCGTTGACGGCAACGTCACGCTCAACGGGTCGTCGGGCGGCGCCGGGCTGTTGATCGTGACCGGCAAGTACACGCAGGGCGGCAGCGCCGGGTTCAACGGCATCGTCCTCGCGCTCGGCGACGGCGTGGTGGATCGCAACGGCACGCCGGGCATCGGCGGCGCGCTCGTCGTCGCCAAGTTCGAGCACACCTACGACGAGGACACCCTCTCCTACACCGGCACGAGCGACTTCCTCTCGCCGAGCGTCACGACTTCGGGCGGCGGCAACTCGCTCGTCGGCTACAACTCCGAGTGGGTGCGTAAGGCGATGGAGAGTCTCGGCGCGCGCGTCCTCGGCGTGGTCGAGAAGTAAGCCCGCGCGCGTGTGACCCGGAAGGGGCGCGTCCGCTTCGCGAAGCGGACGCGCCCCTTCCCTTTTCCCCCGACGTGCTTGACACCCTTTCGCCCGCGTCGTTACCATCCGCCGCGAAGGAAACGATGAACGAGGAACGCCCAACGTCGAACTGCAAGCGTCCGGCCTTCAGTTCAACGTCGGGCGTTCTTCGTTCATCATTTGACCTAAATGGCTGACGTCCTGCTCGTCGAAGACAAGGAGAGCCTGAGGCGCGTGCTGCGCCTGACGCTGGAGAGCGCCGGCTACTCGGTCGCCGAGGCCGAGGACGCGCGCGCCGCCGCGCAGGCCCTCGCCCGCGAGCCCGTCCGCCTCGTCCTCACCGACCTGCGGATGCCGCACGGCTCCGGCCTCGACGTGCTGCGCGCCTCGAAGTCGGCCGACCCCGAGGTGCCGGTCGTCCTCATGACCGCCTACGGCTCAATCGACGAGGCCGTGCAGGCGATGAAGGACGGCGCGCACGACTTCCTCCAGAAGCCCGTTGACTCGAACCACCTCCTGCTCCTCGTCGGCCGCGCGCTCGAACACAGCCGCCTGCGCACCGAGAACATTCTGCTCCGCGAGGAGTGGTCGCGCCGCTACGGCTTCCCGCGCATCGTCGGCGAGAGTGAGGCCATCAAGCGCGCCGTCTCGGAGACGCAGCGCGTGGCGGCGACCGACACGACCGTCCTTCTGCTCGGCGAGTCGGGGACGGGCAAGGAGCTTTTCGCGCGCGCCATCCACCACCTCTCCCCGCGCCGCGACCGCCCGCTCGTCGCCGTCAACTGCGCCGCCATCCCCGAGACGCTCATCGAGTCCGAGCTGTTCGGCCACGAGCGCGGCGCCTTCACCGGCGCGACCGAGCGCCGGCCGGGTAAGTTCGAGCTGGCGTCGGGCGGCACCATCTTCCTCGACGAGATCGGCGAGCTGCCCTTAAACGTTCAGGGCAAACTCCTGCGCGCCATCGAAGAGAAGGTCGTTGACCGCATCGGCGGTCGCGCGCCCGTCCCCGTGGACGTGCGCGTCGTCGCCGCCACCAACCGCGACCTCCGCGCCGAGGCGGAGGCGGGCCAGTTCCGACGCGACCTCTACTTCCGCCTCGCGGTCTTCCCCGTCCGCGTGCCGCCCCTGCGCGAGCGCGGCGACGACGTGCTGCTGCTGGCGCGACACTTCGCCGCGCAACTCGGGCGCGAGCTGCGCAAGCGCGAGGGGACGCTCTCGGACGAGGCGCTCGCGGCGCTCGTCGCGCACGACTGGCCCGGCAACGTCCGCGAGCTTGAGAACGCCATCGAGCGCGCCTGCATCCTCGCCGACTCCGCCGTGCTCACGCCCGCCGACCTCGGCCTCGGAACAGTCGGCCGGAAGGGCGCGTACTCGGAAGACGCGGGCGCCGGCTTCGACCTGTCGGGGACGCTCGCCGAGGCGGCCGAGCGCGCCGCGCGCGCCGTCGAGCGCCGCAAGATCGCCGACGCGCTCTCAGCGCACGACGGCAACAAGACGCGCGCGGCCGAGGAGCTGGGCGTCAGCTACAAGACGCTTTTGACTAAGATTAAGGACTACGGACTCTAAACCAGAGATGAACCGGGACGAAGACGGCGAAGAGGGTCGCCCGCCCGCGGCCGGCGCGGGCGGGCAGGGCGCCCCGAAGTTGTCGGACAAGACGGGCGAGGCGGAGGTCATCGCGGGCGAGGCGGTCGCGCCCTTCGGCGGCACGACCGGCTTCGACCGCACCGAGGCGGCGCAGTCGCGCCCCGACCCCGCGCCGCGCGCGCCGGTCGCACGCGCGGCGGGGCGCGGCGCTTTCCTCGTCGGCGCGGGGATTCTGCTGAGCCGCGTCGTCGGCGTCGTCCGCCAGAGGGTCTTCGCATACTTTCTCGGCAACTCCGACGCGGCCGACGCCTTCAACGCCGCCTTCCGCATCCCGAACTTCCTCCAGAACGTCTTCGGCGAGGGCGCTCTCTCGGCCTCCTTCATCCCCGTCTACGCGCGCCTGCTCACGCAGGCCAAGGAGGGGAAGGTAGACGAGGAGGAGGCCGACCGCGTCGCCTGGGCCGTCTTCACGCTGCTCGCGCTCGTCGTCTCGGTCATGGTGCTCGTCGGGGTGCTCGCCTCGCCGCTCCTCATCGACGGCATCGCCATGGGGTTCAAGGGGGAGAAGCGCGACCTTACCGAGCGGCTCGTGCGCATCTTCTTCCCCGGCGCCGGCTTGCTCGTCCTCTCGGCGTGGTGCCTCGGCGTGCTCAACAGCCACCGCCGCTTCTTCCTCTCCTACACCGCGCCGGTCGTCTGGAATCTGGCGCTCATCGCGGCGCTCGCGTGGGCGGGCTGGCCCGTGCGCGGGACGCCGACCGGCAACCTCGACGTGTGGGGTCGCGTCGCGGCCTACGCCGCCTGGGGCTCGGTCGTGGGGAGCGCCTTGCAGTTCGCCGTCCAGCTCCCGACGGTGCTGGTGCTGCTCAAACGCGTGCGCCTCTCGCTGCGCGTCTCGAACGCGCACGTGCGGACGGTTTTGAAGAACTTCCTGCCGGTCTTCGTCAGCCGGGGCGTCGTGCAGATCAGCGCCTTCGTTGACGCGTGGCTCGCGAGCTGGCTCGGGACGGGCGCCGTCGCCGCGCTCGGCTACGCGCAGAGCCTCTACACGCTGCCCGTCAGCCTCTTCGGCATGTCGGTCTCGGCCGCCGAACTGCCCGAGATGTCGAGCGTCGCCGCGGGCGAGGAGTCCGAGGTCGCCGAGAAGCTGCGCGGCCGCCTGACGGCCGGGCTGCGGCAGGTCGCCTTCTTCATCGTGCCCTCGGCCGTGGCGCTCCTGACGCTGGGCGACGTGATGGTCGGCGCGCTCTACCAGAACGGCAACTTCGGCCGCGCCGAGACCGTCTACGTCTGGGCCGTGCTCGCCGGCTCGGCCGTCGGGCTCCTGCCCTCGACCTTCGGGCGGCTCTACTCCTCGACCTTCTACGCGCTGCACGACACGCGCACGCCGCTGCGTTTCGCCGTCCTGCACGTCGCGCTGGCGACCGTGCTCGGCTACCTCTTCGCGATCCCTCTGCCGCCGCTCCTCGGCGTAGACCAGCGCTGGGGCACGGTCGGACTCACGCTCTCGGCCGGGCTGGCCGGGTGGGCCGAACTGCTCCTGCTCAGGCGCAAACTCAACTCGCGCATCGGGCGGACGGGCGTCCCCTTCTCCTTCGCCTCGAAGCTGTGGGTCGCGGCGGCCGCGAGCGCCGCGGCGGCGTGGGGGCTGAGGATTCTGTTTGGCGGCGTGCACCCGATCTTCGCCGCCCTGCTGGTGCTGACGCCGTACGGGCTGCTTTATTTCGGGCTCACGTCGCTGTGGGGCGTGCCCGAGGCGCGCGCGGTGGTCGGGCGCTTCACGCGCATTTTAGGCAGGCGCGGGGTTTAAGCTCGCCCGCGCGGTATTTTTGTTGACCCGGCGCCGACTTTTTTTGTAATCTCCGCGAACCTCGTATTTTCTGGAAAGACTTCCGCATTGCTCATCTTTTCCTGACAGGACAAAGGGCTCAAAGACCTGACAGGATAGGCCGCTTGCGAGTGTTTGAACTCGAAGCGCTCTTTTGCTCCACCCGACACGCTCACCGAAGCTGGCGGGACTTCCAAAATCTTTCAACGGGGGAATAGAGGTAAAAATGTTTAGAAAAGCTTTGCTCACCACCGCAGCCGCCGTCGCGATGTTGGCCCTGAGCTCGGTCGCGCGTGCCGACTCTTTTACGCTCACCGGCATCAACGGGACGGGCGTCACGGCCACGGTCAGCAACTACTCGCTGAGTGGCAACACGTTCACCTTCACCATCACCAACACGTCGGTGGCGCCGGGCTCCACGGGGACGATCACCAACATCGGCTTCGCGCTCCCCGGCGACCGCGCCAACAACTTCTCGCTGGTCTCCTCGACGAACTCGAACTACAAGATCGTCTACGACCTCAACGCCACGGCCGGCTCGCAGAACCTCGTCTCCAGCTTCGACTTGGTGCTCTTCGACAAGTCTAACGGCAACCCGACCTTCGGCGGCGGCAGCGTCCAGAACGGCATTGCGGGCGGCGCCAGCGCCACCTTTACCATCACGGGCGACTTCACCGGGCTGACGGCCGACCAGATCGCGCACGCCATCTTCGCGCGCTTCCAGGCCGTCAACGGCGGCGACAGCGACGTGGCGACCGGCGGACAGCCCGGCGCGGTGCCCGAGCCGATGACGATGATCCTCTTCGGGACGGGTCTGGCCGGCGTCGCCGCCCGCGCGCGCCGCCGCCGCAAGGCCTAAAACCCTTAGCCTTCGGAAGTTAAACCGTGCGGCGCCCGCGCCGCGCCTGAAGAGCAAAGCGAGGCCGGGGGCGAAACGTTTCGCCCCCGGCCTTTCCGCTTTTGACGGCGACTCCGTCCGTCCGTGTTAAAAATTTTGCTGGACATTTTTTCTGGAAGCCGGTAAATTCCCTTCCACTTTTCTGAAAGCGCAGAAGAATTAAGCATTTATTGGCTACATCTGCTTCTTGAAGGTTCGGATTCGATGGGCCTCCGGCTAAATGCCCTAGCCGCTTGCCGTTGATGATTCGACCTCGCTCTACGGTCTTTTACGCGAATGGCGTCGGAAAGTGCGGTTTCCAGTCGCCCTTCGGACGCGCATGGTGAGCCGCCCCGCTCACGCGCTCGGGCCGTCCGGTACAGAAGAGTGCAAAGAACCCAAGGTTTAGGTAAGGAACGACGGAGGAACCCAATTTTATGAAGAACCGAATTCTTGCGATGGTCAAACCGCTCGCACTCAGCACCTTAGCCATCGCCTTCCTCGTCCTCGCACAGGGCGAGGCGCGCGCCGACGAGGTGTTCATCTCGGGCTTTACGAACGGCTGTTTCGGTGCGGGCTGCACGCCCGGCGCCTCGGCCTCGATTCCGGGACTGACTTACAGCAACGCCACTTTCTCGGGGACGACGGCCAACGGCTTCCGCGGCCTCGGCGGCAACCCTAACCCCGGCGCTAACGTCAACAACCTCGGCTCTTTATCGCTGAGCACCGCGCCCAACACCTTTAACACGACGTTTACGCTGCAGGTCACTTTCACCGCCCCGCAGGGTATTGCCGGGTCGAACCAGACGACCTTCGTGGCGACCGTCACCGGCACTGTCAGGGCGGCGGACGACGGCGGCGTCTTCATCGACTTCGACAACACGCCGCAGCTCTTCACCTTCAACGACGTGAACTGCGGCGCGACGACCGTCCCCGGCCAACAGACCACCTGCGGCTCCGGCTCGTTCTCCTTCTCGGTCAACGACCTGGCGATCGACCCGGGTCAGGTCGCTGCCATCACCGGTCAGATTACCGGCGCGCAGCAGACTACTGTGCCCGAGCCGGCGACGCTGCTCCTGCTCGGCACCGGCCTCTCCGGCATCGCCGCCGGCGTACGCCGCCGCCGCAACAGGGACGCGCAGAAATAACCTTCTCCGCATAAGCTGTTCCCGGAAAAGCCGGGTCGGGCGTCTGCTCGACCCGGCTTTTCCTTGCAAAAACGCGCCCGCCGGCTCGCCGAAAATAATTTTCGCTCAAACAAAAAAATTTCTGGAGGGCAAACTGGATTGAACATTTATGTGAGATACAACGAACGGGAAGCTCGGCGAGGCGGTTGGCGTAGCGGCAGGACGGAAGACGGCGGAGAAGAGGCGCAGACGGCGCCCTTTTTTATTTTTCGGGCTTTTTCTCTCCACACTTCCCCCTGACCCCACCAAATCAAGCGCGCGCCGGTGCGCCCCTCCCGCCGCTCAAAGTCCGTGCTATCATCCCGGCTCGTGAGGAAGATTCTGACGGCAGCCGAGATGCGCGAGGTAGACCGCCTGACCACCGAGCGGTTCGCCGTCCCCCCGCTGCTCCTGATGCAGGCGGCCGCCGACGCCTCCGCGCGCGAAATCGCCGCGCATTTCTCACACGACCTCCGGGGAAAGACCTTTCAAATCCTTTGCGGGCGCGGTAACAACGGCGGCGACGGCGCCGCCCTCGCGCGCGCCCTCTGGACGGCCGGGGCGCACGTTGACGTGGTTCTCTTCGGCCGCGCGGAGGAGGCGAAGGGCGACGCGCGCGCCAACTTCGAGATCGTCCGCCGGCTGGCGAGCTTTGACGCTGGCTCGGGCCACAGGCCGCCGCCGCTCTCCTTCGTCGAGTGCGCGGACGTGGCCGAGTGGGAGTCTCTGGCGAGCGCGCGCCACGGCTACGACGTGATCGTGGACGCGCTCTTCGGGACGGGGCTCACGCGACCGCTCGAAGGCGTCTTCGCCAAGGCGGTCGCGCACCTCGAACTGCTGCGTGGCTCGCGCGACCACGCGGGGCACGCGGCGCCGCTCTTCGTCTCGCTCGACCTCCCTTCCGGCCTGAACGCGGATTCGGCCGCGCCGCCGGGGCCGGCCGTCCGCGCCGACCTGACCGTCACCTACACCGCCCCGAAGCCCGCGAACGTGCTCCCGCCCGCGTCGCACTTCGGCGGACGCCTCGCCGTCGCCGGCATCGGCTCGCCGCCCGCGCTCGTCGAGGCCGCGCCCTCCCGACTCTTCCTCTCCGAGGCGCGTGACGCGCGCGCGTGGCTCGAAGCGACGCGCTACGCGCCGGACTCTTACAAGAACACGCACGGGCACGCGCTCGTCGTCGCCGGCTCGCGCGGGATGACGGGCGCGGCGGTGCTCTGCGCGGGCGCGGCGATGTCTTCGGGGGCGGGGCTAGTCACGCTGGCCGCGCCGGCGTCGGCGATGCCGGCGGCGGCCGCGCGGCTGATGCCGGAAGTGATGACGGTGCCGCTGCGAGAGACCGACACGGGGAGCGTCAGCGGGACGGCTTGGGGACAGTTGAAAGCTCTGTTCGAGCAGCGCGCGACCGTCGTCGCCGTCGGCCCCGGACTCACGCGCGAGTCCGAGTCAACGCGCCGGTTCGTGCGCGAGACGGTCGAACGCCGCACGACGCCCGTCGTCGTAGACGCCGACGGCCTCAACGCCCTCGCCCCTTGGCCGGCCGAGTTGCGCGGCACGCCCGAGGCGCCCGTCGTCCTGACGCCGCACGCGGGCGAGATGCTGCGACTACTCGGCGCGTCCGACGCGGGCGCGCTCGACGAACGCGTGCGCGTCGTCGCCGACTTCGCCGCCGCGCACCAACTCTTCGTCGTCCTCAAGGGCACGCGCGCTTTGGTCGCCGCGCCGGACGGGCGCGTCTTCGTCAACCCGACCGGCAACGCCGGCCTCGGCACGGCCGGCTCGGGCGACACGCTCACGGGGGTCATCACAGGCTTTCTCGCGCAGGAGTTCGCCGGTGGGAGGAAGGACGCGCTGGCGGCCGTGGTCGCGGCCGTCTACGTCGCGGGACTTGCCGGCGACCTCGCGGCGCGCGAGTTGGGGATGAGGACGATGGTCGCGTCCGACGTGAGGAAGTATCTGGGCGCGGCCGTGCGCGCGCTCGACCCGGAAGGAGAGACGCCTTGAACGCTGCCACGCCTGAAGAGATGAACGCGACGGTGCCGACGGGTGTCTGGACTTCGGGCGCGCCGGAGGAAACGTTCGAGGCGGGGCGGCGCGTGGGCGAGCGCCTGCGGGGCGGCGAGATTCTGCTGCTGAGCGGGACGCTCGGCGCCGGCAAGACCGTCTTTACGAAGGGGCTTGCGGCCGGACTCGGGCTCGACCCTTCGGAAGTCTCCAGCCCCTCCTTCACGCTCGTCAACCGCCACGCCGAAGGCCGCCTCGTGCTCTACCACCTCGACCTCTACCGCCTCGCCGAAGGCCCCGCCGCGGCGCACGCCGTCGAGTTGGAAGAGTTGCTCTCCGACGAGCGCGCGGTCATCGTCATCGAGTGGGCCGAGCGCATGGGGCGCTACCGTCTCCCCGACACGGTCTGGCGCGTCTCAATCGAAGGCGACGGCGAAGACCCGCGCCACGTCAGCATCGCCCGCCTCGCCGACGCTTAAGACCGTCAAGACATGGATAGACCGACGCGCACGCGAGCGTTGACGCCCGGCGAGACGGCCGCCGTGGTGGCGCGGACTTTCTTCGGCGTCACGGACGAGGCGTCGCGTCGCCGCGTCATCCGGCGGTGCCTGCTCGCGGCGGCCGAGTGCGCCGTGGCCGTCCCGGCGCTGTTCTACCTGCGCTTCAGAGAAGTCGGGCCGCTGGGCTGGGGCGTCACGGTCTTCTTCGTCGTCTACTTCATCCTCTGCGCCGTCGGGCTCCATTTCGGGCCGCGCACCGAGTACCATTCCCCAGTCCCCGCGCGCGGCGACTGGCTCGATCGCGTCGGGGCCTTCTGGCTCGTCGGCTGCGCCTTCGGGCCGTTCTTCGGCTGGGTGGTCACGACGGGAGTCATACCCGTCACGCACTCGTCGTGGCGTTGGCTCTACGGCCTGCGCGTAGTCCTGGCGGCCGTCATGCCGTCCGTGCTCGCCCTGCCGCTCACGCGTTACGTCCGGGGGAAGTCGGCGCGCGTGGCGCTGCCTCTGTTGTTGGTCGTCACGCTGCTGCCGATCTCGACCGCGATGGGCGTGAGCATGGACTTGTGGGAGGGGCCGGCGGTGCTACTGTCTCGGCCGGACGGACGGCGGGAGTTGTACCTGAAGCACACGGGGCGGGGCTTAGGCGTCGGGCGCTGAGTCACGCCGCTACTCCGCCGTCCCCCCGCCACTGTGTTAAATTAACTTCACGAAGTGAGCCAAGGTTAAGAACAGTCAGAACGCAGTCTTTACCGCAAGGAGAAACGAAACATGCCGTACTCAGAAATTCTGATCAAGCCCATGCGCGAGGACTTGACGCGCATCGGCGTCGAGGAGACACGCACTCCCGAACAGGTCGAGCAGGCGATAAACGAGGCGAAGGGCACGCTGCTCGTCGTCGTCAACTCGGTCTGCGGCTGCGCCGCGGGCAAGGCGCGCCCCGGCATCGCGATGGCGCTCCAGAACGAGGCGAAGCCCGACCGCACCATCACCGTCTTCGCCGGCGCCGACATCGAGGCGACCGCCACGGCGCGCGAGCACTTCGCGCCCTACCCGCCCTCGTCGCCGCAGATCGGCCTCTTCAAGGACGGCCGGCTCGTCTTCATGCTCGAACGCCACCAGATCGAAAACAGGTTCGCCGAGCAGATCGCGCAGGAACTCACCCAAGCCTTCGACCGCTTCTGCGCCCCGGCCGGCGCCGCCACGGCGTAAGAGAAAAGATGAGGGATGAAGGATGAAGGATGAATAAGCCGACTGACTGACAGCCGCACTTTCATCCCTCATCCCTCATCCTTCATCCTTCCCCCATGTCTCTCTCTCTCGACACGCCCGTCCTGCACCTGTCGGAGCAGGGCATCACGCGTCTGGGCGCGCAGACGGCGCGGCGTTTGGCGCTGGCCGTGGCGAACGTCGCGGGCAAGGCGGACGCGGGCGAGGTGACGGTCGAAGACCTCCTCAACTACCTGCCGATGCGTTACGAGGATCGCTCGAACCTCGCGCGCATCAGTGACCTGACCGACGGCGTCGAGGCTTCGCTCGACCTCTACGTGCGCGTGGCGGGCGCGTTCCAGGTCGGGAAGAACCGCGGGCCGAAGGCGCCGCCGCTCTACATCTTCGAGGTGACGGCGGGCGACCCCGAGAAGACCGGCAAGCCGGTCGTCGTCTGGTGGTTCGTCTCGGGCCGACAGGCCGGGCGCATCGTCGCCTACTACCGCCAGCGCTTCGAGCGCGGCGCGCGCTTCATCGCCTTCGGCAAGTGGGAGTGGGACTCGCGGCGCAACACCTTCGCGCTCCGCCTCGGCAAGCCCGACGAGTTGGAGATGCTCCCCGGCACCTTCACGCCGCCCGAGAACGCGCTAATACGACTCGCCGAGCAGGCACAAGGTGATTCCGACAGCGGCCCTCTCGTCAAGACCGAAGCCGCGGACTCGGAGGCCGTCGGCGTTGACGAAGAGGGCGCCGAAGAACACGGCGTTGACGAGGCGACCGACCCGGCGCTCGCGTCCATCCACGTCGCACGCCGCGTCCCCGTCTACCGCAAGCTCGGCGAGTTCCGCACCAAGCGCCTGCGCGAGATCGTCCACGCCGTCCTCGCGCGTCTCGCCGACGAAGCGTTCGAGGAGACGCTGCCCGCCGAACTCATCACGCGCCAGCGCCTCGCCTCGCGCGCCGACGCCACGCGCCGCATACACTTCCCCTCCGACGACGCGCCGCTCGCCGACTACGAGCGCGCGCGCAGCCCCGCGCACCTACGCCTCATCTTCGAGGAGTTCTTCTGGGTCGCGCTCGCCATCGGCCTGCGCCGCGACGAGCGCGTCAAGGAGCCGAAGGGCGCGCTCATCGAAGTCACGCCGCACGTCCGCGAGCGCATCACCTCCGTCCTCCCCTTCACGCTCACCGGCGCGCAGGAGCGGGCCGTCACGCGCATCCTCGAAGACATGCAGTCGGACGTGCCGATGAACCGCCTGCTGCAAGGCGACGTGGGCAGCGGCAAGACGGCCGTCGCGCTGCTCGCCATGCTCGCCGCGTTGGAGAACGGCTATCAGGCGGCGCTCATGGCGCCGACCGAAATCCTCGCCGAGCAACACGCGCGCAACGTCAAACGCATGCTCGCCGAGACGCCCTACCGCGTCGAACTGCTCACAGGCTCTATCAAAGCCGCCGAGAAGCGCAGACTTCAAAGAGACCTCGCCGGCGGCGAGATACACGCCGCCATCGGCACGCACGCGCTTATTCAAGAAGCCGTCGAGTTCAGCAAGCTCGGCCTCGTCGTCATCGACGAGCAGCACCGCTTCGGCGTCCTCCAGCGCGCGGCGCTGCGCGAGCGCGGCTTCAACCCCGACGTGCTGGTGATGACCGCCACGCCGATTCCGCGCTCGCTCGCCATGACCGTCTACGGAGATTTAGAGGTCTCGGTTATCGACGAACTGCCGCCGGGGCGCACGCCCATCAAGACGGTCGTCGTCGGCGAGGAGAAGCGCCCCGGCGTCTACAAAGGCATCGAGCGCGAGGTGCGCGCCGGCCGGCAGGCGTACGTCGTCTATCCTTTAGTTGAAGAGTCGGAGAAGATGGACTTGAAGGACGCGACACGCATGTTCGAGCACCTGCGCGACCGCGTCTTCCCCCACTTCACCATCGGCCTTCTACACGGGAAGATGAAGTCGGCCGAGAAGGACGCGGTGATGCGCCGCTTCGTCAAAGGCGAGATACAGGTGCTCGTCGCGACGACCGTGGTCGAGGTCGGCGTGGACGTGCCGAACGCCTCGGTGATGGTCGTCGAACACGCCGAGCGCTTCGGCCTCTCGCAACTCCACCAGTTGCGCGGCCGCGTCGGGCGCGGCGCCGAACAGAGCTACTGCGTCCTGCTCGCGTCGGACAGGCAGACCGCGGTCGCCCAGCAGCGCCTCGGCATCATGGAAGAGACTTCCGACGGCTTCCGCATCGCCGAAAAGGACTTGGAGATACGCGGCCCCGGCGAGGTGATGGGCACGCGCCAGTCCGGCGTCCCCACCTTCCGCGTCGGCAACCTCGTCCGCGACCTCCACATCCTCGAAGAGGCGCGCCGCGAGGCCGAACACTACCTCACCACGCGCCGCCACACACGCGACACCTCCCGCCTCATCGCCCGCCTCCGCGCCGACACGCGCTTCGGCCTCGCCGCCATCGGGTGAGGGCTATAAAGTAAGATGACGCTGGTCATCGAGTAGACGTATAGTCACTGGAGAAGCGAGGTTCAACGTCATGCAGGTCGAAGAGTTGTTAGAGAAGATCAAGAGCCTGCCGCCCGAGCGAATCGCCGAGGTCGAAGACTTCGTGGACTTCCTCGCGCTGCGCGACAACCGCCGGTTGGTGCAGGCTGCCGCCAGAATGTCCGAAGACTCATTCCGCGAAGTGTGGGACAACGAGGAAGATGCCGCCTACGACCGTCTATAACTTCGGCGACCTGGTGTTAGTGCCGTTCCCTTTCACCGACCAGACCGGCGCGAAGAAGCGCCCGGCTGTCGTCGTCGTCAGTTCGGCGACCTACAACGCCGCCCGGCGGGACATTGTTTTGATGGCCGTGACGAGTCAGGTCAGAGCCGCGGCCGGCATCGGAGAGGTCGTAGTTTCAGACTGGCAGAAGGCAGGACTACTAAAAGCTTCCGTCATCAAGCCCGTGCTGACGACCGTCGAGAAGGGACTTATCCTGCGAACACTCGGCCAACTCGGGTCGGCCGACCAGAGCACGTGGCTGCTAGAATCGAGGCGGTAAATAGGGGTCAATGAAGTAATGTAAATGAGAGAGCATAGAGGCGGCGCTTTTTTAGCGCCGCCTCTATGCTTATCGGCCTTACGAGTAATTAACTTGAATCATCACCTGCCCCAGAGCTAATGTCATCAGTGGCTAATTTCGGGCTGTACCGGAGCGTCCTCTGTGTTACCCCACTACCGAGGCCGCGCCTAACAACGGCATGCACCCGACCGCCGACACGATAGTTCTCATATACCTTCAGAGGTGCGGGGCGGCGGGTGATGGCGGCGTTATGCTGTGTGGCGCCGTGGTCGCGTGTGCAGTTTTGGTGCGATTTTTAT
>DASVQX010000087.1:0-37424 GCA_036388915.1 Pyrinomonadaceae bacterium
CCGCCGCCGGCCTTTTGTTTGTTGCCGGCAGGGCTTCAGGGCTTCTTCTGGGGCGACTTGGGCGGCGGCGTCTCGGCGGGCGGCTCTTCGTCGAGGATGTCGTCGTCGAGGATTTTCAGCTCGGTGCCGTACTTCTGGTAGTTGGCGAAGCGGATGACGTTGCGCGACTGGAAGCTCCCGCCGCCGCGCGACTCGCGCGTCATGACGACGACCGAGCGCGAGGGCAGGAGGTATTCGCCCTGACCGGGAATCGTCACCCAGTCGTAGTCGAGCGCGAGCGCGGCGCCGGTGATGGGGAACGAGGCGGGCATGCCGAACGCCTCGGACTCGACGCGGAGCACGCGCGCCTTCTCCCTGTCCACCCAGACCTTGCCGCGGTGCGCCGCGATGACCGACGAGTCGCCCGCGTCGAGCAGCCACTTCGAGGCCCTCTTCTTGATCTCGTACGTGTAGACGAGCGCGCGCCGGCCGCGCAGCGTGTCGGTGTCGAGCGGGCGGAACTCGGCGCGGCTCTCCTCCTCGAAGAGCGCCTTGAGGACGGAGACGAACTCGCCGGTCGAGTTGGCGCCGCCGGCCTCGCGGTAGTCGTTCTTCTCCCCGGCGGCCGGCCCCGTCACGCCGTTGACGGCGAGCAGGCGGTACTTCTCGCCCTCGCTCACGCGGTAGCTGACGCCGACGACGAGGCGGTCGAGTGTGCGCCAGTTGCGCGAGTTGCCGAGCGCCTCCGAGCGCGTGACGAGCTGCTTGACGACGAAGTCGGGCATCTGCGTCGTCGCTTCGAGCGTGGCGGCGCGCGCGCGCGCGAGCAGGTCGGCCGTCTCGGCCTCGGGCGGGAGCGGCGTCGTCTCCTTCGGGTTGAGGAAGCGGCGCTGCGCCTCTTCGAGCACGCGGCGCAGCTCCTCGTCGTTGCCGCTCTTGGTGGCGACGAAGGCGCGCAAGCCAGAGGTGAGCGTGAAGCTGATGCCGCGCCGGCGTATGTCGCTGACGAGCTGCTCCTTCAGCGCCGGGTTCTGCGGGAGCTGGCGCACGACGGCGAGGAACTCGGCGCTCGTCATCGGCGACTGCTGCTGCGCCTGCGCCCGCGCGCCGCAGAGCGCCGACGCGCACAGCGCGAGCGCCGCGAGCCTCGGCAGGAGACTTCTAAGACCGGAAAAAAACATCAAAAATGCCTTGTATCGACCGACTGAGATTCTGCACCGACTAGTCATTGATGCCCCGCGCCGCAAAAGCGTTCGATGGTGCGGCGGAGGATTCGGGCGCACTCGCGCAGCTCCGAGGCGGGGACGAACTCGCCCGTGCGGTGCGCGACGCGTATGTCGCCGGGGCCGAAGACGACGGCGTCCGCGCCCAGCTCGGCCAACTGCGGCGCCTCTGTGCCGAACGCGACCGTCCCGGCCGTCTGCCCCGTCAACTCTTCGAGCGCCAGGACGAGCGGCGCGTCCTCACGCGTCTCCGCCCCGCCGTCGAGCCTTGAGACGACGACCTCGCAGTCGAACTCTTCGTCCCCGGCGCGCAAACGTTCGACCTCGCGCCGCACCATCTCGGCCACCAGCTCGGGGCGCTGGCCCGGCACGGGGCGCCATTCGAGCGTGAAGCGGCACTCGCCCGCGATGACGTTCTTCGCCGTCCCGCCCGAAATGAGCCCGACGTTCAGGGTCGTGTGCGGCGGGTCGAAAGCGTCGTGCGAGAGCCGCTTCAACTCTTCGGCCACGCCCTCGATTCGCGTGACGAGGCGCGCGGCGCGCGTGATGGCCGACGCGCCCAAGGCGGGGTACGCGCTGTGCCCCTCGCGGCCCCGCACCGTCACCTCGGCCAGACAGTAACCCTTGCCCGCGCGCATCGGCCGCAAAGATGTAGGCTCGCCGACGACCGCGTGGCGCGCTCGGAAGGCCCTGACTTCGGCCAGCCGCTTCGCGCCGAGACAGCCGACCTCCTCGTCCGCCGTCAGCACCAGCGCGACGGGGCGCGCGAGCCGGCGCAGGTCAACCTCTCCGAGCGCCGCGAGCGCCGCCGCGATGAAGCCCTTCGTGTCGCACGCGCCGCGCCCGTAGAGTTTGCCGTCGCGCTCGGTAAGCTCAAGAGCCTCGCCCCACGCGGGGTCGAACGGCACCGTGTCGGTGTGCCCGACCAGAGCCAGTTCAACTTCGCCGCCGTCTTCAAAGTCTCCCGACGAGACGGCGACGAGCTGCTGTTTCTCGACGCCGCGCTCGTCCGCGTAGGGGAGGACGCGCGCACGCAGCCCCAGCGCCTCGACGCGCGGCAGGACGTGGCCGACCAGCCCGGCGTTCGGGCGCGAAGAGGTGGAGTCAATCGCCACCAGCCCCGCGAGTATCTCTTCGACGCTCATCGCTTCACCCGAACGAAGGCCGCCGGACGTCGCGACTGTTACGCCTCGGCGTCCGGCGGCCTCCGGGAAATGTGCGTTCGACTCGGGCGCGCGCCCGGCTCACCAGGGCAGGGTGAACTCGCACGAGACGATCTGCCAGCGCCCGCCGCGCTTCTCCAGCCGGCGCGTGTAGCCGTAGCGCGGCGTGGAGTATTCGCGGCGGCGGAAGCGCCCCGACATCTTCGCCGTGCCGGTCACCAACGCCTCGTCGCCGTCCACGACGACGTGCACGCCCGAGGTGTCGAGCGAGCTGATGTGGAAGAAGGGGCTTGCCAGCATCGCCAGCCGGTGCTCCTTCGTGACTTGCCCGCCGAACATCTTGAAGTCGTCGGCCAGCGCGCGGTCGAGCGCCTCCACGTCGCGCTCGACGTGCGCGCGGACGTACTCGCGCTCGACGGCGAGCACGGCGCGCTCGTCCGGCGACGCGAGAGTCCAGACGTTCGAGGCGAGGCCGGCGGCGGCGACGCCGACGAGGAAGGTGACCAAGGCCGCGGGAAGGCGTGTCGCGAAATATCTCATAGCCCTTTACTCCTTGCTGTGTGGCCTAGACGTTAGCACGCGCCGCGCGGGGCGACAAGAGTTCGCGGCGCGCGCGCCCGCGCGTCACCCCCACAGCCTGCGCTGGAGCGCGGCGAAGCGCGAGACGATCTCGCCTTGCGCGGGGTGTCGGCCGTCCCGCGTGACGAGGCGGCCGCCGACGGCCGTCTCGCGCACGGCGGCGCGCGAGAGCGAGAAGACTATCGCGGGCAGCAAGTCTTCGTCGGACGCGCCGGCGACCGTCGGGTCGTCTAAGTCTACGGTGAAGAAGTCGGCGGCGCCGCCGGGCTCGAACGCGGCGCCGGGCGCGCCGATGCTCTGCGCCCCGGCGACGGTCGCGCACTCGAACAGGCGGGCGGCGAGCGCGGGTATCGCGCGCCCGTCGTCGCCGTCGGGCGCGAGGACGTTGCGGCGGAGCGTCGTCAGGCGCAGGTGGTACTCAAGCTCGCGCGCGTCTTCGAGCAGGTCGATCTGCGCGTGGCTGTCGGTGCCGAGCGCCACGCGCACCCCCTCTTTGAAGAAGAGGTCTGCGGGCACGACGCCGTCGCCGAGGTTGCGCTCGGTCGTCGGGCACGCGCACACGCACGCCTTCGCGTCTCGCAAGAGCGCGGCCTCTTCCGGCGTGACGTGGACGGCGTGGACGCCCGTGAAGCGCGGCGAGAGCATGCCCTCGTCCGCGAGCAGTGCGACGGGCGCGCGGCCGTGCTCGGCGAGACACGCTTCGACCTCGGCCGGCTGCTCCGCGACGTGCATGTGGACGGGCACGCCCGCCTCGCGCGCGAACGCGCACACTTCACGCAGGTACTCGACGGGGACGGCGCGAACGCTGTGCGGCGCGACGCCGAGCCACGCGTGCGCAGGCTCACCAGCGCCGAGGTCACGCGCGAGCGCGTCGGCGTGACGGAGGAAGGTCTCGGGGTCGGGCTCGATGAAGCGTAGCTGGCGCGGGTCGGGCTCTTTGCCGTAGCCCGCGCGCGCGTAGGCGACGCGCAGCAGCGCGATGCGGAGTCCCACGTCTCGCGCCGCGCGCACGACCTCCCGAGCGAGCAGGTTCGGGTCGTCGTACTCGCCGCCCTCGGGCGTGCGGTGCAGGTAGTGAAACTCGCCGACCGACGTTATCCCCGCGAGCGCCATCTCCACGAAGGCCATCCGCGAGGCGTCGTAGATGTCCTCGGGGCTAAGGCGCGCGGCGGCCGCGTACATCATCTCGCGCCACGTCCAGAACGAGTCGGAAGGGTGCGCACCCCTGTACTCCGTCCGCCCGCGTATGACGCGCTGGAAGGCGTGTGAGTGCGCGTTGACCATGCCGGGCAGCAACGCGCGACCCGCGAGACGAACCGCGTTCGACTCCGCCCGCAACTCTTCGACTCGTTCGACAGAGACGACGCGGCCTTCCGCGTCGCACACCAGCGCGCGCCCGCGCTCGAAGCGCCCGCCGGCGTAGAGCAGGTCGGGGACGAAGGCCGTGTTGGATGGACTGTCGGGTGCCGCGGTCGTCACTTGTTTTGCGCGCGCCGGCTGTCGGGCTGTGCCTTCTGCTGCTTAATCCACTCGTTGACGTTCCCCTCAAGCACGTCGAGCGGGACGGCGCCGGAGCCGAGGACGAGGTCGTGGAACTCGCGGATGTCGAACGCGCCGCCCAGCGCCGCCTTCGAGCGCGCGCGCAGCTCCTTGAACTTCAACTCGCCGATCTTGTAGGCGAGCGCCTGTCCGGGGTCTGTGATGTAGCGGTCGATCTCGTTGGTCACGTCCAGCTCGGTCTTGGCGGCGTTGTCCATGAAGTAGTCGATGGCGCGCTGCCTGTCCCACTTGTAGAAGTGCATCCCGGTATCGACGACGAGCCGGACGGCGCGCCACATCTCGTAGGTGAGCTGGCCGAACTTCGAGTAGGGGTCGTCGTAGAGACCCATATCCTCGCCCAGGGATTCGGCGTAAAGCCCCCAGCCCTCGACGAAGGCGGTGTAGCCGCCGTAGCGTCGGAACTTCGGTATCTCGCCCAGCTCCATCGCGCGCGCGATCTGAAGATGATGACCGGGGACGGACTCGTGCAGGCTGAGCGCCATCATCTCCCACTTCGGCCGCGTCTCGGGCTTGTAGAGGTTGACGAAGTAGAAGCCGGGCCGGCTCCCGTCGGCCGCCGGCTGGTTGTAGTAGGCGGTCGTCGTGTCGGGCGCGAGCGTGTCGGGGATGGGGATGACGCCGTAGGGCGTGCGCGGCAGGGTCTTGAAGACTTTGACGAGGTTCGGGTCGATGCGCTTGGCGACGGCGCGGTAGGCGTTGAGCAGGTCTTCGGGACGCTTGTAGTAGAACTCGTCGTCGGTGCGCAGCTTTTTGAAGAAGTCTTTGAGCGAGCCTTTGAAGCCGACCTGCGCCATCACCTTCTGCATCTCGGCGCGGATGCGCGCGACCTCGCTCAAGCCCTTCTCGTGAATCTGCTGCGGCGTCATCTCGGTCGTCGTGAAGCGGCGCGCGAGGAAGGCGTAAGCCTCCGCGCCGTTCGGCCACTGCCACGCGCCGACCTGATCGAAGGAGGCGGGCAGGTAGTCCTTGACGAAATATTCGCGGAAGCCGCGCAGGGCGGGGATGACGCCGTCGGCGACCGCCGCGCGCGCCTGCTGTCGGAGCCGCGCGCGGTCGGGCTCGGGGATGTCGGCGGGGAAGTTTTTGAAGGGCTTGTAGAAGTTGCTCTCCTCGGGCGAGAGCGCGAGCTGGCGGTCGAGCTGGCCGGGCACGCGCTGCAAGGTCACCTTCGGCCAGAGCATTTTCGCGCGGACGCCTTCGCGCATCAGCGCCAACGTCTGATCGACGTAAGCCGGGTAGGCGCGCAGCCGCGCGAGCCAGTCTTCGTAGTCCTTGACGGTCTGGAAGCGCAGGCGGTCGGCGAGTTGGTCTGCGCTCTGGATGCCGCCGCCCTGGCTGACCGGCATGAGGTAGAAGCGGAACTTGAACTCCTCGATGTCGTCGCGGAGGTCTTTGCGGAAGAGGTCGTAGTTGAGCCGGTCGGCCGGCGCGAGCCGCGCGCGGTCTATCCGCTCAAGCCGCGCGAGCGTCTGGAGCCGGTGCTGCTGGCGGCGCTCGATGGCCTGAAGGCTGAGGTCTGTCCAGCGGTCGTTGTAGCGGCGGTCGCCGAGGCTTGAGGCGAAGGTCGGCGCCTCGCGCATCACCCACTCCCACTCGTCTTCAAAGAGTCTGTTGAGCGCGGCCGCGCCCTGAGTGCCGGCGGGGGCGGCTCGGCGCTGCGCGGGCGCCGGCTGGGGGAGGGTCGCGAGCGTGAGCAACAGGGCGACGAGACACTTCGCTTCAAGGCGCATGGGTTTCGAGTCCTCCGGGCGGATGCTGGTTGGAAAGTCTGGAGACGAGGGCGAGGATACAACAGGGAAGTAGACGGTAGCCAGTAGTCAGTGGTCGGTAGAAAAGCGTTGTTAACGTGACCCCCGAGCGGGCAAGTTCGGCGCCGCCACGCGGGGCGCTGCTGACTGCTGGCTACTGTCTACTGCTTTCCCGCATCTAAACCTCCACGATGAGTGTTTCAGTCAAGGAGTTGAAGACCTACACGAGTTTCGTGCGGCGGTTCGCGGGGAAGTTTGTGCGCGACCGGCTGGAGGAGCGGCGCTTGCCGGTGATGCCGGCGCCGCACAGGCCGGAGCCGGCGACGTGGGACGACCGGCGGCTGACGGTGGCGTGGCTCGGGCACGCGACCGTGCTCATAAACTTTTACGGGACGTGGCTGCTGACCGACCCGGCGCTGCGGACGCGCGTCGGCGTCGGCGTCGGGGTGACGACGCTCGGGCCGCGCCGCATGGTGCGCCCCGCGCTCGGCGTCGGCGAGCTGCCGGCGCTCGACGCGGTGCTCGTCTCGCACGCGCACTTCGACCACTGCGACCTCGCCACGCTGCGCCGCCTGCCGCGCCGCACGCGCGCGGTCGTGCAGGCGGGGATGGGCGACCTCGTCCGCCGGTTCGCGCGCGTGGACGAGTTGAAGTGGGGCGAGTCTACGGAGGTGGACGGCGCGCGCGTCGAGGCCGTCGAGGTCAACCACTGGGGCGCGCGGCGTCTGACCGACAAGCACCACGGCTACGGCGGTTTTCTCGTCGAGAAGCGCGGGCGCGCGCTCGTCTTCGGCGGCGACACGGCCTACACCGAAGCCTTCGCGCGGCTCGGGCGGCGCGGGACGAAAGTTGACCTCGCCGTCCTCCCCATCGGCGCCTACGACCCGTACATCAACGTCCACGCCAACCCCGAACAGTCGTGGCGCATGGCGCGCGAGATGGGCGCGCGCTACATCCTCCCCATGCACCACTCGACCTTCCGCCTCAGCCGCGAGCCCGACGACGAGCCGCGCAAAAGACTCCTCGCCGCCGCCGGCCCCGAGCAGTGGAGAGTCGCGCTCACCGAAATCGGCCAGACGTGGGTGCTGCCGGAAGAGTAGACAGTAGTCAGTAGCCAGTAGGTAAGAAAGATAAGGTTGCGTAAAACGTCGGCGGCCGCGAGTTGAACCCTCGCGGCCGCCGACGTTTTCTACTGACTACTGTGTACCGTCTACTTCCCTTACCACTGGAAGCGGTCGCGGTACTCGCCGGCCTCGATGAAGGCGCGCACCATCTCGGCCTTGTGGAAGTCGCCGCCGTTGTCTTCGAGCTTCTTGAGCCAGAAGTTGAAGCCCGAGAGGTCGGCGTCGCGCCCGGAGTCGGGGTCGCGGTGGAGGTAGCCGAAGTACTGCATCAGGACGAAGGCCGCGTTCTGCTCCCTGCGCTTGAACTCGGCGTTGTCGGCCACCTTGCCGAGCACCGTCGCGCGCGTCTCGCCGCCCGCGTTCAAGCCTCCGACGAGCGCCGCCCGCTCGGCGCCCGTCGGCGCGACGCCCGCGTTCTGGAAGAGCGCGTCAACGTACTGCTCGTTGCTCATCGAGCCGTAGAGCTGCTGGAAGTCTGCGCGCGCGACCCACGCCTCGGCCGCCGCCGCCTTGTTGGCCGCGAGCTTCGCCTCCCAGCCCAACTGCCCGACGACGACGCCCTGCGAGACGGCCTGCATCCTGACGAGGAAGTCGTTGCGGCGCGGCATCGTGCCGAAGCTGGCCTTGTTGAAGCGGTAGAGCATGTAGCCCGTCTCCTGGAACTCGATGGAGAGGAAGAAGGCGCCCGACGTGTTGACGCGCCTCGCCGAGACGCAGGCCGCGTCGCCGTTGCACGTCGCGATCTCGCTCGACCAGTAGCCGAACCCGGAGTCGTCGGCCTCGCGGCCGAGGAAGTCGCGGTACTGCTGCTCGACGAAGAAGGTCGTGGCGTCGATGTCGTTGGCGGCCTGCGTGACAAGCCCGGCCGTGTTGAAGACGCCCGACAGAAGCGTCTGACCCTGCTGGTTCGAGACGACCACCTTCGTCGCCGTCGTCACGTTGGGGACGAACTGCCCGCGCTCCTGCTCAAGCTCGAACTCGGCTTCGAGCGTCGGCCCGAGGACGAGCTCGCCGACCTTCACGCCGTCCACGAAGGCGTTCAAGATGGTGCCCGCCGGCAGGTTGACCTTCTCGACCTCGACCTCGAAGTTGCGGTTGCCGGCGCGGTCGCGGAACTTGGCGACGCCGGTCGGCGTCAGGCCGTTGATGGCCGCGCCCGCGAGGCGCGACTCGATGCGCAGCTCGCCGCCCGGGCCGGGCGTCGGCATCGGCGCGGGGCCGGGGGCGCCCATCACCTGCGGGATGTTCGAGAACGAGCCGGCCAGCAGCGTCGCGCCCGACTGGTCGGTGACGACGACGCGCGTGCGCGAGTTGATCTGCGGGACGGCCTGCCCGTTCTCGGTCTTGAGCTTGAACTCGCTGCGGTCGAGCGACGGCGCGACCGAAATGGTGCCGACCTTGACGCCGTCAACGAGGACGTTGAGCACGGTGCCCGCCGGCAGGTTGACGTTCTCGACGCGGACGCGGAACTCGCGGTTCCCGAACTCGATCTCGTACTCGGCGTCGCCCTCGGGGACGATGCCGTTGATCGCCGCGCCGGTCAGGTCGGCGTCGAACTCGTTCATGACGGGCGTCGGGCTGGGCGTGGCGCCGGGCGTCGGGGTCGGGCTGGCGCCGGGCGTGGGCGAAGACGTCGGCGTCGCGCCCGGAGTCGGAGTCGCGGTCGGAGTCGGAGTCGCGGTCGGCGAAGGCGAAGGGGTCGCGCCGGGCGTCGGGGTCGGCGCGGCCGAGCCGAAGACGCCGGCGACGATGTTCGCGCCCGACGAGTTGCGGACGGCGACCGCCGTGCCGTTGGTGACGGCCGGGACGGACTGCCCCCGTCCCGTCTCGCGCTCGACGCGGCCGGCGCGCAGCGAGTCAATCGTGAGCGTGGCGAACTGCTGCCCGCCGACGAAGACCGTCAGCACCGTGCCGGCGGGCAGGTTCACGTCCTGCACCTCGACCTGAAGCTTGAGGTCGTTGCCCGGCCTCTGGCGGTAGACGGCCTTGCCCGTGGGCGTCTGGCCGCCGATGGCGGAGCCGGCGAGGCCGGCTTCGATGATGACTTCGTCGTCGCCGGCGAAGGCGGGCGCGGCCGCCAGCGCCGCGAGCGTCGCCAGAATCGCGACGCACGCGAGCGCCGCGCGCGCGGCGGACGAAAGGAATGAAAGTCGGGTATGAACCTGTGGCATGAAGGCTTGTCTGCTGCTCATCGTCTTAGCTCCGGAAATTTTCGTATAGACTCGAAGGGTCGGGGAGCCTCTACCGCACGAACAGTGTGCGGGCGGACGGTAAAAATACACGGCCGCCCGAAAGTTTCTCGCGCGCGGCGCGCCCGCGCGCTATCATCTCGGTCTAACCGAACCGAAAGGACTTCAGCAGATGAGCAGGGAAGAGTTCGAGGGCGGCGGCTTCCAGACGCGCGCCATCCACGCCGGCAAGGGCGAGAACCGCACGCGCGCCGTCACGCCCCCCATCTGGCAGACGACGACTTTCAGCGCCGACTCGTCCGAGCACTTCGCCGAGATCGCCTCGGCCGTGCGCCCCGGCGAGTTCTACACGCGCTACGGCAACCCGACGCACAAGGAGGTCGAGGCCACCATCGTCGCGCTCGAAGGCGGCGAGGCGGCGCTCCTGACCTCCTCGGGGATGGGCGCCATCTTCACGGCGCTGATGTCCGTCCTGAACGCGGGCGACCACGTCGTCGCGCAGACGAACCACTACGCCGGCGCGATGACGCTCTTCGAGGAGTTGCCGCGCCGCTTCGGCGTCGAGGTCACGGTCGTCGATCAGACGCGGACGGAGGATTTCGCCGCGGCGCTCCGGCCCAACACGCGCGTCGTCTACGCCGAGTCGCCGACCAACCCGCTGATGAAGATCACGGACCTGCGCGCCGTGGCCGAACTCGCCCGCGCGCGCGGCATCAAGACCGTCGTCGATAACACGTTCGCCACGCCGGTCAACCAGCGGCCTTTGGAGTTCGGCTTCGACTGCGTCGTCCACAGCGCGACCAAGTACCTCGGCGGCCACTCGGACGTGACGGCGGGCTGCATCGTCTCGTCGCGCGAGTTCGTCGAGCGCGCGTGGCACTTCTCTCTGCTCGCCGGCTCGATACTGTCGCCGTTCGACGGCTGGCTTCTGCTGCGCGGGCTGCGAACGCTCGCGATGCGTGTCGAGCGTCACAACGCGAACGCGCTGGCGCTGGCGCGCTTCCTCGAAGGCCACCCGAAGGTTGAGCGCGTCCACTACCCCGGCCTCGAATCGCACCCGCAGCACGCGCGCGCTCGGTCGCAGATGTCAGGCTTCACCGGCATGCTCTCGGCCGAGCTGCGCGGCGGCTTCGAGGCGGCCGAGCGACTCATCTCGCGTCTACGGCTCGCCACGAACGCCGCCAGCCTCGGCGGCCACGAGACGCTCATCGTCCACCCGGCGGCGATGTGGCGCGGCTACATGACGGCCGAGCAGTTGCGCGCGCGCGGCCTGAGCGACGCGCTCGTCCGCGTCTCGGTCGGCATCGAGGACGAGCGCGACCTGCTCGAAGACTTCTCGCGCGCGCTCGACTGACGGCGCCCCGGCGGAAGTGTCCCGAGCCGTACTAAGCCCCCGTTTGACGGGCCGCGCCGGCGGGTTTATAAAGCACGCGTAAGCCGACATCGAAAGGTGTGGTTACGGCAATTCCGGGGCGGAGCCGCCCCGGCCGCTCTCCCCAACACTCACTCCCCACGAACCAGGAGGCCAAAGATGAAGAAGATACTCGGTTACTTCTCGGCTGCTTTCCTCGCAGCCTTCCTCGCCGTGACGGCGCAGTTCACGCTCGTCTCGGCGCAACAGTCCAACGGCGGCCATCCCACGCCGGAGTGCGAGGCGTGCGCGCAAGCCTGCCGCGACGCGTTCGAGCTGTGCAAGCTCACCAACGGCACCTCGAAGAGCGCCTTCGGCCACTGCGCGCGCGACCTCGAACAGTGCGGCGCGGCGTGCCGCAAGCCGGGCGGGGCGTGTAACCCGCAGACCGACGGCGGCAGGTAAGTCCTTCGCGCGCGGCTTGGGGATAAGCCGGCGGCGGAGTTAATGTGAGGGCGGCGGCCGTGCGGTACGGCGGCCGCCCTTTTCATCTTCCGAACAATCCTTATGAAGCGTCTCTCGAAGGTCGCGGTGATAGTCCTCGGGCTTTTGGCCGGGACGGCCGCCGCGCTGTGGGCGACCGGACGCGGCCCGTTCGCAGAGCCGGCGGCCCGCCCCGCAGAGCCGGCGGACTTGTCCGGGGCGACGCCGGGCGCCGACCCGCCCCGCGCGCTGGGAGGCGAGGCGGCGGGCGCGGTCACGCTCGAAGAGTTCGCGGACTTTCAGTGCCCGCCGTGCGCGCGCCTCCACCCGGAGTTGAAGAAGGTCGAGGCGGAGTACGGCCCGCGCCTGCGCGTCGTCTTCCGCCACCTCCCGCTGGAGTCGATTCACGACCACGCGACCGAGGCCGCGCTGGCCGCCGAGGCCGCCGGCCGACAGGGGAAGTTCTGGGCCATGCGCGACCTGCTCTTCGAGCGGCAGGGCGAGTGGGCCGTAATCGAGCCGGCGCGCCCCGTGTTCGTCGGGTACGCGCGCAGTCTCCGGCTCGACACCGAACAGTTCGAGCGCGACATGGACGCGCCGGAGACGAAGGCGCGCGTCGAGGCCGACAGCCGTCGGGCCGACACGGCGCGCGTCGCGGGCACGCCGGCGCTTTTTGTCGAGGGGCGCGAGCTGGCGCCCGCCGAGATGACGGCCGAGGGGATGCGCGCCGCCGTCGAGGCGGCGCTCAAGCGCCGTGCGTCACGTTAAGTTAGGGGAAGGGGACGGATGCGACGACTTCATTATCACCGGGTGGACGTGTTCACCGACCGCGCGTTCGGCGGGAACCCGTTGGCGGTCTTCGCCAACGGGCGCGGGCTTGACGCGGAGACGATGCAGGCCATCGCCAAGGAGTTCAACCTGTCGGAGACGACCTTCGTGCTCCCGCCCGACGACCCGCGACACGACTGGCGCGTGCGAATCTTCACGCCTGGGAGCGAGCTGCCGATGGCCGGCCACCCGACCGTCGGCACCTCCTTCGTCCTCGCGCGCGAGCACATGATCCGGCGCGACGAGAGGGCGACGAACATCGTGCTCGAAGAGGGCGTCGGCCCCGTCCCCGTGCGCGTCGAATTTGAGAACGGCGAGCCGTCCTACGCCGAGATGAGCCAGCCGCTCCCGACCTTCGGCCCCGAACTCTCCGACCGCCGGGCCGTCGCCGCCATGCTCTCGCTCGAAGAGTCAGACCTCGACGCCGAGCTGCCCGTCGAGGTCGTCTCGTGCGGCGTGCCCTTCCTCTACGTCCCGCTGCGCACGCTCGACGCCGCGCGCCGCGCGCGCCCACGCGCCGACTTGATCGAGGCGGTGGCGGGCGACGGCGTCCCGCCCGAGGTCTTCGTCTTCACGCGCGAGGTCGAGCACGAAGGCTCGACCGTCCACAGCCGCATGTTCGCGCCCGGCCTCGGCATCACCGAAGACCCGGCGACGGGCGCGGCCAGCGGCCCGCTCGGCTGCTACCTCGTCGCGCGCGGCGTCGTCTCGGGCGAGGCGGCCGACATCGTCAGCGAGCAGGGAATAGAGATGGGCCGCCCCAGCTTCGTCAACATCAGGATCGAGCAGGCGGCCGGCCGCGTCAGCGCCGTCCGCGTCGGCGGCCGGTGTCACTTCATGGGCGAGGGCTTCATCGAGCTTTAGCGGAAGAAGAGGAGGCAGGCGATGGTCGCGGCGACAATCCCACAGGGCCCGCGCGGCGGGCGCGTGATGGGCAACATGCGCGAGTTCAACGGCGGCCCGCTCGACTTCATCGAGCGCTGCGCGCGGGAGTTCGGCGACGTGGTGCCGACGCGCTTCCTCCACATCCCCGCGCTCTTCCTCTACCACCCCGACCACGTCGAGTACGTGCTCGCGACGGGGGGCAAGAACTTCATCAAGGCCGCCACCATGCGCTCGCCCTTCTTCCAGCGCATCGCCGGCAACGGGCTGGTGTCGAGCGAGGGCGACTTCTGGCGCCGCCAGCGGCGGCTCGCGCAGCCGGCCTTCCACCGGGGCCGCATCGAAGCCTACGCCGCGACGATGGTCGAGTTCACCGAGACGGCGCTCGAAGGCTGGCGCGACGGCCTCGTGCTCGACGCGCACGAGGAGATGATGCTGCTCACGCAGCGCGTCGTCGCGCGGACGCTCTTTAGCGCCGACATCTCGGGCGACTCGCGCGAGATCGGTCAGGCGCTCTCGCGCCTCGTCCGCCCCTTCGCCTCGCAGACGACGCTCAAGTGGATTCTCGACAACCGGCTCCCGACGCCCGCGCACCTGCGCTTCAACCGCGACGTGCGACGCATCGACCGCTTCGTCTACCGCATCATCGGCGAGCGGCGCGCCTCCGGAGAGGACACCGGCGACCTGCTCTCGATGCTCCTCAGCGCGCAGGACGAGGACGGCTCGGGGATGACCGACAAGCAGTTGCGCGACGAGGTGATGACCATCTTCCTCGCCGGCCACGAGACGACCGCCGTGGCGCTGACGTGGGCCTGGTACCTGCTCGCGCGAAACCCGGAGGCCGAAGAGAAGCTGGCGGCGGAACTCTCGGAAGTTCTGGGCGGGCGCGCGCCGACGGTGGAGGATTTGCCGAGGCTGCGTTACGCGGAGTGGGTCGTGAAGGAGTCGCTGCGTCTGTACCCGCCGGCGTGGGCCGTCGGGCGCGAGGCGTTGCGCGAGTGCGAGGTGGGCGGCTACCGCATCCCCAAAGGCGCGCAGGTCATCGCCTACCCCTGGGTCATCCAGCGCGACCCGCGCTGGTTCACAGACCCGCAAGCCTTCCGCCCCGAGCGCTGGGGCGAGGAGTCGATTTCACGCCTACCGAAGTACGCATACTTCCCCTTCGGCGGCGGCCCGCGCCTCTGCATCGGCAACTACTTCGCCACGATGGAGGCCGTCCTCATCCTCTCGACCATCGCCCGACGCTTCCGCCTCCGCCTCGTCTCGGACGACCCGGTCGAACCCTTCCCCGCGCTGACGCTCCGCCCGAAGCGCGGCGTCGCGGTCAGACTAGAGGCCGGATCGGCCAGCTAAATTCAGGAAATTCACAACTTATCCACGAAAAGCGCCGCCCGGCGGCCGTGCGCCGCGCCGCTCAAGAATTCCTCAAGTCGCGCGTCGTACCTTGGCGTCGGTTTTAGCGTCGGGGTCTTGTACGCCCGGCCGTCTGCGGAAAACTTTTGCCCCGGAGTAAAGATTGTGGCCGCCTCACTGCGAAAATTCAGAGGAACCCACATGGTGCAGGTCATCCCCGAAAAGATCACGCCCCCCGAGGAGTTGCCCCGCGTCTCGCGCGAGCGCCTGCTGCGGACGCTCCGCGAGAGTCTGGAGGGCTGCAACTCGACCATCGTCTCGGCGCGCGCCGGGACGGGAAAGACGATGCTCGCCAACGACTTCGCGCGCCGCTCGGGGCGCCCCGTCGCGTGGTACAAACTCGACGCGCCCGACTCGGAGCTGTCCACCTTCCTCCGCCACCTCTGCGCGAGCGTGGCGTCGGCGCGCCCCGGCTTCGGCGCGCCGCTGCTCGAACGCCTCGGCGGAGAGGCCGGGGCGGACGACGTGCCGGTCGCGGTCGAGCATCTCGTCTACGAGCTTTTGCAGTCGAGCGAGCCGCTGCTGATCGTCGTCGATGACCTGCACCTCGTCTACGACGCCGAGTGGATGGTGCCCTTCTTCCGGCGGCTGTTGCCGCTGCTGCCGCCCGAGGTGCACGTCATGCTTTTGGGCCGGAGCATGCCGCCGACGCCGCTCTGGCGGATGCGCTCGAAGCAGACGCTGTGCGTGCTGGACGAGCAGGCGCTGGCCTTCACCGCCGAAGAGGCGCGCGCCCTCTACGCCAGCTACGGGCTGCCGGGCGCGGCGGCCGAGGCGGCGCACGGCGAGACGCGCGGCCGCGCCGCCACGCTCGACGCGCGCGCGCGCCGCGAGGTCGTGGCCGAAGACACGGACCGCCCCGCCGCGACGCGCGGCGGGCGCCAGACGGGCCGGCTCTCGCTGCGGCTCGTCAAGTCTCCTCGCAAGACGCTGGGCACGGCTTGAAGTAGCGGCCGCGCGCGCTAAATCCTCGCAAGCCGCGACGGCCGGTGTTAGGTTATACGTAGCCCTACAGCCGGGGTCAGCGTTCCCCTGAAACGATGTCCAACGCGCCGAACCGCCACGAAGCCGGCATCCACGACACGCAGCCGCCCGGCGCGGCCGTGCCGCAGCTCCCCACTTTCTTCCTGCGGACGAAGCTGCTGCCGCCGCGCCCCGCGCCGTCGCTCCTGCCGCGCCCGCGCCTCGTCGAGCGACTTCAGCAGAACCTCGCGCACGCCGTCACGCTCGTCACCGCGCCCGCCGGCTCGGGCAAGACGACGCTCGTCGCCGACTTCATACGCACGGGCGACCACCCGTTCGTCTGGTACCAGTTGGACAGGGCGGACTCCGACCCGCTCGTCTTCCTCGGCTACGTCACGCACGGCATCAAGCGCATCGTCCCCGGCTTCGGCGAGGCCACGATGTCCTACTTGCAGGAGGCGTCGAAAGAGCTGGCGCAGGCGCCCGAGCGCGCCGTGGACGTGCTCCTGAACGAGGTGCTCGACAGCGCCGAGCAGCAGTTCATCCTCGTCTTAGACGACTATCACCACCTCGGCGGCGAGACGCCGGTGCACCGCGTCGTTGACCGCCTGCTCGCGTACCTGCCCGACCTCATCCACGTCGTCATCATCTCGCGCGACATGCCGCCGCTGGCGCTGGCGCGCATGAGGACGCAGGCCAGCCTCGCGGTCATCGACCGGCAGGAGCTGCTGTTCACCGACGCCGAGACGCAGGAGCTTTTCCGCAACGTCTTCGACCTTGAGTTGACGCCCGAGCAGTTGGCCGAGTACCGCGAGCGGACGCACGGCTGGATCACGGCGCTCCAACTCGTCCGGCAGGTCGCGCAGCGTCAGGCGCTCGCGCGCAGCGGCGAGGCGTCGGCCGCCCCGCCCGACCTCGTCGAGATTCTGCGCCAGAGCGAGCGCGACATCTTCGACTACTTCGCCGAGGAGGTCTTCGCCGACGAGGCCGACGAAGTCCAGCAGCTCCTCCTTCGTCTATCACTGTTAGAGCGCGTCGAGCCGGAGGCTTGCAACCGTCTCCACCCGCAGTCCGCGGCGACCTTGCGCTCGCTCGTCCGCCGCAACGTCTTCATCTCGCTCGCCTCGGACGGGCGCGGCGAGGAGTACCGCCTCCACCCGCTCTTCCGCGGCTTCCTCCAGCGCCGCTTCCGCGCCGAGTTGGGGCGGCAGGGCATCGCCTCGGAGCACGCGCGGCTCGCCGACTACTTCCTCGAACGCGAGCAGTGGGAGCAGGCCATGCACCACCTCGTCGCGGCCGAGGACTTCGACCGCGCCGCGCGCACCATCGCCGAGCGCGGCGGCACGTGGGTCACGGCCGGCGCGCTCTCGTCGCTCGCGGCCTTCGCCGACGCGCTCCCCGCCGAGGCTCTGGAAGCGCACCCGCGCGCGCTCGCGCACCGCGCCGAGGTCGCGCGGCTCCGCGACGAGTACGATCAGGCGCAGTCGCTCTTCAACCGCGCGGCGGCGCTGCTGCACGAGCGCGGCGACTCCGAGGGCGAGGGCGAGGCGTTCCACTCGCTCGCCACCATCGCGCGCCGGCGCGGCGACTGCGAGACGGCCTTCAACTACCTCGACCGCGCCGTCGAGCTGACGGACGAGCGCTCGGTCGTGCGTACGAAGTGCGGCAACACGCGCGGCCTCTGCCTCGTCGGCCTGGGACAGTGGACGGAGGCCGAGCGCGAGTTCCGCGTCGCCTTGCAGACGGCCGAGGAGCGCGGCGACCGCTACTACGCGCGGCTCATCGCGCACAACCTCGGCGGGCCGCCCTTCATGCGCGGCGACTTCCGCGAGGCGCTGCGCTGGATACGCCGGATGCTGCGCGAGGAGGGCGGCGCGGCGGCGCCCGTGCCGCAGGAGTCAATCGCGCACCTCAACATCGCGCGCTGCTGTCTACACTTCGGCGACTTCGCCGCCTGCGAGGCTCACCTCGACCGCGCGCTCGAAATCTGCCAGCTCTTCAACCTCTCTGGCTTGCGCGGCGAAATCTTCGAGTTCTACGGCAACCTCTACCGCGAGCAGCGCGAGCTGGCGCGCGCCGTCGAATACTACGAGCGCGCCGAGCGCGCCTACGACGAGGCCGGCATCGAGGTGACGCGCACCGAGTTGCTGGAAGAGCGCGGCCTGCTCGCGCTTCAGGTCGGCGACCTCGCGGAAGCGCGGGCGCTGCTCGACCGGCTGGTCGAGGCGCGCGCGCACGACGAGATGGGGCGCCGCCGCTCGATCATCGCGCGCTCGCGCGTGCTCCTCGCGCTCGGCAAAACCGAGGAGGCGCGCGGCGACCTCCAATCCGCTTTCGATTACTTCCGCGCGCACGGCGTCTACTGCTACGAGGCGCCGGCCGCGATGCTGCTCGCCGTCTGCGAGCACGCGGCGGGCGACGAGCCGCCGGCGCTCGAACACCTGCGGCGCGCGCTCGACCTCGCGGCGCGCTACGACTACGAGTACTGGCTCCGCGGCTGGGTCGAGAGCTACCCGCAGGTCTTCGCCGCGCCCGAGGCCGCCGAGCTTCTGCCGGCCGAACTGCGCGAGCTGCTCCCGGCGGCCGAGGAGGCGACGACGGACGCGTCGGCCGCGATGCCGCAGCGCGCGCCGTCGCGCGTCGAGCCGCAGCAGCCGCTCGCCGACCTGACGCTGCGTTTGCTCGGGGCCGTCGAAATTTTCCGCGACCCCGTGCGCCCGCTCGCCCCGGACGCGTGGGTCACGCGCCGCGCGCGCGACATCCTCTGCTTCATCGCCTCGCGCCGCCACCACCGCGTCTCGAAGGACACGATCATCGACACCTTCTGGGGCGAGTCGGACTTCGGCTCGGTCGAGAAAAACTTCCACCCGACCATCTCGCACATACGCAAGGGCCTGAACAGTAACCAGCCGTTGAAGCAGAACTTCCTGCTCTACCGCGACGGCGACTACCAGCTCAACCCGGAGTTCTCCTACCGCATCGACACCGAGGAGTTCGACCGGCTCATCGGTGAGGGCGACGCCGCCCGGCGCGCGCGCGACGCCGAAAGCTTCGTCAAGGCTTACGAGGAGGCGGCCGCGCTCTACCGCGGCGAGTTCATGCAAGGCGCCTACGACGAGTGGGTCGAGGAGCAGCGCTCCTACTGCCGCGAGCAGTACCTCCGCATTCTCGAAATCCTCGCGCAGACCGCGCAGAAGTCCGAGGACTGGCCGCGCGCGCAGACGCTCTCGCAGCGGATACTGCGCGAAGACCCCTTCCGCGAGGACGTGCACTGTCACCTCATGCGCGCGCACGCCGCGCAGGGCAACCGCGTCGCCGTCCGCGAGCAGTACGAGACGCTCAAGAAGATGCTGCGCAAGGAGTTAGGCGTCGAGCCGGCGGCCGAGACGCAGAGAATCTACAGGGAATTGCTCAAGTGACAGGGAAGTCGCTGCCAAACCCTTGGCAATCGTCGGGGCGGTCGGCAACAAAGGAAAAGTAAATTACAAGAAAACCGTAACAATTGAATTGACAAGACGATGTACAAAATTAAGGTCAGTTTACGGTGCGCAAACCTCGCTCGAACCGACTCCCCGCGCGGGCTAAGCCCCGAGCCGCGGGCCGGAAATAGCAAAAGCCCCAAAGCCCCAAACATGCCCCGAACTTTCGTCCCGCAGTCCCTCCGCCGAGCCACGGCCCTCGCCCTGGTCGCCGCCCTGCTCTGCCCGCTCACGACTTTCGCGGGCGTCATCATCCGCGGCACGCAGGGCGTCACGTTCACGGGCGCCGACGGCATCTACTACGACAACGTCTCGGGCGTGACCTTCACGGGCGCCGACGCGCTCACCTATCAGGTCAACGGCATCACGGGCACCTCGACGACCTCGGGCGTCACGTTCACCGGCGCCGACGGCAACCGCGTCGCGACCGTTGACGGCGTCGCCTACACGGGCGCGAACGCCTACGCCGCGACCCACGCCGACGGCGTGACGTTCACCGGCGCCGACGGCGTGACGTTTACCGGCGCCGACGGCAAGACTTGGAAGGCCAACTCGGTCGTCGTGCGCCAGCCGAACGGCGTCACGTTCACGGGCGCCGACGGCGTGACGTTCACGGGGGCGGACGGCGTCACCTTTACCGGCGCGGACGGCGTGACTTTCACCGGCGCGGACGGCACGACGATGGCGGGCGTGCGCGGCGCCTACGTCAACAGCGCGGGCGAGGTCGTCGGGACGAGGCTGGACGGGACGACCTTCAACGCTTCGACCAACGGCGTCACGTTCACCGGCGCCGACGGCGTGACGATCACGGGCGGCAACGGCGTGGCTGTGACCGGGGCGCAGGGTCTTCGGATGCTCGGCTACGACGGCGTGGCCTTCAGCGGCGTTAACACGCCGGCGGGTCGCCTCGGGCTGATGAGCTTCGACCCCGAGCTGGCCTCGAAGCTCGACTGGCTGACCGACGACAGCAACGTCAACGCGGCCGTCGTCTACCACCAGGCGGTGACCGACTCCGACATCGCCACGCTCAAGGCGCTGGGCGTGCGCGGCGGGACGCGCTTCCAGACGCTCCCGGCCGTCGTCGTCACCGCGACGAAGGAGCAGGTCGCGGCCATCAGCGAGTTGCCGGCCGTGCGCTACATCACCGACGACCGCACGCTCCAGTGGAACGCCGACAACAGCCGCGAGCAGACGGGCCTCTTGCGCGTGCGCCAAGACGCCGACCTGCGGCGCGTGAGCGGCGTCAACTCGTTTCAGGGTAGCGGCGTCACGGTCGCCGTCATCGACACCGGGCTAGACTCGACGCACCCCGACCTCTCGAACCGCGTGCTCCGCAACGTCAAGCTGGCAGACCTTCAGGGCGCGAACCTCTTGGGGTTCCTCCCGCCCTCGAACGTCGAGAAGCTGCCCGACACCGACCAGTTGAGCGGACACGGCACCTTCGTCGGCGGCGTCATCGCCGGCTCGGGCACGAGCTCCGGCGGCAAGTTCGCGGGCTACGCGCCGAAGGCCAAGCTCGTCGGGCTTTCGGCGGGCGACGCCTCGCTCTTCAACGTGCTCGCCGGGTTCGACTACGTCCTGTCGCACCCCGAGCTGAACGTCCGCGTCGTCAACTGTAGCTTCTCGGCCAACACGACCTTCAACGAGAGCGACCCCGTCAACGTCGCCACCCGCATGCTCTACGACCGCGGCGTCAACGTCGTCTTCTCGGCCGGGAACGCCGGGCCGGGGATGCACACGCTCAACCCCTACGCCGCCGCGCCGTGGGTCGTCTCGGTCGGCGCGCTCGACGGGCGCGGGCGCCTGACCAGGTACTCCGCGCGCGGCGACTTCGGCAGCCGCAACTTCCGGCCGACCTTGTCGGCGCCCGGCACGAGCATCGTCAGCCTACGCGCGTCGGGGACGAACCTGACGGCGGCGGCCTCGCTCCCGGCCGACGCGCAGGGCTTGGCGCCCACGGAGATTCCGTACTACACGACCGCGTCGGGCACCTCTTTCAGCGCGCCGGCCGTCGCCGGCACCATCGCCATGATGCTCGAAGCCGACCCGACGTTAAGCCCGGCGCGCGTGCGCGACATCCTCCAGCGGACGGCGACGCCGCTCCCGCCCTACTACCAGCACGAGGTCGGCGCGGGCGCTCTGAACGCGCACGCGGCCGTCCTCCAGTCGGCCTTCCCCGCGCGCCGGATCGGCCTCTTCCGCGCGGTGATGAACCGCGGGCAGGTCACCTTCGTCAAAGACCCCGAGCAGAAATTCTCGGGCACGGTCAACCCCGGCGGCGCCGTCGAGGTGACGCTCGGCGTCCCCGCAGAGGCCGTCTTCGCCTCGACCGACGTGGCGTGGGGGCCGATCATCACGACCAACGACCTCGGCCTCGCCACGCTCGACCCGCGCGGCGAAGTCGTCGGCCAGTCGAACTACCTCAACATGCCGGGGCTGACGGGCAAGCACGAGCGCACGCTCGTCGGCTCGCCGCAGCAGGGGACTTGGCGCGCGCGCGTCACGCACACGCTCTCGCTCGCCGCGACGCCGCAGGAGTTCACGGGCGTCTTCGAGACGGCGCACGCCGTCTACGCGCCGATGGCGGATTTAAACGGGCTGGACGCCTTCACGCTCGACAACATCCGGCGGGCGGTGGCGTCGCTGGCGATGTGGCCGGACGCCGACGGCCTCTTCCGCCCCTCGGCGCCGGTGACGCGCGCCCAGATGGCCGAGGCGATGATCGTCGGCGCGCGCGTCCCGCAGTACGTGCCCGACACGCCCTCGTTCACCGACGTGCACGACACGACGACGATGAACTTCGCCGAGGGCGCGCAGCCGCTCTTCCCCGACGCGGTGCGCGGCGGGCAGTTCCACCCCGACGAGCGCGTGACGCGCCTCGCCGCCACGATAGTGCTCGTCCGCGCGGCGGGTCTCAAGGCCGAGGCCGAGTCGAAGGCGGGCGCGTTCCTCGGCTACACGGACGCGGCGTTGATACCGTGGGAGCTGCGCGGCTACGTGCAGGTGGCGTTGCAGAAGGGTCTCATCTCGTCTTCGACGCAGTTCAACCCGTCCGGCACCTTCTCGCGCGCGGAACTGGCGCGCGGCGTCGCCGCCATCATCCAGATGAACGTCGAGGAGTAACGGCGACCCAAAAGCATTGACCGCGGAGACACGGGCGCGGCTAAGACAGCTTAATGTTCTTAGCCGCGCCCCCGTGTCTCCGCGGTTAATCTTTGGGTGACACTCAACCGCAAATCATCAGGCGGAAAGAGGGCCACGATGGACTGGCGAGTCTTTATGACGACGTTCGCGACGATCTTTCCGGCGGAGATGGGCGACAAGACGCAGTTGGCGGCGATGACGATGGCCGCCGAGACGAAGCGGCCGCTGACGGTCTTCGTCTCGGCGGCGCTGGCGCTCGTCTGCGTCTCGGCGGTCGGCGTCGCGGTCGGCGGCGCGCCCGACGCCGACGAGATTGAAGCACGGGCCTTGCCCGGAAGAGGCGGCGGAGAGTATCTTTAGCCGTCGATGCTGGGAAGGCTCACACAGACTCTGACGCGACTGACGCTGGCGGCCACGCTGCTCGGCGCGTCGGCCGGCGCGTCGCTGGCGGCGCCGGGCGGCGGCCGGGCCGAGTGCCCGATGAGCCGCTCGCACGCTTGCTGCAAGAAGGCGCGCCGCGGCGCGCGCCCGGCGAGCGCAGCCCCGGCCGCGCGTCTCTGCTGCGTCACGAACTACCCGCAGCCCGCGCCCGCGGGGAGCAACTTCGCGCTCCGCCAGTCGCCCGGCACGGCGACCGACCCGCGACCGGCCGCCTCGGTTCTGCCGGCGGCGCCCGCCGTCACACGCGCGCGCGCCTACTCGCCGCCCTTCCAGCCCTCGCACTCGCCGCCCGCCTACATCCGGCACGCCGCATTTCTGATCTAGACACTTCGAGGCCGTAGTGTGTCCGACGGGGCGACGACGCGCCCGGCGGGTCACGCGTGCGTCCACACGCCCGCGACCCCGACTGACGACACGCGGCCTTTCTCCATTCCCCGACGAAACTAAAGAGACGTGTGCGCACGCGCCGCGCGAAGACGCGGGCGAGTCCGCGCGCACACGGCCGGAAAAGAAAACCATTCGGACGACGGTTCAACTTCGGAGGAGTTATGAGCAAGGAAGAGAGCGCCCTTCGGTCGGAGCGGGAGGGCAAGCGCGCGCAGTTCGTCGAAGACGAGGCGGGCGGCGCGGGGAAGAAGAACACGGTCAAGGTGCTCGCGCTCGTCGCGCTGGCGCTCGCGGGGCTGGCGGTCTACTTCGTCGCCGCCGGGGGCGGCGGGCGCGCGGCGGGAGTAGCCGCTGGCGGCGGCGGCGCTTTGAAGGCGGAGGGCGGGCAGGTGTCGATACCCGTCTCGGAGCTGGACGCGAAGGCGCGCTTCTACGAGTACAAGACCGCGTCGGGCAAGACGGTCAGCTTCTTCGCCATGCGCAGCTCCGACGGCGTCTACCGCGCCGCGCTCAACGCGTGCGACGTGTGCTTCGCGGGCAAGCAGGGCTACCGGCAGGAGGGCGACGACATGGTCTGCAACAAGTGCGGGAACCACTTCCACTCCGCGCAGATCAACGAAGTCAAGGGCGGCTGCAACCCCGTCGGCCTCCAGCGCAAGGTCGAGGGCGACCGCGTCCTCATCGACGCGCGCGGGCTTGAAGCCGGCGCCGGCTACTTCTAGGGGCTTGAGATTCCAGAGTTGAAATCTCAAGCCGGGAAAATTCTCTATGCGAATCAGCACCATCGCGTGGGCCAACCTCCGGCGGCGCAAAGGCCGCGCGGCGCTCCTCGTCGCGGGCATCGCGATAGGCATCGCCACGGCGGTCGCGCTGCTCAGCCTCAGCCGCTCGATCGGCGACGAGATCGGCCGGCAGCTCGACCAGTACGGCGCCAACATCGTCGTCGTGCCGAAGTCCGACCAGCTCGCGCTCGACTACGGCGGCGTCGCGCTGGCGGGCGTCGCCTTCGACGTGCGCCCGCTCACGGACGAGGACGCGCGGCGCATCCGCGACATCCCTTACGCGAACCGCCTCGCGGTCGTCGCGCCGAAGCTTCTGGGCGCGGCCGACACGCAGGGGCGTCAGGTCGTCGTCGCCGGCGTGGACTTCGAGAGCGAGTTCGCCCTGAAGCGCTGGTGGCGCGTCGTCGGCGAGAAGCCGGCCGGCCCGACAGACCTGCTCGTCGGGCACGACGCGGCGGCCGCGCTCGGGCTGGTCGAGCCGGCGGCCGAGGACACCTCGCGCCCCGTCGTGCCCGTCTCGGCGAACGCGGTCGAGGCGTCGCCGCGCGGGACGATGTCGGCCGCCGAGCACGCGGCGCACGCGGCGCACGGACGGCCGCAACACTTCCGGCTGGTGCGCGACCGGCTGACGCTCGCGGGGCGCGAGTACCGCGTGGCGGGCGTGCTCGCGCCGACGGGCGGGCGCGACGACGCGTTCGTCTTCGGGAGTCTCGCCGAGGTGCAGTCGCTCCTCGCCAGGCCCGCGCAGTTGAGCCTCGTCGAGGTGAGCGCGCTCTGCAAGGACTGCCCCGTCGAGGACATCGTCGGGCAGATCGCGGCGAGGCTTCCCGGCGCGAAAGTCTCGGCGCTCCAGCAGGCGGTGCGCGCGCGCGCCGAGGCTGTCGAGCGCCTGACGCGCTTCGCGGGCGCGGTCTCGGCCGTCGTGCTGTTGATCGGCGCGCTGATGATCTTCACGACGATGACGGGCGCGGTGGCCGAGCGGACGAAGGAGATCGGCGTCATGCGCGCCGTCGGCTTCCGCCGCGCGCACATCGTCAAGGAGATGATGCTCGAAGTCTTCGCCGTGAGCCTCTTGGGCGGCGCGCTCGGCTGGGCGGCGGGCGCCGCCGCGAGCGGGCTGCTGATGCCCTACTTCAGCCAGACGGGGACGGGCTTCGACCTCGACCCTCGTCTGGCGGCGTACGCGCTGCTGGCCGCGCTCGCCGTCGGCGCCTTGAGCAGCCTCTACCCGACGCTGCGCGCCTCGCGGCTCGACCCGTCGGAGGCCGTGCGCCAGGTGTGAGGAGTTAAAGCGAGTATGTCTTTCGTCGTCGTCGAAAACGTGGGCAAGGTCTACAGCGGCCGGGAGGGCGCGCCCGCGACGCGCGTGCTCGAAGGCGTCAGCCTCTCGATAACCGAGGGCGAGTTCGTCGCGCTGATGGGGCCGTCGGGTTCGGGGAAGACGACGCTTTTGACGGTCGTCGGCGCGATGAACCGCCCGACCGAGGGGCGCGTCGCCGTGGACGGCATCGACGTGTACGCGCTCTCCGAGGAGCGGCGCGCGGACTTCCGCCGCGAGTACCTCGGCTTCGTCTTCCAGCAGCACCACCTGATGCCGTACCTCTCGGCCGTCGAGAACGTGATGCTGCCGCTGGCGACGCTACGCGCGCCGGCGCGCGAGAAGCGCGAGCGCGCGCGGGAGGTGTTGGAGCGCGTCGGCTTGGGCGCGAAGGCCGGGCGTCTGCCGAATCAGCTCTCGGGCGGCGAGCAGGGGCGGCTGGCGATTGCGCGCGCGCTCGTCAACCGGCCGCCGCTCCTGCTGGCCGACGAGCCGACCGGCACGCTCGACACGCGGACGGGCGAGGAGGTGATGGGCGTCTTCCAGGAACTCAACGCGCGCGGGCAGACCGTCCTGCTCGTCACGCACAACCCCGAAACGGCCGCGCTCGCCGGCCGCGTGCTCAACATGCGCGACGGGCGCCGGCTGAGCGAGACGGTTAACGAAACGCGCCGCGCGGCCGTGGGCGTGTGAGAGTTCAAACTTGAAACGTGAAAGCAGATGCCTTGAGACAACGGAGGATAGTTAAAGTGAAAAGGTTAATCGCGACAATCTGCGCGGCGTCGTTCGTCTTCGCGCTGGCGGCGTGCGGCTCGGGCGGCGGCGGCGAGGCGAAGCAGTTCGCGAGCGGCAAGGTCGGGAACATGACCGTCACGCTCGCCAGCCCGGACGGCGTGCTCCGCCACGGCGATCAGGAGCTGACCGTCACCTTCAAAGACGCGTCGGGCAAGCCGGTTGACGTGGGCGCGGCCTCGCTCAACTTCCACATGCCCGCGATGAGCACGATGCCCGTGATGAACGACCCGGCCACGCTCACCACGACCTCGACGCCCGGCGTCTACCACGGCAAGGTGAAACTTGAGATGACCGGCGAGTGGCAGGCGCAAGTCGCCTACGAAGGCCCCGCCGGCTCGGGCAAAGGCTCCTTCCCGGTCATGGCGCAGCCGTGAAGGGATGAAGGATGAAGTGAAGACGGCATTCGGAGAGCGGAGCCTTCATCCTTCATCCTTCATCCTTCATCCTTGCTTATGATTTCCCGGCTCATAGAGCTTTCGATGCGGAACCGCGCGGTGGTCGTCGCGGTCTACCTGGCGCTGGCGGCGTGGGGCTACTGGGCGCTGCTCTCGACGCCCATCGACGCCATCCCGGACCTCTCGGACAATCAGGTCATCGTCTTCACCGACTGGCCGGGGCGCTCGCCGCAGGAGGTCGAAGATCAGGTCACGTACCCGCTCGTCACCAACCTGCAAGGCTTGCCGGGCGTCCGCGTCGTGCGCGCCTCGTCGGCCTTCAGCTTCTCGATGGTCAACGTCATCTTCGAGGACGACGTCGAACTCTACTGGGCGCGGACGCGCGTGCTCGAACGCCTCAACCTCGTCTCGGCGCAGCTCCCCGAAGGCGTCACGCCCACGCTCGGGCCGGACGCGACCGGCGTCGGCCAGGTCTTCTGGTACACGCTTGAGAGCGACCGCCACAACCTGCGCGACCTGCGCTCGTTGCAGGACTGGTTCGTCCGCTACCAGTTGAACGCGGTGCCGGGCGTGGCCGAGGTGGCAAGCGTCGGCGGCTACGTGCAGCAGTATCAGGTGGACGTTGACCCGAACAAGCTCCGCGCGTACGGGCTGCCGCTCTCGGCCGTGGTCGAGGCCGTCGGGCGCTCGAACGCGAACGTCGGCGGGAACGTCGTCGAGCAGGCCGGGCAGTGGGCGGTGGTGCGCGGGCTGGGGTTGATCGAATCGACCGCCGACCTTGAGAACGTCGTGCTCGGCTCGCGGAACGGGACGGCCGTCTACGTCCGAAACGTCGCGGCGGTGAAGCTAGGCAACGCCTTCCGCACCGGCGCGCTCGATCGTGACGGGGCCGAGGCCGTGGGCGGCGTGGTCGTGGCGCGCTACGGCGTCAACGTCCTCGAAGTCATCGAGTCGGTCAAGCGCAAGCTCGAAGAGCTGAAGCCGGGGCTGCCCGAGGGCGTGCGCGTCGTGCCCTTCTACGACCGCACGCAGCTCATCAACCGCGCCACCGACACGCTCAAGTGGGCGCTCGTCGAAGAGCTGATTCTGGTCACGCTCGCCAACCTCATCTTCCTCGCGCACTTCCGCTCGGTGTTCATCGTGACGGTGCCCCTGCCGCTCGCCGTCCTCTTCTCGTTCCTCTTCATGCGCTACTTCGGCATCACGTCGAACATCATGTCGCTGGCCGGCATCGCCATCGCCATCTCGGACTTGGTGGACGCCGGCATCGTCGTCACCGAGAACGCCTACCGCGCCATCGAGAAGGACGGGACAGACACGAAGGACAGGGCGGCGGTCTGGCGCGCGGTGCTCGACGCGACGAAGATGGTCGGGCTGCCCATCTTCGCGTCGATGGCGATCATCGTGCTGGCCTTCATGCCGGTCTTCGCGCTGACGGGGCAGGAGGGCAAGCTCTTCCACCCGCTGGCCTTCACCAAGACGTTCGCGATGTTCGGCGCGGCCTTCATGGCGGTGACGCTCGTCCCGGTGCTCTGCACGTACTTCCTCGGCGGCAAGCTCCACCCCGAAGAGTGGAACCCCATCATGCGCTTCCTGCGCGCGGTCTACCGCCCGGCGCTTCATTGGGCCGTGCGTCACCGCGTGATAACGGTCGGGCTCGCCGTCGTCTTCTTCGCGGGGGCGCTCTTCGTCTCGACGCGCATCGGGAGCGAGTTCATGCCGCCCTTAAACGAGGGCGACCTGATGTACATGCCGGTCACAGACCCGGCCATCTCCATCGACGAGGCGGCGCGCGTCCTCTCGCGTCAGGACGAGATTCTGAAAAGCTTCCCCGAAGTCGAGTGGGCCGTCGGCAAGGCCGGCCGCGCCGAGACTTCGACCGACCCGTCGCCCGTCAACATGAACGAGACCATCGTCCACTTGAAGCCCGAGGCGGAGTGGCGCGACGGGATGACGCGCGAGCGGCTGGTGGCCGAGATGGACGCGCAGCTTCGGATGCCGGGCGTCACGAACATCTGGACGCAGCCCATCATCAACCGCATCGAGATGCTGGCGACGGGGATGCGCTCGCAGGTCGGCGTCAAAATCTTCGGCAACGACCTGAAGACGCTCGAAGAGACTTCGCGCCACATCGCCGACGCGCTCCGCGCCGTGCCGGGCGCGGCCGACGTGTACCCCGAGCAGATCGGCGGCACGCCCTACATCGACATCCGCGTCAACCGCACGGCCGCCGCGCGCTACCAGATCGACGCGGCGACGATTCAGGACGCGGTCGAGCGCGGCATCGGCGAGACCAACCTGACCGTGACCATCGAGGGGCGCCGCCGCTTCCCCGTCCGCGTCCGCTACGCCGAAGAGTTCCGCAGCTCGCCCGATACAATTGCGCAACTGCCCGTCACCTCGCCCGCGGGCGTCCCCGTCCCCTTGGGCCAACTCGCCGACATACGCACGGTCGAAGGCCCTTCGATGATTCAGAGCGAGAACGGCCTACTGCGCGGGACGGTGCTTTTGAGCGTGAGGGGGCGCGACATCGGCGGCTTCGTCGAAGAGGCGAAGCAGGTCATCGCCTCGCGCGTGCGGATGCCGCCCGGCTACTACTTCCAGTGGAGCGGGCAGTACGAGAATCAGGAGCGCGCGCGCAAGCGCCTGCTCGTCGTCGTCCCCGTCGTCATCATTATCATCTTCGCCACGCTCTACCTGACCTACGGCTCGGCGCTCGAAGCCGCGCACGTCCTCCTGGCAGTGCCGTTCGCGCTGACGGGCGGGTTCTACCTGCTCTGGCTACTGCAATACAACTTCTCGGTCGCGGTCTGGATCGGCTTCATCGCGCTCTTCGGCGCGGCGGTGCAGACCGGCATCGTGATGGTCGTCTACCTCGAAGAGGCGGTCGAGCGGAAGAGGAAAGAGCTGGGGCGGCTGACGCGCGAGACGCTTCTGGAAGCCGTGACCGAGGGCGCGCTGCTGCGCCTGCGGCCGAAGGTGATGACGGTCTCGACCATCGTCGTCGGCCTGCTCCCGATCATGTGGTCTACGAGCGCCGGCTCGGAGGTGATGAAGCCCTTGGCGACGCCGGTCTTCGGCGGGATGCTTTCGAGCCTGCTGCACGTGCTCATCGTCACGCCGGTCATCTTCTTCTGGCTCCGCGAGCGCGAGCTGAAGCGGGCCGAGCGCGAAGGGGCGCGCCGAACCGAGGTGGTGAGTTAAATGAGAAGTACGAAGATGAGATACGCGTCGGCGGCGGCGCTCGCGGTCGCCTTGGCGCTGCCCGCTTTGGTCGCGGCGCAGACGGCGACGGACGTGCCCGCCGACGACCGCCGGCCGCGCGCCGACGAGGCGATCGTGGGGCGCTACTTCGACCCCACGGGCGGGGTGACGGCCGACGAGGCGGTGGCGCGCGCTCTGGCCGCGAACGGCGAGCTGCTGGCGCTGCGCAAGGAGGTCGAGGCCGCGCGCGCCCTCGTCAAACAGGCGTCTTTCCGCGCCAACCCGCGGCTCGACGTGTCGGGCGCGAAGACCGTGGGTGCGCCCGACAATCAGGTCATGGCCGAGGTCATGTTGCCGCTCGAACTCGGCGGCCGGCGCGCGTCGCGCGTGCGCGTGGCCGGGCGCGAGGTCGAGTTGCGCGAGGCCGTGCTCGCAGACCGCGAGCGCGTGGTCGCCGCCGAGGTGCGCGCCAAGTTCGGCGAGGCGCTGGCCGAAGTCCTCAAGCTCGGCGTGACCGAGGAGCTTCTGAGCAACAGCCAGCGCGGCTACCGCCTCGTCGTCGCGCGCGTGCTCGAAGGGCGCACCGCGCCGCTCGAACAGAATCAGGTGCTCGTCGAGGTCAACCGCCTGCGCTCGATGCGCGAGATGGGGCGCGGCCGCGCCGAGGTCGCGCTGCTCGAACTGCGCAACCTGATGGGCGCCGAAGCCTCGGAGCCTCTGAAGCTGCGCGGCGACTTCGACGACCTCATCGACCCGCTGCCCGCGCCGGCCGAAGCCGCCGCACGCGCGCTCGACTCGCGCGCCGACCTGCTCGCCGCGCGCGCCGCCGAAAGCTTGGCCGAGTCGCGCATAGAGGAGGCGCGCGCGGGAGGTCGCGCCGACGCCGACGTGCGCGCCGGCTATCAGCGCATGCGGAGCGGCTACATGCTGAGCGGCATCGACGAGCGCGGCCGCCTCGCGCCGATTGACGACACGTTCAACTCGGTCACCTTCGGCGTCTCGGTGACGCTGCCCGTGCGCGACAAGAACGTGGGCGCGGTCGAGGCGGCGGCCGCCGACCTCGAAGCCGCGAAGCGCCGGCGCGAGTTCCTTGAGCTGACCGTCAGGCGCGAGGTGGCGGCCGCCTACGCCGCTTACGAGGCGGCGGCGCGCGCCTCGGAAATCTACCGCGTCGGCGTGCGCGGGCAGGCCGGCCAGAATTTGACGGTCATCCGCAAGACCTACGAGCTGGGCTCGAAGACGCTCCTTGATTACATCGCCGAGCAGCGCCGCTACATCGAGCTTGAGAACGACTACGTCGATTCCATCCTCGCGACCTACCTCGCGCGCGTGCGCGTGGCGAGCGCCTCGGCCGCGCCGGGGCTGACGGCGAAGTAACGCGGGACGCGGAGGCGCGGAGAAAAGATGAGCGAAAAACCAGAGGCGACGGAAGAGGCGAGCGAGGTGACAGTCGAGCAGACGGTCGAGACGACGCCGGGCACGGCCGTCGAGAAGCGCGTCGAGAGCACGCGCGCCGTCTCGCGCGCGCCGCGTCGCGTGAATAGTACGGCGGTCGTCGTCGTCGCGCTCTTCGCGCTGGCGGCCGTGGCGCTCCTGCTCTGGTGGCTCGGTTATCTCGGCGGCCGCGCGGGCGCGGGGCGCGTCGTCACCGCGCCGCGCACGGTCACGTTCGACCAGCCGGGCGCGACGGCCGGCGCAGGCGGCACAACCGCCGCGCCGGGCGAGGCGACGCTGACCGTGACGCCCGAGGTGGCCGCGCGCGCGGGGCTTCAGGTCGAGGCCGTCGGCGAGCAGCTCGCGCCCGAAGCCTCGCAGCAGGCGGCGAACGGCGTCGTGCAGGCCAACGCCTACCGCTCGACGCCGGTGTTGTCGCTGGTCGGCGGCCGGCTCGTGAGCGTCTCGGCCGAGGCGGGGCAGGAGGTGCGGCGCGGGCAACAGCTCGCGGTCGTCTTCAGCGACGAGCTGGCGATGGCGCAGTCGCGCTACCTCTCGGCGCAGGCCGAGCTCGAAGAGCACCACCTGCACCACGCGCGCACGCTCCAACTCGTCGAGATCGGCGCCGCCAGCCGCGAGGAGTTCGAGCAGGCCACGTCGGTTCTGAAGAAGGCCGAGGCCGAGCTGGCCGCGCAGCGCCAGCGACTCCTGCTGCTGGGGCTGACGCCGCAGCGCGTCGCGGCGCTGCGCGGCCCGGCGCAGGTCAGCTCCGAAATCCCGCTCGCCGCGCCGGCCGCCGGCACGGTCATCAGCCGCGCGGCCAACCCCGGCGAGGTGGTCGAGGCCAACAAGGAAATACTCCGCGTCGCAGACCTCTCGAACGTCTGGGTCGTGGCGCAGGTGTTCGAGAAAGACCTCGCGCGCGTCCGCACGGGGAGCGGCGCGAGCGTGACTTCGGACGCGTACCCCGGCCGCGTCTTCCGGGGGCGCGTCACCTACGTCGATCCGCAGCTCGACGCGGCGACGCGCACCGCGCAGGTGCGCGTGGAGCTGGCGAACCCCGGTCAGGCGCTCAAGCTCGGCATGTACGTGGGCGTCGGTTTCGGCGCGACGGGGACGGCCGAGGCGACCGCGCCGACCGTGCCCGCGTCGGCGGTGCAGACCGTCGGCGGCCGCACGGTCGTCTTCCTCGCCACCACGGACCCGAACGTCTACGTCATGCGCCCCGTCCGGCTCGGCGCCGAAGGCGCGGGGCGCTACCCCGTGCTCGAAGGTCTCTTCGTCGGCGACCGCGTCGTCACCTCCGGCAGCTTCATGCTCCGCGCCGAATGGCTCAAGCTCCATCCCGAAGGCTAGTAGACAGTGGACGGTAGATGGTAGACAGTAGACTCCGCCCGCCGCGGAAGTTGACGCCGGTCTTCGGATGACTCGCAATAGAGACTCTTCTACTGACTACTGCCATCCGCCTACCGCCTGCTTTTTATGAGAGAGCGTGCGATTTCAGAGTTTCACGAGCTGCTTCGGTCGGACGAGAGTCTGGGCGCGGGGTTGTTCGCGCGCCTGCGCGAGGCGATGCGCGAGCGGCGGCTGCTCTACGGCGGGCGTGAGATCGGCGTCTCTCTGAGGCCGCACCTGTTAGACGCCGGGCAGTACGCTTGGCTCGCGCGGGCGTCCGAGACGCTGGCGGGCGCGTTCGAGAAGATGTCGCGGGCGATGACCGATGACCCGCGTCTGCTGGCGCGCGTCGGGATGAGCGAGGCCGAGACGCGGCTCGCGCTCGTCGAGCCGGGCTACGCTTGCCCTTCGGTGACGGGGCGGCTCGACGCCTTCGTCCACGGCCCGGAGGTCAAGTTCGTCGAGTACAACGCCGAGAACCCTTCGAGCCTCGCCGACCAGTCCGGCCTCAACGAGGTCGCCTTCGAGGTCGAGGCGATGCGCGACCTCGCACGCCGCTACCGTCTGCGGCAGTTCGACCCGGCGGCGGCGCTCCTGGCCTCGCTCCTGGAGACCTACGCCGAGTGGCGAGGCGGCGGCGAGCGCGGCGCGCCCAACGTCGCCATCGTTGACTGGCGGGATTTGCCGACCGCCGACGAGTTCGAGGTGCTGCGCGAATACTTCGACGCGCGCGGCGTGCCGTCGCTCGTCTGCTCGCCCGACGAGCTTGAGTACGACGGCCGCACCCTGCGCGCGGGCGACTTCCGTATCGACCTCGTCTACAAACGCATCATCATCCACGAGATGCTCACGCGCTGCGGCGAGTCGCACCCGCTGCTGCGCGCCTACCGGGAAGGCCGCGTCTGCCTCGTCAACTCGTCGCGCTGCAAGCCGCTGCACAAGAAGGCCGCGTTCGAGCTGCTCACCGACGAGTGGGGCGAGCGCAACCTGACGCCGGCCGAGCGCGAAGTCGTCCGCGCGTGCGTGCCCTGGACGCGGCGCGTGTCTGAGCGGCTGACGACGCGCGGCGGCGAGACGTTCGACCTCGTCGAGCACGCGCGGCGCGAACGCACCTCCCTCCTGCTCAAGCCGAACGACGACTACGGCGGGCGCGGCGTGGTCTTCGGCGCGGGCGCGACCGGCGCGGAGTGGGACGAGGCGCTGGCCCACGCGCTCGCGAACGACTACGTCGTGCAGGAGGTGGTCGAGCTTCGCACCGAAATCTTCCCCGTCTTCGGCGAAAGCTCGTGGGCTTTCCGACCGATGTACGCGGACACGAATCCATTCCTCTTCCGCGGGCGCGTCGAGGGCGCGATGGTGCGCCTCTCCGGCTCGCCCATCGTCAACGTCACCTCCGGCGGCGGCGAGGCCGGCCTCTTCGTCGTCGAGGAACGACTCCAAAGCTGAGCCACTGTCCGCCGCGGGCGCGGGTGTTATAGTAGTCGTACTTTATGACTACTTCGCTGTGCCTGTTCGCGCCGGAGCCGACGACGATCTTCTACATCGCCGCCATCGGGACGGCGTCGGGCGTCATCGTCGTCTACTTCTTCTGGTGGGCCAAATCGCGCTACCAGCTTTTGACCGCGCGCGAACGCCCTTTGCGCGCGCGCGAGGTCTCGCTCTGGAGCGACCCCGGCGCGGTCGAGCGGCTCGACTTCCGCGGCGGCCCCGGCGGGCGGGAGCGCGAGCCGCGGCCGCCCTTCCGCTTCGTCGAGGAGCACGCGACCGGCTCGAACCCCTGCATGACCGTGCGCGACGCGCGGAACTTGCGCTGGCGCGTGAAGTGGGGCGACGAGGTGAAGAGCGAGACGTTCGCGACGCGGCTGGCGTGGGCGGCCGGCTACCACGTCGAGGCCGCCTACTACGTCGCGGCGGGGCACATCGAGGGCGCCGAGAACCTCGGGCGCGCGCGCACGTGCGTCGCCGAGGACATGAGCTTTTCGGACGCGCGCTTCGAGCTGGACGAGGAGGGCGTGCGCAAACTCTTCGACGAGCACGGCTGGTCTTGGGACGACAACCCCTTCGTCGGCACGAAGGAGCTTGCGGGGCTGAAGGTGTTGACGATGCTCGTGTCGAACTGGGACAACAAGGACGTGAGGGACGTTGCGCGCGGCTCGAACACGGCGGTCTTCGAGCACCGGCTCGACGACGGGACGACGGAGGGGCGCTACCTCATCATCGACTGGGGCGCGTCGATGGGGAAGACGGGAAGCCCGCTGACGCGCACCAAGTGGGACTGCGAGGGGTTCGCCGCGCAGAACGCGAACTTCGTGGGCGGGGTCGCGGGCGGGGTCGTGAGTTGGGGCTACACGGGGCAGCGGACGGACGAGGTGATCGAGGGCATCGGGGTCGGCGACGTGCGCTGGCTCATGCGCTACCTCGGGCGCGTCACCGACGCCCAACTGCGCGAGGGGCTGCTCGCCAGCGGCGCCAGCCCTTCGGAGGCCGACTGCTTCACGCGCGCCCTGCGCGGGCGCCTCGAACAACTCGCGCGCGTCGCCGAGCAGGGCGACGACTACAGCCCGCCGCCGGCCTGAGGCCGCGACGCAGCTTAAGCGCCGGGGACGTGCCCGGAGTCTTTCGCGCCGCCGCCGTCGCCGCCCGATTCATTCTTGATGACGCTGACGTGGCCGTCGCCTTCGAGGTAGCAGCGCTTCACCTCTCCGAGGCTCGCCACGCCCTGCTCGCGCAATTGGCTCATCAGTTCCTCGGTCGAGATCATCTCCTTACGCATGTTCCGGCGGAGCATGCGGCCGTCCTTGACGAGCGGGAGCGGGGCGGGGCGGAGCACGCGCTGGAAGGCCGGGAAGCGGAAGCCGAGCCAGTCGAGCGCGTAGTCCCACGCGACGATGGTGCCGACGAGGACGGCGCCCTCCGTGACCGACTTGTACTCGCTCGACATCGCGTTCTGCGCCGCGTCGGCGATGAGCACGACGACCAGCAAGTCCGAGATGCCGAGCGCGCCCGCCTCGCGCCTCAGCACGCGCAGCACGAAGAAGAGCAGCAGGTAGACGAACGTCCCCCGCAGCATCACCTCCGCCAGCGACACCGTCGGGACGAAGACCGCGTTCCAGTCGATGTTTAAGAGTGAGCTCACCGGCGGACATTGTATCGCACCGTCCATGGTGCGTGAGCAACGCGAAGGCGGGGGCGCGTTATCGTGACGCGCCCCCGCCTTCGTGTCAGAGGGAGAATTCGGTCGCCTTAGCTCGACTTACCCGCGCGGCGGGACGACGTAGAGCAGGACGGCGACGTAGTGGCAGACGCTGCCGCCGAGGACGAAGAGGTGCCAGATGGCGTGGTGGTGCGGGATGCGCTTGGCGGCGAAGAAGAAGACGCCCGTCGTGTAGGCCAGACCCCCGGCCGCGATCCACGCCAGCGCCCCGAGCGGGACGACCGCGAGTATCGGCTTGACCGCGATGACGCACAGCCACCCGAGCAGCACGTAAGAGCCGACGGCCACGGCGCGGTACCGCGTCCCGCACAGCGCGCGGAAGGCGATGCCGGCCAGCGACAGGCTCCACACCAGCCCGAACAGCGTCCACCCCCACGGCCCGCGCAGCGTGACGAGCGTGAACGGCGTGTACGTCCCCGCGATGAGCAGGTAGATGCCGCAGTGGTCGAGCGCCTGAAGAAAGCCTTTCGCGCGCGGCGTGCGCGCCCCGTGGTAGAGCGTCGAGGCCGCGTAGAGCGCGACGAGCGACGCGCCGTAGACCGCGCAACTCACCACCAGCCAGGCGTCGCCGCCCGGCCACGCCAGCAGCACGAGCGCGACGAAGCCCGCCAGGCTCAGCGCCAGCCCGAGCCCGTGGGTGACGCAGTTGGCGACCTCCTCGACGGGCAGCCTCTCACGCCCAAGCGTCTCCATTTTTCACTCCTCGCGCAAAGGGACATCAGGGGAGGGGTTTTCGTGGACGGCTCATTCTACTCCCGACGCGCCGCCGCTTAAAAGCCGCCGGGCCGCAACTGCCGCGCCCTGTCGAGCAGCGCGTCGAGGACGCGGTCGGCGGCGCGTCCGTCCCAGAGCGGCGGCACGCGCGGCGGCTCCGAGCCGCGGCCCGCACGCAGCGCGGCCTCGGCCTCAGAGATGATCCTCTCCTCGCCGGTGCCGACGACGCGGTTCGTCCCCAGCTCGACCGTGACGGGGCGCTCGGTGTTCTCGCGCAGCGTCAGGCACGGGATGCCGAGCGCGGTCGTCTCCTCCTGCAACCCGCCGGAGTCGGTCAGCACGAGACGCGCGCCGCTGTAGAGCCGCAGGAAGTCTATGTAGCCGAGCGGCCCGGTCAGCCGCAGGTCGCCCCGCGACGCGGCATCTTTATCGAGCCCGAACTCGGAGATGTTTTTGCGCGTGCGCGGGTGCGCGGGGAAGACGACGGGGAGGCGCTCGCTTATGCGCGTGAGGGCCGAGAGGATGCGGCGGAGCACGCGGGGGTCGTCCACGTTTGACGGCCGGTGGAGCGTGACGACCGCGTAACCGTAACCCGCGACGCCGAGACGCTCCCGCACGTCGGAACCCTCCGACAGCGCGAGGTGCTTCAGGAGCGAGTCGATCATCACGTTGCCGACGAGGCGTATGCGCTCGGGCGCGACGCCCTCGTTGATGAGGTTGCGGCCGGCGTCTTCGGAGGGCGTGAGCAGGAGCTCGGAGAGCTGGTCTGTGAGGAGCCGGTTGATCTCTTCGGGCATCGCGCGGTCGCGGCTGCGCAATCCCGCCTCGACGTGCGCCACCGGCACCCCCACCTTCGAGCAGACGAGCGCGCACGCCAGCGTCGAGTTCACGTCGCCGACGACGACGACCCAGTCGGGCCTGTGTTCGAGGACGACCGGCTCGAAGCGCCGCATGACGTCGGCCGTCTGCCGCGCGTGCGAGCCGGAGCCGACGCCGAGGTGCACGTCGGGGCGGGGCAGCCCGAGGTCGCGGAAGAAGTCGTCGCTCATCCGCGCGTCGTAGTGCTGGCCGGTGTGCACCAACACGCCCGAGAACTCGCCCCCGCGCCGCCCCATAGCCTCCAGCAGCGGCGCGACCTTCATGAAATTCGGCCGCGCCCCCACGACGTTGATGACTTTGAGCATGGCCCGGAGTTAAAGACTTAAGGCCCGAGGGTCGGGGGGCGCGGGCGGGGCCC
>DASVQX010000088.1:0-30515 GCA_036388915.1 Pyrinomonadaceae bacterium
TGCCCGCCTTGAGCGCGACAGCGCGAATAAGAGAAGCGCCACATCGCGACGTCGAGGTGTGGCGCTTCTCTTTTAAGCGTGCCGGCGCACGCTTTGGCGGGCAGGATGCCCGCGCTCCCGGCTTTAGGGGCTACTGCCCCAAGTCCGTCGAGTAGAGGATGCCGTAGAGCGCGTCTTCGTGGCGGGCGAAGTCCTTGCCGCGCGAGGCGAGCATGATGTTGACCATCTGCTTCTGACCCTTGTAGTCGCGGAAGCCTATCCACTGGAGGCGCTGCGCGGTGTCGGCGCTCTCGGGCGCGGTCTCGCGGAACATGACGCCCTTGACGCCGCCGAGCTTGAGCCAGCGCACCTCGGCGTACTTCTGCTTGTCCTTCGAGAAGCTGTCGTAGTTGGTCTTGAGGCTGATGTCAGAGGGGAAGTCGGCCGCCAGCGGCGAGATGTTGACGATGAGCGAGGCCGCGTCCCAACTCCCCGGCGAGCGCCAGAGAAGGGACTGGCTGTCGGCCGAGTGCTTCTTCCACTTCTGCGGAAGCGTCCAGCTAATCTCCTGCTGCTCCCACGCGGCCGTCTGCCCGCCCGCGATGGCCGCCCGCTGGTCGGCCGTCGGCGCGGGCGGCTCGGCCTCCGCCCCGGCGCCGGACGTGCCGGTCAGACCCGAGAGCCCCGGCCGGCTCGCGCCCGCGTTCTCCTGCACGCGGCGCGTGAGGTAGTAGGCGCCGCCGATGCCGAGCGCGAGGAGCAGCCCCCCGCCGCCGACGACGAGGAAGAGGACGCCGATCAGAATCTTGACGCCCGTGGACATGCCCTTCTTCGTGGGCGGCGGCGCCCCGTAGCCGCCTTGCGGCGGCGGCGGCTGTCCGGGGTTGTTGTAGTTCTGCATCCGTTGGAATCTCCTTTGGAGGGTTTTAGTAGTGCGGCCGGCCTTATCGGCGCGGGACTATATCACGGCGTCCTCCTGGTTAGGAAGTTTTGAGGGAGTAGACGGTAGGCAGTAGACAGTAGTCAGCAGGTAAAAACATAGGCGGCGCGCCCAGTCGATGTCATGGGCGCGCCGCCTGTCTTTCTACCGGCTACTGTCTACCGTCTACTCCCCCTCAATAAATGTTGAAGTTGTATTCAAGGACGACGTACTGCGAGACCCTGCGGCCGTCCTTGACGGCGGGGAAGAAGAGGATGCGGCGCGCGGCGCTGATGGCCTTCTCCGTCAGGCCGTCAGGCAAGTCCTTGACGACCGAGATGTTCGTCACCGCCCCCGAAGAGTTGAGGACTGCGCGCAGGCGGACGATGCCGGTCACGTTGTTCTTGCGCGCCCGCTCCGTGTAGCCCGGTTCCGGCTTGAAGACGATGATCGCCTTCTTCACCACCTCGGACGAACGGTAGGGCACGTCTCCGGCGGCCGGTGGCGCCTGCGGCACGGTCTGCGGCTCGTCGCGCCGAACCGGCCCCTCGTCGGCGATAGGCTCGCCCGCCGGCCCCGCGCCGAGCGTGAACGAGTTGACGAAACGCTCGAACGTCGGCGCGTGCCCCTCCTCGTCCGAAAAGGCTTTCAGGAGGTACGCGTGCTTCGGGGTGCGGAAGACGCGCGCCACGCCCTTGAGGGAAGCGCCGCTCAGGTTGTAGGCCCGGCCCGCGAACCCGCCGAGGCTCACGTCGCGCGCGTCCGTCAGCCCGGCGCGCCCGCCCCAGAGGAGGTTGGCGAAGTGGTCGAGCGACTCAGACTCGCGCGGCCTGTCGTACGAGGTAACGATGAAGACGACCCCGTCCGAGTAGAGGCCGAAGGCGCGCCCCCGCTCGGTCTTATTCACCGCGTTGGGGATGTCCCTCGTCAGGTGCGACACCGCGGGAGCCGAGGGCAGCTCGACCGAGAACTCCTCGCCGGGGTAGGTGTAGCGCGTCCACGCGGCCGTCGGCGCGCCGCCGGGGCCGGGTGTCTGCGCGTCGGCGCGAGGCGCGAGCGCGAGCGCGGCGAACGCGAGAAGCAAGAGCGTTCTGAGTCTCATCGCCTAAACTACCTCCCCTCCGACAGACCCGACAGAAACTCCGCGAGCAGGTTACGCGCGACGCGCGTGCGGTAGCGGGCCGTCGAGCGCACGTCGTCAATCGGCGTAATCTCGCGCGCCAACTCCTCCGCCGCCTCGTCCAACAGCGCCGCGTCGGGCCGCCGGCCGTTCAGGACGCCCTCGGTTCGCGGGCACCGCATCACGACCGGCGCGACGCTCCCGAGCGCGACGCGCACCGCGCCCAGCGCGTCACCATCGACCTCGGCCAGCGCCGCGAAGCAGACCTTCGAGATGGCCTGCGCGCGCCGCGTCCCGACCTTGCGGTAGTAGTGGCGCGCGCCCTGCGACGGGCGCGGCAACAGCACCGCCGCGATCAGCTCGTCGGCGCGCATGACCGTCCGCTTGTAGCCCGTGTGGAACTCCGCGTAAGGGACGCGGCGCACGCCGGCGGCCGAGACCAGCTCGACCTCGGCGTCGTAGGCGAGCAGCGCGGGCGGCGTGTCGGCGGCGGGGCTCGCGTTGGCGATGTTGCCGCCGACGGTGCCGCGGTTCTGGATGGCGATGCCGCCCGTCTCGCGCGCCGCGCGGCCGAGCATCGGGAACTGACTCGCGAGCAGGTCGCTCCGCCGCACGTCGGTGTAGGTCGTCAGCGCGCCGACGCGGACGCGGCCGTCCGACTCGCCGACGCCGCGCAGCTCCGGGAGGTGGCGGATGCTGAAGAACTTCCTGTGCTCCAACTTCCCTGCCTCAAGCAGCACCATCAAATCCGTCCCGCCCGCGAACGGACGCCACACGCCCGGCTCGTCGCGCAAAAGCGCCAGCGCCTCCGCGAGCGTGCGCGGCACGGCCAGTTCGTAAGATGGCAGGTAGGCTCTCATAAAGGATGAAGGACGAAGGACGAAGGATGAATAAGAACACGTCTTAACTCATCCTTTATCCTTCATCCTTTCTCGCGCAGGCGTGGACGACCGCGTCGAAGATTTTCATGTAGCCGGTGCAGCGGCAGAGGTTGCCCGCGAGGCCCTCGCGGATGTCTTCGTCGGTCGGGCGCGGCGTGCGTTCGAGCAGGCTCACGGCCGCGAGCACCATGCCCGGCGTGCAGATGCCGCACTGCGCGCCGCCGCACTCGATCATCGCGCGCTGGACGGCGTGCAGGCGCTCGCCGTCGGCGACGCCCTCGACCGTCTTCACCTCCGCGCCGTGGACTTGCGCGACGGGGACGAGACAACTGTTGACCAGCTCGCCGTCGATGAGCACCGAGCACGCGCCGCACTCGCCCTCGCCGCAACCCTCCTTCGTCCCCGTCAGCCGCAGGGATTCGCGCAGCGCGTCGAGCAGACGCGCCATCGGGTGCGCGTCAAACGTCGCCGCCTCGCCGTTGACCGTGCAGCGGATTGAGATTTTACCGGGGGCGTCTGACATCTTTAACGTTAAACTCCGACCGCTTCCGTGTCGAGCGCCTCCATGAGCGCCTCGGGCGTGAGCGGGACGTGGTCGAGCGAGAGTCCGGTGGCGTGCTCGACGGCGTTGAGGATGGCCGGCGCGGGGCCGTCCATCGGCAGCTCGCCGATGCCCTTCGCGCCGCCGGGGCCGCCCGCGTAAGGGTTCTCGAAGAAGTGGACGCGGATGGGCGGCAGGTCGGCCGAGGTCGGCATGATGTAGTTCGTCATCTGCCCGTTGGCCATCCGCCCGTCGCGCCACACCACGTTCTCGTAGAGCGCCCACCCAATCCCCTGCGCCACGCCGCCCTCGATCTGCCCGGCCGCGAGCACCGGGTGGATGACCCGCCCCACCTCCTGCACCGCGACGAAGTCCTCGACGCGCGCCTCGTAAGTCACGCTGTCAACGCTCACCTCGGCGACGTAGACCGCCCACGCGTAGGCGCCGTAGGCGTCGCCGCGGTAACGCTCGTCGTCCCACTCGACGCCCTCGGGCTGCGTGTACTGCGTGAACGTCTTCAGCGGGCCGTTGCGTTCGACGTACGCGGCGCACGCGCGCGCGAACTCTTCGCCGGTGTACGAGTCGCCGAGGAGGCCCGCGCCCTTGAGCGTCTCCTTAATCTTGAGCGCGGCCGACTCGACGAGCTTGCCGACGATCATGCAGGTGCGCGAGGCGACCGTCGGGCCGCTGTTGGGCACGTCGGCGGTGTCGGGCTGGACGACCTCGATGCTCTCGTAGTCGATCCGCAAAGCGTCGGCCGCGATCTGCGCGAAGATGGTCTTGGTGCCCTGCCCGATCTCGGTGCTCGCGGCGAGGACGCGCACGCGCCCCTCCGAAGTCGCCTCGCAGCCGACGATAGATTGAAGGTACTTCTCGCCCGAGCCGGTGAAGCCCGCGCCGTGCATGAACGAGGCGAAGCCGATGCCGCGCCGGACGCGCGCGCCCGCGTTCTCGCGCGCGAAACGCTCGCGCTTGGCGTGGTAGTCGGTCAGCTCGAAGGCGCGGTCGAGCAGCCCGTCGAGGTCAACGTCCTCGCGGATGACCTGCCCCGTCGCGGTCGTCCCGCCCTTCGTGATGAAGTTGCGGCGGCGCAGCTCGTCCGGCGCGAGGCCGACCGCCGCCGCCACCTTATCCAACTGGCGTTCGAGCGCGAAGATGCTCTGCGGCGCGCCAAAACCCCGGAAGGCGCCGTGCGGCGGGACGTTCGTCGCCACCGCGCGCGAGCGTATGCGGACGTTGGGGCAGTTGTAGGGGCCCGCGGCGTGAATCGTCCCGCGCGAGAGCACGACCGAGGAGAGCGTCGCGTAGGCGCCGCCGTCCACGACGAAGTCGATGTCCATCGCGACCAGCCGGCCGTCGCGCGTGACGGCCGTGCGGTGGCGCGTGCGCGAGGGGTGCCGCTTGGTCGTCGCCAGCATGTCCTCCGCGCGGTCGTAGACCATCTTGACGGGGCGGCCCGACTTCCACGCGAGCAGCGCCGCGTGCCCCGCGAGCACCGACGGGTACTCCTCCTTCCCGCCGAAGCCGCCGCCCGTCTCGGTCTGGATGACCCGGATTTTTTCTTCCGGCAAATCGAACAATTTCACCAGAGCCTTGTGGACGTAATAGGGGCACTGCATCGAGCCGCGCACCACGACGCCTTCGTGGACGCTCGCCTCGGCGATGACGCCGTTGGTTTCGATGTAGAGCTGCTCCTGCGCGCCCGTCGTGTACTCGCCCTCGACGACGATAACGTCCGGCGAGTCCCACGCCTCGTCCACGTCCCCCTTCTCGACGAGGAAGGTCTTGAAGACGTTGTCCTCGCCCCAGACGACCTCTTTGCGCGCGAGCGACTCTTCGATGTTGAAGACGGCGGGCAGCGGTTCTATCTCAAGGCGGACGGCGCGCCTCGCCTCTTCGAGCAGGTACTTGTCCGGGTGCGCGAGCAGGAGGACGGGCTCCTCGGCGTGGTTGACGACCGTCTCCGCTAGGTAGGGCTGGTCGTTGAGGATGAGCGCGACGTAGTTGGCGCCGGGGATGTCGCGCGCGGTGACGACGGTGAACTCGTCCCACGGGATGCCTTCGCCGAATTTGATGTCGGTGATGCGGCCGCGCGCGGCGTGGCTGCGCACGGTCGCGCCGTAGAGCATGTCCGGCAGGTGCAGGTCGTCCACGTACTGCGCCGCGCCCGTCACCTTCGCGCGCCCCTCCTTGCGGGGGACGGGCTTGCCGATGTTCTTGTCAGAGGTCATGGGTCTCGTTTAAGGAGGCGGGCAGATTGTAGCGTATGAAAGGATGAAGGCGGAAGGATGAAGTTCGGACGGCCGTCACTTCATCCTTCATCCTTCATCCCTCATCCTTTCTCAGTCGCCGCCCGCGCCGACGCCGACGTGCGGGCGGTCAACCTCGACCGTGTCGTCGGCCAGCGGCTCCGCGTCCTCGTCCTGTTCGCCGGCGGCGCGGCGGCGTGCGAACGAGGCGCGCAGGCGCCCGAGCGCGCGCGACGGGTAGCCGAAGACGCGCCCGGCCCCGCGGCGCCAGAACGCCGTGTGGCCGATGTCGTCGAAGAGCGTGTAGGCGACGGGCGTCACCAGCAGCGTCAGCAGCAGCGAGAGCGACTGGCCGCCGATGACGACGACCGCGATGGAGCGCCGCTCCTCCGAGCCCGGCCCCGTCCCCAAGGCGAGCGGCAACATGCCCGCGACGAGCGCGAGCGTCGTCATCAGGATGGGGCGCAGGCGGTCGCGGCACCCCTGCAAGACCGCCTCGAACCGCTCCATCCCCTTCGCGCGCAGGTTGTTCATGTGGTCGATCTGAAGAATCGCGTTCTTCTTCACGACGCCGAACAGGACGAGGATGCCGAGCGCCGAGTAGAGGTTCAGCGTGTCGCCCGTCGCCAACTGCGAGAAGAGCGCGAACGGGACGGCGAGCGGCAGACTCAGCAGAATCGTGACCGGGTGGATCAAACTCTCGAACTGCGACGCGAGGATGATGTACATGAAGATGACCGAGAGCAGGAACGCCCACAGGAACTCTGTGAACGTGCGTTCCAGCTCGCGCGCGCGCCCCGAGACGGCCGTCGTGTAGGTCGCCGGCATGTTCAAGCTCGCGGCCTCGGCCTTGAGCGCCTCGATGCGGTCGGCCAGCGCGAAGCCCGGCGCGACCGAGGCGCGCAAAGAGACCTGCCGCTGGCGGTCGAGGCGGTCGATGCGCGACGGCGCCGTCTCGCGCTTGACGGTGACGAGGTTGTCGAGCCGGACGAGCCCGCCGCGCGACGAAGGCACGTAGAGCTGGCCGAGCGTGCGCGGGTCGTTGCGGTCGCGCTCGTTGAGCCGGAGCTGCACGTCGTAAGCCTCGTTGACCGAGGCGTCGTGGAAGCGCGTCACCTCGGTGTCGCCGCCCACCATCACGCGCAGGGAGTTGGCGATGTCCGAGGTCGAGACGCCGAGCGTGGCCGCGCGCTCGCGGTCAACCTCGACTTGCAGCTCGGGCTTGTTGAGCTTGAGCGACGTGTCGGCGTCCACGATGCCGCCGATCTTCTCCGAGCGGTCGCGCAGCTCCTCGGCGTAGGCGACGAGCTGTTCGAGCTCGGGGCCGCGCAGCACGAAGTCGATGTCGAAGCGGCCGCCCGTGCCGAAGTTGAACGACGGCGCGTTGCGGACGCCGACGCGCATCGGCGCGTACTTCCTGAGGCGCCGGCGCACCTCCTGCATCACGTCCTGCTGCGTGTAGTTGCCGTGGAACGCCTTGAGCGGCGTCCCGTTCAAGAGCTCGTGCCAGACGCGCGTGAACGAGAGCGTGCGCTCCTCGTGCGGCGCGATGCGGACGTACATGTCGCCCTGCCCGACGCCGCCGAGGAAGCCGCCGCCGGCCGAGGCGAGCACGAGCCGGACGCCCGGCGTGCGCTGCACGTCCTGCTCGATGGCCTGAAGCGTCTCGTTCATCATCGCGAGGTTCGTCCCCTCGGGCGCGTTGACGGAGACCTCGAACTCGGCCTCGTCCACGATCGACGGGATGAACTCCTGCTTGACCGTGCGGTAGAGCGGCACGCTCAACGCGACGACCGCCATCGCCAGCGCCGCGACGGCCAGCCGGTGCCGCATCGAGAGTTTGAGCAGCCACGTGTAGACGCGGTCGATGTAGCCGTAGAAGCCGCCGCGCGAGCCGGCCTTGCCGCCCAACTCGTGCTCGCCGTGGCGTTGGCCGCCGCCGTGCCCGCCCGCCGCGTCCTCCGCCCGCAGCAGCCGCGAGGACATCATCGGCGTCAGCGTGAACGAGACGAGCAGCGAGACCATGATGGCGACCGCCGCCGTGATGCCGAACTGGTAGAGGAAGCGCCCCGAGATCGAGGACATGAACGAGACGGGGAGGAAGATGACGACGAGCGAGAGCGTCGTCGCCAGCACGGCGAGGCCGATGTCGGCCGTCGCCTCGCGCGCCGCCTCCATCGCCGACATCCGCTTCTCCTCGACGAAGCGGAAGATGTTCTCAAGGACGACGATGGCGTCGTCGATGACGACGCCGACCATCAGCACGAGCGCGAGCATCGTCACGCTGTTGAGGGTGAAGTCGAGCGCGCGCATCATGGCGAAGGTCGAGACGACCGACGCCGGGATGGCCACGGCCGCGATGAGCGTCGAGCGCCACGACCGCATGAAGAGCAGCACGACGAGCGAGGCGAGGATGCTCCCGAGGACGAGGTGGACGCTGATCTCGTGCAGCGCCGCCTCGATGTAGCGCGACTGGTCGCGGATGATCTCCATCTTCACGTCCGACGGGAGCTGCCCCGAGACGCGCGCGAGGGCGGCCTTGACGCCGTGGATGACCTCGATGGTGTTGGCGCCCGACTGCCGCTGCACCTGGAGCGTGACGGTCGGCACGCCGTTGAGGCGCGCCAGCGAGCGCTGCTCCTTCGTGCTGTCCTGCACGGTGCCCACGTCGCGGATGCGGACGGGCGAGCCGCCGATGTTGGCGATGACGAGGTCGTTGAAGCCGCGCGGGTCGGTGTAGCGCCCCATCGTCCGCAGCGTCAGCTCCTCGCGGCCGGTGGTGACGTTGCCGCCGGGGATGTCCGCGTTCTGGCGCGAGAGCGCCTGCTGCACCGCCGTGATCGGTATCTGGTAGGCTTCGAGCCGCGCGGCGTCAACGCGCACGTCGATGGCGCGGTCGAGGCCGCCCGTGATCTGGACGGCGCCGACGCCGCCGACGCGCTCGAACTGCGGGCGGACGATCTTGTCGCCCAGCTCGGTCAGCTCGCGCAAGCTCCGCTCGCCGGTGAGCGCGATGGTGATGACGGGCGCGCTGTCGTTGTTGAACTTCTGGACGACGGGCGGGCGCTCGCGCGCCTCCTCGGGCAGGCGGTTGATGACCGTCGAGACGCGGTCGCGCACGTCCTGCGCGGCCGTCTCAAGGTTGCGGTCGAGCTTGAAGGTGGCGATGACGAACGAGGTGCCCGGCCCCGAGACCGAGCGCAGCTCGTCGATGCCGTCCACCGTGTTGACGACCTCCTCGATGGGCTGCGAGACGAGCGTCTCGACCTCCTCGGCCGACGCGCCCGGAAGCCCCGTGCGCACGCTCACCGTCGGCAAGTCCACCGACGGGAAGCGGTCAACCCCGAGGTTGAAGTACGCGGCCGCGCCGACGACGACCAGCGAGAGCACGATCATCGCCGCGAAGACCGGCCGCCTGATACAAATTTCCGCGAGCTTCTGCATTTCCTTAGTTCTTCTTCTGTTCGGCCGCGGCCTTCAGCCTGCCCGCGACGTAGTCGTCGGCCGACGACCCCTTGCCGACGGCAGGGTCGAGCGCGTACGCCTGCCTGTAATTCTCCGCCGCCTCGTCCGGCTTCCCCTTGCGCGCGAGGAAGTCGCCGAGCATCTCGCGCGCCGCCGCGTTCTTCGGGTAGAGGGCGACGGCCGCCCCGATGTACTCGACGCCGGCGTCCGTCAACTGCGGGCGGCTCAGCCACCGCCCGCCGATGTCGAGAAATGTTTTGACGCGCATGACGCCGTCAGGGTTCGACTCGAAAGCGCGGCGGAAGTAGGCGAGCGGTCGCTCGTACTCGCCCGCCGCCTGCTTGAGCGCGGCGCGCCCCTCGGGCGAAAGCTCCGAGAGGATGATGAAGTAGGCCCAGTTGAAGAGCAGCTCGTCCGAGTGCGGGTAGAGGTCAACGCCGAGCTTGCCCGCCTTGAGCGCGGCCACCCCCTGCTGGATGGGCTGGATGTAAGAGGTGTAGTCGGGGTAGACCGACGCCCCCTCGAACTCCTTCCGCAGGCGGGCGCCGACCGCGTCGAAGTCCGTCTCGCCGCCGAACGTGAGCGCGCGCGTGTAGTCGTTCCAAGTCCGCGCCCAGTCGGCGTCCCAGCGCACGACGGTCTTCTCGAACTCGGGCGTGAAGCGGAGCGCCTTCGGCACCGACGAGTCGGACTTGTAGAGCCGCACGTAGTCCGCGAAGAAAGGTATCGCGCCGCCGCGCCGGTACTTCTCAAGCCCGGCGGCGCCGTTCTTCTCCCTCAAACGCGCGGCCACGTAGGAGCCGAGCTTGACGAGTTGGAGGCCGCCCGCCGGGTGGCGCGCGTCCCTGATTCGCTTCGACACGCCCTTGAAGTCTGCGCGCGCCGCCTCGCGCGAGGCGGCCGGGTTGAAGAAGGCGAAGGCGTCGGCCAGCTCCTTCGGGTCTGTGGTGAGCGGGCGCGAGTGCTGCTCGAAGTAGAGGGCGCCGTAGTTGTACGCGCCGTCGAGCGCGAGCGCGGCCGGGGAGTCGAGCCGCTCGCGCGTGAAGACCTTCGCGTCCCAAGCGTCGCCCGTGACGAGTTCGTAGAGGCGGCGGACGTAGCGGCGCGTCGGCGCGTACTGGAGGTTGCAGGCGGCGGCGACGGCCAAACGCTTCTCGGGGAAGTACATCAGCAGCGTGTCCGTCCCCGCCTGGCTCCCCTCGGCGCGCAGCGCCAGACGGCCGTTCACCGGCATCACCATCCACCCGAGCGCGTAGTAGACATCGCCGTCGCCGAGGCCAGTGTACCGCCCCGACTTCGACGTGAAGGGTTCGAGCATCGTCTCGACCCACTTCGGCGAGAGAACCTTCCCGGCGAAGGCCGCGCGCCCCCAGCGCAGGAGGTCGGGCACTGTCCCCGAAAGCCCGCCGCCGCCGAAGCGCGAGCTGACGTCGATGAAGGGCGCGTTCTTCAACTCGCCGTCGGCGAGGTCGTAGCCGCGCACGCGGTTCGGGACGAGCGAGCGCACGTCGTCCAAGCGCGTGTCCTTCATCCCCAGAGGCAGGAAAAGATTTTCGCGCAGGTAGGCGTCAAAGCTCTTCCCCGAGATGTTCTCGATCGCCGCGCCGAGCAGGTTGTAGCCGCTCGTCTGGTAGTCGTAGCGCGTCCCCGGCTCGTACTGGATGGGGTACTTCGAGATGCGAGCCACGACCTCCTTCGTCGTCACGTGCTCGGGCCCCACGCCCGAGCCGGTCTGCCCGCCGCCCGTGTGCGTCAGGAGGTTTCGCACCGTCACGGGCCACTTCTGAACGGGGTAGTCGGGGACGTAGGTCTGAATCTCCCCGTCGAGGTCGAGCTTGCCGCGCTCGGCGAGTTGGACGACGGCCTCGCCGGTCATCGACTTGGTGACGGAGGCGAGGCGGTAGACGCTCTCGGCCGTCGCGGGCACCTTGTTTTCGAGGTCGGCGTAGCCGAAGCCCTTGACCCACGTGTAGTCGTCCGTCGCGAAGCCGATGGTCATGCCGGGCATGCGGTCGCGCTTCATCCCGGCGGCGACGAACTCCTCGAACGCGCGCAGGCGCTCGGCGTACGCGTCGGCGGGCGGCGGCGCCGTGACCTGGGCCAGTGAGCGCGGCCGGGGAGAGCCACACAGCAGGGCGACCGCCACGGCGAGAACTACAACTTGTCTAGGTCTCACTGCTCGCATGAGTTGGAAACGCTGCCCGCGCTCCCGGCTTTGAGGCCCGTCTTATTCGACGACGTTGACGGGCTGGCCCGACTGGAGGTTTCCGGGGTCGAGGACGACCGACTCGCCGACGTTGACGCCCGAGAGAATTTCGGTCCAGGTGTCGGCGCGGCGACCCGTAGTGATGGGCTTCTCCTTCGCCTTGCCGTTCTCGACCGTGATGACCTTCTCGATGCCGGCGAAGGTGACGACGGCGTTGGCGGGGACGGTGACCGCCATGTCGCCGCTGTTGGTGACGATCTCGGCGCGCGCGAAGCCGCCCGGCCGCAGCGCGCCGGGGTTGGCGATCTCGGCCTCGACGACGAGCACGCGGTTCTGCTGGTTGATGGTCGGGCTGAGCCGCACGATGCGGCCGGCGTAGAGGCCGGCGTCGCCCTCGACCGTGACGCGCACCTGCTGGCCGGCGCGCACCGTGGCGGCGTCGCGCTCGGGCACCTCGCCGCGGAATCGCAGGGGGTTGACGCGGACGATGGTCACGACCGGCGCGGCCGCGCCGAGGTACTCGCCCACGCTCGCGACGCGCTCCTGCACCAGCCCGTCGAAGGGCGCGACGACGACCGTGTCGGCGAGCGCCTGGCGCGCGAGCGAAAGCTCTGTGCGGCGCTGCGCGAGGAGCGCCTGACGGTTGCGTATCTCCTCGACCGCGTCCTGATATTTGCCCTGCGCGACCTTGAAGGAGGCGTCGGCCGACTCGTATTCGGCGCGCGCGACGACGCCCGATTCGACGAGTTGGATGACGCGCGCGCGGTTCTGCCGCGCCTCTTCGAGCACGGCGCGCGCCTGCCGGACGGTGCCCGTCGCCTCGGGGTCGAAGCGGTCGCTCTCGCCCTGCGGCGCCAGCCCCAGACGCGCGCGCGCCTGCTGGAGTGCGGCCTCGGACTGCTGCACGCGCAGGCGGTAGTCCTGCTGCTCGACCTGCGCGACGACCTGCCCGCGCCGGACGACGCTCCCCAAATCGACCGCGATGGAGGCCACGCGGCCCGGCACCTTGACGCTCAGGGTCGCCTCGTCCTGCGCGGCCAGCGTCCCCGTCACGTTGACGCTGGCGCCGACCGGCATCTCCTCGACGCGCCCCATCTTGACCTGACGCGGCGCGCCGCCGCCCGCGCCCCCGCGCCCCTCGCCCGGCCCCTTCTGCTGACCCGACGCGGGGTACTCGCTCTTGCAGGCGGCCGCGGCGACGAGCAGCGCCAGCGCGCACACGGCCGCGGCAAGGCGCGCGCGCCGCGAAGAGTTCGATGAATACACTCTACCCGACAATGACATCTCGATAATTTGCCTTCAGGGGGTGTAGACGGAGATTCTAGCACGCCGGTTACAAAACATTTAGCGGCTTCCCCCGCCCCGCGCCCCGCCCTATAAATTTGGAAAGAGTACGATACGTGGGACGCCGGACGGGACGCCCGAGAAGTGAGATGTAGGCGGATGGCGGGAGGCAGTTAAAGCAAAAAGCCGCCTAAAAAATCGAGGCCGCGAGATTGACCCCTCGCGGCCCTTTTTTAGGCTAACTCATCTTGCGAGCTATCTTGTCTTAACCGCCTGCGGCCATCCGCCTGCTCCTCCCTCACTCGCCGAAGCTGCGGCGGAAGAGGTAGGACATCTTGATGAAGAAGGTGCGGCCGTTGCGCCGGAGTCCGGGTTCGAGGTTCCCGTTGAAGGGGTTGAAGCCGTCGCGCGTGAGGTCGTCGTTGTAGCCGACGTAGAAGGCCGTCCCCGGATTCGGCGTCCAGCCGAAGAGGAACTGCCCGCGCCCGCGCGACTCCAGCGTGTCGTAGTCGATGCGCGCGCGCGCGGCGATGAAGCGCGTGAACTGGTAGGTCGTCCGCAGAACGATGATGTTGTCGTCGAAGGAGACGAGCCCCGTGTCGTAGCGCGTCAGCCGCGACTTGTTGAAGCTGAGCTGCGCGCGCAGCGCGCTCGTCGGCTGGTAGGTGACGCCCGCGTCCACGTCGAAGGTCTTCCCAGGGCCGGGGTCGTGCAGCCCGAGGCAGACCTCGGGGACGACGCTGCCCTCGCAGCGGCCGTCGGCGATGGCCTCGCGCTGCTGGACGGCCGAGAGGCTCACGCGCGGGAAGCGGGGGCCGGCGCCGAAGTCGAAGTCGAACTGCCCGCGCTGCGTGCCGACGAAGGCGTAGCCCGAGAGCTGCTTGTTGAGCGTCGTCTCGGCGTAGATGAAGACGGTGCGGTGTCGCGCCTGCCGCTCCTGATCCCCGCCCGCGAAGCGCCCGCTGAACTCCTCGGCGAACAGGCGGGTGTAGCCGAAGTTGGTGCCGACCTGGACGAAGGTCTGGTGCTGGAACTGAAGGTTGTAGTTCGTCCCGTCGAACCAGGACTGGCTGCGCCCGCGCCAGTCGTAATCGACGCCGGTGAAGTTCTGGATGCGGAACTGGATGAGCTTCGCCTTCGGCCGCGACTCGGTGTTCCAGCGGTAGGCGAAGAAGCCGTTGTTGGTGTCGGTGCGGCGCGTGAAGCCCACGTCGGCGACGTAGTCGCGCGTGCGCCCGCCGACGCTGAAGACCCAGCCGGTGTGCCGCCCCGTCACGTCGTAGGCGCCCGAGTAGGCGAAGCCCTTCCGGTTGAAGCAGCCGAGTTGCAGCTCGTAGTCCGGCGCCGCGCCCGCCGCGGCCGTGTTGACGAAGTTGCGGTCGCAGTCCTTGAGCGTCGTCCCGACGACCTCGAAGTTGGCGACCGTCGTCGGGTTGAGCTTGAAGCGGCCGTCGAAGCCGAGCAGGTGGTTGTGCCGCTCGGCGAAGTTGTAGGTCGTGCCGAAGAAGCCGAGGCTCGACTCCTTCCCCACGTCGCGCTTGAAGCGCATCACGCCGACCAGCGCGTTTCTGCCGACGAGGTTGGTCAGAAGGTCGCCGAAGGCCGCCTGCCTCTGCGCGCGCACGCTGTCGTCCTCCTCCTCGACGATCTCGCGGCGGCGCTCGTCCAGCTCGTCCTCGCCGAAGTTGCCGGGGGCGGCGTCCGAGGCGAGGATGAGGCCGAGCGTGTTGCGGCCGCGCTTGCCCGTCAGCTTGACGGCGAAGTCGGGGTCGATGATGGCGCGCGTGTGGACGACCTGATTGCCCGTCTCGAAAATCTCTTTGCCTTCGAGGAAGAAGGGTCGCTTCTCCTCGAAGAAGATCGGGAACCGCTGGTTGGCCGTAATCACCGTCGCGTCGGCCTCGACCTGCGCGAAGTCGGGGTTGTAGGCGAAATCGAGCGTGATGGTCGGCGTCAGGCTGTACTTCGCGGTGAGGCCGATGTCGGCCTCGATCGGCGGGTTGATGAAGCGGCCGGGGTCTACGACGGGCGGCTCGCCGCGCACGCCGCGCGACGGCTGCGGCGGGGTGGCGCGCACGCGCCGCCCCGTCTCGGAGAGCGTCAGCGACGGGATGAGTTCGAGCGTGCGCTCGGTCGAGATGCCTTCCAGCCCCGTGATGTGCCCGGTCTGGTTGAGCATGCCGGAGATGTCGCGCGAGATGGGCATCCAGGAGTCGAGCTCGCGGTTGTTGCGCTGGATGCGGCGCAGGAAGTGGATGCCCCACTGCTTGTCCTTCCCCGCCTCGTAGCGCAGCGACTTGAACGGGATGGCCACCTCGACGACGTAGCCGTCCGAGGTGAGCGAGCCCTTCGACTCCATCACGATGTCGGGGCTGTAGTCCTCGTTGTCGGTGGTCTTGATGCCGTCGGCCTGCACGCCGAGCGGGCTCCACAAGAGGGCGTACGCCTTGCGCTTGTCGTTGAAGGTGTCGATGAAGGCGCCGACGAAGTCGTCCTCGAAGATGTTGTCGCGCTTCGGGACGGTGGCGCGCACCTTCGTCGGGTCGTCGAAGCAATGGAAGGCGATGTAGAGCGTCTTCGAGTCGTAGCCGATCCGCACCTCGGTCGGCTGCGAGGGCGCGATGTTGTCGCCCGGCTCGATCTGGTGGAAGTCTTTGAAGAGCGCGCCCTGCTGCCAGACCTCTTCGTCCATCTTCCCGTCGATGACGGGCGCCTTCTCGAAGCGCGGGATGCGGACGGGGTTGACCTTCTCGGGCGTGAGCAGCGCCGCGAGGCGCGTGGCGTTCGTCCCGGCGGTGGCGGCGGCCGCGGCCGCCCTCGTCCCGCCGGGGAGCGCGGCCGGGTTCGATGCGGTGGCGTCGGTCGGCGTGGGCGAGGCCGCGGGCGAGGCCGGCGTCGGGGTCGGCGTCGGGGCCGCGTCCTTGTTGGACGAGCCGCCCGAGGTGGGCTGCTGACCCGACTGCTCCGCGAAGACGATTTCGAGCCGGTTGAAGCTCGCGCGCACGCGCGGCACGAAGCCCGGCGCGAGCGTGAAGGCGATGAGCGCGGCGTCGCGGCGTGAGCCGCTCTGTCCCGCCTCGACGCGAGAGAAGCCGCGCGCCGACGTGCCGCCCGAGGCGACGACCGCCCCGTCGGCTTCGGGGACGAGGACGAAGAAGCGCCCGCCCTCCGTGAACGTCTCGACGCCTTCGAGCGCCGCGTCCGAGGTGATGCGCACGCGCGAGCCTTCGGGCGTCTCGGCCGTGCTCAAGGTCATGCGCTTGAGCAGACGGGCGGCGCCTCCTCCGGCCGGGGCGCGGCGCGGGGCGTTCGTGCGCGCGGAGGCGACCTGCTGCGCCGACGCCGTCTGCCACGCCGGGGCGAGCGAAATCAACAGGGCGAGGGCGAACAGCGCGGCGGCGGGCAAGACTTTTTTCATCATGGGCTCGTGTGTGGCGGAGGCGCCCGAAGTCGAGGGCGCACCGCTCGTTGGATTTTATGTTATTGGCTTGGACTTGCGCCACACGCGCCGGCACGGAGGGGAGTGCGCGACCGCTCGCTTTTTGCAGCGCCTCTTTAGACGTAGGGCGCGAGCCGAATGTTTCAGGAAACCCGGCTCGCGCGCCCGTTTTCCGGCGAAAAAGGCCGCGCCCCCGACGCTTCTGCCCGCGAAGGCTTTCGGCGTGTAAGACGCGGCCCGCGTGTTTCTCGTTAACGGCGGCGGAGGATGATCTGGCCCTCGCCGGTGCGGAGCGTCAACACTTGACCGCCGCTCCCGACCCTCCAGCGCCGGACGCGGGCGTCGGCGTCCGTCTCGGCCACGGCCACGCCGTCGTTGAAGACCGACTCGGCGCTGGTCTCGACCGTGGCGTTAGCGCCCTCGGGGAGCGTGAGCGAGATGGTGCCGTCGCCGGTGCGCGCCGAGAGGCTGCGGAAGTTGCCGTCGAGCGTGATGCGGCCGTCGCCGGTGCGCGTCTCGGCGTCGCCTTCGAAGTTCTCGACGCGGATGCGGCCGTCGCCGGTCTCGGCGCGCAACTTTCCGCGCGAGCCGGTCACGTCGATGGGGCCGTCGCCGGTGCGAAGCTCAAGCTCGCCGCCCACGCCGTCAACGCGCAGCCGCCCGTCGCCGGTCGAGACGACGAGCGTCGCGTTGCGCGGGACGTAGAGGTCGAACTCGGCCGAGGCGTTCGACGAGTAGGAGGTGACGCGGCCGCCCCTCTCCTCGCGGACGTGCGAGAAGCTCTTGTCGAACTCGGCGCGGAGCGAGACCTCGCCGCCCGCGCCCTGTAGCGCGGTCACCTTGATGCCCTGCATCTCGCGTTCGTCGGTCGCGCGCTTGATGGCGGTGTACATCACCTCGGGCTTGTCCCAGGCGTGGACGTTGATCGCGCCGTCGAAGGTCTCGACGCGGACGCGCGCCGCGCCCGAGACGGGGTAGCTCTTCGACTCGCGCGCCGAGACGCGCGCCGACTCGTAAACGGCCGTACCCTCGATGTCGCCCTTCAGCACGTGCCTGACGCCGTCCTTGATGACGACCCTCGTCTCGTCCTCGCGCACGGCGCGCGCCGCGTCGCGGGCGGCCTCGGCCGCTTCGAGCCTCGCCTCGCGCGCGTCGCGCTCTATCTCGCGCTGCATCTCGCGCTGTTCGCGCTGGCGCTCGCGGTCGTCGCGCGCGCGCTCGCGCGCCGCCTCTTTCGCGGCATCCTTCGCGGCGTCCCTGATCTCGTCCTCGTCGATGTCAACGTTAACGTCAACGTCGATGTCGCCGCCGGTGTCGCCGCGGCGTCGCGTCTCGGAGAGGAGGTTGGTGGCGTTGCTCTGCTGGCGGCCGTCGCCGGCGCGGCGGATTTGAATCGAGCCGTTGACGTTGTTCAGGCTGACGCGCGCCCCGCCGCGGCCGAGCTGGCCCGCGAGCGAGCGCCCGACGTACTCGCCCACGCGGACGGGCAGGTTGAAGTCGTTCGTGATGCCGCCGTGGACGGTGTCGGCGCGCAGCAGCGCGTTCGAGTCCGACGGGAGCGTGACGACCAGCGGGCCGTTGACCGCCGAGAGCGAGACGCGCCCCGAATCCGACAGGCCGTCGAGCGTCGCTTCGAGCCGTCCGTTGACGACCGAGAGCTGGACGGGACCCGTAAGCCCCGTGGCGTTCACGCGGCCGTTGACCGACGAAGCCTGCACGGGGCCGGCCAAGCCTTCGAGCGTAAGCCCGCCGTTGACGAGGTTGATCTCGTCGATGGCCGCGCCGCGCGGGACGGTCAGCGTGTACTCGACGCTCGCGGGGTTGTTGTAGCGCTCGCCCTCGCGGTTAGTCCAGGTCATGGTGGACTCGGGGTACTCGGTCTCGATGCGGACGCGCGACCCGGAGGCGTCAACCTTGATCTGCGCCTCGCGCAGCCGCTCGGCCGTGTAGGCGCGCTTGACGGCGTCCACCTTGACCTCGGGGCGATCCCACGCGACGACCTTCACCGCGCCGTTGATGTTCTGGAGGCTGACGCGCCCGCCCGCCGCGAGCGGGTAGGTCTGGTGGAACTCCTCGGTCAGTTCCGGCCTCGACTGCGCGCGCGAGGCGTCGGCGGCCGTCAGCGCCAGCGCCGCCAGCACGAAGAGACTCAGGGTGAAACGCTTCTTGGACATGACGATTCCTCTTGATGAAGTGGTGACTAAGTGCGGCGGAGCTGGACGCTGCCGTTGACAGTTTCGAGAACCAGGTCGCGGCCGCCCGCGCCGATGGTGCCCGACAGGCGCCGCTTGCTGAAGGTGCCGGTGACGGTGATGGGGAAGTCGGTCGAGATGTCGCCGTTGACGGTCTTGGCCTGCACCTGCGTGCTCAAAGAAGCGGGGACGCTCAGGTCGATGCCGCCGTTGACGGTCTTGAACTCAAGCTCGTCCGCCCAGTCGGCGCGCCCCATCACGACGCGGATCGAGCCGTTGACGGTCGTCGCGCGCGCGAGGCCCGTCGTCGAGACGTTGACGCCGCCGTTGACCGTGCGCGCCTCGACATCGGCCGAAAGCCCCTCGGCCTCGACGCGGCCGTTGACGGTCTTGCCGGTGAAGCGGACGCCGGCCGGGACGCGGACGGTGAAGTTGACGCTCACGTCGTTGTTCTGGACGTGCGAGCGATCGTTCGGGCCGGCCGAGCAGGTGTTGGGCTGGCGACCCTCAGGGGCCGGGTAGACGGCGCAGATGGTCACGCCGTCGCCGTGGCGGACGACCTCGATGCGCACCTCGTCGGGGTTGCTGCGGCGGCCGCGCTTGACGGCCACGACCTCGACCTCGCCGCCCGAGGCGGGCGTCGCCTCGACGTTGCCGTTGATGCCCTTAATCTCGATGACGCGGCCGGCGGCCAAGGGCTCGTGCCAGCGGAACTCGCCCTGCTGCTGCGGCGCGGGGGCGGCCCCGGCGGCGGGCCCCTGCGCGAAGGCGGCGAGCGCCGCGAGCGTCGCGACGACGAAGGTGAGTGTGACAGTGCGCTTCATTCTTCCTCCTCGGATTCCGAGTCTCAAAGTTTTCCGTCCGTTTCCAACGAGGAAACACCGCGCCCGCCGGATTCGTGGCAAATAAATTCGCGGGAAATTGCGGGCCAACAAGCCGGGAGCGCGGGCACGCCAGCCCACCTTGAGCGCCGCAGGCGCGAAGACTGAGAGCCGCTTCATCTCAACCTTGAGATTAAAGCGGCTCTTTTTTCGCGCTCCGCGCTCAAGCGGGCTGGCGTGCCCGCGCTCCCGGCTAAGGGTTTATCTCTTTCTGAGATGGAGCGAGCCGCTGAAGGAGCTGAGGTTGACGACCGCGTCGCCGCCGCCGACCGTGCCGTCGAGCCGCGCCGACGTAGGCTCTTTCGGCTCCTTCACTTTGACCTTGACCTTGCCGGGCTTCTGCGCGCCGGGCGGGGCGGGGGGCGGCATGGCGCCGGGCGCGGGGCCGGGGGCCGGCCTCGGCATGGGCCGAGGGGTCGGCGTCGGCGTCTCGGGCGGGTCGGGCGGCATGGTGTCGTGCGCGCCGGGCGCCACGCGGACGGGGAAGTCCGTGTCGATCTCGCCGCTGACGACCACCTTGGCGTGGAGCGTGAAGGACGCGTCGGCCGGCAGCTCCATCGTCACGTCGCCCGAGATGGTGCGGAAGTCGTAGGAGCCGCCGCGCGCGAGCAAGCCCGTGTAGAGCACATCGCCGCTGACGGCCGCGCCCGAGACCTGCCCGTGCGCCACGTCCTCGATGATCACGTCGCCGCTCGTCGAGCGCACCTCGAAGTTGTCGCCCGTCGCGAGGCGGCGGACGTTGCGCGCCTCCACGTCGCCGCTGACGGTGACGACGCGCACGGGCCCGCTCGAATCCTCGACCGCCACGTCGCCGCTCAGGCAAGAGACCTCGACCGACTGCGAGACGCGGCGGACGTTGATGTCGCCGCTCAAGACCTTGACGCGGACGGCCGCCACGTCGGCGACCTCGACGTGGCCGCTGCGCGACTCCACGTCCACGGTCGCGCCGCGCGGCACCATCAGCTCGACGCGCTCGTTCGAGCCGCAGTGGCCCGAGCCGAGCTCGTCGTCCTTGTCTTCGGAGACGAGCACCTCGAAGCGCGGCGCGGGGCGGACGTTGGGCGTCAGGAGCCGGAGCGCCCCCGCGTCGTGGATGCGCGCGCGCACCTCGCCCCTGTCCCAGCCGCGCACGATCACGTCGCCCGAGGTGATGCAGAGCGAGACGAGCGCCTTCGGCTCCGCGTCGCCGCGGCGTTCGACGGCGAAGTCCTCGGCGGCCGGCGCCCCCTGCGCCGCGCGGGTCTGGGCCTCGGCCGCCGCCCGCGGCGCGAGCAGGAGGGCGAGGGCGAACAGTAACGTCTTGAGTGAAACCTTCATCGTGATGAGTCCGGGGCCTTCATAAAAATTAGATGTATCGTGGCCCGCTTCAAGTACCCGTCAGCGCCCGAGCGCGGAGACCTGCGCCTGGTCGGCGACCTTCGACAGCAGCTCGACCTTGCTCTGGTAGGCGGCCATGAGGAAGCCCACGGCGTCCTCGTCCTTCGGGTTGCGCGCGGCGACCTGCCGCGTCTGGCTGATGGCGTTGTCGAGGAGCGCGAGATTGCGCTCGTAGTCGGCGCGCAGCGCCGGGCGGAGCGACTCGTCGCCGCCGAGCTTGATCGTCTTCTCCAAAGAAGCGATGGCCGTCTGGTATTCCTTCTCGCCGGGCAGCACGTCCGCCTTCGGCGCGGGCGCCACGGCGCGCGGCCTCACGCCGCCGTTGCTGCCGCGACGGGGGCTGTGCCGGGCCTGCGCGTAGGTCGGCGTGTCGTTCCCCTTCCCGTTGGGCGCGACGGCCGGAGTCTCGGCCGGCACGGGCGCCGTCGTCGTCGGGACGGATGGGGACTCGGGAGCGGGGGCGGTGTGCGCCACCTGCTGCGAGCCTTGAGACTGCGCCGGCTCCTGCCGCGACTTCTGTGCGGCGAAGTAGACGAGAGCGAGAGCGACGACCGCGAGCAGGCTGGCGAAGGCGGCCGCGCCCCGCGGCGTGAAGCTGAAGAGACCCGACAGAGAGGCGAAGAAGCCGCCGAAGTTCCGACCTTGAGAATGCCGCTGGTTCGACCCGGCCTGAGATTCGAGCTGCGCGACGGCCGCGCCGATGCGCGAGCGCAGTACTTCCGAGGGGACGCCGACCGACTCGTCGGGCGCGAAGGCGTTGGCGAAGAAGGAAGACGCCTCCTCGGCTTCGGCGAGCGCGGCGGCGCAAGGCGCGCACGCCGCGAGGTGCGACGCGGCCTCGGCGGCGCGCTCCTGCGAGAGCTCGCCGTCGAGGTAAGCCTGCAAAATCCCTTCGTCCAGACATCTCTTCGTCATCGCCGTCCTCCGATCTTCCCGTACACCCTGATGAACTCTTTCCGGCCCCGCGCGATCAGGCTCCCGACGTTCGCCTCGTTGAGCGCGAGCGTCTGCGCGATCTCGCGGTACGAAAGCCCCTGCTGCTTGAGCAGAAGGCAGCTCCGCATCGGCTCCTTGAGCTGGCCGAGCGCGCGCCGCGCCTCCTCGATCTCCGTCCGCCGCTCGTAGTCGGCCTCCAAGCCCACCGGCTCCGAGCCGACGACGGCCGAGGCGACGAACTCCTCCTCGCGCGCGCCCGTCCGGCCCCGGCTGCGAATCGTGTTGAGCGCCGTGTTCGACGCGACGCGCAAAAGCCACGGCCGCACGTGCTCCTCGTTCTGGAGCGAGCCGATGTGCTGGTAGAGCTTGAGAAAGACCTCCTGGGTCACGTCCTCGGCCAGCCCCGCGTCGCGGACGAGCGCGTAGGCGGCGCGGAAGACGGCGCGGTGGTGCAGCGTGAACGCCTCGTCGAAACAAGGCGCGGCCGCCGCTGCCGCCTGAGCCGTCTCTGTCACCGAATTAATCAAAGCCTCTGCCGCTCGTTCGCTCATCAGGCACTCTCAACCACATAAACACCGCCGTGCACGGTTTCGTGGCAGGAAATTTTAACAGCTAAAACCCCGGAAACAGTACCCCGAGCGGTCGCGGGCGGGTCGGAGTGACATCTGACGGGCCGCCGCCGCGGCGCAAACCCGCCCGCTACCGCTCGCGGTTCCGTTCCGGTATATTGTCCACGCAGTTACAACGCCCACAAAGGGATTTCAGAGAGCCGGGATGAGCGAAGCGAGGACGAGCGGGGCCGGTTTCGAGCTGACCGAGGAGCTGCGCGACAGCCCCTTCATGCGCGCGTGCCGGCGCGAGCGGGTGCCCTACACGCCCGTCTGGCTGATGCGGCAGGCGGGGCGCTACATGAAGGAGTACCGCGACGTGCGCGCCAAATACTCCTTCCTCGACATGTGCAAGCAGCCCGAGGTCGCCTCCGAGGTCACGGTCTACGCCGCGCACCGCCTCGGCGTTGACGCCGCCATCATCTTCGCCGACATCCTGCTCATCATCGAGCCGATGGGGCTTGACCTCGAGTTCGCCAAGGGCGAAGGCCCCGTCATCCACAACCCCGTGCGGACGGCGCGGGACGTTGACCGCGTCCGCGAGGTCGAAGACGTTTCCGCGCTCGACTACGTCTACGAGGCAATCAAAATCACGCGGCGCGAGCTGCGTCCGAACATCCCGCTCATCGGCTTCTGCGGCGCGCCCTTCACGCTCGCCTCCTACGTCTGCGAGGGCGGCGGCTCGAAGAACTACGTCAACACCAAGCGGCTGATGTACACAGACCCCGGCGCGTGGCACGCGCTGATGTCGCGGATCGCGCGGGCGCTCTCCCAATACCTCAACGCGCAGGTCGAGGCGGGCGCGCAGGCCGTCCAGATTTTCGACTCGTGGGTCGGCGCGCTCTCGCCCGACGACTACCGCGAGTACGTCCTGCCGCACACGCGCGAGGTCATCAGGAACGTGACGCCCGGCGTCCCCGTCATCCACTTCGGCACGGGCACCGCGACGCTGCTCGAACTACAGAAGGAGGCGGGCGGCGACGTGATCGGACTCGACTGGCGCGTCCGTCTCGACGAGGCTTGGGCGCGGCTCGGCGACGTGGCCGTGCAGGGCAACTTCGACTCCGTCGCGCTGTTCACCACGCCGGAGGTCGTCCGCCGCAGGGCTAAAGCCGTTTTAGACCAAGCGGCGAACCGACCCGGCCACATCTTCAACCTCGGCCACGGCATCCTCCCCGAGACGCCCGTCGAAAACGTCGTCGCGCTCGTCGAGGCCGTCCACGAGCTGAGCCAGAGGTAAAACTCGACACGATGAATCAGAGTTATGACGCGCTGCTCGTCGTCTCGTTCGGCGGCCCCGAGGGGATGGGGGACGTGATGCCGTTCCTGTCGAACGTGCTGCGCGGGCGCAACGTCCCCGAGTCGCGCATGCGCGAGGTCGCGCACCACTACGAGCTGTTCGGCGGCGTCAGCCCCATCAACGAGCAGAACCGGCGGCTCATCGCCGCGCTCGAACGCGAGCTTGAAACACACGGCCCGCGCCTGCCCGTCTACTGGGGCAACCGCAACTGGCACCCGCTGCTCGCGGACACGTTGAGGCAGATGCGCGACGACGGCATCAAGAACGCGGCCGCCTTCGTCACCTCGGCCTACAGCTCATACTCCGGCTGCCGTCAGTACCGCGAGGACATCGAGCGCGCACGCGAGGCCGTCGGCGAGGGGGCGCCGCGCGTCGAGAAGCTGCGCGCCTTCTATAATTACTCCGGCTTCGTCATGCCCAACGCCGAGAACCTACAGGCCGCGCTCGGGCAGATTCCGCCGGAGAGGCGCGACGCGGCGCGCGTGGCCTTCACGGCGCACAGCATCCCGGCCGCGATGGCCGCGGGCTGCGACTACGTGCGCCAACTGCTCGAAACCTGCCGCCTCGTCGTGGCGGGCACAGGCGCGCGCGCGGGCGCGTTCAACTGGCGGCTCGTCTTCCAGAGCCGCTCGGGGCCGCCCACGCAGGCGTGGCTCGAACCTGACATCTGCGACCACCTGCGCGCGTTGAAAGATGAAGGCGTGACGGACGTGGTCGTCGCGCCCGTCGGCTTCATCTCCGACCACATGGAGGTGCTCTACGACCTCGACACCGAGGCGCGGCAGGTCTCGGAAGAGATCGGCATTAACATGATCCGCGCGGCGACCGTGGGCACGCATCCGCAGTTCGTGGGCATGATTCGCAGGCTGATAATTGAGCGTCACAACCTGGCCGTGCCCCCCGGCGCGCTCGGCACGCTCGGGCCTTCGCACGACGTGTGCCCCGCCGACTGTTGTCCGTCCGGCATGACTCGGCCGGGCGCCCGCCCTTCGGACTCCTGACGAGAGAATGGTTGAGAGCGATCCACAAAGACGGCGCGTCGTCATCGTCGGCGGGGGCGTCAGCGGCCTCGCCGCCGCGCACCGCCTGTGCGAGCTGCGCGCGAAGGACGGCGGCGAAGGCGCGGAAGTCCTCCTGCTCGAAGCCTCGGCGCGACTCGGCGGCACCGTTAGGACGCACAGGCGCGACGGCTTCCTCGTCGAGTGTGGTCCCGACTCCTTCATCTCCGAGAAGCCCGAGGCGCTCAAGCTCGCCAAACGAATCGGCCTCGGCCCGCGACTCGTCGAGACGAACGAGCGCCACCGCCGCAGCTTCGTCGTGCGCGGCGGCCGCCTGCGCCCAACGCCCGAAGGCTTCCAGCTCCTCGCGCCCTCGCGGATGCTCCCCTTCCTCACGACCGACATCTTCACCTGGCGAGGCAAGGCGCGCATGGCGCTCGACCTCTTGCTCCCGCGCCGACGCGGCGCCAACGGCCAGGACGACGAGAGCCTCGCCGCCTTCGTCCGCCGCCGTCTGGGTCGCGAGGCGCTGGAACGGATGGCGCAGCCGATGGTCGGCGGCATCTACACGGCCGACCCCGAATCGCTCTCCCTGCGCGCGACGATGCCGCGCTTCTTAGAGATGGAGCGGCGCGACCGCAGCCTCATCCTCGCGATGTGGAAGGCCGGGCGGCGCGCGGCCGAAGACGCGCGCCACGGTCGCGTCGCGAGCGGCGCGCGCTACAGCCTCTTCCTCTCCTTCGACGAGGGCGCGCAGGTGCTCACCGACGCGCTCGCCGCGCGTCTGCCCGAGGCTTCCGTCCGGCTCAACACGAAGGTCGTTTCGCTCGGGGCCTCCGCGCGCCGCTGGGTTCTGAAGACCGAGGCGGGCGAGACTTTTGAGGCCGACGCGGTCTGCGTCGCGCTCCCCGCCCACGCCTCCGCGCGTCTGCTGCGCGACGTGGACGACGCGGCGGCCGACGAGCTTGAGGCGATTCCCTACGCCTCGACCGCCACGGTCAACCTCGCCTACAGGCGCGCGGACATCCCGCACCCGCTCGACGGCTTCGGCTTCGTCGTCCCGTTCGTCGAGCGGCGCGCCACGCTCGCCTGCACCTTCAGCAGCGTCAAGTTCGCGGGGCGCGCCCCCGAAGGGCACGCGCTGCTGCGCGCCTTCGTCGGCGGCGCGCTCCAGCCCGAGATGTTCGCGCTCGACGAAGACCGCATGGTCGAGTCCGTCCGCCGCGACCTCCGCGACCTGCTCGGCGTCGAAGCGCCCCCGCTCTTCGCGCACGTCGAGAAGTGGCCGCGCTCGATGGCGCAATACCACCTCGGCCACGCCGCACGCGTCGCGCGCATCCGCTCGCGCCTCCGCGAACACCCCACGCTCGCGCTCTGCGGCAACGCCTTCCAGGGCGCCGGCCTCCCCGACTGCGTCCGCGGCGGCGAGTCGGCCGCCGAGTCGCTTTTGAAAACCCTTAACCCCGACGGGCTCGCGCGCCGAGATTAGACTATGGAAGACAGGGAGCAGCGGACGTACGACGCGCGTTGCGCGGACGTGTATGACCAGTGGTTCGGGTATTTCGAGGAGGCGGCCGTGGACGTGCTCGAAGGGCTGGGGGGCGGCGGGCGCGTGCTTGAGCTGGGGATAGGGACGGGGATGGTCGCGCTGCCGCTGGCGGCGCGCGGCGTGGAGGTTCACGGCATCGACTCGTCGGCCGAGATGGTCGCGCGGCTGCGTGCGAAGCCGGGCGGCGAGGCGATTCCGGTCACGCTCGGCGACTTCGCCGACGCGGACGCCGTGGGCGAGTTCTCGCTCGTCTTCGTCGTCTACAACACTCTTTTCGCGCTCCAAACTCAGGAGGAGCAGGTGCGCTGCTTCCGCAACGTCGCCGCGCGGCTCCGGCCCGGCGGCGCGTTCGTCGTCGAAGCCTTCGTCCCCGACCTCGCGCAGTTGAGCACCGGCCGGGGCGTCCGCTTCCTGCACATGACGGACGACCGCGTCGGCGTCAGAGTCTACGAGCACGACCCGGTCGGACAGAAGCTCAAGAGCAGGCACGTCATCTTCACCGACGGCGGCGTGCGTGTCTTCCCCGTCGAGGTGCGCTACGCCTGGCCGCCGGAGCTTGACCTGATGGCGCGACTCGCCGGGATGCGGCTGCGACACCGCTGGGGCGGCTGGCGGCGCGAGGAGTTCGGCGCGAAGAGCGAGAAGCACGTCTCGGTCTACGAGCTGCCGGTTTGAAGCTCGCGGCGCGGGCCGGCTTTTTCAAAACAGCGGGAGAGACTTGGTGCTGAAGGTCATCAGAAAAATTTTCGCCGTCGGGTACGCGGGCATCATCCTGCTGTTCATCTGCTGCGCGCTGGCGCTCGTCTTCTTCGCGGCGTTGGAGCTGTGGCGCGGCGTCAACCCCGGACAGGCGTTGGAGCTGAGGGAGCGGTTTAATTCCGTGCTTGAGAGCATCGGGCTGTTGACCATCGCGGTGGTCGCGCTCGAACTCGGGCAGACCATCCTCGAAGAGGAGGTTCTGCGCGAGGCGCAGGTGAGCGCGCCGACGCGCGTCCGCCGTTTCCTTTCGAGGTTCCTCGTCGTCGTGGTCGTCGCGCTCTCCATCGAGTCGCTGGTCTCGGTCTTCGAGCTGGCGCACGACGACCCCGCGCGCCTGCCGCAGGCCGCCTCGATCGCCGTCGCCGCCGCCCTGCTGCTCGCCGCCTGGGGCGTCTTCATCCGTCTGAACAGGAGCGCCGAGGAGTTGGAGCCCGAGGCGATGGAGCACGCCAAGAGCGAAGACGAGAAACTCAAGTGAACGCGGAGGGTTGAGGACGCGAGCCTTCGCGTCCGAATCGTCTGAGACAGAAGAGGGGACGCCGGTGGTCGGCGTCCCCTTCTTCTTTATCCGCGAGTCGCCTTTAGCTTACGGCCAGTTGGGGCCGGTGAAGACGCGCAGGTTGTAGGCGAGCCGCTCGTGGTCGGGGTTGAAGAACTCGACGCGGAGCGTGATGGTCTGGCCTGGCTCCCAGACGAAGTCCTCGCGGCCGATGCCGACCGTCTTATAGGCCGTCCCCACAGGCTGGACGCAGCGCGTGTAGAAGAAGTTGCTCCGCGGGTCGCCGTCCTGCACGCTCGCCGGCAGTCCGTCGAAGACGAAGTGGACGAGGCCGTGCAGGCGGCGCCCCGAGGTGTTGGTCACCCGGATGGTGTGGACGGGGTTCTTGCCGCGCGAATTCTCCGAGCCGGAGATGCGGCTTGTGACCGTCGAGGTCACCTCGTCGGCGCAGGACGGCGCGGGCGTCGGCGTCGGATCGGGCGTCGGAGTCGGGTCAGGCGTCGGCGTCGGCGTGGGGTTGGGGTTGACGGCGTTAATCTTCCACGCCGGGTCGCCGCCGTCCTTCGCCAGCAGCGCCGACGTCGCGCCGCCCTGCACGTCGCGGACGTAGATGCCGCGGACGTAAGTCTTCTCGACGTTGCCCCACTGGTCGGTCGTCGTGTCCACGCGCTCGTAGTAGAACGCGATCTTCGCGCCGTCGGGCGAGTACGAGGGGTCTCGGTTGTAGTCGCCGCCGCTGTAGAACGTTTGAGTCGAGATGACGCGGTTGCCCTCGGCGTCAACCTGCGGGTCGGCCAGCGCGACGCGGATCGAGGTGCCCGTGTCGTAGACGACGTGCGCGCCGTCGGGCGAGAAGGACGGGTTGTCGTCCGAGCCGGTGTTGGTAATCGCCACCGCCGACGAGGAGCCGTCCGCCGGACGCACGTAGACCGTGCGCGGCCCGACCCACTCGTCGCCCTCTGAGTAGGCGACGCGCGTGCCGTCGGGCGAGAATGCGGGCGAGTGCTGGCACGCGTCGGCCGACACGTCGCCGAAGAGCGGCGCGAGACCCGTGCCGTCCGGGTTGACGACGAAGATGCGGCTGCCGCCCGGCTCCATGCGCGTGAAGGCGATGCGCGTCCCGTCGGGCGACCAGACGGGGTCGAAGTCGTCGTAGTCGTTGTCGGTGACGGACTGAATGTTTGAGCCGTCGGCGTTCATCACGCAGATGGCGTTGTTCTGGTCGTTGTCGCCGCAGTGGTAGACGATCTTCGTGCCGTCGGGCGAGTAGGCGGGGTCTGTGCCGTACATCGTGAGCAGCGTCTCGCCCGTCCCGTCGGCGTTCATCGAGTAGATGTCGAGGCCGCGCTCGAAGACTATCTTGTCGGGCGCCGCCGCTTCGACGCCCGCGCCCGCGCCGGGCAGGACGGTCAGCGAAACGGAGGCGACGGCGGCGCAGACGAGCGCCATCCAGAGGCGCGTGAGGCGCCGTGCTTTCGACTTGAGGTTGTTCCGTGTGATCCGCATGTTGCTTCTCCAGTAACGTATCAACGTATGAATTCGGGGCCTCGCACGGCGGCGCTCGCCGCCCCGTGGCCGTTACCAACTCACACCCTAACGCGGACGAACCTTGCGAACAGGATCAGGGCCGCCGGAGATATTTCGCTTTTGCCTTCGCCGCCCGCGTCGATTAAGCTTCGGACGTTTTCCCATCACACGTAACTGCGGACGGCGGCGCGCTTGGGCAAAGAGGGACTGGTCATCGTCGGCGGCGTCGCGGCCGGGCTCGCGGCGGCGATGGAGGCGCGGCGGGCCGCGCCCGATCTCCCCGTCACGGTCTTCGAGCGGACGGGCGACATCTCCTACGGCTCCTGCGGCCTGCCTTACGTCGTCGCCGGACTCATCCCCGACGCGGACGCGCTCGTCCTCCACACGCCCGAATACTTCCGCGAGCGACACCAGATCGAAGTCCGCACAAACTGCGAGGCGCTCGAACTGCTGCCCTCAAAATCCGTCGTGCGCGTGCGCGGGCGCGGCGGCGAAGAGAGCGAGGTCGGCTACGACTCGCTCGTGCTCGCCACGGGCGCGGCCGCGGTCTGCCCGCCGCTGCCCGGCCGCGAGTTGGAAGGCGTCTTCGTGCTCAGACACCTGCGCGACGGGCGACGCCTGCTGCGCTTCATCACGGAGGCGAGGCCGCGCGCGGCCGTGGTCGTCGGCGCCGGCTACATCGGGCTTGAGATGGCGGAGGCGTTCGTCGCGCGCGGCCTGCGTGTGACGCTCGTCGAGTCTTCCGAGAAGGTGATGGGCGCGCTCGGCGGCAGCGCGCGAGAGAGGGTCGCCGAAGAGTTGAGGGCCCACGGCGTCGAAGTCACGTTCGGCGAGCGCGTCACGGGCTTCGAGGGCGGCGGCCGCGTTGCGCGCGTGCTGACCGACGCGGGGCGCGCGATTGACGCGGACGTGGTCTCGGTCGGCGTGGGCGTGCGCCCGGAGGTGGCGCTGGCGGTCGCGGCCGGGATCGAGGTCGGCGAGAGCGGCGCCGTCCTGACCGACGAGCGGCAGCGGACGAGCGCGCCGGGCGTCTACGCCGCCGGCGACTGCTGCGAGGTGCTGCACAGGGTCTCGGGGCGGCGCGTGTGGCACCCCTTAGGTCAGCCGGCGGTCAGACAAGGCTGGGTCGCGGGCGCCAACGCCGCCGGGGACTCTTCGGCCGAGGCGCGTTACGCGGGTGTCGTCGGCACGAACGTCGTCAAGGTCTTCGGGCTTGAAGCGGCGCGGACAGGGCTGTCTCTGGAGGAGGCTCTCGAAGCGGGCTTCGACGCCGCGGAGACGGAGGGCGAGGCTCACTCGCGCGCGGGCTACTACCCCGGCGGGTCGAAGATTCTCACGCGGCTGGTGACGGACGCGCGCGGGCGACTGCTCGGCGCGGAGATGGTCGGGCGCGAGGGCGTCGCGCACCGCATCGACGTTTACGCCGCCGCGCTCCACGCCGGGCTGAAGGTCGAAGACGTGGAACGCCTCGACCTCGCCTACGCCCCGCCCTTCGCGCCGACCATCGACCCCGTCATCCGCGCCGCGCACCGTGCGCGGAAGAAGGGCTGAGGGGCGCGAGGCGGACGAAAAAAAGGGCGGGCGCGACTCCGTGAAGAGTCGCGCCCGCTTTTTACTCGTCTAAGTGGTCGCCGACTACGGCAGCTTGACGAAGACGATGACGAACGTGAAGAGCACCAGCGTCTCGATGAAGACGAGGCCGAGGATCATCAGCGTCTGGATGCGTGCGCCGGCGCCCGGATTGCGCGCCACGCCCTCGGCCGCCGCCGCCGCGACGCGCGACTGGCCGATGGCCGCCAGCGCCGC
>DASVQX010000089.1:0-18551 GCA_036388915.1 Pyrinomonadaceae bacterium
CACGGCGCTCGTGATGTCGGGCGGCGCGAGCACGTAGCCGACCCTCCAGCCCGTGACCGAGTAGGTCTTCGACATCGAGTTGACGACGACCGTCCGCTCCTTCATCCCCTCCAGCTGCGCCATCGAGATGTGCTCGACCTCGCGGTCCTCGCGCGGGTAGACGATGTGCTCGTAGATCTCGTCGGTGAAGCAGAGCGCGTCGAACTCGCGGCAGAGCGAGGCGACGAACTCCAGCTCCTCGCGCGTGAAGACCTTGCCCGTCGGGTTGTTGGGGTTGCAGAGGATGACGGCCTTCGTGCGGGGGCCGAAGGCGGCGCGCAGCTCTTCGGGGTCGAAGGTCCAGTCCGGGGCGCGGAGGGGGACGTAGCGCGGCGTGGCGCCCGAGAGGATGGCGTCGGGCGCGTAGTTCTCGTAGAAGGGCTCGAAGACGACCACCTCCTCGCCCGGGTCCACGGTCGCCATCATCGCGGCGATCATGCCCTCGGTCGAGCCGCAGGTGACCGTGACCTCGGTCTCGGGGTCGTAATCCAGCCCGAGGCACCAGCGCGTCTTGTCACTGATGGCCTCCCGGAAGTCCTTCGCGCCCCACGTGACGGCGTACTGGTTAACGTCGTCGTTAATCGCGGCGGCCGCGGCGCGCTTCAAATCTTCGGGCGCGGGGAAGTCCGGGAACCCTTGTGAGAGGTTGACGGCGCCGTGCTTGAGCGCCTCGCGTGTCATCTCGCGGATGACGGACTCGGTAAAGCGGCTCGCCTTCTGCGAGACGCGGCTGCGCTTACCTGCTTCGGGTGTTGCCATGCGCCGGGCCTTCCTTTGCTGTTAGTCGCGGCGATGCTCTCACAGAGTCGGGCCGCGGGGCAAATCACGGGGCCGTGAGCGCCGGACGTTTGACGCGCGCGGCCGCGCGGGTGTAGAAACTTCCCCGCCCAGTCGAAAGCAATCCTTAACGAAATCCTCGCCGAGTAAACACCAACAGGAGGTGTACGCAAAACTATGAGTACAGCAGGTGAAGCCAACCAGATCGACCAGCAGAAGCTGGAAGCGTTTTTAGGCAAGGTGGTCACGGACTTCGGCGCGGCGCTCAGCTCGTCGCTCGTCTACGTCGGCCAGAGGCTCGGGCTTTACAAGGCTCTGGCCGAGGGCGGCGCTTCGACGCCGCAGGAGTTGGCCGAGCGGACGGGGACGCATGAGCGTTACGTGCGCGAGTGGCTCATCAACCAGACTTCGGGCGGTTACGTCGAGTACGACGCGGCGGGCGGCAAGTTCTCGCTCTCGCCCGAGCAGGCCGCGGCGCTCGCCGACGAAGAGAGCCCCGCGTTCGTCGGCGGCGGCTTCTACCTCGTCAAGGCGCTCGCCGGCGCCGCGCCGCGCATCGCCGAGGCGTTCAAGGACGGCGGCGGCATCCTCTGGGGCGATCACGACCCCGACCTCTTCGTCGGCGTCGAGCGCTTCTTCCGCCCCGGCTACCGCGCGCATTTAGTGGGCGACTGGATTCCGGCGCTGACCGGCATCGACGAGAAGCTGAAGGCGGGCGGGACGGCGGCCGACGTGGGGTGCGGCCACGGCGCATCGACCATCATCATGGCGCAGGCTTACCCCGCCTCGCGCTTCCACGGCTTCGACAACCACGCCCCTTCCATCGAGCACGCGCGGCGCGCCGCCCGTGAGGCGGGCGTCGCCGACCGCACGACGTTCGAGGTCGCCTCGGCCGACGCGATACCCGAAGGCCCTTACGACCTCGTCTGCTTCTTCGACTGCCTGCACGACATGGGCGACCCCGCGGGCGCGGCGCGGCGGGCGGCCGAGGTTTTGGCCGAGGGCGGCAGCGCGCTCGTCGTCGAGCCGATGGCGGGCAACCGCGTCGAGGAGAACATCAACATCATCGGGCGGACGTTCTCGGCGGCCTCGACGCTCTGCTGCACGTCAAACTCGCTCGCGCTCGGCGGCCCGGCGCTCGGCGCGGTCGCCACCGACGACGCGCTCCGCGAGGTGGTCACGGGCGCCGGCTTCAAAGAGTTCCGGCGCGCCACCGAGACGCCCTTCAACCGCGTCTTCGAGGCGCGGCGTTAGTCGGAAACACCTGCGGTAGCGGGTGGCCCTTCGTTACCCGTCCGTGACGGGTCGCACAGGGCCACCCGCTACCGCAGGTGGTTCCGACATGGTCTCTGTGCCGCCCAACTTCCCTTCCTTAAGGCGCATCAAAATCAGGTTATGAGCGAAAACGACAAGTGCCCGATGGGCAAACACCCCTGGCTGGCGACCTTCGGCGTCCTCACCTTCCTGCTCGTCTTCCTGGCGCACAAGCTCGGGCTGCTCTAACGCGTCCGCGCCGAGCCTTCAGGCTCTCAGTCGAGTGGCTGCTGCTCGGCCTCGGCGGCCTGTTTGCGGAGCTGGTCGATGATGGAGTTGACGGCCGACGCGTGCGCGCCCTGCGGCGCCAGCTCAAGATACTTCTCGTAGGCGGCGACCGCCTCCTTCCAGCGTTCAAGCCGTTCGAGGTTGCGCGCCAGCAGCTCGTAGAGTACGGGCTCGGTGTCGGAGAGCTGCGCGATGGCCTTGCGGAAGGAGGCGGCCGCCTCCTCGTTCCGCCCCTTGTCTTCGTGGACGATGCCCATCCCCGTGTGCGCCTCGGGCTGGAAGCCGCCGCCCTCGCGCAGCGCGCGGCGGTAGGCGTCGAGCGCCGCGTCGTAGTCGGCGAGCGAGCGAAGTATGCGACCCTCGACCGCCCAGGACTCCGGGTAGATGGGGCGGTCGCGCCGCGCCGCGCGCAACTCTTCGAGCGCCTCGTCAAAGTTCTCCTGCGATTCGAGCGCGCGCGCGAGTCCCAGATGCGCGGCGGCGAACTTGGGGCGCTTCGCGAGCGCCTGCCGGTACAGCTCGATGGCCCCCGAGTTGCCGCCCTTCTCGCGCGTCTCTTCGGCCTGCTGGAAGAGCGACTCGGCCTCGTCGGCCGTCTGCGCGAGCGCGACGGGGAGCGCGCCGCGCTGCGTCGGCAGGAGTGTGAGCGTCTTCTCGGCGAAACCCTTCGCGCGCACGCGCAGGGCGTGGCGGCCGGGCGTGAGTTTAAGCGATAAGTTCCCTTCCGAGTCGGCGACGCCGCGCCGCACCTCGTCCACCCACACGACCGCGCCGGGCCGCGTGCTGATGACGACGGCGCCCGCCGGAGACTTTGTAACTGACTTGGCGGCGGGCTTCGCCGCCGACTTCGCCGGAGTCTTCGCCGAAGCCTTCGGCGTCGCTTGCGCGGCCGTCTTCGCCGCCGTCTTCTTCGCGGCGGGCGTCGCCGCCGTGGTCTTGCGCGTCTTCTGCGCCGACGCGCCCGAAGCGCAGAGCGTGACGACGCACAGCGCCAACGCCAAGACTAACGCGGGCGGCGTGGCGACTTCGCTTCCGACTGTCACTTCCCTCTTCACTTCAAAAACACCTCACTCTTCCTCTTCGTTCGAGACGCGGCGCGGGCGCGAGTTGGCGTCGGCGGGCTGCGGCGGCGCCGCGCGGGAGATGTCGCGGCGCTCGGCGCGCGTGCCGACCTCGGGGCGGAAGCGCCCCGCGTCGTCGTAGAGCCGGCGGTACTGGAGCATGTTGCGGACGACGCCCTGCACGTACCCGCGCGTCTCGCGGAACGGGATCGCCTCGGCCCACTCGTCCATCTGGAGCGGGAGCGACGCGCGCCACTGGACGACGCGACCCGGCCCCGCGTTGTAGGCCGCCGCCAGATACTCGATGCGGCCGTACTTGTCCAACTGCTCGCGCATGTAAGAGGTGCCGAGCCGGATGTTGAGGCGCGGGTCGCTCATCAGCGTCTCGGCCGTGACCTGCGTGTCAACGCCCCTGAGCCTCGCCATCATGCGCGCGGTCGGGACGAGCAGTTGCATCAACCCGTAGGCGTCGGCGTGCGACGCGGCGCGCGGGTTGAAGACCGACTCCTGCCGGATGAGGCCGGCGACCGCGTAAGGGTCGAGGTCGCGCGCGCCCGCCTCCTGTTTGATGGCGTCCCAGAAGCCGAGCGGGTAGAACACGTCCCACTCCTCGCGCGTCAACTCCTCGGGGCGCATCTGCGAGTAGTCGGGGAAGCTGCGGCGCAGGATGTTGAAAGCCTGCACGTTGTCGTTGCGCGCGCGGTGGAGCTGCGCCTTCGCGAGATTCAGGCGCGGGCTTGCCGGGTGGCCTTTGAGCGCCTCGTCCAACTCGGCGTGCGCCGCCTCGTCCCACGCGGCCGCCGCCAACTGCTCGGCCTTCGCGAGCCGCGCGGCCTCGGCCGGCCCGGCCGTCTCTTCGGCGACCGTCACCGGCTTCAGATTCTCGACCGCGCGCCCGAGCGTCGCGGCGTCGGTCCTGGCGGGGCGGCTGCCGAGCTGGCCGGCGTTCTTCATCGCGTCGAGCCGCTGCCGCGAGAGGTAGCCGTACCAGTTGGCGTCGTAGCGCGCGAGCATCGCCTCGTAGAGCGCCTGCGCCTCGCCGAGCAGCCCGGCGCGCTCCGAGTCGCGCGCCGCCCAGTAGCCGGCCTTGCCGCGGTTGTCGGTGTTGCGGTCGGCGTAGTTCGCCAAATGCTCCGTCAGAAGTCGAGACGACTCGGCGAAGTTCTTGGCGTCGTGCGCCGCCCACGCCAGCTCGAACTGCGCGCCCGCGACCTCCGGCTCGCCGGGGAACTGCGCGACGGCGGCGCGGTAGAAGTAGAGCGTGTCAACGGTGTTCTTCGCCTCCTTCGCCGCCGCGCCCGCCGCGGCGAGCGCGCGCATGGTGAAGGGGCTGCGGGCGAAGTCGCGCCGCATCTCCTCGACGGTCGCGCGCGCCTGCGGCCACTGCTTCGCGCGCGCGTAGTGCTGCGCGAGGTAGTTCAAAGCTTCCGCGCGCGTCTCGCCGGCCGACGAAGGGACCGCGCTCAGCGCCTCGACCGTCTCCGGCGCCCGGCGCGCGTTGAAGGCGGCCGCGCCGCGTCGGAGCAAAGCCTGCGGCGTGCGCGTCTCGGGGAAGCGCGCGAAGGCGTCGGCGTAGGCGTTGACGGCGTCTGCGTAACGCTTCGCCTTCGCCAGCCGCTCGGCGCGCGCCGTGGCCTCTCCGGCGCCGGCGGGCGCGGCGCTTGAGTTGAGACGCGCGAAGGCGGCCTCCGTCTCCCTGTCCGCGGGGGAGGGCGCGTAGAAGTAGAGGCGGCGGTAGGCGGCGAGCGCCTTGAGCTGGTCGCCCGACTGCTCGTAAGCCTTCGCCGTCAGGAGCAGCGCGTCGGCGTCGTCCGCGTCGGCGAGTCGCTTGACCGCGACGGGGACGCCCGCCGCCTGCCCGTCCTGCATGAGCGCCCCGCCGGCGCGCACCGTCGCGTCGCGCGCGCGCAGCGCGTCGGGGTAGTCGCGCGCCAGCTCCTCGAAGGCGGCGCGCGACTCGGCGCGTCGCCCGGCCTTCTCAAGCGCGTCGCCGCGCAGCCACAGCGCGTAGTCGCCCACGACCGTCGCGCCTTTGAACTCGACGCCGCGCAGCACCTCGGCCGCGCCCGCGTAGTCGCGCGCCTCGTGGCGGATGCGCGCGCGGACGAGCTGCGCGAGCGCGCCGGTGCGCGTGCCCTTGAACTCGGCGGCGAGCTGTGCGACGGCCTGCTCGGCCGGGAGCACCCCGCCGCGCGTGAGCAGGCGCAGGCGCTCGAAGGCGGCCGGCTCGTCGGCGCGCGCCGTCTGCGTGCGGCAGCTCGCGACCGTCAGCGGCAGCGCCGAGCCGAGCAGCAGCGCGGCGCAGATGGCGAGCGCGAAGGTCGCGCGGTGACTCATCAGCTTGTCGTTGGTCGGGGTCATGCTTCCTCGTTTGATGCGGCGTTGTCGGGGAGTGTGCGGATTATAACCGGAGCGGGAGCCGGTGCGTGAGGGAGGGCGGTATTTAAAACGAAGGCGGGAGGATGAAAGACAGCGTGCCTCTCGTCCTCCCGCCTTCCTTTGTCAGACCTGCGCCGTCCCTCACGGTCGGGCTTTCAGCCGCTCTAGGCGCTGACGGTCGCGCCGGGGTAGTCGGCGCCGAGCTTGTTGCGGTCGCCCTCGGCGAGCATGTTGACGAGCTCGTGGTCGAAGTAGTCGTAGCGGCTCGCGACCTCAGGGCTGACGCGCTTGTCGTACATCTGGCGCGAGCGGTCGATGTCCTCGCGCAGCCGCTCGTAGAGGTCGGAGGCGTCGCGCCCCTCGCGCACCTTCTGCTCGTTGTAGAGCTTGATCTCCGAGACGAGCAGGCGCGCGAAGCGGCGCGCGTCGTTGTGTAAGCGCTTCTCGTCCTCGGCGACCTCGACGGGGAAGTCCATGTCCATCGAGCCGTAGCGGCGCGTGCTGCCGAGCGGCGAGACGGGCGGCGCGGGCGCTTCGGCCGCGGGCGGCGCGAAGGTGTCGGCGTGCGCGGCGGGCTGAGAGTCGGCGTGCGCCGCCTCTGGGCTCGCGCCGAACAGTGCGGGCGCCTCGGGCTGCGCCGTGACGGCCGGCTCGGGCTGAGTAGAGAAGGCTGTCTCCGGCTCGGGGGCGAAGGAGTGTGCGGGCTCGCGCTGCGCCGTGCCGGAGATGGGCTGCGGCTCGAACCCGAAGACGGCCGGCCGCTCTTCTTCGGCGGCGGGCTGCGACTCGAAGGAAGGCGGCGCCGCCGGCTCTTCGCGGCGGGCTTCTTCTTCGCGGCGTTCGGGCTCGGCGGGTCTCCGCGCCGGCTGCGGCGGCGCGGCGGCGGGACGCGCGGGCGCGGCTTCGGCGTGCGGCTGCTTGCGCGAGCCTTGCAGCTCGACCGCCATCGCCGCGACGCGCACCAGCGTCTCGATGGCTTCGAGGTTGACGGCGTCTGCGTCCTGGCCCGCGCTGTCGGCGTAGAGCACGGCCACCGCCCTGTCGCGCGCGACGAGCGGGACGGCGACCATGCGGTGCGGCGGCTCGCCGCCGAAGTGCTGGTAGATGGTGTGGTCTTCGGCGTGCGAGCCGGGCTCGCCCGCCCACGTCGAGCGCGTGCGCGCCGCCTCGCCCAGCAGCGTGTCGGACTGGAGCGCGAGCGAGAGTTCGCGCACGGCGTCGTCGCCCACGGTGCCCGCGAGTCCGCGCGCGCGCCAGCCCGTCGCGCGCTCGCTCTTCACGACGAAGAAGGCGACGCGCGGCGCGAAGGCGGCGGCGCGGTTGACGAGCGCGTTGAGGATTTCGGCCTGCGTGTGCTGGCCGTCCAGTTCGTCCACGGCGGCCTTGATGAGCGCGATGTCGGAGGAGGCGCGGGCGCGCGAGGACTCGGCGGCGGCGGCCTCGATGCCGAGGTTGCGCGCGTTGCGCAGGTGCTCGGCGACGGCGACGGCGAGCGGGGCTTCGGGCGAGGCGGCAGGCTCTTCCAGACGCTCGCTCATCCGCGCCAGCGCCTCGTTGAGCTGCGAGCGCAGACGCCCCAACTCCTCCTTCAAACCGCTCGTCCGCTGGCTGACGTACGACTCCACGTCTGCGCGCAAGCTTTTTTCCAAGTCAACGCTGGACACGTTCACTGTCTCCTTCTTTGGGCGTGGTAGGGTTCGGCGCGGGTGTTCGAGGCGCCGCGGGACCGGCTTTCTGTGGGGGGCGAGTCTTGCGGCGAGCGCCCGCCGGGTTCGCTCTCTCACGTCGCCGCGCCCGCCGAAAACAGCCGGGCCGCGGGCACCTCGGATTATGGACGCCGGGGACAAACAGTGTCAAGAGACTCGTTTTTCATTCAAGCCACTACCTCTGAGTACTATCTCGGGCACAGAGAAGCCCGGCCATTTCTGACCGGGCTATTAAGGTTGACGCTTGGTATGTGGTGCTACTTCTTGCGCTTACTACGCCTCACCTCTTTTTCCGCTAGTAAATCTATGCCCTTGTGATTCAGCCATAGCTCTACCTTGCCGTCCGCATGAATGCGGGCTATGAAGGGTCGGCGTTGGTTCTCTAAGATGCCGATAATCTTTTGGGCGGCCTTGGTGGCTGCCGTGGCGTTCTCTTCGCCAGTAGCGGCGGTTTTAATGAAAAAGAAAGCGGCGAGCCCATGCGAGAACAGGGCTTGCCGCTCTAGCGGATTTTTCCTGATGGCTTTATCTTTCGCCAGTACGACCCAGCCCTCTTCGCCGCATTTTTTCAGCCATTCAGTGTCGGGGGCGTCATGCTCAAAATGGTCGGCATGAACCTCGACTTTGAGGCCGATGCTACGAAGGGCGTCCGGGACCGTTACTCTGCCGAGTGACCTGTCTACAAAGAACGTAAAAGGCTCACGCCGCTTTTCGGGTATCTCCTTCGTATCGGATGGCTTCTTCGACTTGTGCCGGCGTGATGTCATAGTCCTTCGCCAAGTCGTCGAAGGTGTCCCCGGCGTAGAACCTTTCAGCAATAACGTCGGTGGGGACTCCGGTGCCGACGAGGACTGGCCTACCGAAAGAAACCAGGGGGTCGATCATCACCCTTTTTGGTTCGTCGTATGTGGGATCCTTCTTGAGGAAAGGGTAAAGGCGCAGGACGCCCGCGTTAATGTTCCTGTCAATCCGCCGCAGATAGCCGGAGACAACGGCCTCCATCTCGATCTGGCCGTTCTCCGAAATGTTTATCAGGCCGCCCAACTCGCGGACGAATAGATTCACCCCGTCCGTCTCAAAGAGCCAATCGGCCAGCGGGTGAGGCGAGGGGGCTCGCTTTTCGAGAAAGCTCAGTCCCGTGCGAACTTTATAGAAAGCAACGTTTTCGAGGCGACGAATTCCCCCCAGGACGTGCGCCTCCACAAGGTTCATGAAAGACAGCATCGGTGTCTCTGGTTGCGGCAGCTTAATAACGGGACCAAGAAAGCGCACACCCTCCTTGACCCTGTTCTTCCACCCAGAGACCCAATTCCTGATTGTTCTTTCGGGGATTTTGAGGTACCGCGCGGCGCGCGGAATAGTGTACAGCGGCACCTCGCGCGGATCCACACCGTAGAAATCCAAGATTTCCGGGCCGTAGGCGCTCGCGTCTGCCGACTTATTCTTATGCGAGGGGGGCATAAGAAGTTCCTTTCCAGTTCGGGAGCATGACCCCCCCTAAAGGGGGTTTTGGGGTGCCGAGTAAGCCATTTGCTTACTTCGGCAGTATAGCCTATAAGGTGGCTGAACTCTATACCGGGGTGATTAGTTAAGGCAAGGACTTGAGGCTCCGGGCGGACTCAAAATGTATGAACCCCTCCGTGTTTTTGGCCGTTTCGGATTTGCGATTTCGGGTTTTCGATTTATCATCTGAGGCCGTACACGGGCGGGCGGGGCGTGAGGGCCCCGGCCGGCTCTCCCCGCGAACGAATCCGAGTGGTTTCCCGACAATGCCCGAGAGCATTCTTATCGCCGACGACTACGACGACAACCGGGAACTCCTGCGCCTGATGCTGGAGGGCGAGGGCTATCGCATCCGCGAGGCGCGCGACGGCCGCGAGGCTTTGGACGCCGCGCTGGCCGAGGCGCCGACCGTCGCGCTCATCGACCTCTCGATGCCCGCGCTCGACGGCTGGGGACTGCTGCGCGAGATGCGCGCCGACGAGCGCACGCGCGCCGTCCCCTGCGTCGCCGTCACCGCGTTTGCCGCCAACCAGGACAGGATGCGCGCGCTCGAAGCCGGCTTCGACGCCTACATCTCGAAGCCCTTCCGCGCCAAGGAGCTGATCGAGCTGGTCAACAGCTTCGCGCGCCGCGACGGCTCAAGCGACGGCGGCGGCCCCACCGGCGCCGGCTAGCCCACCTGAGACTCCCGAAGCTTTCAAACGTCATGGCGGAGGACGACAGAGACGCGGAAGAGTTGCCGGCGGCGGGCGTCATCCTCGTCGCCTTCGAGAAGCTCTTCTCGGGCGGGCGCGGCGTCCGGCGCTTCCGGCAGTCGGGCCTGCGTCACGTCGAACTCCCGCACGACTGCGTCCTCATCGAGCAGAACCCGAAGAAGTCGAGCGAGTGGGCCGAGCTTGCGCGCTCGGGGCGTCGCGTCGCGTGGGTCATGCGCGACGGCCGCTACCTCGCGCGCGTCGTTGACGGCGAAGTCACGTTTTTATAAAGCAGTAGTCAGTAGGCAGTAGGGTACATAAAGGCGGCGTGGCTCTCATCATCGACCGATGAGAGCCACGCCGCCTTTATGTACCCTACTGATTACTGCTTTACGCGCGGCGTTCGAGGACGAGGCGGGCGAGGCCGCGGAGCATCGGCGTGGGGCGCTCGATTGCGTCGAGCGCGGCGTTCGCGCGGTCGAAGACTTCGAGCGCGCGGCGTCGCGCGGCGTCGAGGCCGTAGAGCGCGGGGTAGGTGGCTTTGCCCGTGCGCGCGTCCTTGCCCGGCGTCTTGCCGAGGTCGGACGCCGTGGCCGTCACGTCGAGCAGGTCGTCTGTGATCTGGAAGAGCAGGCCGAGGTCGTGCGCGTACGCGCTGACCGCCGCGACCGCCGCGTCATTCGCGGAAGCGACGAGTGCGCCGGCGCGCGCGGCCGCCGCGATGAGCGCGCCGGTCTTGCGCCGGTGGATCAGCTCAAGCTCCTCGCCGCCCACGCCCGAGCGCGCCTCGGCCGCGAGGTCGTGCGCCTGACCGGCGACCATCCCCGAGGGCGTGCCGGCGGCGCGCGCCAGTTCCGAGATGAGACGGACTCGTAAAGATGCGTCGAGCGTCTCGTCCTCGGCGAGCGTCTGGAAGGCTAAGGTCTGCAAGGCGTCGCCGGCGAGGATGGCGGTGGCCTCGCCGAACTTGACGTGACAGGTGGGGCGTCCGCGCCGCAGGTCGTCGTCGTCCATCGCGGGCAGGTCGTCGTGGACGAGTGAGTATGTGTGCAGCAGCTCGAAGGCGCAGGCGGTCTTGATTAACTTCTCGCGCGGCGCGCCGAACGTCTCGCCGGAGGCGTTGACGAGCAGCGGGCGGAAGCGTTTGGCGGGCGCGAAGAGGCTCCAGCGGATGGCGGCGTGAACCGCGGGCGGGTCTTCCGTCTCGGCGGGGACTAAACGTTCAAGCTCGGCCTCGACCTCGGCGCGCACGCGCACGGCGTAGTCGCGCACCTCTTCGGCCGAAGCCTCGCCGCGCGCGCCATCGGCGGCGGCGCCAGAAGGCTCGTCAGAAGACGCTCTCGTCATCCGCCTCGCCCTCGTCCTCGATGAGCGCGTCCGACTCGAACGGGACGGCGATGGTCGCGCCGTCGCCGCCGCGCAGCAGCACCTCGATGCGCCGCTCGGCCTCGTTCAGACGCTCCTGACACTCGCGCGACAGCTTGACGCCCTGCTCGAACAGCTCAAGGCTCTGCTCCAGCGGCAGGTCGCCGCGCTCAAGCTCACGCACGATGCGCTCCAACGACGCGAGCTGTCCCTCGAAGTTGGTCGCGGCGGTCGCGGCGGCCGCGTTCTTCTGTTCGCGTTTGGCCATCTCTATCTCGTCCCCCTGCGGCGGGGCTGGTTCTGCTGCTGCGGCGGCTGCTGCTGCCCGCCGGCCGGGAGGCTCGCGGCGAGGCGCGCGGCGATCTCCGAGGCGAGCTGCGGGTCTTTGACCGTGACGACCTTCCACCGCTCGCCGTCGCGGACCATCGAGAGTTCGACGGGTCGCTCGCCCGCGTTGAGCTTGACCGTGGCCGCGTCGCCGCGCTCCTCGACGTTGGCCATCTGCCTCACGCCGAGCGCCTTGACGAAGAAGGGCGTGTTCGGCGAGTCGCCCTGCGCGAAGCCCTTCAGCGCGCGGGCGATCTCCTCGCGCATCGTCTCGCGCACGCGCGGCAGGAGCTGCGGGATGGCGGCGGTCGCCGAGGCGCGCACCTGCGGCGGGAGCTGCGAGCCGGGCCCCGTCAGGCTCTCGATGACCTGCGGCGCGAACCCGTCGGCGATCCTGACGGGGTCGATCATGGTCTCGACCGCCCCCACGTCGTCGTGCTGCGCCGCGTCGAGCAGCAGCGCGAGGCTGTAGGGCGGGCTCTTCTTAAAGCTCTGCCACCACGCGTACGTGCCGACGAGCGCGACGAGCAGGAGGCCGAGGAGGACCAGCCCCGTCACGCCCAGCGCGCGCCCGGCGCGGCCCGCGCGCCCGAAGCGACCCGCGCGCTTCTGCGCGGCCTCCGCGCGCGCGCGGTCAACGTCAATCACGATGCGGCTCTTACGCCCCTGCGACATTCAGTTCTCCCCCTCGACCTCTTCCACGCGGCAGCGCAGCGCGCCCCGTGCCAGGCGCACGCGCACGCCGTCACCTTCCGAAACGCCGCGCGACGAGCGCAGCACGCGCCCGCGCGCGTCCTGCGCCACGGCGTAGCCGCGACCCAGGACGGCGAGCGGCGACAAGGCGTCCAACGCGGCGGCCGCCACCGCCAGACGCGTGCGCGCGTCTTCGAGCCGGGCGTGCGCCGCCGACTCAAGCGCCGCGCCGCCCACGCTCAGCCGTACGCGCGCGCGCGACGCGGCCGAGGCCACGCGCGCCGGCGAGAGCCCGCGGACGGCGGCGTCGAACCTCCGGCGCGCGGCGCGGCTCAAATCCCCCGCGCGATTCTCAAGACGACAGCGCGCGTCGTTCAACTCTTCCCGCGCGACCCTCAAACGCATCCTGACCTCGTCGAAGCCGGGCGACATCGCCGCCTCCTGCGCGCGCGCTCGCTCGGCGAGCAGGCGGTAGCGCGCCGCGTTGACCAGCCCGTGCGTCAGCCGCTCGACGTAGTCGCCGATCTCGTCCTCGCGCTCGGCGACGATCTCGGCGGCGGCCGTCGGCGTGGCGGCGCGCACGTCGGCCGCGAAGTCCGCGATGGTGAAGTCCGTCTCGTGCCCGACGGCCGAGATGACGGGGACGACCGAGGCGCGGATGGCGCGCGCCACCTCCTCGGCGTTAAAGGCCCAGAGGTCTTCACTCGACCCGCCGCCGCGCCCGACGATAATCACGTCCAACTGCTCCTCCGCGCGCCCTTCCTTCAGTGCGCGCAGGTGGTGCTCGTTCAAAGTCTGAATGGCGCGCGCCACCTCGGCGGCCGCGCCCTCGCCCTGCACGCGCGTCGGCGCGAGCAGGATGCTGACGGTGCGCGTGCGGCGCTCGACCGTGCGGATGATGTCGCGCACGGCCGCGCCGGTCGGGCTGGTCACCACGCCGACGCGGCGCGGGAGCACCGGCAGCGCGCGCTTGAGCGATTCGTCGAACAGCCCCTCGGCCGCCAGCCTCTCCTTCAACTGCTCGAAGGCGACGCGCAGCGCGCCCGCGCCGACGGGGTCGAGCGCCTCGACGATCATCTCGTACTCGCCGCGCGGCGCGTAGACGGTCATGCGCCCCCGCACGCGGACGAGCAGCCCGTCCGAGGGGCGGAAGCGTATCCGCGAGTTGACGCCGCGGAAGCAGGTCGCGCGCAACTGCGCCGCCTCGTCGCGCACGGTGAAGTACCAGTGACCAGACGCGGCCGCGCGGAAGTTGGAAATCTCGCCCTCGACCCACACGGACGCGAACCGGCTCTCCAACGCGCCGCGCACCTGCGCGGTCAGCTCCGAGACCGTCAGCGGCCGGCGCTCCGTCTCGTCGAACAGAGACATCAGAATGGGGCGAGTCATGACAGGACCGAAGGATGAAGGATGAGGGGGGAAAATTCAAGTAGACAGTAGACAGTAGTTAGTAGCGCGCCGCCGCGTTAGCGCTGAAGTGCTGATTGCCCGACTACAAACGTTCTTCTACTTTCTACTTTCTACTTTCTACTGCCTCGCGAAATAGCCCTGACGGTAGAGCAGGCGGAGGTTCTGCTTCTTGAGTTCGGGGTTGGCGATTTCGATCTGGAGTTTGCGGAAGGAGCCGTCGCGGGCGCGGTTGGTGGAGGTGTAGGTGATGAGGTATTGCGAGCGCAGCTCCTGCTCGATCTGTGCGAAGGCGGCGGCGAGGTCGGCGGGGCGCTTGGGGAAGAAGGCGCGGCCGCCGGTCTGGTCGGAGAGCGATTGGAGGAAGTCGCGGCGCATCTCGCCGTAGTCGAAATCCTTGTCGCGGATGCCGACGGAGTAGACGACCGCGTTGTGTCGGACGGCGTACTCGGCGGCCTGGTAGAGCCGGACGCGGCTCGAAGTGTCGTCGCCGTCGGAGAGGAGGATGACGGCGCGGCGCGTCCGCTCGGGCGTCTTCGAGAGCACCTCGCGGACGGAGAGCACGACCGCGTCCCAGACGCCGGTCAGGCAGCGCAGGCGGATGTCGGCGGGCGCTTCGAGGTTCTGACACTCGGGGGTCTTGTTGGTGTAGCGCACCTGGAGCGAGGCGACGGCCGCGAGCAGGAGCGAGGCGTCGGCGGTCGGGAGCTGTTCGAGGCGCGTGACGCCGGTGAAGGAGAGGACGGCGGCCGTGTCGCGCGCGGGGCGGAGCACCGAGCGGATGAAGACGGAGGCCGCCTCCTGCTCTTCCTTCAAGACCTTCTCCTGCGAGGCCGACGTGTCCACGAGCAGGACGAGCGAGAGCGGCGCGTCCGTCTCGCGCTCGAAGGACGAGATGCGCTGCTCGACGCCGTCCTCGACGACGCGCACGTCCTCGGCGCGGAGCGTGTTGACGAAGCGTCGCTTCTTGTCGGCCGCGGACAAAAGCACGCTCGTCAAATCGGTGTCGATGCGCTCGACCGCCTCGCCTTCGTCGGGCGACGGCTCGGGGGTCGGCGCGGGAGTCTGCTCGGGCGTGGGCGTCTCGGCGGGCGTCGGCGTCGGGGACGGCGTCTGCGTGGGCGTCGGCTGTTGAGTCTGCGGCGTGGGCGTCGGCGCGGGTTCCTGCGTGCGCGGGTTGGGCGCGGCGGGGGCGGCCGTCAGGACGAGGAGCGCAAGCAGCGGCGCGAGGAGGAGTCTCCAACCACGCGCGACGGAAGAAGGTAAGAACATCGCACCCCTTGTTCGTTCGTCGGAAAGCTACTGCGCGGGCGCCTCGGCGGTCGCGGCCGAGACGCCGACCGCCGGGCTCAGTTTCACCGACGCGCCGTCGCGCGCGACGCGGACGCGCACGCGCGAGTCGGGTCGCACCGCCGCGTCCGTCTCGTAGGTGATCGTGTAGGCCGTCCTGAGCTGCGCGGCCACGTCGTCGTAGGCGCGCTGCAACTGTTCGAGCCGCGTGATCGGGTAGTACTGCCCGCCCGAGACTTCGGCGAGACGCCGCCCCTCCTCGTCGGCGCGCGAGGTCAATTCGAGGTAACGCGTCCGCGTCGGGTCGAGCGTCGCCGACGCCGACGGCGCGCCCGAGGCCGGGATGAGCCCCGAGGGGACGTAGAGCGGGTAGACGATGGCGCCCGTCTCGTAGATGGCATCGACGATGACGGGGAAGGTCAGGAACGAGCGATTGTCGTCGCCGTCCGAGAGCACCACGACGCCGGTGCGCTCGCCGCGCAAGGGGCGCAGGACGTGGACGAGCGAGAAGCCGAGCGCGTCGTAGAGCGAGGTGGCGCCGCCCGCCTGAATGTCCTTGATGCGCTCGGTCAGCACGCGGCGGTCGGAGGTGAAGTCGGAGACGACCTGCACGTCGTCGCGGAAAGAGACGATGGCGATGCGATCCTGCGGCCCGGCGGTGTTGAGGAAGGCGAGCGCGGCCTTGCGGATAAAGTCGATACGCTCCTCGACGCTCCCCGAAACGTCGAGCAGCAGGACGAGGTTGAAGGGCGCGGTGGTCGGCCTGACCTCGCGCACGGCGCGCTCGACGCCGCCCTCGTTGACGGTGAAGTCTCCGGCGGAGAGGCCGGTGATGGCGCGCCCCGTGCGGTCGGTGACGCGCGCCTGCACGCGTGCGAGCGAGGGGCCGGCCGCCGCGCGCACGTCGAACGGCGAGGCGGCGCGCGTCGAGAGCGTGGGGCCGCGGCCGCGCAGGCCCAACGTCTCGGCGTACTCGCCGACGAGGCGCGGGGCGACCTTGCGGATGGCGTCGATGAGTTCGGTGTCGCCGCTGCGGATGATGGCGCGCGCGGCCTCTGTCAGCGTGCGCTCGCGCAGGTCGGAGGGGACGCGCGCCTCGTCCTTGACGCCGAAGAGGACGACGCCGCGCGCCGTCTCAAGGCTCAGCCGGACGCGCATGTCGGCCGCCGCCTTCTTCGCTTCGGACTTCTCTGCGGCGGCCTTGCGTTTAGCCTCGGACTTCGCGGCCTCTTCACGCTTCTTCGCCTCTTCCCTCTTGTGCTGCTCCTGCTTCTTCTCCTCTTCGGCGCGGGCGCGCGCGGCCTTCGGGTCGAGCGCGGCGGCGGGCGTGGCCTTCGCTTCCGGCGTGGCGGTCGCGGCGGGTTCGGCCTCGAAGGCTTCTTCGGATGCTTCGACGGCGGACTCTTCGCCCTTCTTCTTCTTGTCCTTCTCTTCCTTCTCGTCGGGGAAGCGGCCGGCGATCTCGAAGAAGCCGCCGCGCTTGTGCTTGGCCTCGGGCAGCTCGACCTCGCTGAAGAAGCGCGGGCGGCTGAGCGTCCAGCGGAAGCTGTAGCGCAGCTCGTCCATCGGCACGTCGGCGCGAATAGTCCCGGTGTCGGTCTTCGCCTCGGCCTCGGCGAGGTTGCCGACGACATCGACGGCGCCCGCCTCGGTCTCGACGAAGACGCGCGAGCGCGCGGGGACACGCACCGAGAGGTCGATGCGCTCGCGCTCGACCTGCGCCGCGGAGGCGACGACCTTACGCCCGTCGCCCGGCCGCGCGACGGCCGACTCGCGCTCGACCTCGATCTGGACGGAAGCCCCGCCGTGCGTGACGCGCACGTCCTTTTCGCCGACGCCCAACCCCGCCGCCGAGGTCGCGCGAATCGAGACCTGCTTCAGCCCCTCCTCCGCCACGACCGTCACGCGCCCCGTCCGGTTCTTCACACGCAGCTCGACGGGCCCCGAGGCGTCCAACTCGCGCTCGAACCCTCCGGCCGGAGCCTGCCCGAACGCGCACAGCGACGCCGACGCCAGCGCGACGACGAAGAGGGCGTATTTCTTCAGGCGGGAGACGCGGCCGGAAAACTCCGCGGCGGGGGCTTGGTAAAACATAGGCTGAAATCCTGGGGGAGTAGGCGGTAGACAGTAGACAGTAGAAAACCTTTTGCAGCCGAGTAAGCCCGCGCGTCAAACTCGACGTCCGCCGGGCGGCGCCTACTGGCTACTGACTACCGTCTACTTTCCTTCATCCCTTCCTCTTATGTATGTACTCGCCGATGGCGTCGCGCAACTCTTCGGCCTGCTCTTCGGTGAGGGTGCCGGTGACGGCGCGGCCGTCCTGAAAGCCGATGACGGCGACGCGGCCGTCCATCTGGAAGTTGAAGGTGAAGTTGCTGCCGTTCTCCAACTCGAAGACGAGCGCGGGCGAGACGCTCGCCGCGCTGTTTGACTCAAGTGGCATCTTTGCCTTCTCCGTACGCTCGGGAATGTTTAGGTCGGGAACTCGCCGCCGCGGCATCTCTGACGACAGCTTCGGCGGCGGCGCTAGTTTAACAGACTCGGCGCCCGCCGCGCAGTCTGACCGTAGCCTTTGCGGACGAGGGCGGCGGCGCCTATTTCTCCGCGCGCGACGAACCGTGACGCGCGCCCGCGCATCTGATACTTTGTTCGCGGGAAGCACACCTCACCTCGATTTTGGCCGACATTTTCTCCAGTAAGTTTTGGCTCCGCCGATTTAAGAATGAAGCAGAAGAAGACCCATCTCGTCGTCTCTTGCGTGGCGCTCGCGGCGCTCGTCGGTCTGGTGACTTTCGTGGCGCGCACCGGCTACGGGCAGGCGCAGGCCGAGGCGCAGGCGACGGCCGCGCGGCCTCTGGCGCTGATGCCTGAAAGACGCGCCGACGGGACGGCGCCCGCCGCCCCGGCCGAGAAGGGCGCGCACACGCACGCCGACGAGAGCGGCGCTTCCCTCTTCGCGGCCGCCGCCACGCGCAACATGATGCTCAGGTACGAGCTGAGCTGGGCCTTCGGCGGAAAGCAGCAGCGCGGCTGGCACCTCTACACGCCGCTCATCACGCGGATGCTCGAAGTTGACGCGGCCGGCGCGGGCGAAGACTTCGCCGCCTCGCTCTCGCGCTGGCAGAAGACGGCCGGCCTCCAGCCGAGCGGCGTGCTCGACGGCGAGACGCTCTACCGCATGGTCTCCGAATGGCAGGGCGCGCGCCTCAAGAACAAGGCGCACGCGACCCCCGAAGACCTCCTGCTCGCGCCCGTCACGGACTTCTACGACCCCACGCGCCCGGAGGCTCTGCGCCAGGTCGAGCGCGAGACCTACGCGGCCTACAAGCGGATGCTGGCGGCGGCGGCGGCCGACCCCGCGTCGGGTCTGAAGCTGACGGCCGCGGGCGAGGTCGCTTCGGAAGAGCGCTTCCTGAAGATCGTCTCCTCCTTCCGCTCGCCCGAGTACCAGGCACGCCTGCGCGCGCAGTCGCCCAACTCGGGGCGCGCCGGACTCGCGGTCAACAGCCCGCACTTCACCGGGCGCGCCCTCGACCTCTACGTCGGCGGCGAGCCGGTCGAGACCAAAGACTCCAACCGCGCCATACAGGTGCAGACGCCCGCCTACCGCTGGCTCGTCCGCAACGCCGAACGCTTCGGCTTCCGCCCCTACTACTACGAGCCTTGGCACTGGGAGTACGTCGGCACCGCCGCGACCGCGGCCAGGTAAGAATAATTAACGACCGCAGACGCGGAGGCGCGGCTTGAAGTTATAAATCTTCAAGCCG